>CANKOY010000021.1 GCA_947484275.1 Planctomycetota bacterium | reverse complement strand
TATTCCGCGGCCCACTACAACCTGGGCAACGTCCACCTGCGAGCGCTCGAGCGCGAGCAGGCGATCGCGGCCTACCAGCGGGCGCTGGAGCTCGACGATTCGAACCTCGACGCCTGGAACAACCTGGGCGTCGCCTACCTCAATTTGCAGCGCTACGGCGAGGCGCTCGCGCAGTTCGAGACGGCCCTGCGCCTCGCGCCCCGCCATGCCGACGCGCTGGAGAACCTCGCGACTGCCTGCGCACTAAAGGGCGATCGCGCGCGCGCTGAGGATGCCTGCCGTCGGCTCGCCGAGGTCGACGCTGGGCGCGCCGCGAACTTACGGCAGCAGTTCGATTTGGTGCGCTGAACGATACTGCCCCGCATGGCCGTGCCGAAAAATCGTTTTGTCCACCACCCGGCTCGCGGCTCTCGTACCGCGGCCGCGCGCGCATCAGCACACTTATCATGGTGTCCTCGCACCCGCGGCGCCCTATCGCGACTTGATCGTGCCAGGGCCGCGCAGGGGAACAGCGAAGAGTGCAATGCCCGCAACGCCGGCGGACTGCACAGCAGCGCACGGCTCTGAGGCTGAGTGCCACGCGAAGGCGCGTCGCCTGACTTGGGCCGAGTTGCTGCAAAGAGTCTTCATCCAACCAATCAACTGCATGTCGCGCAGCCGAGCTGCCCACGCCGGTGCGGATCACGCATCCGTTTCACCCACTGTTCGGGCAGGCGATCGACTTTGTCGAACGCCGGCATCGCTGGAGTGAGCACCGGGTCTATTTCCGCGATCACGATGGGCATCTGTCATCGCTGCCGGCGCGCTGGACGAGCGTAGTGCCCGAAGACCCGTTCGTGCTTGTGGCGGCAGGCCGGTCGCGGTTTCGAGTCGCGGACCTGGTCGATCTCGTTGCGCTGATCGGGAGGCTGCGGTCATGACGAGGCCCCGCTGGGAGTGTCAAGTCAATTTCGCCGGATGTGTAAGGACGATTCTGCCGGCCATGCGCCATGGCAAAAAGTCCGCCGGCCACACATTGTGGCGCAATACGTGGCATTATTTGCATAATCTCCCGCCCGACCCCCTAGACAAGCCAGCCGTGATAGGCGTAATTACACGTACACTCCCGGCCCCCTCTCCCACCGACTCCCATGGCCAAGACACGCCCCTCCGATCCCAAGCTCCAAGCCCTGCGCCAGCACGGCTGCCTCAACCCGCATCCCGACAAGGTTTTGGACCCGCTCTTTGCCGGCGCCGACTTCTTCGACGCCCGCGACCTGGTCCAGGTCAAGTACGAGATGCTGCGGCGCGTGCGCGTCGAGCACCTGCCCGTCAGTCACAGCGCGGCGACTTTTGGCTTTTCGCGGCCGACCTATTATCAGGCGCGCTCGCTGCTCGAGCGCGGTGGGTTGGCGGCGTTGGTGCCGAAAAAACCTGGCCCGCGCCGTGCGCACAAGTTGAGCGCAGAGGTGCTGGACTTCTTGCAGCAGCAGCGCGCGCGGGATCCTGGCTTGAGCTCGCTCGAGCTGGCGAGCCTGGTCAAGGCGCGTTTCGGACGAGCCGTCCACGCGCGCAGCGTCGAGCGCGCGCTCGCTCGACTGGAAAAAAAACGGCGGTGAGCGTTTTGCCCGCAGCGCAAAGCAAGAGCGATCTGTCCATGGCGGCGTACGAGCAGCTGCGACAGCGCGTGCTCGCGGGAAAAACCTTCGGCAGCCACTTCGGTCTGATCTTGCTGCTTCGAGAAGGGCTCGCCGCTTGGATCTCGCGCTGCGCGACTTTGCCTCTCCCGCTCGAGGCGGCCGCACAGCCGCGTGCAACAGCACCCAACCTGCCCGACCCGATTCACGCCGGCGTCGTGCAATTTTTGGCCGGCATGGTTTTGCGTGGCCTGGGAGAAACCAACTCATGAGCACCGAAGCTCTGTCCAAAGTCAACGCCAGCCACCTTCGGCGCAACGCCTACCTCTACGTGCGCCAGTCCACGGTCCGGCAAGTCTTGGAAAACACCGAGAGCACGCAGCGCCAGTACGCACTGCGCCAACGCGCCGTCGCGCTGGGCTGGCCGATCGAACGTGTCATCGTCATCGATACCGACCTGGGCCAGTCGGGCGCATCATCCGTCGACCGCGCAGGCTTTCAAAAGCTCGTCGCCGAGGTTGGCATGGGACGCGCAGGAATCGTGATGGGCCTCGAGGTCTCGCGCCTTGCGCGCAACTCGACCGACTGGCATCGCCTGCTCGAGATTTGTGCGCTCAGCGAGACCCTGATCCTCGACGAAGACGGCGTCTACGACCCGGCGCACTTCAACGACCGCTTGCTGCTCGGCCTCAAGGGCACGATGAGCGAAGCCGAGCTGCACATGCTGCGCGCGCGCTTGCGCGGTGGCCTGCTCAACAAGGCGCGACGCGGCGAGTTGCACTGCCACCTGCCGATCGGTTTTGTCTACGACGCCGCCGGGCGCGTGGTCCTCGATCCCGACAGTCAAGTGCAAGAGACCGTGCGGCTCTTCTTTTCCACTTTCGCCCAAACCGGCGCGGTGAGCGCCACCGTCAAACATTTTCGACAGCAGCGCTTGCGCTTCCCAACCCGGATTCTCGGCGGCGCAAGAAAGGGTGAACTGGTCTGGGGACCGCTATGCCTCAGTCGCGCCGCTCATGCATTGCACAATCCCTGGTAGGCCGGCGCCTACGCCTTCGGGCGCGGTCGTTGGCGCAAGCGACCCGACGGAAAGATACGCCACGAGCGCCTGCCGCAAGCCGAGTGGCACGTGCTGATCTTGGACGCTCACCCAGGCTACATCTCGTGGCAAGAACACGAGCGCATCGACGCGTGTCTGCGCGAGTCAGCGAAAACGCTCGGCTTCGAGCGACAGGTGCCGCGAGAAGGTCCTGCGCTCTTGCAGGGACGCTGCGTCTGCGGCCTGTGCGGCAGTCGCATGCACGTGCGCTACAACACGCATCGAAAAGGCGAGCTCATCACCAACTATGTGTGCGAAGGTCGCGGACGACTCTTCGGCGATCCGCAGTGCCAAAGCATCCTGGGAACAAAGATCGACGCCGCCGTCAGCGAGCTGCTCGTCGCGGCCGTCACGCCGCTGGCGCTCGAACTTTCACTCGCCGTGCAGCAGGAGATATCTGCTCGCATCGACGAGGCCGATCGCCTGCGTCACCGCCAAGTCGAACGAGCACAGTACGAGGCAGGTCACGCCCGCCAGCGCTACATGCAGGTGGATTCTTCCAACCGCCTGGTCGCCGACTCGCTGGAAGCCAACTGGAACACGAAGCTTCGCGAACTCGCCGAAGCTCAAGAAAACTACCAGCACCAGCGTGCCGGCGATCGACTCATCGTCGACGAGCCGCAGCGCCAGCGCATCATGGCTCTCGCGACCGATTTTCCTACTGTGTGGCGCAACCCGAGCACTCCGCAGCGCGAGCGCAAGCGCATGCTCGCGTTGCTCATCGAGGACGTCACCTTGATCAAGCAACGAGAAATCACCGCTCAAGTGCGCTTCCGCGGCGGCGCAACCACCACCTTGACGCTACCCCGCCCTCTGACGGCGCAGCAACAGCGCGCAACTCACGCAGAAGTCCGCCAAGAGATCGATACTCTCCTCGACGAGTACACCGACGCACAGGTGGCCAGCATCCTCAACCAGCGCGGACTGCGAACCGGTGCCGGTGACGTGTTCGATCCTGCTGGAGTGCAGTGGGTCCGCTTCTCGGCCAAATTCAAGAGCCTCAAGCAGCGCTTGCTCGAAGCGGGCATGCTGACCGGCAAGCAGATCTACGCCAAGCTCGGCGTCGGCCGCAGCACACTCGCGCGCTGGCGCGTACAACAGCGCATCAAGGCCCGCATTTGCAACGACCACGGGGAGTGGCTGTACTGGCCGCCACAAGAGCTTTCAACATCCGGCACCCCATCAACCCACGACTCGGTGGGCACTTCCACTGCGGGAGGCGCAGTATGAAAGACGTTCCTTTGCCATCGACGTGCTCGAGTGTCCGCACCGCGGAACTCGGCGCAAGCTGATCGCGGGATCCCCTTCGCAACAGCACATTTAGTGCTGTTGCGATCCGTCGCTTCGCGACGAACCGGGGCTTACCTCAGCGACGGCGTCGTCGTGCGGAAGATTCTCGATCACCTCGGACTGCCGAGCGAGCCTCCAGTGCTCGCGCGCTCACGCGTCGGCGAAGAACTGGCCTGCGGCGCGTGAGCTGAGCACCAGCGGACCGCGGACATCCGCGCGCACGCTCCGCGTGCGCGCGAGGCGACGCATTGCCGCGCGAGCAAGAGCCTGCCGCTCGGGGCCTGTCGGATGACACGCCGTGGCGCGCCCAGAGCGTCTCGACCCACAGAAGCCGGCGAAACCGGCAGCTTCGCGGGCCCCATCACCCTCCGGGGTGCTACCGCGACGGCGTGATCAGGGGCTTGGAAGTCCTATCCGTGCGCCACCGTCAGGGGCTTGGATTGCCCATCTGTATTCTGGCGACCGGCGCGATGCTGTTCAGGAGCCCGCATGTCCCGAGCCCTGATACTTTCACGTGGTGAGCGACTAGCACGGCATATTTTCCCCGGGCCCGGTGTTCTCGCACCTGCAGTGAGCCTCCAGAGGGAGACCCCACACATGCCTCACCAGAATCACTTCGGCGCCGCGGCGCAATCCACTCGGCGCCTCCTGTTCGCGGCCATCCTTGCCCTGCTCGGCATCAGCCTCGGCGCCCGCCCGTGTGCCGGCCCCCATCCCCCTCCGGAGTGCTACCGTGACGGCATGATCAGGGGCTTGGAAGTACTATCCTCTGAGCGGACTTTGGCAAGTTGCGGTCGAGTCCCGCTGGACACGGGAAGCTCAGGTGATGCCCGAGCGTCCGGAGGGTGGAGCGATCCTGGATTGAAGCGTGCGGCTGAGTTAGGACCATAGACCTCGATCGCGGGGGCCGCCCGTCGGGGCTGGGCCAGCCCCGGGCATAAGAGCCTCCTCAACAACACTTCGGTTCCATGAAAGCAGCAGGGAAAGCAGCAGGGAACGACGCGCGTCGCGCGCTATATCCGCCGATCGAACCCCACTCCAGTGGTCAGATCGCTGTGCACGCTCCCCACGTCCTCTATTACGAGGAATGCGGCAATCCGAAGGGTCAGCCGGTCGTGTTTGTGCACGGCGGCCCGGGCGGTGGATTGGATCCTCGCTATCGGCGCTTCTTCGATCCGGCCCACTATCGCATCGTGCTGTTCGATCAGCGGGGCTGCGGCAAGAGCACGCCCCACGCTGAGCTCGCGCACAACACGACCTGGGACCTGGTCGAGGACATGGAGCTTCTACGCAAAAAACTGCGCATCGAGCGCTGGATGGTGTTCGGCGGTTCCTGGGGCTCGACGTTGGGACTTGCCTACGCTGAAAAACACCCCGAGGCTGTCAGTGCCCTGGTGCTGCGCGGGATTTTTCTGCTGCGCAAGCGCGAAATCGACTGGTTTTATCAAGATGGCGCGAGCCACATTTTCCCCGACGCGTGGGAGCACTACCTCGCTCCGATTCCTCCCGCGGAGCGCGGCGATCTCGTGGCTGCGTACCATCGGCGACTGACGAGCCCCGACGTAAAGACGCGCCTCGAAGCCGCGCGCGCATGGAGCATCTGGGAGGGATCCACCAGCACGCTGCACTACGACGCCGACCTCGTCGCGAAGACGGGTGCGAGCGACTTCGCGCTGGCCTTCGCGCGCATCGAGTGCCACTACTTCGTCAACCGAGGATTTTTCGAAGTCGATGATCAGCTGCTGCGCGACGTCCACCGGATCCGCCAGATTCCAGGCGTGATCGTCCAGGGCCGCTACGACGTCGTGTGCCCCGCCGAGAGCGCCTGGGCCCTGCACCGCGCATGGCCCGAAGCTGATTTGCGAATCGTGCCCGACGCCGGCCACTCGGCCATGGAGGCGGGCATCCTGCACGAGCTGGTCAGCGCGACCGATCGCCTGCGTACTGGCGCGCGTTGACGCGCCGGCCCGGCGCTACTTCTTTTCCTTCTTCGAGCGACTGCTGCGCAGAAGTCCCATGTCGAGCAGCACGGCGAGGACCAGGATCACGAGCCAGATGCCCGCCGGCGTTCCACCGCTTTCGCTGTGGCCGTAGGCATAGGCCAAGGTCGTCAGGGGTGCGAAGACTAGCCCCGCCACTGCCCAGAGCATGTTGTCGATGTTCGCCTCGAGCAGATCCGAGAATGCCCAGACCAAGAACAACATGACGCGCGGCATCCCCAGCGCGAGGCATCCAACGATGAAAGGCATGGCGCCTAGCCTACCCAATCAAGTGGCGCGCGAGCCCGAACAGTCCGCCAGCGATCACGACCGTGTGAACGCCGATCCTCCAGCGCCAAAGGCATAGGAACACCACGCTGGCGACGAGCACCGCAATCAGATCGACGGTGTCCCGGCCAATTTTCCCTCCCTCGAACAGGGCCGCCACTGCGAACCACAGGGCTAGATTGAGCACGACCCCGACCACTGCAGCCGTGACACTCACCAGTGCGGCGTTCAGTCCGCGCTTGCTACGCAGGCTCTCGATGTACGGCGCGCCCAGCAGGATCCAAAGGAAGCACGGCACGAACGTGACCCAGGTGGCGACAGCGGATCCGATGAGGCCCGCGAGCCAGGGCTCCAGTCCCATGGGCTGATTCCAACCGGCTAGGAAGCCGACGAATTGCACCACCATGATCAGCGGGCCCGGCGTCGTCTCCGCCAGGCCCAGGCCGTCGAGCATCTGGCCCTGGGACAGCCAGCCGAATTCCCCGACCGCGGCACTGCCGATGTACGGCAGAACCGCGTAGGCACCGCCGAACGTGACCAGGGCCGCCTGGCTGAAGAAGACGCCCTCGGCGACAAACGTCGACTCGCGCCCGAACCAAAGGGCCAGAAGCGCGACCGGTGTCCACCACAGGACCAGGCAGAGGATCGTCACCCGCGCCGCTCGCCACCAGGCGCCCCGGGTGTTCGCCGCGACTGCGCTGGCGCCGCTCGCCGCGGAAACGGGCCCCGCATCCTGCCCCACGAACCAGCGCGGAAAAAACCGCTGACAAGTCCAGCCGAACAGCGCAGCGCTAAACACGACGACAGGAAACGGAACGCGTCCGAAATACAGGCCCGCGAAGGCCAGCGCTGCCACGCACCACAGCGACGGGTGCCGCAGCGCCTTTTTTCCGATGCGCCACAGCGCGTGCAAGACGATTCCGACCACGACCGGCTTGAGCCCGGCGAAAATCGCCGCAATCCATGGAACGCCGCCGTGGGCCGCATAGATCCACGACAGGATCCACAGCAAGAACGCGGCCGGAAGCACGAACAGAATGCCGGCGGCGAGCGCGCCGCGCGTGCCGTGCATCATCCAGCCCAGGTACGTCGCCAGCTGCTGCGCCTCGGGCCCTGGCAACAACATGCAGTAGTTGAGCGCGTGCAGAAAGCGCTCCTCGTCGATCCAGCGTCGGCGCTCGACGACCTCCGTGTGCATGATCGCCACTTGTCCAGTGGGACCGCCGAAGCTGATCCAGCCGAGCTTCCACCAGAAACGCAGGGCCGTGCGGAAATCCGGCGGATGCGGTCTCTGCGGATCCTCCATGGGAAACGGGAGTATACTGGGCTCGCGACCCTCGATATCTGCGCGGGTTTCGGGCTCGCGCGCGCCGCATGATCCTCCAACAAACCTATCTCGCCTGTCTTTCGCACGCTTCGTACATGCTCGGCGACGAGCGCACGGGCACTGCCGTGGTCGTCGACCCCCAACGCGATGTGGACGGTTACATCGAGCGGGCGGAGAAGCTGGGCCTCACGATTCGGCGCGTGATTCTGACCCACTTCCACGCGGATTTTGTCGCCGGCCACCTGGAGCTTGCCGCATTGACGGGCGCGACGATCCACATGGGAGCCAAGGCGCGCGCCGAGTTTCAGTGCACGCCACTGCGTGACGGCGAGACGCTCGAATTCGGCGACATGCGCCTGAGAATCCTGGAGACGCCCGGGCACACGCCCGAGGGCATTTCGATCCTGGTGTTCGACTTGGCCCGCGACGCAAACCACCCCCAGGCGATCCTGACCGGTGACACGCTCTTTATCGGCGACGTCGGCCGGCCCGACCTGCTCGCTTCCCAGGGCCTCTCAGCGCTGGACCTCGCGCGTGCGATGTACGACACGCTGCACGAGAAGATCCTGCCCTTGCCGGACGCGACGCTGGTCTATCCCGCCCACGGCGCGGGCTCGGCCTGCGGCAAAAACATCTCCAAGGACACGTCTTCCACACTCGGCCTGCAAAAGCGCGTGAACTGGGCCCTGCAGCCCATGGAACGCGAAGAGTTCGCGCGGCGCCTGACCGCCGAACAGCCGCCGATGCCCGCCTACTTCGCCTTCGACGCCAACTTGAATCGCAAGCCGCGCGCGACTCTGGAGCAGAGCCTGGTCGAGAGTCTCAAGCCGCTCACTTTGGATGACGCCTTGGGACGCGTGCGCAAGGGTGCGCTGATTCTCGACACGCGCGAGCCCGGCGATTGGACTGCGGAGCACCTCGCCGGCAGCGTGAACATCGGACTCTCGGGCACGTTCGCCAGCTGGGTGGGCGCGCTGATTCCCCACGGACGCGAGCTGGTGCTCGTGGCTCCCGCGGGACGCGAACGCGAGGCCGCAGTGCGCCTTGGCCGCATCGGATTCGACACTGTCGCCGGATTCATCGAGCACGGCGCGAGTTCTTGGCGCGCACGCAAGGATCTTTTGCGCTCAAGCGTGCGGTTATCGGCCACCGGCCTAGCTGGTGAGCTCGCGCGCAGAGACGCTCCGATACTGCTCGATGTACGCACGCAATCGGAATGGGATGACGGACATGTGCAGGGCGCGCTGCACGTGCCGTTGCCCCAATTGGAGTCGCGCCTGGGCGAATTGCCGCGCGGGAAACCGATCGCGGTGCATTGCAAGGGCGGGTACCGCTCTGTGATTGCCGTCAGCCTCTTGGAGCGGCACGGCCTCGGCCCCCTATCGGATCTTGAAGGCGGTTTTGAGGCCTGGGTCGGGGCGAAACAACCCACCGTTCGCCAATGACCGCGGCGCGCCTCGGGCGCGGATTATCTTGCTAGCAGTCCATTGAAAGAGTCCCGTCGCGAGGCAAGGCGTGCGAAGGCGGAGCAAGGAGCGCGACAGGGAGTCGCGCAGGTGTCCCCGCGTTAGAGCGCGAAGCGCTCGTAGTGAAGGCTCCTGCGGAGCCTTCGCAGTGGGGTGCGGCCTTCCTGGCCGCTGAGCACGACTTTCCGAGCGCGACGCCGCGGCGCCGAAGCACGTCGTGCCGTAGTAGGGACTTTTTCAACGGGCTGCTAGACTGCGGCTTGGCACGAACCGTTAAGTGCGGTTCCGCCAGGAAAAGGACGGTATTTACTATGCGACTTTTGGTGGTCGACGACGATCCGAAATTCAGGAGCTACGTATCCACGGGTCTCGCGGAGTCGGGAATCGAGGCGGTGACGGCGGGCGATCCAGTCTCGGCATTGGAAGTACTGCGGACGGACAAGACCGGATTCGACCTGATCTTGCTCGACGTCATGATGCCGGTGAAGACAGGTTGGGATCTATTGATCGAAATGCGCGCGGAGGGCCGCGAAACGCCGGTGATCTTCGTCACTGCGCGCGACACCGTCGAGGAACGCATCAAGGGCCTCAAGCTCGGCGCCGACGACTATGTGATCAAGCCCTTCGCGTTCAACGAGTTGTTGGCGCGCGTCGAAGTCGCCGTGCGGCGCCGCAAGGCCCTGCCCCCGATCGAGGCCTACGACCTGCGGCTCGATCTCGTGCGCCGGCAAGTGACCCGAGCGGGGAAGGCACTCGAGCTTTCACCGCGCGAATTCGACCTCTTGCTGACGCTGGTGCGCGCCGGCGGCGAAGTGCTCTCGCGCAGCGATCTGTTGCGCAATGTCTGGGGCATCGAGTTCGACCCGGGCACGAACGTGGTGGACGTCCACATCGGACGGCTGCGGCGCAAGCTGGATCGCCAGGGCCCGCCCCTGATTCACACAGTACGCGGTGAGGGCTATCGGCTCGGGAACGAAGAGGCCGCAGCTTGAACCGAGCTCCGTGGTCGCTGGCCACGCGCTTGACCCGCCTTTTCGCGATCACGACCAGCTTGCTGGTCCTGATCGCCATGGCAGTCAGTGCGTGGTTCATCTCGCGCTCCACGGAGCAATCTCTGGTCAGTCTCCTGCGCGAGGAGATCGACGAGATGCAAATCGCCTACGACACACTCGGAGCCGATTCTGAGGTGCTTGGCCGAGCCGCGGCGGAGTTCCAGAGGGGCCACGGGACCACGCCCATCGCGTGGCGCATCTGGCGTGCGGACGGAGCATCGGAGTGGGCCAGCTTCGGCGAAGTGCTGCTGTTTTCTCGCGCCAAGCTCTCGACCGCGCCGAGTTTGCTGGGAGAGCCTCAGACCCTGCCGGACGGCCTGCGCGGACTGGTGGCCGAGGGCAAGGGAGGCATGCTGTTCGGATGCCTCATCGATGCCTCAGGCGCGCTGGGCGAGCTGAGACGCTTTGGGTTGATCGGCTTGGTGCTGGTCTTCGCCACGATCGCAATCATTTTTGGCGTGTGCCACGTCCTGGTGGGCAGGGTCTCGCGGAACCTGAGACAGGTGACCGAGAGCCTTCGCGGCATCCAAACCAGCGGCGGTTCGATGCAGGTGGACCTGAGGCATGCTCCGTTGGAGATCCGCGAGATCGTCGTCGCGCTCCAGGAAATGCTGTTCAGCGTGCAGGGCGAAACGGAACGCAACCGCGTCTTCACCGCGAGCCTGGCCCACGAACTGCGCTCGCCGATCCAAAACTTGATGGGCGAAACCGAGGTGGCGCTGATGGCTCAGCGCGACGCGCCGGAGTACCGACGGGTCCTGGTGAGCCACCTGCAGGAATTGCGCGATCTGGCGGACGCCGTGGACAACCTGGTGACGATCTGCTCCCAGCACAAACACGGCCAAGACCACTCGGAGACGCGCGAGAGCTTTGAACTTGGCCCTGAGGCCAGACTGCGTCTTGCGCGCGAGTCGTCTTACGCAACCGCCCGCGGCATCCGCTTGTCGCAGATTTTCGAGGGCGACACGCGCATCTACGGCGATCGCGAGGCCCTGCTGCGCGCCATGCGCAACCTGACCGCAAATGCAATCGAGTGGGGGGCCCCGGACAGTCAGGTGGACATCCACGTGCGCGGCGAAAAGGGCCAGGTGGTGGTCACGGTCGACGATTCCGGTCCAGGCGTGCCGGAGGAGCTCCAAGAGCGCATTTTCGAGGCCTTTTTCCGCGGCCCCAAGGCCAAGGGTCGGCGCGTGGGCTACGGCCTTGGTCTCGCCATCGTCCGCTCGGCGGTGGATGCCCAGGGCGGATCAATCCAAGTCGGCCGCTCCCCCACCGGTGGCGCGCGCTTCACCATGGTTCTGCCGCGCAACTTGCTCAACTCGCCGGGGGAAGACACCCCGATGCCGGTGTAGCAGCCGGTTGAGAGGGTCCCGTCACGACCCTGCGCGCGCTTTGGAGCTCCTTCGTCCGGCCAGCAACCTCGCGCTCGTCGGCCATGCAATCCGCACCCCGCTGCCACGCTTGCGTCGCACTGCATGTCTCACCTTTGCTCGCAGTGCATCGCGACGGTGACGTGCTCAACGGGCTCCTAGCCCAGGCTGGCATTGGGCCTCGCGTGGGGAGAGAATGCGCGCACGCTGCCCGCGCCACCGACCGTGCTGTTCCCGATTGAGTTCGCAAAGAAACAACGTGCGCGGCAGGACGCGGCCTGCGATCTGACCCTGGTGGCGCCGGCCTTCAATGAGGCCGAGAACCTGCCGCGCCTTTGCGAGCGCGTGCGCGAGATCTTCGGCGCGACCACCGACTGGGAGCTCATCCTGGTGGACGATGGTTCGAGCGACGGCTCGCCGGAGCTGATCGGGAGTCTCGGTGCGGCGGATCCGCGCATCGTCGGCGTGTTCTTTGGGCGCAACTGCGGCCAGACCGCGGCCACGGCAGCGGGGGTCCACCTGGCCCGCGGACGCCTGATCGCGACCATCGACGCTGACATGCAGAACGATCCCGTGGACCTGCCGGCGATGATCGCGCTCCTCCCGGGACACGACGCCGTGGTCGGCTACCGGCGCAAGCGCAACGACAACTTCGTTCGCCGCGCCAGCTCGCGCATCGCCAATCGGATCCGGAACTGGCTCTCGAAGGATGACTTCCGCGACACCGGCTGCTCACTCAAGGTGTTCCGTGCTCCGGCGATCCAGGCCATGCCGCTGTTCGAGGGCATGCATCGTTTCCTGCCTACGTTGCTGCGCTACTACGGCTTCTCCGTGCTCGAACACCCGGTCTCGCACCACCCGAGGATCGCCGGGGTCTCCAAGTACGGCGTCATGAACCGCGCTTTTCGGGCCTTCAAGGACCTGCTCGCCGTGCGCTGGATGCGCGGGCGACTGATCCACCTGCCGATCCGAGAAGTGCGCGATGGCCGTTGACCCCCTGGCGGCCCTGGCCACAACCGCCCTGGCCTCGGCCTGGTGGATCAGGGGGGTGGGCTGGGTAGGACAGACCCTGTTCTGTTGCCGGGTGATCATCCAGTGGCTCGCCTCGGAGCGCGCTGGACGACCAGTGGCGCCCCGGGCCTTCTGGTACGTCTCGGCGGCCGGCGCCGTGCTGATGAGCTCCTACGCCGTGCTGCGCGGCGAGATTGTGATGCTGCCAGCCTACGTCGTCACCTTGTTCATCTACCTGCGCAACATCTGGATTCAGGTCCGCGGTCCGGGCAAGAAGCGCCGCTCGCCGCTGCCTCTCGTGCTCCTGGGCATATTGATCGCGGTCGGCCCCTACGCCAGCGGAAGGCTGGACTCCCAGGGCCGCGAACCCGCCGATGCGCCCTGGCTGGCCCTGGCGATTGTCGGGCAGACGCTGTGGATCGGCCGCTTCATGGTGCAGTGGTCTCACGCGGAACGGCATGGAAAGAGCGAGTTCCCTGCGGCATTCTGGTGGATGACAATTTTCGGCAGCGGCTTGCTGCTGGCTTACTCGTTGCACCGCAACGACCACGTTTTCATCTTCGGGTTCCTGCTGAGCTGGGCCTCGCCGGTGCGAAATCTCATGCTCCACCACCGGAGCGCGAACAAACTGAACTGATCGCGCAGCGAATCGGTCCGACATCTCGAAACAACCGACCTTGATGAAACTCCTTGCCGCCACACTCGCGTTCGTCTTTGCCGCCGTCATGGGCTCGTGCGTCACACCCGACTACGGTCGGCCACTGCCGCCGGGCGCTCCGGCATTGCTCAAGCTGAAGCCCGGCGAGAAGCCGCCTGATTTCGCCGAGGGATTCCACAATCGCGCGGAGATCTTGCCCGCTCTCGATCGTTCGATCGAATGGTTCAAGCGCCCGTCGTCGGCTCAGTTCTTCCCCCAGGAGGGAATCACTTTCGAGCGCGCGCGCGATACGCTCCTGCGCTTCAGGGAGTTGCTGGTGGAGTCCAGGAGCGCCGAGGAATTCAAACGCGGCCTCGCCTTCGATTTCGACGTCTACAAGAGTGCGGGCTGGAACGCCAAGGGCGGCGGCCTTTTGTACACGGCCTACTGCACGCCGATCCTCGAGGGCAGCCGTAAGAAGGACGACACTTACCGCTATCCGCTCTATGCCCTGCCGCCCGATCTGGTCAAGGCCAAGCGCGGCGACCTGATCACGCTCGATGGCGCGCAGGTTACTGCGAATGGAGGCGAAGTCCTGGGACGGCGCACGGCAAGTGGAGGCGTCGAGACCTATCCGTCGCGGCGCGAGATCGAGGCTTCGGCGATGTTCGAAGGCAAGGGCCTGGAGCTGGTGTACCTCCGCGATCCGCTCGATGCGTTCATTGCCCACGTCAACGGCTCGGCCTTCATCGAGACGCCCACGGGAGAAAGCCTGAAGTTCGGCTACTCAGGCAAGAACGGCCGCGAGTACTCGTCGCTAGGCAAGGCGCTGATCGCGGGGAAGGAGCTCAAGAGCAAGGACATGAGCCTGCAGAAGATCCGCGACTGGGGTCGGAACAATCCGTCGAAGCTCGCGGACTACATGGCGCGCAACGAATCCTATGTGTTCTTCGTCGAGCTCGACGGCAATCCGCGCGGCAGTTTGAACGTGGAAGTCGAGGGCGGCCGTACCCTGGCCACCGACAAGGTCCTGTTCCCGCGCGGCGGCGTGGTGTTCGTGGACACGAAGCTGAAGAATTTCTCATCGCCCGACCTGTGGTTCCGTCGTTTCATGCTCGATCAGGACACCGGCGGCGCGATCCGAACCGCCGGTCGCGCGGACATCTACCTGGGCATCGGTCCCGAGGCAGAACAGCGCGCCGGCCGAGTGATGAACGAGGGCCAGCTCTACTACATCTTCCTCAAGGAAGGCGAAGGAGCGCTGCGTGCTGCGCCGTGAGTTCGCAGTCGCAGCGCTGCTCGGGCTTATCCTGACGGCGTGCAGTTCGACGCCCGCGCGCGATAGCACGGGCCCGAGCGACAACCGTGATCGCCTCGGCCCGAGCGACATTGCGGGGTACATCTCGGGCCTGGAGTCCGACGCCAGGATCGAGGAACTCAATCCCGCCGGGGTCCTGGCCAAGCTCGCGCTCGAGCCCAACTCCGTGGTGGCCGACATCGGCTGCGGTCCGGGTGTGTTCACGCTGCGGTTCGCCCGCGCCATGCCGCGCGGCCTGGTGTACGCCGTGGACGTTGAGCCCAAGCAGCTCGACGCCGTTCGCGCGCACCTGCTCGCCGGCGGATTCGAGAACGTCGTTCCTGTGCTGGCGTCCTATTCGACGCCGCACTTGCCGGCCGCCTCCTGCGACTTGCTGTTCATTGCCGACACGTACCACCACATCGACGACCGGGTGGCCTACATGCGCCGCCTGCAGCGCGTGCTCCGCCGCGGCGGTCGTCTCGCGCTCCTGGAATACAAGCCGGGTCTCTTGCCGATTGGGCCGCCGCCGGAGCACAAGCTCGACGAAGGCGTGATGGGCAGGGAACTGACCGAAGCCGGATGGACACGCGTCGCACACTTCGACTCGCACAAGTATCACACGTTCGAGATCTGGACTCCGCCGGCCCGTTGAACAGCGGCCCGTGCTAGTCTGGGCGCGAATTCCGGTACTTTTCCAGCGCACCTGACTCCGCACATGGCCAACTACGAGGTCGTCAAATACAGCGTCGCCGAGGTCGAGGGCGATGACCAGATCGAGGTCATCATCCACGCGTCCGACGGCAACAAATGGGAGTACGGGATCCCCTTCAGCCGCTCATCGGGTCGCTACACGTTTCCTGAGATCGACGTGCTGGAAATGGACTTCGGCGACGAGTTCGCGAAAGAGCTGACCGAGAAGCTCGACCAGCTCGTGGCGACGCTGATTCGCTAGCCGTCGCTCGCGGATTTCAGGGGCGCGTCTTGCCCTTCATTCCCCTCATTCACCTGCGGGGCCGGTTGAGGTCGCGCCAAGGCTTCGAGCACTGAGCGAGCCGCTGGGTCTTTTTCCAGGGCAAGAGCGCGCTCGGCCATGGCCATGGAGTCCGCCAGCTCCCCGCGGCGGCTTTGGACCTGGGCCAGGGCCGTCAGGGCTCGCACACTGGCCGGATCGGTCTCTACGGCCCTTCGATAGCAGTCCGCCGCTTCACCGTCGCGCTGCTGGTCCTCCGCGATCATGCCGAGGAAAATGTGGGCCAGCGTGTGCTGCGGATCCAAGGCCAAGGCGCGCGTGAGCCACTCGCCGGCGTTGGCCGCCGCGCGCGCATCCTGGCGCCGCACGCCGTCCTCGGCGTAGATCGTGGCGGCATCCACGAGGGCCTGGACGCCGGGATTCCCGAGGGCGAATGCGCGCTCGAAACTCAATAGCGCGTCGGGGAAGCGTTTCAGGGCTCGCTGGGCACGCGCGGCAAGCTGCAATTCGACGGCCAGCGCGCGACCCGAATCCAAGCGCGGCGCGAGCAACTCGAGCGCCGCCTCGTACTTCCCGATTTCGCAGCGCAGTCGCGCCAGGGCGAGCAGAATTTCCTCCGCGGCCGGGTCGAGCTTCAAGGCGCTCTCGTAAGCCGTCTCCGCCGTGCGCTGGAAACCCTGGGCCTCGAGCGCCTCCGCGCGCAGGGCGTGCATCCGGCCATTCATCGGAAACCTGCGGCTACCGAGTTCGGCTTGGTGCTGGGCGCTCTTGTGATCGCCCAACTCGAGCAGCGCGCGCGCGGTCTGGGCGCAGGCCTCTTCTTCGTGTCTCCCGCCGCGCAGGAACATCTCGTGCCACAGTCCGGCGGCCTGGGACCAATGCTGGGCGCGCGAGGCGCTGCGGGCCGCCGCCAGTTGCGCCGTGGCCTCGGCTGCGCGAGCGTCGGATCCCGGCGTGGCGCAGGCGGAAGTCAGCAGCGCCACAAGCAGCGCATGCGACCCGAATCGCGCCCACAACGGTCGGATGGAACGAAAGAGAGAATTCAAGGTGAAGCCTGTGACGATCGCGGCGGCGCCAAACTTCCCGGCCTCTCCCCACGCCGCGGAGCGATCCTGGGGCGCTAGTCTATCGCCGTGGGCATCGGGGCAATTCTCATCGACGCCGGGGGAACGCTCCTGGCCGAGCACCCGTCGCGGGAAGCGCTCTACGCGACTGTCGCGGCGATCCGGGGCACCGAGATTTCGCCCCAGGAAATGCGCGGCTGCATGCTGGCGGCTCACCGGGCGTTGCCCCAGGAGATCGGCGGGAACTACCGCTACACGGTGCCCTGGTTCGAGGCCTTCATCGCCCATGTCTTTTCGCGCCAGTTGGGCCTGGCCGAGAGCAAGCTCCCTGAGCTTTGCGCCGAGCTCTTCGCCACCTTCGCCGACGCGAAGAATTACCGCCTGACCGAAGGCGCGAGGGAGCTTCTCGACGGCGCGCGAGCGAGCGGCCTGAAGCTCTGCCTGATCTCCAATTGGAGCCCCGCCATGACCACGGTCCTCGGGGGCCTTGGCATTCTGGGGCACTTCGATGTGGTGCTGATCTCCGCCCTCGAGCGCGTCGAGAAGCCCGACCGAGCGATTTTCGAGCGCGCCCTGGGTCGTTTGAACGTCCTGGCGCGAGAAGCGTTGCACGTGGGCAACGAGCCCGTGCAGGATGTGCGCGGCGCGAGCGACTGCGGCATCCACACGCTGCTCTTCGACCCCGCCAACCGCCACGCCGCACTGTCGCTCGCCAGCATCCACAGGCTGGCCGAAGTCATTCCATGGATCGAAAAGCAGCGCTGAAGTCAGATTCCCGCGATGTCGAGCGCGAGTTGTCCGGCCTCGTTACCGGGGTTGAGCGCTGGCGCGCGTCGATTCGCGCCAGCTACATCGGCCATCCGGAGATCGTCGAGCAGTTGATCCTGTGCGCCATCGCCGGTGGACACGCATTGATCGAAGGCGTGCCCGGTCTTGGAAAAACGACGCTGGTCAAGGCCTTCGCGAATGCGCTGGAACTCTCCTTCGCGCGCGTGCAGTTCACACCGGACCTGATGCCAGGCGACGTGCTCGGCGGCCGCATCCTCGACGAGGACGCGTCGGGCCGGCGCTCGATGCGCTTCGAGCCCGGTCCGATCTTCGCTCACGTGGTGCTCGCCGATGAGATCAACCGCGCCGGCCCGCGCACACAGTCAGCGCTCCTGGAAGCCATGGCCGAGCGCCAGGTGACGAGCTTCGGCGAAACGCGCGCGCTGCCCGATCCGTTCCTGCTGGTGGCCACGGAAAACCCGATCGAGATGGAGGGCACCTATCCACTGCCCGAGGCTCAGCTCGATCGTTTCTTGTTCCAGATCCGCGTGCCCCAGCCCAATCTCGCCGAGTTGACGGCGGTCCTCGGTGAAGTCTCGAGACCAAGGACACTGCCTACGGCGCGCGCTGCGACCCAACAGGATCTTCAGAGCTGGCGCAACCTGGTGTCCGAGACGCTCGCCTCGAGCGAGATCGTCGAATTCGCCGCGCGCATCGTGCTGGCCACGTCGCCTCGCGCGAGCGACTCGCCGGCCATCGTTCAGCGCTCGGTGCGACACGGTTCGAGCCCCCGGGGCGGACTGGCCATGCTCGCCTCCGCCAAGGCGCGCGCCCTGACCCTCGGACGACTGCACGTGACGCGCGAGGACATCACCGCCGTCGCCATCCCGAGCCTGCGCCATCGCTTGATCCTCTCCTACGAAGGTCAGGCCGCGGATGCGGACCGGGATGCAATCGTCCGTGCAGCGCTGGATTCTGCGGCCGCGAAGCCATAGGGCCGCCCGCGCACTACACTATTCGGCCCATGGATTGCCGAATGACCCTGGCCCAGATCAACCCGACCCTCGGGGATCTTGAGCGCAATTTTGTCCTGCACAGCGCCGAAATCGAGGCCGCCAAGCGCGCCGGCTCGCGCGTTGTGCTGTTCCCCGAGCTCTCGCTGTCGGGCTACTTCCTGAAGGACCAGACTTCGGAAATCGCCCTGCGGTTGGACGCGCCGATCCTCGGGCGCTTCGCAGCTCTGTCGCGCGACATCTCGATCGCGATCGGCTTTGTCGAGCGCTCCAGCGAGGGACGCCTCTACAACTCCATGGCCTTCTTCGAGGACGGAGCGCTGCTGCACGTGCACCGCAAAGTGCACTTGGTGACCTACGGGATGTTCGACGAGCAGCGCGAATTCGCGGCTGGTGAACGCTTTGCTTCGTTCACCTCGAAGTTCGGTCGCTTCGGCTTCTTGATCTGCGAGGACCTGTGGCACGTTTCGAGCGCCTACCCGTACTTCCTCGACGACGTGGACGCCCTGCTCGTGCACTCCTGCGCCCCGGGCCGCGGCGTAGCGGAGGACGGCGGTGAGCTCGGATCCCAGCGTGTTTGGCAGACCTTGCTCGCCGCCCAGGCCTTGACGACCCAAACCTGGGTGCTGTGGACGAATCGCGTGGGCTGGGAAGACGGCATTTTCTTCTCCGGCGGGTCGCGCGTCATCGATCCCTCGGGCCGCACCCACGCCGAATTGAAGGGTCTGGAGTCCGATCGCCTGCAGGTCCAGATTTCGTCGCGCGAGCTTGAGCGCGCGCGATTGATGACGCCCCTGCGCCGCGACGCCAAGCCGTGGCTGCTCGAACAGAGTCTGTTCCGCCACCGCACGAAGAATTGATGGACCGCGCACGCCCGAGCCTGGCGATCGACGCCGCGCTGGTGGAGCGCCTCCTGGTGCAGTTCCTGCGCGAAGAGGTCACGCACGTCGGCTTTGGCAAGGTCGTGCTCGGCGTCTCCGGCGGAATCGACTCCGCCGTCGTCGCAAGTCTCGCCGCGCGCGCACTCGGTCCCGCAAACGTGATCGGCGTGCTGCTGCCCTACCGCGAATCGAATCCGCAAAGCGAGGCCCACGGGAAATTGCTGTGCGAGTCGATCGGTGTTCCACACGCGCGCGTGGACATCAGCGAAATGGCCGACGCCTACATTTCGCGCGAGCCGACGATGGACCGCACACGGCGCGGCAATGTTCTCGCGCGCTGTCGCATGATCGTCCTCTACGACCGCGCCGCCGCCGAACGCGCTCTGGTGCTCGGCACGAGCAACAAGACCGAGTTGCTGCTGGGTTACACGACTCAGTTCGGGGACAGCGCCAGCGCGCTCAATCCGATCGGCGACCTGTACAAAAACCAGCTCTACCAACTGGCGCGGCACCTGAAGATCCCCGAGGCGTTGGTGACGAAGGCGCCGTCGGCGGATCTGTTCGAAGGCCAAACCGACGAAGCGGATCTTGGTTTCACCTACGAAGCGGTCGATCGCCTGCTGTTCCTGCTCGTGGACGAGCGCTACAGCGAAGACGATCTAGCCGCCGCAGGTTTCGAGCGTGAATTCGTCCGAAAAATCGTCGCGCGCATCTCGGCCACCCAGTTCAAACGCGTGCCGCCGATCATCGCGAAGCTCTCCCAGCGCACGGTCAACCAGGATTTCCGCTACCTGCGCGACTGGGGCCGCTGAGATTTCTTCACGTCGCTGGCCAGCAAGGCCCAGCGCTCGTGATCGCGCCATTGCCCGCCGACGCGCACGAAACCGCGCGCCAGACCTTCCTTGGTGAAGCCTGCGCGCCGCAGCAGTCGTTTGGACGCGAGATTCTTCGGCAGCACGTCCGCTTCGAGTCGGTGCAGGCGAAGGCCAGTGAACGCGCGACGGATCGCAAGTGCCAGGGCCTCGGTCATGAATCCCTGGCGCGCATGGGGCGCGCCGATCCAGTAGCCGAGCACGCCGCTCTCGAAGGGCTCGCGCCGTATGGCCGCGATCGTGACCGCGCCCAGGATCGCGCCGCCCTTCGTCGCGCACACCAGCCAGCGCTCGCGCGACGTGCCCGGACCTTGATCGAGGAACACGCGGAAATCGCGCGCGGGACTGGTGTCCATGCCCCAGGCGGCCAGGAACTTGCGGCTAGCGCGCCGCAGTTCGTGGTACTCCTCCTGATCCTCGGGCGTGGGCCGGCGCAGGCACACCGCCCCACCGCGGCGCGCGAGGCGCGCGGGCTGTGAAACGACTCGCGCGATTCTGACCATGGGTTCAGCGACGCGCGAGGCGCATCGATTTCCAGGGCTCTTCCCCGCTCATGTCGATCACGGCGGGACCGTCGAAGTGGGCGTGGGAGAGCACGGCGAGGAACTTCAGCGGCTTCGAGGACACGTTGTACGTGCCATGCACTTCGTCGCGCGGCACGTGGACCACTTCGCCTGGTCGCATCGTGCGCTTCTCGCGCCCGACCCACTGCTCCGCTTCGCCTTCGAGGTAATAGAGCAGTTCTTCGAAGCACGGGTGGCGATGGAATTCGTGAGCGCAACCTGGCGGCATCGTGACGCGCACCATTTGCAGATTCGTCGCCGCGGTCAACCCAGGCCGCGAGAACCACTCGTGGGGCCCCCAGGGCATCTGCTCGACTTGGACGTCGGAGTTCGCGATGAACTTGAGGCAGCGCTCGGTGCACATCGCTACTTCTCCAGCACCCAGCGCAGCGAGTTGGTGTAAAGCGCGCGGTACGGTTCGCTCTGGTGCGCCGCACCGTCGTGGCCCAGAGTCAAGCACACGGTCCTGCCGCGGGGACGAGCGACGGTCCACATGACAGGATACTCCTTGCCCGTGGCAAGCTCGCGGCCCACGGCGATGACATGGGTCTTGGCGCTCGCATCGAGCGTCGATTCGTAGAGTTCGTCTTGAATGAGGAAAGTCGCCGGCACGCCGCGGGCCAGGGCGTGATTCGGATCGACGATGCGAACCTCGAATTTTCCGTACTTGCCGTGGCCGCGCGAACCGCCGCCGACCCAGCGCGCGTTGTACTCGGGCCAGTCGCTCCAGTTGTACCAGGCCGCGGGATGCACGATCACGACGCCGCCGCCGTCGTCGAAGAACTTGTTCAAGCCCGCGCGCAACTCCGCCCCGGCCAGGGGCTGGTTGTTCGTCAAGCAGAGGGCTTTCAGCTTCTGCAGCTGTGCGAGCAAGTCTTCAGTGCCCTCCGTGTAACGCACGCTGCCGAGTTTTGCCGCGGAGATCGTCGACAGATCCTCAGTGTTGAACCAGCGCTGGAAATCGTGGCTCGATCCGCCGCCAACCACGAGCACGTCGAGCGCTTCGACTTCGCGGCGACTTGTCTTGCGCTCTGCACCGGGCAGTTCCGCCGTCAAACCGACGAAAGTCGGCGACATGTGATTGTCGTAGCTCTCCAGTTCGATCTTCGCGACGACTTTCGCTTCCTTGGGCGCGAGATCGAACGTGCGCAGCTGGCCCCAGGAGCCCGACTTGACGAGTCCCTCGGCGTACTTCGACCCCGGCACGTCGCGCCGGCCGATCCAGTCGGCGAACTCGACGCCATCGCGCAACACGACCTCTTCGCGCGTCCCGTCGGCGTAGACCCAAGTCCACTTCACGCAGGGCTGCTTGTCGTCCCTGATCGGAAAGCCCCAGGCCGCGATGCCGCCGAGCACGTGCACGCGCCCGAGCGCGAATCCCACCGGCACTTCGACCTTGCGCGGCAGACCCGTGTTCGAAAACCACTCCTGCTCCATTCCACCGCGCAGGCAGATCACGTTGCGTCCGCCGTCCGCGGTGGCGGGATCGCGCACTTCGAAGGGCACGCCGTCGATCTCGAAGACGCCGTAGCGCATCAAGTCCATGCGATCGGGCGCTTTCTCGGGGTCGTACATTCCCGCGCGCGTCGACATGTTGGCGAGCTCGCGCAGGTCGAGCACGCGGAAGCCTGCGAACTCTTCGGTTAGATAAGCGAGAACGTCGCGCAGGCCTTCGGGTCCGATTGACTCCAGTCCCACGGGCATCGGCGAGCGACCGGTGGACTTCAGCGAAACGATTTCGTCGCGCGGAATCTCCGTGTCGCCGGTGGTGGCGCGCAGCACGACGCCGGCAGGCGTGTCGCGCACGATGATGCCGCTGACCAGGCGATCGTCGGTAGTCTCGCACAGGTATTCGAGGTACGCGGCTTCGACGGAGGCATTGGGATCGAGGATCACGGGCAGTAGCGAACGTATCCCGTGGGCCCCCATGCCGGTGAGATCGGGTCCGATGTGCGCACCCTCGCCCTTGTAGGTGTGACAGTTCCCGCAGTTCTGCGCGAAGAGCAGCTTGCCCTTCGCCGCGTCACCGGGGGCTTCGACGATCGGCAGGACCCTTGCGATCAGCTCCTCCGTCTTCTGATTCTGCGGCCCCTGGATTTTCTCCAGCACCGCTCGCGCACGCGCAGCCACGGCCTCGCCGCCGTGGTTTTTCAACTGCGACAGCCGCAACGGCCCCAAATCGTTCGGCGCGATACGCCCCGCTTCGATCTCAGCCAGCAACGGCTCGACCCACTTCGCACGGCGCACGATGGCAAGAAAGGCTTGCTCGCGACCGGCGGTCGACAGTGAAAGGAAGTTCCGCGCCAGCACGCCCGCCGCCGCGTCGTCGCCACAGCGGCTCAACTCGCTGACCAGCTCGAGTTGAACCGCCGCCTCCGCACCCGCTGCAAGCATCGTCTCGGCGATCGCGAGCGCGCGCTCCAGACGATTTGCAACGCCGAACATGGAGCGCAGGCACGTGACGCGGCGGTTGATTTCCACGGCCGGATCCCCGGCTTCTTGCTCGAGGCGCTGTCCCAACGCATCGATCGCTGCCTTCAATTCGCCGCGAGTGTCCCATTTCGATGCGAACTTCAAGGCCAGCGCGGCCAGCTCGAAGTCAGGCGAATCGAGCAGCTTTGAGATCGCGGTCTTCAGTTCTGGTGTGAATTCGGGAACGCGATCAGTCTTCAGATCCCGCCAAAGGCGACCCAACACGGCGCGCGAGGTGGAAGGCTGATCGAACCCTGGAATGCGACCGACGAGCTGGGCTGCTAGGCCAGCGTCGCCGCTCTTCGCTACGAATCCGGCCAGCTCAACCTTCAGCTCCAGCAGAAAATCATCGCCAAGCCGAGGACCCGTTCCGATGAACTCCAGTGGATGGTCCGAGGCCGCTGACAGTGCCGCCGAGCGCGTCCAGCGGTCCTTACTTACCTTGAAGGAACTCCCGATTCGCCCCGACCAGAGATTCGGGTTATCCGATCTTGCGCCTCCCAGCGCCTCGAGTCTGCGAAGGTGCGAGCGAGCTTCTGTCGGGGCGGGCGCGGTACTCACCGTGTCGCCCAATTCGCGTCCGATTCGACTCGCAAGGCCAAACTCCGAGGCAATCGTCGCTGCATTCTTGACCACACCCTGGTCCCTGTCCGCGAGTCCCTGGATTAGCAACTCCGGTGTGATGCGTCCGCGCCTGGCGAGCGTCCACAGTGCTGCGATGCGCGCCGCGGGCATTGCGGCCGACTGCCCCAAGGTGATCAGCGCCCGCTGCGTGCCGCGCTCCTTGCTCTCGCACAACAACCGCAGCGCCGTATTTCGCCGCCAGCCGTTCGCGGCCTCGAGCTCCTCGACCCACGCGGTTCCATCGAGCTGCGAAAGATCGCGTCCGGCCACATCGATGGCTGAGCGATGCTGCACGCGCCAAATCCGACCGTGGAAGCGATCGCGATCCGGCCGCAGAGCCGCGTTCGTCGGCCCGTGCTTCGGCCCGCGCGTGTCGTTGTGCACCGCGGCTTGGTTGTAGAAATCGAGCACGTACATCGCGCCGTCGGGTCCGATGCGCATGTGCACGGGGCGAAACCAAAGATCGGCGCTGGCGATGAACTCCGGCTCCTGGCTCTTCGAGGCCGTAAACGTCACGCCCTTGGGCGAAAGCACGTCCTCGTGCACCAGGTTGACCGTGGGCTCCGCGACATACACGCGCCCGTCGTACTCCGCTGGCCACGCGCCGCCGTCGTAAATCGCGCAGCCGGATGCCGCGGTGAAGCCACCGATGAAATCGATCTGGCGGTAGGCCTCTTCATTACGCACGACCAGCGGAAACACGCGGTCGTGGTCGGCCACGTTGTTCCAGGTCTCCGTCCCCGGAAGACGCGCGCGCGCCAGGGCTTTCTCAGGCACGACCACGTGCCGCAAATGCGCGCCGTTGGCCATGCTGAAGAACAGCTCGCCGTCCGGCGTGAAGTCCAGCCCCCAAGTGTTCGAGCCGTAGGACGAGACGATCTCGATCGCGCTGCCATCGGGCTTGAAGCGAAACACGCCGTTGCCGATCTTGCCGAAGCGGCGCTCGCCATCCGGTCCCACATTGCGCACGTCGGTCGATGCGTTGCCCGAGTACCCCTGGGTCGCGTAGATCCAACCGTCGAGACCCCAGCGCGCGTTGGAGATCACGGCATGGGTGTCGCCGTAGCCAAAACCGGTGAACACGATTTCGCGTCGGTCGCACACGCCGTCGCCGTCGGTGTCGCGCAGGAAGAAAATGTTCGGAGCACAGAGAGCGATCACGCCGTCGCCGTGGAACACGAAGCTCGTCACCAGGTCCAATCCGTCGGCGAAGACCTGCTTCGAATCCATCACGCCGTCGCCGTTCGTGTCCGCGAGGGCGCTGATCGTGTCGTGGGCCGCGATCCCGCTGAATTCCGCCTTGTTCGGATACCCCGGCGTCTCCGCCACCCACGTGCGCCCGCGCGCGTCCCAATCGATCGAGATCGGATTTACGATCAAAGGTTCGGCCGCCGCGAGGGTCGCCTCGAAGCCCTCGTGCAGCACAAGCGCATTCCCCGCCGCCTCCGGCCGCAGGGGCCCGCCGGTGGGATAGGCGAGCGACGCGCGATCCGCCGCGGTGGTCAACAGCTCAACGTCGCGCTTTCCCGCCCAGGCAATGCCGCGCAAAAGCAGCGTGCGCCACGCATCGTGCTCGAAGGACTTTCGATAGTGACCTTGGATCGAAACGAAGGCGCGGTAGTCGTCCTTCTCGTAGGTCCACATCTGCGGCGAGATCGAGAACACATCCTGAAAGCCCGCCATGAGCACGCGCGCGTCAGGCTGCATGTGCAGCTGCGTGTACAGCTCGTCCTCGAAGCGCCAGTTCGCGACGCCCTGGGTGATCGGATGTCCGAAATCGCGCACGTACAAGTCAGTCACGCCCATGGCCCACTTCGCGTGGCCGTGTTCCCAGGCGCCGCCGATCACGGTCTTGAACCACTGCGGATCGTCGCCGCAAACCGAATCGTGAAGCGCGACGATGCCGCCGCCGCGGGCAAGGTACGACGTCAGGTGCGCGCGGTCCTCGCCGTGGATCGAGCCGCCCTCGGCCGCGTAGAGCACAAGCACATCGGTGCGGGCCAGTTGCTCTGCGCTCGGAAACGCCAAGGCGCCGTCGACCGCGGCCCCGCGCTCGCGCAAGAGCGCGGTCCAGTCCGCCACGAAAGCCGGATGGTCGTGCTCACCTGCCCCGTGGGTTTTCGGCCCCCCGCGCAGAAAAATGCGCAGGGGGTCCTGCGCGTCTGCCTGCGAAGTCCAACCGCCTACGACCGAACAACAAACAAGCGCGCGCCAAAGTAGTTGCGACATCGCTTGCGAGGATAGCGAAGTACGGCGCCGGGGCACTTTGGCCCGCCGCAACCGCCATTCAACAAGTGCGCGTTCCCTTCAACCGCGCGCCGGGAACGGGCGAATTCTCGCGGACCTTAGAACTGCAGTTGGCGCGAAAGCAGCTCGTAGTCGCAGGCCCAGACGTCCTCGGGCTGGATGCGCGGCTGCTTGGCAATGCGCTCGGCCTCGGCCGCGGAGGCCCAGTCCTTGCTGCGGACCGCGAGCTTGGGCTTCGCGAGGGCGCCGGCCTCGTGCAGGGCGCGCGCCGATTGAGCCAGGTCGGGGCTGACCTTCGACAGGTCGTCCGCCAGGGCTCCGGTGAGCTGGCCGCGCTGCTCCAGGGCCGTGCGGGCGCGCAAACAGACATCCAGGGTGTCCTGGAGGTTCTTGCGAATGCGGGAGAGTTTTTCGACGTCCGCTCCGGTGATGTCCATGGACTTGCGCACCTTGGCCCCGGCGACTTCAAGCACCGCGATCAAGGTGTGGAGCTTGCGCATCAAGCGCTCGCGATACTCGGGAGAGTTCAAGTGGGACTCAGAGAAGGGCTGGCCGTCGGAATCGGGTGTCATGGGGTCTCCTGGGCGGTGCACGGGCATTACGCCGCAGGTCACCCAAGGAAACCTACCCCGCCCTCGGGCCCCGTGCGCCTAGCTACCAGGGCCTTTTTTGGGGCGCCAAGGGCGGGAATTGCCCTCACTCCATGGCGGAGCGCAGCATCCCGAGGAGTTCCACCTCGCCAACCTTGCCGAGCGCCATCACGCGCTGGGCGCGCAGGTTCCCCCGGGCGATCGTCCAGGGCACAGCGGCGGTCACTTCCACCAGGTCGCCTCCGATCAGGGGTGCGCCGGATTTGATCCCGTTGTCGGCCACGATCGGCCCGCCGTGGAGGAAGAACAGGCTTTCGACACCGTCGGAGTAAGTGGCCTTCACCCAGGTGCTTCGGTCCTGGGGGTCGAGCACGCTGGAGCGCTCGACCAACTGAAACCCGGCCGGCAATGTGCGCGGCGCCTTGAACTCGAATCCGACCGTGCTCTCCAGGCGACCAAAGCTCGGCAATGCCTGCTCGTTGTTCACGGACTGATGCCAGGCGACGCCCGAGAGGTCGGGAGCCAAGTCCAGGGACTCGTAGGTCATCTCGGAAATCAGCGCGCCCTCCGGCGAGGTTTCGCGCGACTTGAGTACGAGGCCCGTGAGCCCGTCGACCATCACCGAGTAGATCGAACCCGACCCATCCAGGCGCTCGATCTGAAGTTCAATCGTGGTGCGACCGGCGATCGTCGCCGTGACTCCCGTGTCCGCGGCGCGGTAGTTCTGCAGGAACAGCCCCTGTGCGTTGATCGAAAAGTCGCGATAGCGCCAGCTCATGCCCTGGCGCAGGGAGTGCAGCGAACGCGCCAGAGACTGTTGATTGGCGTTCATCGGCGGCTGGATCGTGTCCAACAACTCGATCGCGAAGGCACCGTTTCCGTCGGCGGAGACCTTCTCGCGCGAGATCACGTGGCGCTGGGTCGCGCCCTCGCCGAAAAAGATCTCGACCCGGCGCACGCCCTGGAACAGGGTCACCTGCCGCGCGTTTCCGATCCGCTGCAGAAGCGTTTGGGGACCCTGGGGGCCGCCGAGCGCCTGTGCCTCGATGGTGCCCCCGCCGCCCGCGCCCTTCTGGTTCTCAGAGGACACTTCCCATCCATCGCAGCTGGCCGCCAGTGCGCCGAGGGCCAGGAAAAGGAGCGCTCTGAATTTCATCGCTGCCCCCTTCCGTCGTCGATGCGGGTCGTGGATTCGGGGAGATCGAAGAAGCCGCCGGAGGCTCCGGAGAGCAGGCTGCGGGACAGGGGGTCCAGGCTGTCGGTGGAGTCGCTGCGAACCACTTTGAACTCGTAGGGCCGACCGCCGCCCATGCCCCCCTGCCAGGCGAGGGAGGCCACGCCGATCACGGCCAGAAGCGAAGCGGCGAGCGCCAGCCAACGGCCGGGGGCGCGGACCATGGAGCGGACCGGGCGCGCGAGGATCGTGGCGACCCGGGCGTCGAGTTCGGCGGGTGGCGAGAGGCGTTCCAGGGCCGCCAATTGGCGCTGGACGCGCTCGTTGGGGACGCCGCGGAGCTCGCCGGCGACACGCCCGTCCAATTCGGAAGGGGCGGAACGATCCATGCGACCGAAAAGGTCGGCGGCGCGGATGTCGAGCTCGGAGGGCGCAGTCCGCCGCGCCAGGGACCGCAGGGCGGCGGAGGCGCGCTCCTGGCGACAACCGGCATTCAATTCAGCGACCACACGCCCGTCGAGGGAGCCGTGCTCGGCCGCCAGTCGAGGCATCGAACTCAATGCCCGCCCGTGGACCTGGGCGCGCTGGAACCAGGCTTCGCAGGCTGCGCAGTGAAACGACGGCGACTGGGCAACCGGGTGGCCCGTGGGGTCCAAGGCACCGAGCAGCGCCTGGCGCGCGGCCTGGCAGGCACTGGGTCGAGGATCGCCGGCGCTCATTTGGCCCTCCACTGGCCCTCGCCAAGGTGGTAGCGATCGAGAATCGGAGTCAACTCGCGGTCCAGTGAATCGTGCGCGCGGGCCAGGCGCGACTTGACGGTCCCCAGCGAAATCTGGAGGGACTCGGAAATGTCCTCGTACGAAAGCGCCTCGATGTAGCGCAGGACGGTGATTGCCCGCAATTTGGGCGAAAGTCGGTCGATCGCGGCCTGGATCTGCTGCTCCAGCTCGTGGCGAGTCATGGCTTGAACGGGCTGTTCCGCGCGCTCGTCAGTGAGCTCGCGAGCGACGCTCATGCCATCGAGGTCTTGGCCGCTGCCGTCCTGGAGCAGCCCGTCGATGGAGTTCAATCGCCGCGAACGCCGGCGCAGGTCGATGCTGGCGTTGACTGCGATGCGATAGACCCAGCTCGAAAACCTCGACTGGAAGCGGAAGTCCGGCAGTTTTCGGAACAGGATCCCGAAGGTCTCCTGACTCGCGTCCAGGGCGTCGGCACCGTTGCCGCAGATGCGGAAGCAGACGTTGTAGACGCGGTCCTTGTACAGCTCGTAGAGCTCCCGGAAAGGGCCCTCGAGCCCCTGCTGCCCCTCGCTGGACAGGGCCGCCTGGCAGGCCTTGACCAGTGCTACGTCTGCGTCGGGGGTCATGGGAATCTGGCGTGGATGCGGAGGGACCGCGAGGGCAGGCCCTGTACCGACTTAGGACGGACTTCCGGGTGCGCCGGTTCCGCTAGGAGCGCCTCTTTACACGAAAGAGCCTGCCAGTGAATCCTCTCAGGGCGGTACGACCTGCGCCAGGGTCCTTCGACTGCCGCCCAAAGGGCCAATGGGGGAACTCCCAGTTCACGGAATCCGCTCAGGCGCGGCCGCTCTGATCCGGCCCGGTCCGAGAGGGGCGTGCTGACCCCCGCCTCGGGGTTCAACCTCCGACCAGGGCCATCGGATCCACGAGGTCCACGGTCGTGCCGACCGAGGAGGAGCAGGAGCCGCCATCGCAGAATCCGTCCCAGCCGGAGATGCAGCTTGCCGCTGTCACTTCCTGGGTGACCACGGCTCCCCGCGTGCCGACCGAGTTCATGCGTTGGACGCAGATTTCCCCGGAAGACCAGGTAATCGGCGCGGTGGCTCCACCCAGGGGGCGGTAGATAATGCCGGGCCCGATCTGCTCGGCCGCGGCAGGAGAAATCTGACTGGTTTGCACCAACTCACAGGCCGTCTGGCCGCGCATCACGAGGTTGGTCGATGCCGCAGAGGTCGCAACTCCGCCAATGCGCAAGGTCCCGTACACGGACATCGAACCCGCGTGGAGCAACGCCACCTGCGGCAGCACGAAGTCGCTGACCAGCATGAGTCCGCCGGGCTGCTTCGTCGGCACTGTCGTGAGCGTCATGCGATGCATGTAGGTCGCCGGCGGCAGCGTAATCATGCGGCCAAATGCGTAAATTCCGATGTCAAGCCGAGCCGAGTCCATCGAGCCGCTGGCGATGTAGGTTGCGAAGGTAGCGTGCAATTTCCCGTCGCGCAGATAGGCGCGCACGCCGACCGAGCATCTACCGGGCCCTGGTTGTGAGCTGAAAACCGCCGCATGGCTGCCGCGCGCAAGTTCCTCGGCGTCGTTCCAGCCGTCGCCGTCGCTATCGACGCGATCGAACGCTGTGGCTTGTCCGGACTCCAACGCGTCATCGAGTCCATCACCATCGGAGTCCACGGGCGCGAAGTTCTCTCCATCCTGGACAAATGCTGCGCGGCCCTGGGGCGCGGCGCCAAGGGAACTCGTCACAGACAACGCCAAGGTAATGGGGACGCCGAAGGCGGCGACAGCGACGAACAAACGCGCCGCAGAGCGCGGAGCCGCGAAACTGCGCCAAGACGCTGAGAGCTGTGCCAGGCTGCTGAGTTGATTCATGGGCGACCAATTCCCATCAGGACGGAGTCAACCTCGCCGGGAGAGGCGGGGCAGGGGACTATGGTAGAGGTAGCCGTGAAAAGTGGTTCAGGTAACCAACTTCTCGGAATCACCTAGGGGCCGACCCCTGGGCTATACTCCCGCCCCTTCCCCCAGGGACGAGCGCGCCCGTAGCTCAGCTGGATAGAGCGTCTGCCTCCGAAGCAGAAGGTCTCAGGTTCGAATCCTGTCGGGCGTACCATCCCCCTCGTCCGGCGCCGCGCGGCGAGGGCGTAACGCCCCGCCGGCGAGCAGCTCAGGAAACACCGGCAAGGGGGGACGAACGGACCAGCCGCTCGCCCCCCCCCGTCATGGAGCGGCGGCTCCCACAGTCGCGCCGCCGACCGAAGCTCCGTCTACCGGCGCCTCAGGAGCAGGAGTTGGCCGTCCTCGACCGTGTCCGGCGCCGGGGCGGTGGTCGGCCCGTGCGCTTGCGCGTCGAACAACCAGGAATCGAGCCCGAACAGCCATGTGGCGTCGATGATCCCGCTCGTCTCCCATACACCGGGACCGACGACGACTCCGTCACGGCCCGGGGGATCGAGCTCGACGATGCGCTTCGCCTGGGCGACGCTCGCACCCGAGAGGCCGGTGAGGCGCAGGCGCCAAACGGAGCCGTCGCGCCCCTTCGCGGCCATCACGGCGCGCGACTCGGTGGTGCCGTCCTCCTGGACCATCAAGTAGCCCAAGCTGCAGCCGATGTTGTCGGGGCTGATGGCGATGTCGCCGCCCGCGGCGACGATCTGGTCGGCGTTGTATACGACCGAGAGGCGCGCGACGCCCGTCGGATCAATCCAGTTCAAGTTCATCGAATAAAGGCGCCCGAGCACGTTCGCGCCAGCAGCACCGCCGGTGGTCACGAAGAAGTAGTTGTGCCTATTGCGCGGATTGAAGGCGCCGTCCTCGGGGCGCGCGAAGACCATCGCGCCGGCGGCATCGCTCGCGGCCTCGAGTTCGGATTCCGTAAGCGTGCCCGCGTTCGGAATCGCGACCCACTCGCCGAAGATCGAGCCGTTCTGGAACCCAGCTTCACTGTTCTTCGCGGCGTTGAGGGCGCGGAACACGTAGAGCGTTCCGCCGACGAGGCCGTTGCGCTCGAGCACCGTCGCGCCTGAGGAGTAGTCCTTGGTGCCAACGTACAGGTAGAGCTGGCTGTTGACGTCCGCCGGATTTTGGCTCGAGGGGCCGTCCTCCATGCCGAAGATCACGGTGCGCTGGCCGAAGTTCGGCTGGACCAGCGCATTTTCCCAGGGGAAGCGACCGAGGTCGGTCAGCCCATGGGCCTCGCCGTCGAAGATCGCGACCGCGAGTCCGCCGAGGCCGTCGAACACGTTGGGCGCGCCGCTTTCCTCGTTGGCGAAGTAGATCGGGCGGTCGAAACCTTCGGCGGAGCCGGCGAGCGAGCCCGAGCAGAAGCGTCCGAAGCCCGGAGTCGTGTTGGTCTCTTCGGCAGCGGGGCCCACGAGCGTGTCGTTGATGAACACGGTGTCGTAGGCGCGGTCGGCGGAGAGCACGCTGCCGTCGTGCCCGAGGATCGCCTTGGTCACGAAGGCTCCGCGGTTTCGCGGCTGGCCGATGCGCGGCGCGGAGAGGCGCGTGTTGGTCAGCTCGTGGCTCATATACACCGTGATCGTGCCGTCGAGGTTGCGGTGCGCGCCGAGGCCGTCGGGAATACCGATCATCTGGTACTCCTCGCCGGTTTTGCCGGTGCGCGGAACGCGGTCGGCTACGCTCCACAGCGGAACGGTCTCGTACTCGTTCGCGATGGACACAGCGTAGGGCGGAATCGTGGTGAGGAAGCCGGAGGCGACGTAGGCGGCGGAGGCGAGCAGGGTGGTCGCGCCGATCGCGACGGCCAGGGTCGCGGGGCGTGATCCGAACAGAGCGCGGATGGGGTGCATGGAGTGCTCCTTAGGAGTTGCGGGGGGGGCGGCGTCTCCGACGCGGAAACGACCGCTGGTCCGCACACGTTCGATCCAGCGTGTGAGGGCCGAGCGAGGCTTGGATCAACGTTGGCAACATTGATCAGGGGTTGTCCGCGCGATCACACGCCATTGCGCGCAAGCTTGCGGCGGGAGGCTGCGGGATACCGAAAAGCTCCACAACCTGTCCCTTCGACCTGGTCCGCGACCAAGGCCCAGACGCCGATGCACCAGGATTCCTCGTGGCTCCGCATTCACGGCGGAATCGGCCCGGCCGCACCGAGATCCAGCACCTGCGCCAACACTACGAACTAGTCGGTCGGAGCCCCGCGATCAACTCGATCCAGTTCCTGGTGGCGTGGTCGTGTACTTCCTCGTGACGCCCGCGAGGAGCATCTCCAGCAGGCGGTTGTGGGGTCTTGGTGACGGTAGGTACAGACCGAGGCGCGTAGGTGCACACTCGGTCGATGCACGGCCGGTCCGCGTGATGAACGGATCGGCCGTGTGCTTGTTTGCCCCTAAAGCGAGGAGGCTGTGTACGGGATGGGGCATAGCAGCCGGGGAGCGCCTTCGCTGGCAGAGTCGGGCTCGGTCTAGTGGAGCCGCGCCTCGCGGATGATCTGCTCGGTACGGCGTGAGCGTTCCGTGTCCCGAAAGGTGCTCGGCACATTTCGCAGCTAGTCCGCGTTCAGCTTCTTGATCCTGAGCGAGTTCGCCTCGGCCGACGTGTACTGGGAGCCACCGGTTCGCACAGACTCCAAGCGCCTGCCGCGAACCGCGCGCATCGTCCACCTGTAGCCGGTCGAGACGTTGAGTCGCTTGTTCCCCTCCCGGCGGAGCTGAAACCCGGCGCCACCCACAGCCGACTCAGTCCTTTTCCCGGCCCCGCGCGCGAATGGAGGGGGTGCTGCTCCAGCGCCACCCCGACACGCCCCTGCCCTGGCCGGGGAAGCACCGCGATTGAATGTGACTGGCAGTGGTCGGCGAGAAAGCGGAATCGAAAGGACGCGGGAACTGGACGATTTCGTGTCCTAACCGCCCCCTCAGCGGCCCTGTGCCGATGCCGTGTGGGACGGATCGGGCCGCGCTGCTACCAAGGTGTGTGGCGATCTACCGGCCAGATTCAGATCATCGCGCGCTGAAGCTTCAGGTCCGGGAGGCAGTGGCGAATCCACTGGATCGTCAGCTTCTCGGAGAGGGAATTCTGTTTGAGGCGTTCGTTGAGGGCCTGGAAGTCGACGCGGTCGAGGGGCTGGTCCTGGTTGAAGCAGGAGAACACCCAACTCGTTTCGCCGGTCAAGGGGTCCTTGTGCGGCTGCAAGCATTGGGCGCAGATCTCTTTCATCATGCACTGCATCGGAGAGTTGATCGACCCGATCGCAACGTGCTCAGCCTTGAGGTGCGGCTTCAGCACATCGTGGCGGGCGCGGGCAATCGCAGCCATCATGCGATCCGAGCCGATCGCGATCAGGCGATCCGCATCCTCCATGCGCAGCGCCGCGGAGCCAAGTCGTCCACTGGCGTAGGAATCCATGGCCTGGACGATGTTGCCGACGAAGGAGCGATCCTGCGGTCGGCGCGGTTCGAAGCCGGGTTGCTCGTCGCAGCACCAAATCACGACGTCGGCTGCGTTCTCGATTTCCTCGACCTTGTAGCGATCGATCACCTTCTTGTAGCCGGCGAAGTACAGCACCTTGGAACCGGCGGCGCGGAAGGCCTGACCGATCGAGAAAAGCACGGCATTGCCCAGGCCGCCGCCGCAAAGCACGACCGTCTCGTTGGGTTCGATCTCCGTCGGCGAGCCCGTAGGTCCCATTAGAATCACGGGCTCGTTCTTCTCGAGCATCGCGCACAGATCCGAGGAACCGCCCATCTCGAGCACGATGGTCGAGACCAGACCTTTCTCTTTGTCCACCCACGCGCCGGTCAGGGCCAAGCCCTCCATTTGCATGCGCGTTCCCGCTGCGAGCGGTGCGAGCGCTTCGAAGTTCTGCAGGCGATAGAACTGGCCGGGCTCGAACTTGCGCGCGGCGAGCGGCGCTCGGATCACGACTTCGACGATGTTCGGCGTCAGTCGCTCAACGCGATCGACAGTGGCCACGAGCAGGTCGGCAAGGCGCGCGAAAAACTGCTGCGTTGTTTCCTGACTCTCGCCGGCGCGCTTGGCGAGCACGCGCGACAGCACCGGATAGCCCTGCTTGGCGGAGCCCATGGCCTTGACGACGTTTCCGAAGAAGGACGGGTGGACGTCGCCGAAGAAACTGACGAATCGGCCGTCATCGCGGCGAGAGAGCAGCACGTTCGGCGTGTTCGGTTTCGACGTTGAGCGCTGGGGGCTCGCCTTCACGCCGTCCTCGTCGCAGGCGGCAAAGTACTTGCCGTCCAACTTGAAGTGCTCTCCGTCCTCGCGTGCGAGCACAGTGTTCGGTTGCGTCCCGGCCGCGACGAAAATCGTGTGCGCCGGCAGCCACTTCTCGCCCGTTGCGTGCTTGAAACGCATGCCGCGCACCGCGCCGTAGTTGTCGATGTCCACCGCAGCGGGCGAAAGACCCTCGGCGAACCAAATGCCCTCCTCGAGTGCTTTCTCCACTTCCTCGTGGTTGAGCGTGTAGGACGGGCTCTCGGTCAAGTTGCGGCGATAGGCGATCGTCACGCCCCCCCAACTTTGGAGCAGCTCGACAATTCGCGCTTCGCGGCCTGCATTCGCGGCGGCTTCGCGTTCCTTGCGAATCGCGCGCGCGTGCGCCAGATACTCCTCGCCGATCTCGCGCTCTTGATCGTCCCAGCTCTTGCGCACGCGATCTTCGCCGACCTCGCTCGCGAGGATCTCGTAGCGTGTGAGAAACTTCTCCACCTGCACGACGTAGTACGCGAGTGATTCCGTTGCCGTATCGACCGCGGTCAAGCCGCCGCCGATCACCAGCGTCGGCAAGCGAACCTGCATGTTGGCGATCGAATCAGGCTTCGCCGCGCCGGTGAGCTGAAGCGCCATCAGGAAGTCCGACGCCGCGCGCACGCCGCGCGCCAGGCCGTTTGGAATTTCCAGCACCGTGGGCTTGCCCGCGCCGACACAGACCGCGACGTGGTCGAAACCCAGACCCCAGGCATCTTCGAGCGTGATCGTGCCGCCAAAGCGCGCGCCGCCGAACATCGCGAACTGGCTGCGGCGCTCGAGCAGCAGTCGAATCAGCTTGAGGAAATTCTTGTCCCAGCGCACGGTGATGCCGTACTCCGCCACGCCTCCGAAGCCCGCCATGACGCGCGTGCCCAGGGGCTCGAACACGTCATGCACGTTGCGGATCGGTTCGAACGTCGAGCGCTCGCCGCGCGCGTTCATGCCCGAAATTTCCTCCGGCAACGGCTCGATCTTCAATCCGTCGATGCCAACGATCGCATGACCGTCGTTCATCAGATGGTGCGCGACCGTGAAGCCCGCGGGGCCGAGGCCGACCACGAGGACTTTCTTGCCCGTGCTCGCGCGCGGCGTCGGCCGGCGCAGGTTGAAGGGATTCCAGCGCGTGAACAGCGAGTAGATCTCGAACCCGTAGGGCAGTTCGAGCACGTCCTTGAGCGTGCGCGTCTCGGCCTGGGGGATATTGACCGGCTCCTGCTTCTGATACACGCACGACTTCATGCAGTCGTTGCAGATGCGGTGCCCCGTGGCCGCGACCATGGGATTGTCCACGCAGATCACGCCCAGTGCTGCGACGGCCTGGCCGCGCGACTTGAGCTGCTGGAATTCTGAGATCTTCTCGCCCAAGGGGCAGCCGGCGAGCTGTACGCCGAACACGGACTTCTTGAACTCCTGCGCGGGGGCTTTTTCCTTGAGGCCGGTCGAGCACGAGTCCTTGCTCTGCTCGTGACACCAGATGCAGTAATTCGTTTGGTCGAGCGCACCTACGAGATCGGTGCCCGCGTCGGTCAACGCAAATCCCTCGCGCCGGCGCAGGTGATGCTCGGGGATGCTGTGCACAGCGAAACCGTCCGGTGACGTTGTCGCCAGCGGTACGAGGTGCTCCATGTCGAGCTTGAGCGGCACGCGAAACAGGACGCCGCTCTTGTGCCTGCTCTTGCCTGCGCCGGTGGTGGCGGCCCAGGAGGCGTAGCGTTGGGCGAGGTCGAGCTCCTCAGCGTGCAGAGCCTCGTCCTTCAGCCAGGCCGTGATCTGGGTGGCAAAGCCGATCTCGGAGAACGATCCTCCGAAGAACTTCGCCAAATCGCGCTCCGCCTTCGGCGCATCGAAGTCCACCAGTTGCTCCGCCTTGACCTTGACCATGGCGCGGCGCTGCACGAACAGGCGCTTGACTGAGTAGAGCGGCGCCAGCGCATCGTGTTGCGCTGACAGCGCCTGCACTTCCGCCTCGATGGCGAACAGTCGCGCGACGAAATCGTCCACGTGGGGCGCGAGGGCGATCAACAGTTCGGACTCGGCCTTGGACGCGAGCAGTTCGGGCTCTGCTCGCGCGGCCAGGAGGCGCCCGTGCAGCGCCCCATCGAGCTCGCGCAGGAATCCAAGGAAGGCGGCGTCAACGCGCGCAAGTCCCTCGCGCGAGTAGAGGTCGGCGAAGGCAATTTCGAAGCGTAGTTTCATCATTGGAGGGCAAAGAGCATAACGGCCAGGGCCCGAGCCGTCGCGCCCTGCTTCCCTCCCAGGTCGGCTCGCCTCGCGCCGGTCGCACGGGCGGTGCCCGCCACGCATCGGATAGCCTGTGGCGCCGATCCAATCCGCAACGTCATGACCCAGAACGAAGAACGCGCCGCTGAGCTAGACCAGTTGCTCGCCGCCAACTATCTGCGGCACCCGCGCTACGGCGGGGACCTCGCCAGCCACTTGCCCATGGCCCTGCGCTCGCTGTACGCCCTCGGGGCCAGCGCAGAGCGCCTGCGGGATTTCGCGCGCCACTACGCTGGCCGGCTGGACCCGATGCCCGCCCGCGGGGCGCTCGACGTTGGGGCTGATTGGCCGAATTTCCTGGGCCGCGACGATGTGCTCGCCGACCTGGTTTTCCATTTCGAGCGCGACCTTAAACTGCGCGGTCGGCACGCGGTGCTCCGCGAAGCCCTCGCGCAGTTGGCCCCCAGTCTCGCCAGCGCCGCGTTCCACTGCCTGATCCGCACGGCCTTCGGCGCGCGCTTCGAGGACGACGCTGAGATTGCGCGCGGCCTGGCGTATTGGGTGGTCACGAACGAGACCCTCGGCGCGCTGGAGTCTAGGGCGCCCAGGGAACGCGACCCCAATGCACTCTTGGAGCGCATTCGATCCGATCCGGAGCTTGGCCACTCCGCCATCGAAGGCAACCTGATCTCGACACGCATGCTGCGCGCGGCGAGTCTGCCAGGTTTCGCTGCGATCGCGTCGGACCTTGTAATCGACGAGGGCACATTGGATCGCCTGGCGCAGGTCGCGCTTGAACTCTACGCGAGCACTGGCAATTTCACGGCGCTCCACGGTCTGACTTCGACGCACGCCCTGAGAATCCTGCGACCCTTCGCCCGCGATCCCACCGCGCTTCTGCGTCATCACTGGCAGGGGCTTGCGGCCGCGTTCATCACGATCGGCTCGCCGCGTCCAAAGCCGTTCGCAATGGAACGCGCGAGCGCCTGGAATGCAATCCTCGACCGCGCCATCGAGAGCAACGACGATCACGACGCCAAACTCGTGTTCGCCTGCCGCGAGGAGGGCGTTTTTCGCAAAGACGATCGCTATCGCTTCGCGGCGGCGCTGCGCATGAAGCTCCTCGGTTAGCGACCCGTACCGCGCTTCAATTCGTGAATCGCGTCCGCCGCCAGAGGGCCAAAGCGCTCCTCCACGCCGCCGCAGGGCCAGCGCACGAGAATCTCGGTGGCGTGGTCGTCCTGGCCCAGGCCAACGTGCACGCGCGGATCGTTGCTCGCGCAGTAGCTGGCACTGGTAGAGACGAAGCGCCACTGCGCTCCTGCGGCGGAGCGCACGCAAACTTCGGCGCCCAGGGCGTCCGCTCCGTGTTCATCCAGAATGCGCAGGCTCAACCAATGCCCCCGTGCTCGGCGCACGTTGCGCAGCAAGTGGACGCGCTCGTCCTGGGCCACGACGACCAGGTCGATACCGCCGTCGTTGTCGAGATCGCCCGCCGCCACCGCGCGGCGTGAGGCCAGCCAGGCCTGCGCCGTTCCGCCAGCCACGGGGTTGAGCTTCCAGGTGCCGTCGTCCAGTCGCTCGTAGAAGCTGTCCGGCTCCGCGTAGGGCCGCGACGCATCGAGGATCGGCTCTTGCAGATAGACACGCCCATTGCCGATGTACAAATCGAGGTCGCGATCGCAATCGAAGTCGCTGAACGACAGGCCGAAACCCGTGAAGGGCTTGCTCGGGAGGGCGAGGCGCGCGCTCGCGGTCACGTCGTCGAAGCGGCCGTTGCGATTGCGGTAGAGCGTATTCATCTCGCCACGCAAATGGGTCACGAACAAGTCGGGGAAGCCGTCGTGCTCGAGATCCAGGAGACCAACTCCCATGCCCGCGCCCGCGCGCCCGCTCTCATCCAGGGCACAACCTGCAATGAGCGCGCGGTCGGCGAAGCTCCCGTCGCCGCGGTTGATCCAAAGTTGATTCGCACTGCCGTCGTTAGCGACGAAAACGTCGCAGCGGCCGTCGCGGTCGAAATCGGCGGCAACCACGCCCAATCCATTGCCGAAGGCCGCACCGAGACCCGCCTTCTCGCTGACATCCGCAAAGCGCAGTGCGCCCTGATTCAGGAACAGCGCGTCGCGCGTCGGCGCGCCGTACGAAAGCGGCGGGCAGTAGTCGCGGGGATTCGTCGAGCGTGGAGCGCGGCAGGTGCGCTCCAGTGCGGAACTCCAAGCCACATAGCGCGTCACGAATAGATCGAGCCTCCCGTCGGAGTCAGCGTGAAAAAAAGTGGCGCTCGCACTCCACGCGGACTGAGCCACTCCGCTCTCGGCGGTTGCGTTTCGGAATCGACCTCTGCCCTCGTTGACGTACAGGACATCAGCGCCGAGGTTTGTGACGTACAAGTCCGTGTCGCCATCGCCGTCGATGTCTGCGCAGGCCGCGCCCATGCCGTAGCCTGTGTCACCGACACCCGCCGTGTCGGTCACGTCTTCGAAGCGCCACTGGCCAAGATTGCGGTAAAGGCGATTCGCGCCCCGCGGGCCAGGGACCGCAAGGTCACCGCCCTGAACCAAGTACACGTCGAGCAATCCGTCGCCGTCGAAGTCAAGGAGCGCCGCGCCGCCGCCGATGATCTCCGGAAACTGAAAGCGTCGTTCGGGTGCGCTGGAGAAAACGAAATCCAAACCGCTCGAAGCGGACACGTCCTCGAACCAGACGTCCCGCTCCGACGCGATCGTCGCCGAAGGCACCTGAGGGTCAGGTGTCGTGTTGACCGGAGCGCCGCGATCGCAGGCTACGAGCAGCAATGCCGCCCAGGGCAACGCGCGACTCAGGGGGCAGCATGCCGCGGAACGCAACATCGACTCACTCATCGCAGCATCAATTCCCGATCTGCTCGGCCAGTTGTCTCAACTCTTCCTGAACAGCTGCATCCGCCCCTGCGGCCTGCTGCGCGAGCTTGACCTCGGCGATCGCGTCGAGCTTGCTCCCCTGGAAGTACAGGACACGGCCAAGATTGGCATGGCCGCGCCAATCTCCGCTGGCCAGCGCAATCTGGGCACGGAACTGCTCTTCGGCCTGGGCCCATTGGGTGGCCATGGCCAGGGACCTTCCGTATTCCGCACGCGACGTGGCGTCACGGGAATCGAGTTCGACGGCGCGTTTTCGCGACTCTAGGGCGCCGGAATTGTCGCCTAGCGCTTCGCGCACGGCACCTCGCAGCCGGTGAGCCCGCGGGTTTGCGCCATCGCGGGCGAGGGCGCGATCGATGGCGCTCGACGCTTCGGAGCTGCGACCTAGCGACAACAGCGCGAGCGCCAGATTCGAGTCCAGACCGGAGAGATTCGCGTCGATGGAGCGCGCACGTTCGAAGGCTGCCAGCGCGCCAGGAAGTTGGCCAGCCGACAGCAGCGCCACTCCAAGATTGAATTGCACCAGACCGTCATCTGGATGTGCCTTCGCCAGTGGCGCGAGCTTCGCCACCGCTTCGGTTGCGCGGCCGGAACCCACAAGGACGCTCGCGCGCTCGATGACTTCGTCACGCGTCACAGCGAGTGACGCCAGCTCGCTGTTCAGTCGATCTCGCATGCGGCGCTTGCGCACCTCGCGTCCGCGTTCGAGGGCCGCCAGCGCTTCCGCCTCGCGTTCCAGGGCGCGCAGGGCTAGACCGAGCGGATACCAGGCCTGCCGGAAATTCGGGTCGAGCGCTAAAGCCCGTTCCAGCGACAGACGCGCGGCATCGGGCGCGCCGCGGCGCAGTTCGACCAGCGCGCGGCCCGCGTGACCCTCGGGCAACTTCGGTTCGGCTCGCAGCGTGAGATCGAAAGCCTTCAGCGCTCCATCGAGATCGCCTTCCTCGAGCAAGAGGTCCCCCAGCGCGTTTTGCAACGGCGCACAATCTGCAAACTTGCCAGCGTGGGCGCGCAGGATCGAGAGCGCACCCTGGGCGTCGCCGAGGTTCGTGCGCGCCAGTGCCGCGTGGACCAGCCAAAGGGGTTCGCCAGGGCCCATGGCAAAGGCCGCGTCGAACGCTTCGCGCGCCTCCGGCCACTGACGATTCGCCTCGTAAATCACCCCGAGTCGCCCGATATGGGCGGCCGACCTGGGTTCGCGCTGAATCGCGGCCAGTTGGGCGTCCACCAATTCCGCCAGGGCCGGTTCCAGGTTGGCGGGTCGCGTCCATGTGCGGTCAGGCGCGCCAGGCTCGGCGGGTGCGCAAGCCAGGGTCACGGCCAGCAACCCCAGACCCTGGACTGCAAGACTCCATCGGCGCGCAAGTCCGCGCAGTGCCATTTGCGTTGATAGGAGCATGGCTCGCACGGATTCTACGCTCTGGAAGCCACTGGGCGGATTCTAGCCGGAACCCGGTCTCGACCCGGGGTTCTGACACCTCGGAGTAGACTTTTTGTGGTCGGTTTCGTTCCTGCAATCGAGGTTCTCGACATGCGCAAATTCGCCATCGCGCTCGCTATTTCCTCGCTCCCCCTAGGCCTCGTCAGCGGACAGAATTGCGCCAATACGTCCGTCGGGTTCACACCGCTCAATGACCTGGGCGCGGGGACCTATCAATCGTTCCAGGGCGGCCTCTATCCCGGCGGCAGCAATCAGCGTCCGATCGCTCATGAAGTCGGTGGCCTGGCCCAGGCGGCGCGAGTGGTTCCGCGCGACGCGGCGGGAGCGATCGACATCGCGAACGGCAAGATCGGTTTCATTTCGATTGGCATGTCGAATGCGTCCATCCACTTCAGTGGACTGATGCAGGTGGCAGCAGCGGATGCGTTGAAGAGTCCGCGCGTCGTGCTGTCGAATTGCGCCCAGGGAGGTCAGCCGGCGGCGACGATCGCGAATCCGAGCGCTTCCTACTGGACGACCTGGGTCCCGTCGCGTCTCGCGCAGGCCGGCCTGACTGCCGCGCAGGTGCAAGTCGTGTGGTTCCTGGAAGCGAACGCGGGTCCGACAGAAGCGTTTCCCCAGGACGCGCTCACCTTGCAATCGCAATTCACGGCGATCATGGGCATCGTCCGCGCGAACTACCCCAACGCTCGTCTGTGCTACGGCGCCGCGCGAATCTACGCGGGTTACGCAACCTCGACCCTGAACCCGGAGCCCTACGCCTACCAGCAGGGCTTCGCGGTCAAGTGGCTGATCGAGGATCAAATCAACGGCAATCCGGCGCTGAACTTCGATCCGGCAAAAGGCAGCGTGAACGCGCCGTGGCTCGCCTGGGGTCCTTACATGTGGGCCGACGGCTTGACTCCGCGCAGCGACGGTCTGACCTGGACCTGCCCCGAGGATTTCAATGCCGATGGCACGCATCCGTCAGCCCAGGGCGCGGCGAAGAACGCGGGCTTCTTGATCAATTTCCTGCACACCGACAGCACTGCGCAGAGCTGGTACCTCGGACGTCCGAATCCGGTGGTCTTCGGCACAGGCAAACTGACTTCGATCGGCAGTACGCCGAGCATTGGCTGGTCGGGGACAGCGGAGATTGCGTTGAATCAGTTGCAGGTCCAGCTCACCGGCGCCGTTCCGGGGAAGCCTGTGATCGCCCTGTGGGCCCACCAGCCCGCGTTCTTGCCGTTCATGAACGCAGCGCTGTATCTCGGCGCGCCGATCCAGCGCTTGCCGCCCCGGATCCTCGATGGAACCGGCAGCGCGAGCTACTCGATTCCGCTCAACCCCGCCATGAGCGGCACTACCCGCGACTATCAATTCTGGTTCCGCGATCCGCTGCAGCTCGACGGCACCGGTGCCGGGCTCTCGAACGCCCTGCAGGTGCGGTTCTACTGAAGCGACCGCGGCAATTGCACAGGGCAATCGCGGCAGCGCGAATCCCCTGCTCGTCTGTCGCTGCAGCGAGGCTGGCAGGCAGCCCTCTCGCTCAATCCATGTGCGCAACGACTCGCTCGTCGCCCATCTGCAGCGAGATCGCTAGCTGCTGGCGGCGGGGAGCGAAGTAGCGCTTGAACATGCTGATCGCGATTGTGTCCCACACGCGCATCACGCCTTTCGTGATCACGCGATAGGTGAAATCGACCGGCGTCGAGTAGCGGATCCCGTTCAATCCCTGGGCGCGCGCGTAGAGTTTCGCCTGCTCGGCCACCAGGAATTCAGCGTAGAGCATGTACATGATCAAGTACGGCCGGGCCATCCACTTGATCTTGATCGCTCTGGGCACGACCGGCATGAGCCACGGATAGCGCACGACGATCGGGAACCACTTGTGCAGGTTCTCGATCTCACGCTTGTTGTCGTACAGGATCGACGACGTGCGCCGGAAGTTGTCGGGGAACTCGTCGTAGGCCGAAATCGCGTAGCCCATCTCGCGCGTGATGTTCTCGATGTCGAACTGCGGGTAGGGCTGCATGATCGACACCAGCGGGTGATCGGTCTTGCACTCGATGTTCAGGCGCAGGGTGTCGAGCTCGTCCTCGATCGTGCCCCCGGGTCCGCCGAGCATGTTCAGCGTGCCCAGGCGAATGCCGTGTTTCTTGATCCACGCCGCGGAGTCGGTCAATTGCTTGCGCGTGGTGTGCTTGCGGAACACGGCGTTGCGCACGTAGTCGCTGGCGGCCTCGAACGCGATGCGGGCGTAGACGCAACCAGCCTTGGCGAGCAGCTCGATGTGCCTCTCGCTGGTCATGTTCGCCATCAGGATCACGTCGAACGGCAGCCCGATTTCCTTCGGGTAGCGCTCGCAGAATTCCTCCATCCAGTCGTTGCGCAAATTGAAGATGTCGTCGACGAAGTGGACGAACTTCAAGTTGTACTTCGCCTTGACCTGCTTGATCTCTTCCAGCAGGTGCGTGACCGAACGCTTGCGCACGTACTCCGAGTTCTTGACGTTGTAGACCTTCTTCTTCCAGGCGTGGTGGAAGCAGAACGAGCACGGCATCGGACAGCCGCGCTGGGACACGAAGACCTTGCGATCGGCGGTGCGATAGACCGCGCCAGCGTCGTAGATCACTTCGCGATCGGGGAAACCGAGCGAATCGATGTCCATCACCAGCGGGCGCTGGGGGTTCTTGATGATCTCGCCGGTCTGCTTGTGCTTGAAGTAGAAGTTGAGGCAGTCGTAGTAGTCCTCGCCCTTCTGCATGCGGTCGAGCAACTCGACGATCGCCTGCTCGCCCTCGCCGCGACAGACCGCGTCGATGCCCGACTCCTCGATCATCTCCGGCGTGAAGGTCGCGTGGGGGCCGCCGAACAGGGAGAAGACGGTCGGCTTGACCTCCTTGACCTTGCGGTTGACGTCCACGAGGAAAGTGTGGATCCCCGTGGTGACCGAGTAGCAGACCACGTCGGGGTCGTACTCGCGCAGCTTGTCCAGCCACCCGGTGTCGGGAATGAACAGCGCCTTGCAGTCGTGGCCGGCGTCCTTGATGGCACGGGAGAGCCACATGATCCCCAGCATTTCCTGGGGCAGGTACTCCTCGATGAACAGGACTTTCAAGCGCAGCCTTCCTTGGATGGGTGTCGAGATGCGAACAGGGTGTGCGAGGCCCAGGAGGGACCTACCGTGAACGGGAGACTATACCCGCCGGTTGTGGTCCTGAGCGTGAAGGGCCCCTTCGGCCCCTAGGATCGGTCGCCACGAGGGGTGGCGCTGACCCCAACCTGGAAGAACTGCCCTCCGGGGCCGGGATCGGGCCACAACAGGGGCTTCCGATGGGTCGGCACGCTCCCCCCGGGGGACCTGCCGCTCCAAGACCATTCTACCCGTTCTCAGGGATCTTGGCGGTGAGCGACGGTTCGATCTTGGCTGCGCCTCGCGAGGAAGGCACTCGGGTAGAGACCCGATGTTCTGGTCGCCGTGGCACGGCGCAGCGCGCGTAGGCGAGACGCGGAGGGCAACGGACCATCGCGTTCCTCCGGAGGGCCGCGCGACCCGACTTTCAGGACGCGCTCTAGGGACAGACCACGTACTCGAGCGCGTTGCTCAACATCGCATTGTTCGGCGGCGCGAAGCCCTGGTCGCGACCCCAAAACTGGCAGTTCACTTGGGTGCCAGCGATCCAAAGCGCCGGCGACGGGTTGCCGCCCAGGCCCCCTGTGGCGAACCAGTTCATGTCAAAGTCGAAAACCCCGCTGCAGTTAGCTGCGGGCGGTGGTGTCCCGCCGGAGTTGATGCCCAGTGCTCGCCGCACCGGAGCAGCGAGGCACAGGGTCCCGCCGACGAAGGGCACGGCGGCGCGACCGGAGGTGCTGTAGAGCAACAGCCCGATGGTGTTGTTCCGCACCGCGGTCGCGCGAATGTAGTAGCCCCAACCCGCGGACGCACTCGACACGCCCTGGGTGGACATGGTCGGCGTGCAGCCCAGGGAATTGACCTTGCCCGCGCAGTAGAAAGTTGTCCGACAGTCCCAGCGGAAGGCAATGCCCGCCCAGTCCGGGGAACCGACGATGAATGCCGTCTGCCCGGCCTGGCGGTCGATGCCGTAGATCCCGCCGCCCGCTTTGATCCCCCACAGCGCCCCTGCGGAATCGAAGGCGATGTCGCTGAAGCCCGCGCCGATGCTGCCGTTGCCGAGCCAGATCGTGAACTCCGAGAACATGTTGATTCGATACAGGGTCGTGTCGCTGATGTCGGACCCAAAGGCCTCGTTGTTGGGCGAGATCGCGAAGGCCGTGAGCGTGTCGAGGCCCCCGCCGAAAAGCTGCTGGTAGGACGCCGCCGCGCCGGTCGCTAGGTCGACCGTGTACATGCGGTTCGCATCATTGATCGCGTAGAGCGTGCCGGAGTAGCGCTCGAAATCGCAGGCCCTGAGACTCCAGTCGAATCCAGTGTTGCCCACAACGGTGGCGGCGCCGCTGGCAGGGTTGATGCGCAGCAGTCGGTCGGAGAGCCCGTCCACCGGTCCGTCGATGGCGTAGAGAAACGTGCCGTCGTCGGCCAGTCCGCCCTGCAGCCACGTCGCGCCAGCGATCGGCACCGAGCTCAGCACGGCGGCCGTGGCGGGATTGATGGTCAAGAGCTGTGGATTGGCGCCGCGGGTCGTGACGTAGCAGACGTCAGCGCCGAGGGCCGGATGCGCGAGGAACGCGAGCGTGCTTGCAAGCAGTGCGGTTCGTACTTGGACCATGAAGCACCTACCTCTGGAGATGTGTGAGACCGGGCCGACGGCGTCGCGAGCCAAGCGAGCGCCAATCGCAGCCCGATGATACCCCCAGTATCGAATCCGCCGTCAAACATCGGGATTACGGCTTCATCTTCACGCCCGCGGACTCGACTGCTTCATGCAGTGTATTTTCGACATCCGCGAACGTCTTCTCGTGCGAGAAACGATCCATGCGCTGCAAGCTCGCCTCGCGGAAGCGCTGCGCGAGTGCAGGCTCAGCGAAAATCCGCGCGATTGCGCGCGGGAGCTCGGCGGGCTCGTCCGCGGCAACGAGCAGCCCGTTGACTCCGTCCTCGATCACTTCCGGATTGCCGCCAATCCGCGTCGCGACCGCTGGAGTGCCAAGGGCGCAGACTTCGAGCAGCGTATGGCTCAGGCCTTCGTACGTGCTGTTGAGCACAAAAATGTCCGCCGCGCGGATCAACAACGGGATGTCCTTGTAAGGACGATTGCCCAGGAAATGGACGCGTTCGGCGAGCTTCATTTCCCAGGCTAGGCGCTTCCAAGCCTCCAACATGTCGCCATCGCCGACGACGATCAATTGCACGTCCTCGGGCAGGGATTTCAGGGCGAGGATGATGCCGTCGACGCGCTTCCAGACCATCAGGCGGCAGATCGTCAGCAGATAGCGCGGCTTGGGATCCAAGCCTAGGCGCTTGCGCGCCTGCAGCGGCGTTTCGACAACGGATTCTGCCGCGGGGCCGTTGTAGGCGTTGTGGATCAGGCGCACCTTTTGGCCGGGAACGCCGTAGCGGCCCACGGCGATGTTGCGCAAGTAGTTCGAGCAGGCGATGACGCGCTGGGCCTTCCCCCACCAGAATTTCTGCAGACGCCGCATGAGGGCCACGCGGCCGCCGTACTTCTTCGTCTGGAACTCGTCGATCGTGTCGCCGCCGATCCAGCCCTTGCGGTGACTGATTTCCCAAGCGCCGTCGACCATCATGCGCATCACGACCGGCTTTCCGCGCAGGCGCCCGGCGATCACGTGCAACAAGGCCAGATGCTCGTTGACGTAAACCACGTCGCATTCCTTCGCGTGACGCAACACGGCGAAGAATGCGCGCACGTAGCGCAGCGCCATGGACGCGGGCAAGATCGAGACGACTTCGAACGGATAGCCCGCGGGCTTGGGGTCCGAGCAGAAGGCCACGACCTTGACCTGATGCCCGCGACCAGCAAGGAAACGCGCCACGCTCGGCACGTACACGGCGGGACCGCCCAGGTCGGGCGGGAAAACGGGAGAGGTGATCAGGACGCGCATCGGCGCAGAAGTCTACTGGGCCGCGGCGCGAAGTCAGGGGACGCGGTTCGCGATTCGATGCGCGAACGCCGAAACGAGCTGCCGCGCGCTCATTCCGCCGCCAAGAGGCTCGCGGTCGCAGTGTCGGAACCCAGTCGCGCGCGCAAACGCTGCCAGCGCTTCAGGGCGGCGTCACTGGAGATGCCGAGCCGCGCGGCAGCCTCGGCGCAGGTGAGCCCCTCGAGGCCGCAGTGGATCACGAGGGCCCGCTCCTCTTCCTCGAGCCCGTTCACGCGCTCGAGGAATAGCGCGTGGACTTCGCTGCGCGCAATGCGGTGCGTTGCCGAAGTGACGTCCTCGGGCACATTCGCGAGCCAGGCGTGCACGGCGCTGTTGCCGCTGCCGTCCGCGATGGACGCTCGCTCCTGTCGCCGGAGAAGTTCCAGCATCACCAGCTTGGCCACGCTGAAAACCCAGGCGCGAAAATTCCCGTGGCTGGCGTCCGAGGTCGGAAACAGCGCCAACGCACGCATCCAAATTTCCTGGGCGAGATCCTCGGGCTCGATCTGAGCGCGCATGCGCGGACGCAGTCGCAGGCAGGCCCAGGCCTGTACGGCGGGCGCGACGCGCTCGTAGAGACGCGCGAACTCCGCCGGAGTTCCACCGCGGGCCGCGCGCGCGAGATCCAGCGTCGAGGGCTCGAAGTCCCCCGGCGCGGACTCCTCAGGGCCCGACCGTGAAGTCGAGGCCATCGGAAAGGGTCGAGTTGTTCGGAGGCGCAAAGCCGTTGTCGCGGCCCCAGTACTGACAGTTGACTTGCGTCCCCGGCACCGTGAGGAATGCCTGAGGGCTGCCACCAAGGCCTCCTACGGCGAACAGGTTCAGGTTGATTGAGTAGATGCCCGAGCAATCGTTTGGCGGAGGGTTTCCGCCCGAGTTCAGCGCGGTCGAACGACGTACGGGAGTGCCGACGCAGCGAAGACCGCCCTGGAACGCCACGGCCGCGGGGCCACCGTTGGTGTAGAGCAACAGACCCGGCTTGTTGTTGATCACGTTGCTGCCGCTGACGATGAACGGCTGCTGGTTGGTGGCGCTGGGGAATCCAAACCCGCCGATTGCCGGCGTGCAACCGAGGGAATTGGTCTTCGCCGTGCAGTAAGTCGTGATCGGCGGCGTGGGAATGGCGAGGTCGTAGGTGACCAGCGAGCAAGTGCTCGAGCGGTGCAGGGCCACGATGGAGAACGATCCTGGGTTCAACGGATCGAGCAGAATGTCGCAGCCGCCCGCGAGATTGGCCGGGGGCACGGACGTCGTTCCCATGAAATTCGCGCCGGTCAGCGCGCCAGTCGTCGCATCAATCTCATGGAACTCCACCAGGTTGTTGGGGCCGGCTCCATCCTCGGCAAAGCCCCACATGGTCCCGTTGACCGAGTCCCAGGTCAGGCCGCGCCAGTTCTTGCCGGCGGAGGGCAGCGTGGCGATGACGTTGAAGGCCGCGTCGTACTTGGTGATGGGACCGACGCCGTAGCCTGTGTAAAAGTGGCCGCTGGCCGGGTCCAAGGCGAGTCCGCCCTGGTTGGCAATGCCGGTAATGATGACCAGTGAGCAGGTGATCATCTGCGTGATCGGACTGTAGGTGTAGACGCAGATCCTGTCCGAGGAAGCGCCATACAACGTGTTGGTCAGCCGATTCGCCACGAGACCGCGGTGACCATCAACAGTCGGAGGTGGCGGTGAGCAGGCCGAGTACGTCGCGATCAGGGTTCCGGCGCCGTCGAGCTGGTAGATCGAAGTCCCACCCCCGGCGCCGGAAATCCAGTAGAAGCCCCAGGCGTACGCAACGCCATGCAGGTTGGGATCGCTCGTCGGTGTCTGCACGTCGAGCGGACCGTTGACGACCGCGCCCAATGCGTCGGTCTGAGCGCTTGCGGGCGAAGCGAGGCACAGGGCGGCGACGGCGGTGAGCGAAACGAGGGCGGTCTTCATCGTTCCGATTCTGCGCGATTTTCGAAGCGTGCCCAGATCGGGTCCGCTTTTCCTCGCGCAGCCGTCCGAATCCAATGAGCCGTCGCCTCACTCGAGCGCACGCCGCAGTTCCTCGCAGGCCGCGACGTCGCCGCCCCCTTCGCGCGCGCGACGGATCAGCTCGTCGGCCAAGGTGCGCGCCTCGGGGAGCGCTCCTGAATCGCGAAGGGACTCGATCAGATGCTCGAGGGCCCTCCGCGCCCGGAGATGAGTTGCGCCCCACTTCTGATCATGGCGCGCAGACAGCCTGCGCCACTCAGGCACGGCTTCGGCGGGCCGCTCGAGCAACTGCAGCACGCGCGCCAGGTCCCAGCGTGGGGCGTCGCAGTTCTCGTGGTCGGCCGTGAACGCTCCCTCCAGGCCCCCCAGTGCCTCGCGCAGCTGAATCTCGGCCTCCGGCAGTCGACGCGCCAGGGTCAAACTCCTGCCCAAGAGCGCCCGGGTCTTCAGGCAGGCGACCGACCCCCGACCGTCGATGCGTTCGCGGACCTTGACGGCGTGCTCCAGGGGACCGATCGCCTCGGCGTGACTGTCCGCGGAGATCAAAATGCCGCCCAGTGCATCCGCGGCGAGGAGCGCACCCTGAGAGTCCTCGCCCTGGGTGCGCTGCAACTCGCGAATCCTGCGCGAGAGGAACTCGATGGCCCGGTCGGACTTGCCGGCGCTCGCCCAGAGCACAGCCAAGTTCTCGGCGGCGTTGAGCGTCGCGAGCTCGCTGTCGGCGGGTCGATCCGCCTGAAGGTCGACGACGCGCTGAAAGATCGACTCGGCGTCGAAAGGTCGCCCCGTGCTGGAGTAGAGCGCAGCCAGGGCGCATTCTGCCCGCAAGACTTCGATGGAGTCGTCGTCGTGGGCCGCCCGCAACAACTCGATTCGGCGCTGCGAAAGTTCGAGAGCGTCGGTGAATTGCCCGAGCTCCAGTTTGACGCCGATCAGGTGCCCCAAGGCGAGCAGACTCTCCGGCGCTCCTTCGCCGCGCCACGCATTGCGGATCTCGAGGGCGCCGCGGTACAGCTCCGCCGCTGCCGCGGTGTTCCCGCGCGCATGCACGAGCTGCGCCATGGAGACCATCAGCGCGCTGCGCACCTCGGGATCCAATGTCGAATCGCCTTGAATGCGCTGCGAGGCCTCGCCCAGGACGTCGTCGACGGTGAGCGTGCGTCCAAGGGCCGTGTGCGGATCCTGGCGCACGAACATCCCGGTAAACAGCTCGAGCATCTGCGAGGTCACCTGTTCCTTGTGCGACGCGCGCACAGTCTCGTCGCGGGCAGCGGCGGCATTGGAGTCCGCGAGGCCGCGCGCTTCGGTGAGCTCCGAGTTTTTGCGCTCCAGTTCCTTGGCGTAGCTGCGCTGCGCGAAGGAGTAGATCGAGAGCCCCGCGGTGGCAGAGATCAACGCCAGGGCCGCCGCCGCGGCCAGGGCGCGGTTGCGTGCGACCCACTTGCGAACCTGGGCGAAGGCGCCGCTCTCGTAGGCGGAGACCACGCGATTCTCGAGAAACGCCTCCAAGTCGGCCTTCATGGCCTCGGCAGTCGGGTAGCGCAGGTCCGGCTCGCGCTGCATGGCCTTCTCGCAGATCGCCGCGAGCTCGGGCTCGATTTCTTGCCCGACTTCAGCGCCAAATTCCGACACGGGGCGCGGGCGCTCCTCGGCCACGCGCAGAAGAATGACCCAGGGCGAAACGCGCACGCCGGGTGCCGTGAACGGCGCTTGGCGCGTCAGCAGGTGGTAGAGCATCGCGCCGATCGAATACACGTCCGAGCGCGGCGACATCTTCTCGGTCTCACAACGCGCCTGCTCCGGCGGCATGTAGGCCGGCGTGCCGATAACCTCGCCGTCCATGGTCACAACCGCGGACTCCACGTCGGCTGCAACGTGCTCGCGGCGATCGGTGCGCACGGCACTGATGGTGGCGGTCGTGGGCGCAGGCCGCGGACGCAAATCGCGCGCATCCGCACTGCCCATCACGCGCGCGACGCCCCAGTCCATGATGTACACCTCGCCGAAACGCCCGACCATCACGTTTGCAGGCTTGAGGTCGCGGTGGATTACGCCCTTGGTGTGTGCGTAGGCCAACGCTTCGAGCACCTTGAGCAGCACGTGCAGCACGCGCGTGCGCGTCCAATTCTCTTCGCCGCTCCAGCTCAGCTCGAAAATGCGCTTGAGGTCGCGGCCGCGCACCAGGCGCATGGTGAAGAACACGCGGCCCTCCTTGTCCACGCCCAGTTCGTGCACCGGAACGATGCCGGGGTGATCGAGTTGACCTGTGATCTGCGCCTCTTCGACGAAACGCGATAGCTTGGAATCGCTTTGCTGGGATCCCAGCGCGAAGCCGTCGCGCAGCGCGACCTTCAGCGCCAGTCGCCGGCGCAGGTCGGAGTCGTAGGCGCTGAATACGGCGCCCATGCCACCGCGGGCCAGTTCGCTCTCGATCCGAAAGCGCGTCCCGGTCGGCGCGTCCACGTCCGTTACGGCCGCGGCGTCCGAGAGCTCCACGTCCAGCTCGGGCAGCGAGATCTTCGGCGCCCCATCGGAGCCCAGTCGCCGCGCGAGCACACCGCTGTGTGCGGGTGCGTCGTCCAGTGCGGCCTGGTGCGCAGCCCACAACAACTCGAGGCGCGCGGCGAGTTCTGGCCGCGCGGCGCACAAATCCCCGATGGCGAGCGCCGCGCCCTCTGCGCGTCGCGCAAGGAAATCCAGGAACACGTCAGCCGCGGCGCCAGCGCTGGGATCGGGCTTGTGGGTTCCTCGGCCGGACATGATGGGGCTGGCGGAATCTAAGGCCGGATGCCGGCGCTCCTTGGCCCAGCATGCTACCCGCGCGACGCGGCCTGCGGGCCGCACAGCAACGGAGACGGGCAGCGCTGGATCGCCAGCGCTGCCCGTGTTCACTCACGCGGTCCCCCGGAGTCGATCAGGGCTGGACCGTGTACTCCAGGGCGTCGGTCAATGTGGAGTTGTTCGGGGAGGCGTACCCGCTGTCGCGGCCCCAGAACTGGCAGTTGACCGTTGCCGAGAGAACTAGGAGGAAGGGCGCCGGGAGTCCACCGAGCGCACCCTGGGCGAAGGCATTCATGTCGATCGCGTACACGCCCGAGCAGTCGTTCGGCGGCGGGTTGCCAGCGGACGTCAGCGGGATCGAACGCTTGATCGGCGCACCGATGCAGCGCAGACCGCCTTGGAACGGCACGGCTGCCCTACCGGAGTTGGTGTAGATCAGGACGCCCGGCTTGTTATTGATCACGTTCGCGCCGCTGACGGTGAAACCCGACATGGCCGACGCG
>CANKOY010000020.1 GCA_947484275.1 Planctomycetota bacterium | reverse complement strand
GTGCTCAGCGGCCAGGAAGGCCGCACCCCACTGAGAAGGCTCCGCAGGAGCCTTCACTACGAGCGCTTCGCGCTCTAACGCGGGGACCCCTGCCCAACTTTCTGTCGCGCTCCTTGCTCCGCCTTCGCACGCCTTGCCTCGCGACGGGATTTTTTCAACGGTCTGCTAGCGCTGACGCGCGGCGCGGATGACCGCGTCCATGTGATCGAGGTAGCGTTCCAGCGCCTTGCGCCCGGTGACCGTGATGCGGAATTCCGTGCGCGGGACCCGGCCGTCAAAGCCCTTGGTGCAGGCGATGTAGGCCGCGTCCTCCAGTTTTCTCGCGTGCACGCTCAGGTTTCCGTCGGTGGTCTTGACCAGTTCCTTGAGGTCGCCAAACGAGAGCGATTCGTTAACCGCAAGGGCGCTGACGATCGCAAGACGCAGGCGCTCGTGGATCAGCTTGTCCAATTCGGGTGGACCGCTGCGCAGGGAGCCACCGGGTACCGGGCGCAGGCCCCGCGAGCGATCTGAATCCTCGGCGCCGTCGCTCTCTTTTTTCGTGCTAGCCATGTCGGGCCTCGACTTGTGCGTCGCGGGCAACCAACCCCGCGAACACCAGGTGCAAGCCCCCGAAGGTCAGGGCCAGCAGTCCGTTGGTCCCCCAGCCCAGAGGTGACATCGGCGTGCAGAGCGAAAGGGCGCCGGCGACAAAGAACGCCGCGCCCATGGTGCGCACGCGCCGCAGGCTGAATGTGCCGGCCGAAAGCAGCGCGCTGCCGTACAACAACATCCAAGTCGCAGGCATGGCGCCGAAAGCTCCGTAGCGCCACAGGGCGCCGGTGAGCAGCGCCCCGGCCATCAATGGAACGGCAAGCCCGATCGCAAAACTGCGGGCGGGACCGCGCGTCAGCGGCACCGACAACTGCCGCGCGCGCCGCGCCACCGACCACAACCCGATGGACAAACCGAGGAAGGCCGCGCCAATCCAGATGGCGAGCCATTGCTCCCGGGAACCGGCGCGCGAACCCAAAATCGCCGCAGCTATTCCGTCGAGACCGAGGAGCACTCCGGCGCTGCCCGGCAGTGCCGTGAACAGTCCCGAACGCTCCATGGTGGAGCGAATGAAGTTCAAGTTGTCCGCAGCGCGCGCGGCAACGGCCACGTTTCGCGGGGCCGGATGTTTCAGAAGTGGTCCCATTCCCCCCAGGCTAGAAGACCCCTGGGAGCCGTCAAGTCCTTTACCGTGCAGAGTAGCGAGTGGGCCTCGGTCCCGGACGATCCGGGCCCTGGAAATCCCCGCTCAGCCCAAGAGCCCCTCGATCGATTCCAGGCGCGGCCCGCGTTCAGGATCGGCCACTGCGAACTGGCCCCCGCCGCGCAGGCCCACACCGGCGGTCGAGCCATCGAGGCCTAGCACGTAGAAATGCACGTTGAAGTCCGGCGTCCCGTCCTTGCGCATCAAGGCGGGCTGCCACTTCGATTGGCGCTCCACCTGGCGCACGATGCGTCGCAGGAGTTCAAGGCCGGCCTCGCGGGGAGTCGCGCCCTGCCGCATCAATTCGACGATGGCGAAACTGCCGTTGGACAATACCGAGGCTTCGCCGCGGCCGGTGGAGCCAGCGCTGCCCGCCTCCTGATCGCAGTACAGTCCCGCGCCGATGATCGCCGAGTCCCCCACGCGTCCGGGGATTTTCCAGGACAGGCCTGAAGTCGTTGTGGTGCAAGCGATGTCGCCATTCTTGCCCAGGACCGAGCAATGGATCGTTCCCCACGTGTGCGGAATGCCCTGAGCGCGCAGCCGCGCGGCGCTGGCGACGCTCGGACCTTCAATTGCGCGCGACCCCGTCTTCACGCCTTTGGCCGGTTCCAACCAGTCATCGTCCTGTTTCGAACTTTCCTTCCAGCGCAGCCAAATCTTGCGCGTCTCGTCCGTGAGCAAGTTCACGTGCGCGTGTCCATGGGCGCGCGCGAATTCGTAGGCGCCGGACCCGACGAGCAGGCAGTGGTCGGTGCGCTCCATCACGAGCCGCGCAACCTCGCACGGATGCAGAATGTTCTCGATGCAGGCCACGGCGCCAGAGTTGTGCGTCGGTCCGTGCATGCAGGCTGCGTCCAATTGCACCACACCGCGCTCGTTGGGCAGTCCTCCGAGGCCTACGGACGTGTCACTGGGATCGGCCTCGGCGATCTTGACCACCTCGATCGCCATGTCGAGCGGCGCCTCACCGGCGCTCAATGCGGCGTAGTGCTTCTGCATTCCCGGAAGCGCGTTGGCACTTCCAACCATGACGGGATGTCCAACGCGCGCCAGTCGCGGGCTCTTCGCGCTCGCCGTCGGGTTCTGGGGCGCGTCAGCGGCGGCCGAACCCACGGACGCGCAGGCCAACGCAGCAGCGGCCACCCCGGTGGCGGAGAGCAGTGCGCGTCGATCGAGCGTCTTGACCACGCCAACTTGGGACTTGTTTTCGTGTTCGTTCTTCATCGTCAGCCTTTCTTGGGTGGGACTTCTTGGGGTTCGAGGCGCAGGCACTCGCGGCGGAACCAATGGCGCACGGATTCGCACCACGCTCCCCACTGCGCGGCAAGTAACGCATCTCCAGCCTTTTTCGCGGCGCCCTCGCGCAGGCGTTTTTCGGCCAGGTTCGTGCGCAAATAGCGATCGAGATCCCCCGGCCTGGGGTCCGCCAAGGCCAAGGTCGCCGCGCCCACGGCGCAAGACATGCGACGCAGTTCCTGGGGATCGACGTGGTCGAGGCGATCGAGGCTGGTGTGGTAGGCGAAGTCCGTGAAGTGCCAGAAGAGCAGCGCCGGAATCCCGGCCTTCAGGAAAACATCGTGATCCGATCCTCCCTCGTAGGGATGTTCGGACGTGGGCCAGTTCCCGGCGAGGGCGCCGATGTCGGCGAGTGCCATACGAGCGACGGCATTGATGCCGCTGGGCCGAAGCTCGGCGTAGCTGACCTCAGCGCTGCCCCAGGCCGTGTGACGATCGGGCTCCAACAGTTTCACGGCACCCGGATCGGGGGTGCGCTCGAGCAGCGCTGTGGCTCCGGTCATCTCGTGCGAGGCGCCGATCATGTCCGCGGAGATTGCGGCCACGGTCACGCGCCGCTTGGCGTCAAGCCAGATCCGCGACTCGCGCATCTCATCGCCGAAGATGAACACGACGCTCCGCGAAGGACGATCGATGGCAGCCTTGGGTTCCTTGCGCAGCAGCTCGGCTACCGTGCAAGCCAACTCGCAGATTCCTCCCACGCCGCTCGCGTTGTCCACCGCGCCTGGTTCCTGGACGTGGGCCACCGTGACCACGCACTCCTCGGGGCGATCGACTCCAACCACAGTGGCCACGAGCGTCCGCAGCTTGCGCTCATCCTCGCGCACAACGGCTTCGAGCTTCAGGATCGCGCTTGTATCTGCCTGCGCGGCCGCCTGGATCGCGAGGAACGACCTGCGCGAAATCTGCATCGTCGGGATCGGCGAGTTGCGCCTGACGCTGCGGTATTGAATCGCGTCGAGGTGGCGTTCGCGCCCGCTGGGATCGACGTTGTAGTCCGCCAGCGAATAAACCAGCAGGGCGCTCGCGCCAGAACGCTGGGCGGCCACGGGATCCGGTCTGCCCGCCCCTGCGGCCGTCGCGTCGACAACGAGCACCTCGCCGCCGGTGAGCTGGTCCATGGAAAACACGGGCCGGCCCGACGCCCTGCCCGAAGGCGCGCCCACGGGGAGCAGCGTGCGGTCCGCGCCGCCAGGTGTGTCGAAGGCGTGCAGGACGCGCACTTCGGTGCCGGTGGACAACTCGAGGCGCCCGGATACCGGGGTCCACGCGGGCGCACCGAGATCGCTCTGGATTTCCTCCAGGAGCAGGCCCTCCGCCGATCCAAAGCCAGCGGCCTGCAGGCGCGCCTTGACGTGATCGAGGGACGCTTCGAAGCCGTCGTTGCCTGGTTCGCGATGGAAACCATCGACGAAACGCACGGTGGTCATGGCGCGCTCGGTGTCGAAGTGCTCGAACAGTGCTTTGGCGAACCTCGCGGGCCCGGAGGAAGCCTCGACGACCTCAGGGCCGGAGTGGGTGCTCGCCACCAGCGCTTTGGCCGGGACCGTGCGGAACACCTCTTCGGGGATCTTCGGAGCGCTGGAACATGCGAATAGCGCGAGGAGGGCGAATTCGAAGTTCGCGACCCGCAGGATCACGCGGGCACCAACAGCCCGGCCGTTGCCATTCATGGCAGGTACTTCCCGATCAGCAGGCCCAAGCGCGTGCGGGCCTCGGGCGGAATCTGCTCGGGAGCCGTCATTATCGCGTGCTTCAGGGCGCTGCCGCAGGCGCAGGTGCGCGGCCCTGCGAGCAACGGCGCGGCCGCCTGGATCAGGCGACGGGCGTTGCCCACGTTCTTGTGCATGACTGCGACGACGGCCTCGACGCTGACAGCTTCGTGGCTCTCGTGCCAGCAGTCGTAGTCAGTGGCCATGGCAAGAGTCGCGTAGCACAGCTCCGCTTCGCGGGCGAGCTTAGCCTCCTGCAGATTGGTCATGCCGATCACATCAACGTCCCAGGTGCGGTACAGCTTCGACTCCGCACGCGTCGAAAACTGCGGGCCTTCCATGTTGATGTACGTGCCGCCGTCGTGGGCCACGAGCTTCAACGACTTCGCCGCGCCTAGCAACGCCGCGCGCACAGCGCCGCAGACGGGATCGGCGAACATGACGTGGGCGACGACGCCTTCGCCGAAAAATGTGTCCGCACGGTGTCGCGTTCGATCGATAAACTGATCAATGACGACGAAATCCCCGGGAGCGATGTGCTCGCGCATCGATCCGACCGCGGAAACAGAAAGGATGCGCGTGACGCCGAGTTGCTTGAGGCCCCAGATGTTCGCGCGAAAATTCAAATCCGAGGGCTGGATTCGATGCCCGCGGCCGTGGCGCGGCAGGAACACCATGTCGATGTCGCCGAGGCGACCGGTGACGTAAGCATCGCTAGGCGCGCCGAAGGGCGTCGAAAGCGAAACTTCTCGCACGTGCTCCAGTCCGTCGATGGCGTAGAGACCCGATCCGCCGATCACCCCGACAACCAGTTTCTCGGACATGCGCGAACTCACTCCCTATTCACCGGGCACCGGGCACCGGAAAAACCTGCGTCGCCAGTCCCCGCGCGACGCACCTGCGACGCTGGCGTGGACGGGCGTCGATGATAGCCCAGTGTCCGCGGAGGAACAGCGAAGAACCCGCGCTCCGTGACCCAGCGCAGCGGCGAACGGCCGCGTCACGGCTTACTCGTTCTCGCGCTCCGGATCGAAGGGCGCGGGCAGCGTAGGATCCAAGTCGCGACGCGAATCGGATGCGTGCCCTCTGCCGCGCGGAGGATCGTCCCCAAAGTGGCGCCCGCCGCGCGGTCGATCCTCCCAGTTGCGCCGGTTGTCGTGCGCACCGCTCGCGCCGGGGGGAGGCCCAGAGCGCGAGCGATCGCCCTCGAACGGACGATGCTCGAAGGAGCGCTGGTCTCCACGATCACGACCGCCGCCCGAGCGAGGCTGCCACTGCGCGCGATCGCCGCGAGAGCGGTCGTCGCCGCGAGAGCGGTCGTCGCCGCGAGAGCGGTCGTCGCCGCGGGGACGCCAGTCGCGGGGCCGATCGCTCCCCTGTTGGCTCGCATCACGGGAACGAGCCTCGCCCCCAGGACGTCCACCCTGCGTGCCGGTGCTGTCCGGACGCCAACCGCCGGTTCGATCCTCGCGCTGCGGCTGCCAGCCACGCGATCGATCGTCACCCTGGGGCCGCCAGCCGCGCGGGCGATCGTCACCTTGGGCCCGCTCTCCGCCGCCTTGATACCGCGCTCCGCGGTCTCCGCGGTCTCCGCGATCTCCGCGATCTCCGCGGTCGTCGCGCCCCGCGAAGCCCCGCTCGCGCGGGTCGCGGCCGCCCGGTCTTCCGCCGAAGTTTCCACCGCGAGCGCCACCTTGGTTGGAGCGCCCGTAGGATTCGCGCCGCGGGGGCGCCAAGCTTTCGCCGGATTCGCGGTGGTCGGGGACGTCGGGCCGGCGCTGTTCGCGCTGGCGGAAGCCCTCGCGTTCACCGCGAGCCTGTCCTCGTCCAGACTCGAGGCGCTCCTGTCCGCGCGACTCTCCGTCCGGTCCTCGGGTTCGCGGATCGCGCTGTCCTCTGTCGGCGCCGCGCTCGCGGCCCGCCGCCAGGCTCGGAGTAGACAATAGCCGTCGCACAACGAGCGTCGCGTAGGCTCCGCGCGGCAGGTCAAACCGCACGCTGACAGCGAAGGCTCCGTAGTTGAGCGTGTCGCGCACCGGCGGCCGGACGCGAATGTGGCGCGGGTACAGCAGCATCTCGCGGCCCTCGCCCTTGAGTTGGAAGCCGGAGACTCCGTCGATTCGGAACTCCGCGGCGACCATGCGCTCGCGCGACAGAGCATCCTCGAGAAATTGCCGCTGGACCTTGTCGCTGACATCCTCGAGTCCCACACCCGGCAAGCGAAATGTCGCCTCGGGAGCCAGCGCCATGGGCCGCGTGGGATAGACCAGCGGACCCTCGAGCCCCGAAATCACCACGCGCTGCTCGGCGGGCACCAGGCTCTGAACGTACTCGGCCACCGCGCGATTCCAGATGTGCGACTGGAACGAATACAGGTGGATCAAGCGCAGGCGCGACGACACGTGATAAAAGGCGCCGGCGAAGTCGCCGTCGTTTTGCTTCAGGTACTCGAACACCGAGTGGTGCTGGCCGTAGCGACCTGCGATGTCGCGGCACAAGGACCAGTCGCCCCAGGCCTTGAGCAATGCCTCCTTGAAGCCGCGCGCGCCGGGGTCATCGTGATCGGACAGTGACGCGAGCAGCCGCTTGAGCGCAGACTCGTGTTCACCGCGCATCAATTGCTGCGCGATCCACCCCTGATTGTGGCGCAGATTGCCGAAGCGCTGTTCGTCGAAGTAGTTGATCAGAGGACACTCGCGCAGGAGCGGCACGTTCTCACGCAGGAGATCGAGTTCGGCCTGGTACAGACCGCGCAGGGTTACTTCGAAGGAGTTGCCCAAACTGTGGCGACTGGTGATGGCCTCGGAGGCAAAACCCACCGATTCGACGCTCAAGTCCAGGGCCCGCATACTGACCACGCGACCGCGACGGATCGTCATGTATTGCACTGTCACACCCTGGCGGTCCTTCAGGCCCGCCATGGCCACGTCGGCGGCGGACACACCAGCTGCGTGGGCCAGTTCGCGCGCAGCGTCGAAGGAAGTCAGCTTGCGCTTGGTGACGCGGTAGACGCGAAACTCGCCGCGCTCCTTGAAGTACTCGTCCGCGATCAGTTCGCGCACGCGAAAGTCGTCGAGTCGTTGCTTGATTCTCATCGTCGTGCCGGGCGGAACTTTGCCAGTTGCTTGATGACGCGCGCAAAGTCCCGGGGCAGCGGCGCGTCGACAGTGATCGTGCGCGGCTCGTCGCCGACGCAGGGAAAGGTAATCGTGGATGCGTGCAAACTAAGGCGATCGATCAGGCTCGGTTCGGTCAGGCCGGGCTTTTTGCGGTAGCCCGCCTTGAATTCGGACAGTGCGAACGCCTTGCGCCGGCCGTAGATCGGATCGACGACCAAAGGAAATCCGCGGGCGGCGAGGTGCACGCGGATCTGGTGTGTGCGGCCCGTCAGCGGATGGCAGGCCAAGAGCGAAAAACCATGGAAGCGCTGCTCGACGCGAACCTCGGTGCGCGACGGCTTGCCGTCCTCGCGCACGACCACCTGGCCGGAGCGGCGCACATCGGGCCCGAGCGGCGCGTCGATGATCTCGGTTTCGCCGTCCTCCAGGGCGAAGTCGCCCTCCACTAAGGCCAGATAGCTCTTGCGAATCTGCTGCTCGTCGAAGGCCGTGCGCAGCACGCGCTCAGCATCAAGAGTCTTGGCCACGAGCATCACGCCACTGGTGTCGCGATCGAGGCGGTGGACGATGCGCGGCGTGGGAGGCTCTGGGCGGCTCGAAAGCTGCGCTGCAAGACTGTCCAGCAGGTGCGCCCGCGTGCGGTCCCAGCGATCCGGTTCGCACGACAGCCTCGGAGGCTTGTCCAAGGCGATCACGTGCTCGTCCTCGAACAGAATCGGGATCACCACGCGCTCCTGATCGGTCACCGCCGCAGCTTCGGCCAGCTCGTCCTCGTACTCGTCTTCGAGCAGCACGGAAACCACGTCGTTGCTTCGCAGGCGACAGGACGCCGGGCGCGGTTGCCCGTTGACCAGGACCTTGCCGTCGCGCACCACGCTGCGAAGCTGGGGCTTGGCCAGGTTCGGGAATGAACTCGCTAGGAAATCGTCGAGCACGATTCCCGATTGCTCCTCAGCAACGGTGAGGTGGTAGTTCACGGAACGACAGGAGAGCGAGGGTTGCAGGAGGACGGACTAGCCGTCCGTGGGAGAATGATCCGCGGGAGGACGCATCACGGTGCTGGACGCCAGCGCGCCGCAGCAAGCTCTGCAGTGGTGGAGACTCTTCATTGGTCCCTTAGCGCGCGCCCTGTAGACGCTCGAATGCCGCGGTCTTGAGCGCGCCCACGTAGGGCAGGTTGCGATAGCGGCCGGCGAAGTCGAGTCCGTAGCCGACGACGAAAAGATCCTGGACCTCGAAGCACCGAAAGTCCGCCTCGAAATCCACCGAACGCCGCGACGGCTTGTCGAGCAGCACGCATGTACGTACTTCCTTCGCGCCGCGATCGAGCATTTCGCGTTTCAGGCGAACCAAGGTGCGACCCGTGTCCAGGATGTCATCCACCAAGAGCAGGTTGCGGCCGGCGATCTCACTGTCGAGCGGCACGAAGTTGATCCGCAGGTCCTGGGAGGTGGTGCCCTTGCCATAGGACGACGCCGCGAGAAACGCTAGTTCCAAGGGAACCGGTATGCGCCGGATCAGGTCAGACGCAAAGACGCACGAGCCCTTGAGCACGGCAACCACCGTGAAATCACGCTCGTGGTAGGCGCTGGTGATTTCGAGGGCGATCCGATCAATACCGGCCCGGATCTCCTGCTCGCTGATCAGAATGCGTTCGATGTCGTCGTGCACGGTATGGACGGGGCGCAGCGTGGTTTCCGCCGACTTCAGGCAGAAACGGTGCGGCGCGGTTAGGGATCCCAGATTGGAAACGCGCAGCGTACGCGAGCGCGCCTTAGGGCGCAATTCGGGGCCCCGCACACGGCAAAACGCGCGACTTTTTCCTTGGAACGGGGGCCGCGAAGGCACATGACGGTCGCAGGACTTCCATTGGAATGGACCTCCTGCTAGATTCGCTCGACCCATGTGCTCGATTGCATTGCTTCCGCGCGAAGCGTGCGAGCACAGCGTGAGGACCAGCGCGTCACGACCGATCCTGCTTTGGGCTCGGTGTGCGCCCCGCTGCAGCGGCCAGATTCAATTCGAATCTACAGTGTCGCGGCACGGATCTCTCATCGCGCGCAATTCCTATTCTGAACATGGATACCAGCACGAAATCGCGCTCAAAACGTACCTACGAGCGCCGTTCTGACGAAGAGCGCATTGCTGAACTGCAACAACGCATCCAGGACTTACAGCACAAGGCGCAGGCCAAGGAAGAGAAAGCGATTGCACCGGATCACGCCGTGCTGAAGTCGATTCCGAAGCTCGCTCGGCACTTGCGAAAATTCGCCGACCTGGCCAATGCCAACGGCCGCCAGGACATCGCCACCTCCACCTGGGCCTTTATGGCAGGTCTGGAGCGAAACCTAGGTCAGGATGAACCCGCGCGGCGACGCCGCAACGACGCACGCGACGAGGCCTGACCTGCCCTTAGGGGATCCCACCTCTGCAGCTTGCCAGAGGGGCTGTGCCTCTAGAAAACCCGGCCGGGGTCTTGCGCACGTTCTCTTCGATCGCGGAGACTCCTGAGCCACGGGATGCGCGGCGGGTCTTGACCGGGGATTACCCGGGTCATGACTCCCAGGGTGTCCCTTGCCTGCCTCCGCGCCCAGAACTGATCGGGGAATCGCCCCCTCCGCCACCCCGCTGGATTTCCATGCTCGGCCGAATTCTGATCGTCGATGATGAGCCGTCGGTGCTCCACGTGCTCAAGCACGTACTGGCCTCGCCCGACTACGTGGTGTGCGCCGTGGACTCTTGCGCGGCCGCGCTTGAGGTCCTGGCTCGCGAACCGTACGAAGTCGTCCTGTGCGACATCCGCATGCCCGGCATGGACGGATACGAACTCTTGCGCGAACTCCGGCGCTCCCATCCGGGAACCGATGTCGTTCTGATGACCGGGTACGGAACCCTCGATGGTGCCGTCGACGCCATGGCTTTAGGGGCGGCGGATTACTTGATGAAGCCGCTCAAGCCCAAGGAGGTGTTGGCACGCATCGGGGCCGTACTCGAGCGGCGGCGCCTCGAAGCGGAGTTGTTCTCGCTTCGAACGCAATTGCGCTCGCGTCAGCAATTGCAAAACGTGATCGCAATCTCTGCGGGGATGACGACGCTGGTCTCGGCACTGCGCCGCGTGGCCCTGGGCGACGAGCTTGCGGTGTTGTACGGCGAACCTGGCAGCGGCCGCGCGTTCCTGGGGCGCACGCTGCACCACCTCTCGCCGCGCCGCGACGGCCCCTTCGCCTATCAGTCACTCCTGGGAGTGTCGGCAGCCGAGTTGCAAACGACTCTCTTCGGACGTCGCGCCGCTGATCGCACATCGAGGCGCGGACAATTCGAGCGCACCGGCGGGGGCACCTTGGTGCTCGGCAATGTGGAGAGCCTCGACCCCGAGGCACAGGTGGCTCTGGGCCGCGCGCTCACGGACGGTTCCTTTCAGCCCATGGATTCCACCACGGTGCTGAAGCTCGACACTCGAATCATGTTGACTCTCTCCCGCCCTGCGGCGGAGCTCCTGGCCGCAGGCCAACTGCAGCCTGAGCTGGCGTTCCTTAGTGGAGTCATCGGCATCGAGGTCCCGCCGCTGCGCGATCGCTGTGAAGATCTTCCGGGCCTGATTGCGGACTTCCTGACGAGCTTTGGGAACGAGAACGGCGTCGCAATGCAAATCTCCGCGGACGCGATCGAGCGCCTGCGAGCCACGACCTTCCCAGGGAATGTCGCTCAGCTCTTCTCGGTCCTACGCCAGTGCGCCACGCTCTCACCGCGCGGGCGGATCGAGGACAGTACCTTGGACCTGACCCTGCGCCAGACAGGGCTCGCCGCGTCGAGTTTTTGGGCGCCCATGGCGGAGCATCTTGGGGATCGCGAGAAGCTCTTGGTCATGCGCGCCGTGGCCGACCACCCGGGACGACTAGACTCAGCCGCCCAGGAACTAGGCATCAGCCGGACTACGTTGTGGCGGCGCATGCGCAAGTACGGGATTCGCCTGCAACTCGAGCACTGACATTCGGCGCACCCGAGATCAGTTCGGGCGCACTGAAGCGACATCGACGAGGAAGTCGAAGCCTGCTTGCCCTGGGGCGTTCTGACCCTGCACATCCAGGCGCAAGAGCGCACCCACCGCTGCGAACAGTGCGCTTCCTCCCGGTGCACCGCAGGCGCGATCGAGCCCCCCAAGCGGCAAATCTGCTCGATCGATTTCGAGAACCCCTGCTGGTCCGAAGCGCCGCACGTGGGGTTGGGTTGTGTCGGCGATCCACAAGCGCTCTTGCTGGGCCACGGGCGCCAGATGCAGCGCGTGCAAGCCGACGTTGCGCCACCACTTCAGGCCCAACTGCGCGTCGAAGAGCCCGATCCGGCAGAACCCGTGGGCGTCCAGGGCCCACCATGTGTCCGCGCGGGGTCCGGGCGCCACATCGGAGATCGAGCCCCCGAAGCTCGTCCGCAGTGGCGCGGAAGTGGGCGACCCGAGATCGAACAACAGCAGCTCACCCTGAGCAGTCCCCACCAGGCAACTCTGAGGCGTGGCCGCCGCGCACTGCGCCCCGGGCCAGTGACGCTGCCAGAGCAGCGCAAGTTGAGCGTCGAACAGCGCGACGCGCTCCGCACCCGAATCGAGATCCACAGTGAGCGCACGGCCGAGTTCATCGCCGAACAAGTCGAGGCTTGGCCCCAGGGGGACGCGAGCTGCCACCGTGCCGTCGAATTGCAGTCGCAGCAGCTGGTGGCGACCCAGGGGATCTGCGTCGAGGCTAGAGACAACCCAGGCTCCGCCGTCGGGCCGTGCCTCGACCTCTGTTGGCGCGCGCACTGCAATTGACTGGGCCACCAGGAGATCCCGATCCAGCCCAATGACGCGCCCTGCATCGCGATCCGTTGCCCAGACCGCGACGCGCGCGGCGGCCCCAGGCTCCCTGGCCTCGTGCACTCGAGTCCATCCCAGGGCGATCGACAGACTGAGCATGAACGCTACGGCGCACCACAGCGCGCCGCTCTTTACCAGCCCGCGGACAGCGCTTGCGAATGCACGCGCACGGGAGGCGACTTCGAGGGACAGTTCGAGCTGCACCACATCTCGACTCTGGAACTCGGCCCTGACAGCCCGAATTCCTAGAATTCCGCGGTGAGACTGCTCAGTTTCCGCTCGCGGCGGGATTGAAGTGGTAGAGCACCACGTACACGAGCACGCCCGTGACCGACACGTACATCCAAATCGGCAGCGTGAGTTTCGCCAAGCGCCGGTGCTCGTCCCAGCGCTCGCGGTGCGCGAGCCACAGCGTGCGCAGCACCATCGGCAGGTTGACCATGGCGAGAATCGTGTGGCTGATGAGCAGCGTAAGGTAGGCCGCGCGCTTCCATCCGACGGCGTGGTACCTCGTCGGCTGACCGCGGGCCACGGCCACGTGGTAGTAAAGGTAGGTCGCGAGGAACAGCATGCTGACGAGCGCCGCGGCCTTCATCAGGTGGCCGTGGCGTTCGCGCTGCCCACGCTTGATCGCCACGAGTCCGAGCACGAGCAACAGCGCCGCCGTGGCGTTGAGGCCTGCATTGACCGCGGGCAGCGAGAGATTCATCGCCCAGGATTCCTAGCGAGCCACTGGGCCCTGGTGCGCGCCATGGCGCGTCCCTCAGGTGTTTCGCCCGGGTAGTAGCCACGCACGTTGCCCACGCCGTCGACAACCACCAGCCGAGTCGCGTGCGTGACCTGAAAGCCGATCAGCGCGTCATTTTGGCGCTCGACGGGCAGCGAGAACGACTTGCGAATCAAGTCGTAGGTGGCGGCTTCCTCACCGGTCAAGAACCACCAGCGCGCAGTGTCGGCGCCGACGCGCGCGGCGTAGTCGCGCAACACCTCAGTCGTATCCGTCTGCGGATCGACCGAGATCGACACGAGCTGCACGGCGGATCCCACGAGTTCGTCCTGCAACAGGCGCATCTGCGAAGTGATCGTTGGGCACGGTCCGCTGCAAGTCGTGAAAAAGAAGTCGGCGATCCAGACCTTGCCTCGCAAGTCCGATTCGGTGACCTCCTTCCCCTCACTGGAGGTGAATCGAAAAGCCGCCACGCTGCCGCGATTCGAGGGATCGTCGTCCACCAATTCGAGACTGGTGCGCGCGCCCACTGCAGCGGATGCCGGGTCCTCCTGGCACGCGCAGGCGACAGCAAAGTGCGCCGCGATACCCAACGACAGAAATTGGACTTTCCGAAGCATGGCTAGAGGTGGAAGGCGCGCAGAACGGTCGGATCGATGAACACGGCTGCGAACATCGACGGCAGGTAGAGGATGGAAACGAGCAGCAGGGTGCGCGCCCGTGCCCGATCCTCGCGCAGGGCAAAACGCCATGCGGCACCGACGTATGCCACGCCAAGAGCCAGCGCCGCCACCGCGTAGACCAAACCCGCCTCGCCGTGCAGCGTCGGCAGCAGCGAGATTGGAATCCCAGTCAGGCCGTAAAGCAGAGCCTGTCGGCCTGCGACGCCTTCGTTCCCCGCCATGGCAGGCAACATCTTCATTCCTGCGCGCGCATAGTCTTCGCGGTAGAGCCACGCGATCGCCATGAAGTGTGGGAATTGCCAACAGAAAATCAGCGCGAACAGGGACCAACCCCAGGATGTCGGAACGCCAGCGATCGCCGTGGCGGCAATCAACGGGGGCATCGCTCCCGGCACGGCGCCGACAATCGTGTTGAGCGTCGAAACGCGCTTGAAGGGCGTGTAGATGAGCGCATAGCCCACGAGGGAACTAATGGCGAGCAGCGCGCTAAGCAGGTTGTATGCGAGGGCCAGCCCCAGGGTGCCGGCGATCGCCAGTGTCCCAGCGACGATCAACGCATCGCGCACGCGCACGCGGCCCGTGACTAGTGGCCGATGCTGCGTGCGCTGCATGAGCCGATCCGTGTCGCGCTCGAGCACGTGATTGAAAATCGCCGAGCTCGCCGCCACGAGTCCTACGCACAGCGCAGCGACGAAGGAGCGCGCAAATTCCAGGCGCGGGGCCGAGGACAGGATCGCGCCGACGAAGGCCGAGAGCACCACCATCGAGGCGATGCGCGACTTGACCAGATCCATCCAGGCCGCGAGCAAGGACGGCTGCGCCGTCAGCGACTGCGCGGCCAGATCCAGACTGGAATCAGGCTTCATTGCGCGGCCTGGGCGGCGATCGTGGCCGTCGAATTTTCCGCAAACACCAGGCGCCGCGACCACATCGCGGCCGCCACGGTCTGGGCCATCAGCAGCGCACCCACCGCCACATGGGCCGTGGCGAATACGGCTTCGCCCATGGAGACTGCGCCCTGCGTGCCGCCGCTGACTTCGTAGATGTAGAACGTGGCCAGGGCACCCAGCGCGATTTGCACTCCCACGAGCAAGTGAAGCCTGCGCTTGACCCCAAGCAACAGGCTTCGATCTGAACCCGAGTCCGCGCCTTCGGATTGCGCGGCGCTCATCTGCTTGCCGATGGCGACGATGGCGCCGAAGACACCCAAAGCCAACAGAATGTGCAGGGCCAGGGCGCCTTCGAGGCCCGAGTGACGAAACCAGGCGCCGATCGTCACTTGGATGAAAACGAGCGCTACGGCGATGCCCGTGGTGCGCTGCATCGCGCCAGCGGTCTTGCACATGCTGGGCTGGACCGAACGCCAGCGCGGCGAGAGATACAGCGCCGTGGCCGCGAGCAAAGCGAAAACGCCTTGGGCCAGGGCGCCGTGGATGAATGCGAGGTTGGGGCTGTTTTCCAGCACGCGCAGTCCCCCGAGCAGGCCTTGGAAACACACCGCCAGAAGTGCGATCGCGGGCAGACGGCGCGCCAAGGGCCGCGACTCCTTGCGCCAGGCCGCGATGGCCGCGGCGATGGCGAGCAGACCGACGAGTGATCCGAGTTCGCGGTGGTGGTGCTCGACGAACACGCCGATGCTGCCGAAGCGCTTGTCGATCGGGTAGGCCCAGAGGAAATACCCGTCGGGGTTGATCCAGCCACTTTCCGCCATGCCCGCGCGCAGGGTCGTCACCGTGCCGCCGAACAGCACCAGGGGCATCGATGCAATAAACGTGGCGAGCGCCAGGCCATGGGGCCAGGGTCCGGGTGACTTCGAAGTGGCCTGGGCGGTCACGGCAACAGTTTAGCGACCTAGGCGCCGGGCCCGCGAACGATTTGTGTCGGTGCGGAGCCCGAGCAGTCCGTTGAAATAGTCCCGTCGCGAGGCAAGGCGTGCGAAGGCGGAGCAAGGAGCGCGACAGAAAGTTGGGCAGGGGTCCCCGCGTTAGAGCGCGAAGCGCTCGTAGTGAAGGCTCCTGCGGAGCCTTCGCAGGGGGGTGCGGCCTTCCTGGCCGCTGAGGACGACTTTCCAAGCCCGACGCCGCGGCGCCGAAGCACGTCTTGCCGTAGTAGGGACTTTTTCAACGGGCTGCTAGGCCGCGACTCTCCCACTCCGCACCCTTCCACCGTGTTGCGCGGGGTCTACACTACGCGCCGCCTACGCCACGGAACTCCGGCTTGAAAGAACCCATCCTGCTCGATCTGCACCGCGCCGCCGGGGCCCAGCTAATCCAAGGGCCAGAGGCGTTGTTGCTCACCTACGGTGACGTGCCCGCCGAGTACCGCGCTGGATGCGAGGGCGCTGTCCTCTTCGACCGCACGGCGCGCGGGTCGATCGCGGTCGTGGGCGTCGATGGCGCGGCCTTCCTGCATCGCCTGCTGGCGAACACGGTGCGCACGCTGAAGCCAGGTGAAGGCAATCGCAACTTGCTCCTCTCGGGCCTTGGAAAAGTCCTCGCGGCCTTTGACCTCGAATGCGAAGCGGGCGCGGTGCGTCTCTCCACGGAACCGGGCGCCACCAGCGGTCTGCTGCAGGCCCTGGATACGTACCTCTTCGCCGAGAAACTGAAGCTTGTGGAGCGCACCGAACAATCGGCGCCGCTGGAACTCGCCGGTCCGCGGGCGCGGGAACTTGCCGAGCGACTTCTGGACGAAAAATTGCCCGAGGCCGATCGCGCGTGGATCGAGGTCCAGTTCCAAGGCCGCACGCTGCGCGCCAGCACAATGATCGTCGCCGGCTCCCCCGGTGTGCGCCTGGACGGCGGACCCGAAGTCGCCACGAACCTCTGGCTCGCCCTAGTCGCATTGGGCGCAGTTCCCGCTGGACTCGCAGCGGAAGACTGCCTGCGCGTGGAAGCCGCCTGGGCCGCGCCGGGCGTTGACTTCGATGAGAAGATCTATCCGCAGGAAGCGCGGCTGGAACGCGCCTTCAGCTTGACCAAGGGCTGCTTCATCGGACAGGAAGTGGTCGCGAAGATCGACACGTACGGCGGGCTGAACAAGCGGCTCGTGTCACTGCGCGTCAGCGACGACGAACCGGTGGAACGCGGCACGCGCCTGTGGCGGCTCGACGGCGGGGAATGGCGCGATCTCGGCGTGCTGACTAGCTGGGCCTACTCGTTCGTGCTCGACACGGGCCTCTGCTTGGGCTTCGTCAAGCGCAGGCACCAGGCGCCCGGCACTGAGTTTCGCGTCGGCGAAGGACCGCGCACTGCGGTCGTCGTGGCGTCACCAGTGCGCCAGAGTGCTGTGCCGGTAACAGGCGAATTCGAAACCGCCCCGGGACACTAGCGGACCGTTGCGACCAGTTCGCGAACTGGCCGTTACAGTCCGCAAGTGCCCGCCAGTGACAGCGCCGCTGCGGCCGGGCGCGCTTCTGTGAAGCTCCGTGGCGCTAGCAACATCTTGCTAGGCGGCCAGGAAGGCCGCCTGCGCACCACTCTGTCGCGTTCCGGTCTCGCTTTCAGAGGCTCAGCCTCGCCACAGGACGCTCTCAACAGGCTGCGTCTAGCCCATCAGCGCGCGGGCGCGAAGTTTCGCGGCGTGCCGCGTGCGCTGGTCAATTCGATTGTGGCGTCGAGGTCGATCGGTCCAGCGGGCACGGTGCCCTCGATGCGAACCGGGACGCCGGACTTGGCATCCATCCAAATGGAAATGACGCCGTGGATTCCGAAGAGACCCTCGAACTGGGTGGATTCGTTCTGCATCGCACCATCGGTGCTCTCCGGTGCGCTGGTGCGCAACTCCACGGCGACCGCATCGTACTTACCCGCCGGCGTCTCAATCGTCCGCGACGCGCCGCGCTTCAGTTGCACCATCCACAGATCCGTGCGATCGACCAACGCAAACTCGACCTTCTCGCGTCCGTCGATCACGAGACTGCGCGCCAGAAACACCGCGCTAATCATGTCCAACGTGCCGGCAGGTATCTCGCGCGTCTTGGCGTCGCGCCACACGCGGTGTTCGCCACGCCGGCATTTCTTGCAGTGCGCCGCATCCGACCAGGGCCATGTGCCCGAAACGAAGTGAGCCTTGTCCTTGCAGCCCCTGCAATGACCGTCCGAGCGCGAGGATGTGATCTCCTTGCCATTCACCAGACCGAACTTCATCTCGCGAATGCGGTTCTCGGTGCCGGTCTGAACGTTGCGGTGGACTAGGCGCGGAAAAGCCTGGGGCATCAGCGCGGCGCTGATGGTGTTCTCGACGGAGTACACGTCGTAGCCGCCCTCCGCTCGACCGGAGAGCAGTACCTGCTCGCCCACGGCCTGTCCGGCGCTCGCGTAGAAAAAAGGCCGGATCGCGCTATTCATCGTGACCTTGCCAACGGTCGGACTGCCGAGCCAGCCCAGGTTGAGGTGCACGCCGAACTCCAGGGTCTCGTCGCGCGGGATCAGGAGCGGCACGGCACCGGGGCCGCGATCGAGGCGGAAAAGCTCGGCGGGTGCCGACGCCGGCAGCGCTACTGCTACGGAATTCGGAGCCTGATCGTCCGCGGGCGGCGGTGCCTGCGGCTCCCGGATGCTTGTGGCGGAGGAACTCGCGGTAGAGGGACCAGCGGATGGCCGCGGTTCTGCCTCTGACCCCGGAACTATGACCACCGAATCCCGCGGTGCACTGGCTTCACGCGTCGACTCGAGCGCAGAGTCCGCGACCGCAGCGGAGTCATCGGGGGACGATGTATCAACCGGCGCAGGGGCCGAGGCTTGATTCGCTGCGGCCGGAGGCGCGCAGGCGATCGAAAGGCAGACGAGCGCGACGCACACGGCCCCCCTGCCTCCCGGAAACTCCAGGCTGGACTGCCTCATAGTGTGTCCTCGTTCACGGCTCCGTCGCCCACATGGGCTGTATCCAGACGACGCTCTGCTTCGCGCACGGCGACGCGTGCCGGAGGAAGGTCCTCCTCCACCGCCATTTTCAACACGCGCGCTGCGCTCGCTCCCACCCTGCGCTCGATCTCTGCCACGGGCTCGCGCCGCTGGTGCAAATGAAACGTCGCTCCGCGAATCAGCGCACCCGCGTTGATCACGAAGTCGGGAACATACAGGATCCCGCGCTCGTGTAAACGGTCGCCGTGGAGTGCGCGCGCAAGCACGTTGTTCGCACCGCCAGCGACAATGCGACAGCGCAGCCGTGTCAGGGTCAGATCGTGCAGGATTCCCCCCAGGGCGCAGGGTACGAACACGTCGCACTCGGGGTCGTACTCGGTGGCCGGGTCGATCAGTTCCAACTGCAACTGCGAGGCCACATGTTCGGCCCGTTGCGGGTCCACTTCCGCGGCGAGCACACGCGCGCCGCGTTCCACGAGCCGGCGCGCCACGCGCGCTCCAACTTCACCCAGCCCTTGAACCACGAGCGTACGCCGAGGCCAGTCCGCGGCCCCGTCCAAATGCATCAGGGCGACCTCGATCCCCGCAAAGACCCCCGCGGCTGTGGACTCCGCCAGTTCTCCCGGCCCTGCGGGTCCCGGGTCGGTCACGTAGCTGGTGTGTCGCGCCAGGGCCGCGAGTTCGCGGTCCCCCGTGCCCACGTCAGGACCGGCGTAATAGCGACCAGCCATACGTTCGATGATCTTCCCCAGATGCTCGTAGGCGGCATCCGTGTCCAGGTCTGGACGCTCGAAGACGACCAATTTGGCACCGCCGGCGGGCAGATCGGCCAGGGCGCACTTGTAGGTCATGGCCCGCGAGAGGCGCAGGCAATCGCGCAGGGCCTCGCGCTCGCTGAAATAGGACCAGCGTCGGATGCCACCGAAGGCGGCCCCGCGGCTGGTGTCGTGGATGCCAAGGAATGCGCGCAGGCCCGAGCGTCCGTCGTGGATCGCGATCACCTCTTCGAAGCCCTCGCGGGCCATGGCGTCGAGCAGATGGATGCCCATGGGGTGCAAGAAGCTAACAGGAACAACGCGAGCTGGAGCAGTCCGTTGAAAAAGGCCCGTAGCGAGACAGAGCGTGTGAAGGCGAGGCAAGGAGCGCGACGGAAAGTCGCGCAGGGGTCCCCGCGTTAGAACGCGAAGCACTCGTAGCGAAGGCTCCTGCGGAGCCTTCGCAGTGGGGTGCGGCCTTCCTGGCCGCCGAGCACGACTTTCCGAGCACGACGCCGGGCGCCGAAACACGCACTGGCGTAGTAGGGGCTTTTTCAATGGGCTGCTAGAGCCCGCGGTTCTTCGGAGCTTGTCCCCGGACGCATGTCACGGGAAGATCGGACCGTGCCAGCCGTCCCTGGAGCTGTCGCCCAGTCCCCCAACCTGCCTCCATTCCCTGCGATGAATTTCAAGACGGCACGTCTCGTTGCTGTGATCATGGGTCTTGCCTGGTTCGCGGCCTGCAAGTCGACGACCGCGCCTTCCGAGGAGGAGCAGAAGTCCGCCGCCGCGGACGAATCCAAGCCCTACGACCCGAACATGTGGGAGAAGGGGCAGCCCACGAGCCTGGGCTACTTCCTCGCCGAGTTGGACAAGTCCATGCGTGCGTGGACGAATCTGACCTTGACTGCCCAGTCCCACGCGGACCGCGCGAAGGCGAGCAAGCTGCAGAAGGACTTGATGACGCGCGTCAATGCTCGGCGCCAGGAGTTGGTGGACACTCTGGAATCCGGCCCACCGCGCAACCGCGTCATCGCCGCCGGAGCCCTGGGTTTCAGCGCCTCGAATGAGGTTCAGGGCCCCTTGATCGTGGCCCTTGGCGACGACAATCCCGAGATCGTTCAGAACGCCGCGCTCTCCCTTGCGCTGCTGCAGAATCCCCAAACTCCGATGCTGCCGCTGCTCGAGATCCTCCAGGGTCATCCGAACGGACAGGCGCGAGCCAATGCCTGCTACGCGGTTCGGACGATTCTCGAAGCGGGCGCCCCCGCGGGAGAGGACATCGTCAAGGCCGCGCGAAACGCGTTGGTGGACACCGAACCGTTCGCCCAGGCCCAGGCGGCACTGATCCTGGCCATGGCCGGCGACGGCGAGAGCATTCCGCACTTGTCTGAGCTGCTCGCAGGCGACTCGCCGCTGGTAATCAGCGCCGCATTGCAGGCCCTCGTGGCCCTCGGTCGCGACAATCAGGCCCTGCTCGGTCCCGCGGCTCGGGCCCTGGTGGCGGGTTTTGGAACCGTGCCGAGGGACAGCCGTGATGCCGTTCAGCGCGCACTGGTGCTGATTTCCGGTCACAACTACGCCGAGGACGTCGGTGCCTGGGCCGAGTGGTCCCAGCGCCTTCCCTGATTCGCAGAGGGGTCCAGGGGGGACACTGGACCTCGCGCTACTTCCCAGGGAAACCGCGCCGCGGAGGACACTACTCTGGTGGCCCGATGGCGCGTTCCTCCCCCACGATCTTCGGCCTCTGTAGTTTTGCAGCGCTGCTTTTATGGAGCGCGAGCTGCTCGGATCGCGCACCCCAGGCGCCTTCACCCACCGATCCCTCGGTGCCCGCCGTGCCAACGGTTTCCACCGGGCCCACAGCGCCCAGCATCTCAATTCCCAGTGAAGGCGCGGCCGCGCTAGATCTCGCGCCACGTCGCGCCATCGCAGGCATCCCTGGGTTTCAAACTTCTTCGCGCGTTGTTTTTCGCTCGGAACCCGACAAGCCCCATGTGCTGTCGGCGACCTACCTTTTCCCTGAACGCGTGCGACTACGCCTGGCACTGGAAGCGGATCAACAAGTGGATCGCGTGCTCGTGTACCGCGCGGGATCCCAGGGCTACTTGGTGGAAGAGCGCTCCGCGAGTTCTCGCGCCCTGAGCGCGGAGGAGATGGACTTGCTCGTGCTGCAAACTGAATTGCGGCGTGCGCTCTTCCTTTGGCCCGATGGATTCGAGTGGCGCGGCGACGGTCCGCAGCGTGGCGCCGACGTGGCGGGACGCGGCAAACTCATGGCCCAACTTGGCGACGACGGAAGGCCGCGGTCCATGGGCTCCTTCGACGCAGACGGGAGCGCCGTCGAGTCGATCGAAGCGATCACCTGGAGTGCGCGCGGCGCGCGGTACTTCCCACGCTCCTTCGACTTGTTCGCCCAATCCGAGGCCGTCTGGAGTGAGGAGGTCGTAGCGGTTGAAACCGCGCTCGACTTCGTGGACGCGTTCTTTCTACCGCCGGATAGGCGCGGTGCAGGCCAGCCCGCGCCCACTGTCATCGAGCCCATGGAGTTGGAAGCTCGAGACATGCCCCAGCGTTGGGAGCTGCGAATAGAACTCGGCGCCGCTGGAGACTCGAGCGCCTGCGACACCGCGCGCGCACTTTGGCGCGGCCGCGGGATCGAACTGCTCGAGGAGTCGATCCTCGAATTGGATCGCCAGGCACGGCCAGTCGCCTGTCGCTTCTGTGCGCCGAGTGCCGCATCGTCGCCCGGCGACGGATGGACTCTGCGGTCGGAGGGGCCAGCTTGGTCACTGACCATGACCGGCTCGAGCGCACCAGACGCGGCGCTGTTGGGTTCAATTGCCGATCGTCTCCGTCCCGTGGGCGCTGCCCTGGAGTTCGAATGGCATTTCAGCGGCGAGCCCCCGGCGCTGACGGCGTCCCGCGTCGTCGCCCGCCCGAGCGGCCGCTGAGGCTGTCCACCTCAGGACACGCTGGCCACTGATTGGGACGCCCCGACGACGACCCCCGGGCCATTTCCGTGCCCCAGGATGACCATGCGTGCCCTAGGATGGGGTTCGACGGGCTCGGCACCCCTTTTGCTGAGTTACCAGTGCCGACCAACCCAGGTCGGCATCTGTGCCTCGCCCACCCACGGAGAATCAAATGCGTCGATTCCAATTGCTCACCTGCCTCGCGCTCGCTCTGGGAGGACTGGTTGCGCTCTCTCCCTACGCCGGCGCCCAGCGGCCGAAGCCCTCCTCTGGGGGGTCCTCCTCGGGAGTCGGTAGTTCTTCAGGCGGATCCTCGTCGCGTCCTTCCGCCCCGACCCAGCGGCCGTCGGCGCCTTCGCCGCGCCCCTCCGCTCCGCCGAGCGCACCTCGTCCGAGCGCGCCCGCTCCCAGGCCCACTTACACTCCTCCTCCGAGCCGACCTACGCCGTCGCAGCCCAGCTACGAAGCTCCGCGTCCTTCGAGCGGAAGTTCCGGGAGCACGGCTTCGCGTCCTAGCCCCAGCGCGCCCCCGACCTACGGGCAGCCGACACGCGAAACGCCCTCGCGGCCGAGCACATCGGACTCGGGCTCCGGCTCCGGCGTGCGCTACCTGCCCCGCGTCGAGGATCGTCCGACCTCTAGGCCTTCGAATTCTGGATCCGGTGGATCCCAAGGATCTTCTGGCGCCAGCGATCCCGCGCCGTCGACGCGACCCTGGAGCACGCGCTCCAGCGAGCGGCGCGAGAGTTTGCCGACGATTGAGCCGGCGCAACCGCGCCCCGCGTTCCCGAAGCTAATCGGATCCACGAGCGGCGACGCGGCTGGCATGGGGCCCTCGGCGTTGCGCCTGTCGCGCCATAGCCCTACCCCGGTTCGAGGTGCTGCGCCTGCGCCCCTGCGCACAGGGCCTGCCGCCCGCGTGCCGAGCGCCGAAGCTCAGCCGTTTGTGGATCTGAGCGCTGATGACATCAGCGCGCGCTACCGGCGCACCGCAAAGGCCCTCGGTGACGTCGACGCCCCCCTGGCAGGGAGCTCGGGTCCCGCCACGGGTCGAATTGGAAACGATGAGGCAAGCCGGCTCGCCAAGGCGCGGGCCAACGCAGCTTCCGCCAAGCAGATCGCTGATCCGATCACAGAGACGGATCCCGCATCGCGCCTATCGAAGGCCCGTGCCAGCGCGAAGCCCTCCGGGGTCGCGGCCGGTGACACGGAGAAAAAACCGACGCTTCGCGATCAGGCCATCGCCAATCCCAAGCGCACGCGCAATGCCGTCGGGGCCAGCGCTGCCGCCACTGGCGCCGGCGTGCTCGTCGATCCTGGCCTCAACTACAACACCGGCTGGCCGTCGGGCCACAGCGGCGTTGGCTACGGAACTTGGGACGACAACTGGTCCTCCTGGGTCAACCATTGCCATTCCGGAGGCAATCCGTGGACCTGGCACGGTCACTGGAACTGGCACTGGTCCTGGCACGGCAACTACTGGGGCTGCTACCCCTACTCCAGCTCATATTGGTGGTGGGGCACCCTGTGGTTCCCAGTCTACTGGTACAGCAACCACTCGCCGGCCCACGTCGTGATCTACGACGATCCGACTCCGACCACGGTCGTGATTCAGCAGGTTCCTGCCTACGGCGATCCCGTTGTGGGTGAAGGCGTCGTCGAGGAGGACACGGGCGATGCGGGAACGCCTGTCGTTGACGAGAGCATGAGCCGTCTGCTCTCGCCCGCCGGAGCCTCCTCCTCGCGCACGGCCATGCAGAACTTGAGCCATGGCGACAGCGCCTTCCGCGCAGGCCGCTTTGGCGACGCGGTGCACTACTACGCCAAGGCGATCGAGTTCCAGCCTGACGAAGGTGTCCTGTACCTGGTGCTGTCCGACGCGTTGTTCGCCACGGGCGATTACCACTACGGCGCCTACGCCCTGCGCAAGGCGCTCGAGCTGGATCCGACGCTCCTGGACAACCCCGTGGACAAGCACGCGTTCTACGGCGAGCCCAAGGAGTTCGACCAGCAGTTGGCGGTGCTCGAGACCTACCTCAAGGACCGGCCTACGGACCAGGACGCACGTTTGCTGTTGGCGGCCAACTATCTGTTCGGCACGCGCCCCGCGGCGGCCGTGGATCTGCTGGAGTCGGTCCCGGGTGAATCCCTGCGTCAGACGCCGGTCGGGGCATTGCTGCTCGAAGCTGCGCGCCGCCAGCAGTACGACGCTGCCAAGACTCTCAATGCAAAGTAGGCCGACGGAAATCGCCTAGGCGGAAATTACCGAGAAGGCTCGGCCTGGGACACAAGTGCGCCTTCCGCGTCGCGGAGGGCGCACTTTTTCTTATGTGCTGATTTCCCGCGGGCCAGCGTCGGTGGCGAATACATCGATCGGCGGCCGGCGACCAAAGCGAACTTCGAAGCCACGGGCCACGTGCTCGACTGCGGATTCAATCTTGTCGGCCTCGATCAAGATCACGACGCATCCCCCGAAGCCCGCGCCTGTGAGCCGCGATCCAAGTACGCCGGAGGCTTCGCCCGCAGCATCGACCAGCACGTCGAGTTCCGGGCAACTCACGTCGTAGAGATCGCGCAGGGACCTGTGGGCCGCGAACATTTGGCTGCCAAAGCAACTCACGTCGTTCGCTTCGAGCGCCTGTCGCGCGCTGAAAGTGCGCGCCACTTCCGTGATGACGTGTTCCGCGCGCCGGGCCAGCACGGGGTCGAGTTTCGATCGACGCGCCTCGAACACGCCCGCGGGAATGTCTCGCAGGCAGGTAGCGCCGACCTCAAAGGGGGCGAGGGCCGCAAAGGCCGCAGCAGCCTGGGCCACGCGCTCGTTGAAGGCTCCCTGGGCCAACTCCCGGCGCACGCCCGTGTCGGCCACCGCGATTGCCACGCGTTTGGAGTCGAGCGGCAGGCGAGCGTTCGAGCCGTCCTTGCAGTCGAGCCAGAGAATGTGGCCCGGTTGAGCCAGCCCAACGGCAAATGGATCCATCATTCCGCAGCGCACGCCGACGAACTCGCGCTCCGCGCGCAGGGCGACGTCGACTCGCGCGGGCGCGCGAAGTTGGAGCTCCCACAGCTTGTCGAGCACGTATGCCGTGCCGACGCAGATCGAGGCTGAAGAAGAGAGCCCCGCGCCCACGGGCAGATTGCCTCCGAAGAGGATCTCAAGCCCCGGTGCGCGCGGCGCCAAACCTCGCAGGGCCTCTATCACGCCCGCGGGATAGTCGACCCAATGGCCCTGCCGCGCAAAGGCCGCACCGTCGAGGTCGAGTGCGAAACGACGAGCCTCGGAAGTGGAGGCCAGTAGGAGCCCGCGGTCGGCGCGCGCCCTGACGGCGAAGAATGTCCCGCGGTCGATGGCCGTCGGCATGACGGGCCCGCCGTTGTAGTCGAGGTGCGCGCCCATCAGGTTGACCCGGCCGGGCGAGAAAAACAGACGCGGCGGCGCTCCGGGCCCGAAGGCCGAGGCGAAATCCCGGGCATGGCGCGCCAGGAGTTCGCCGTGGGCTCTGGAATGCTCCGTCCGTGTCGCCATGGGCTCAAGATAACGACGGAGACGCCCGATCGTGTGTTCTCGCGCCCTGGCATCGCCATCGGGGCAGGGCTATCGTCCTCACATGCGTTCCAGAACCACGCTCGGTCTCTTGCTCACCGTGTCGATCCTGGCCACGGGCCTCGGATCGAGTTCCTGCGCCAGCCTCTCCTTTGACCGAGACACACAGACGTCGGGGACGTTTCGCTCCTCGGCCATTGCCGTCACGGTGCTCGGCTGGGACTTGCCCAAGCGCGCGGTGGACATCGCCCGAGACAACGCGTCCGACGCGGGCCTGGTCAACATGAACGTCGAAGACGCGAGCGTGCTCCCCCACCTCGGCTGGTTCGATTGGATCCTCGACATCTTCGGCATCCGCTTCGCCACGGTGCGCGGCACCTGGGGCTACGACGGCAAGCAGTGAGCGGTGCGCGTCGGTCCGCGGCGCGTGCGCGCACTGCGCGGTGAACTCGGCCAACTTCACCCTCGCCCCGCGTGCAACTCCCTGGCTGCGTGGGCATTCCTTCGAGAATTGCAACAAACAGGCGTTGTCGATCCGCCTTGCCAGGAAGTCGCAGACGGGCCGACACCCTCGACGTTCTTCCAGTACCGGACCCTAGGGACGGACCCGGGACCGTAGCCGACGCAGCTTCACGGCGCTGAACAACGGGAAGGGAGCGTAGATCAGGGCCACCCACCACATCTCGGGCCTGCGTGCGATGGCCACGGCGACAAGTGTGACGCCGATCACAAGTCGCACGATCCAGCCCACCCATGCTCGGCGGGTGGCTGCGCTAACCGCTGCGGAAAGCGGAGCCTCGAATCCTGAGTCCATTCCCATGGGCAACTTCAACTGCATATCCGGTTGACGAACTCCCGAGATCGACGCGCGCCTGCCCAGAAGTCTCCGAGACCTCAAAGGCCATGTCGCCCGCATCGCTGAAGCTCTAGATGCAGCGCGCTCGCCCTCTCCCGGAACACAGCAGCGCGTGCCCGATCACTGTTTAGGAAGCACCTGACCAATGCGCAGCAAGTTCCCGTCAGGGTCCACGAGCGCGAACTCGCGCAGCCCCCAGGGCTTGGTCTCCGGGGCGTCCATGCGCGGGATGCCGCGCATGGGCAATGGGCTCGCCGCGAAGGCGCCGTGGACGAGGTCCACGTCGTTGACGCGGATGTAGCACCCCGCGCAGGACTCCGCGGGCACGAGCGCTGGATGGGCGAAGAAATGCAGTTCGACGCTGCCGCGCCGCAGGATCGCATAGGCGTCACTGAACTCGTGCACTCCGCCCTCGAATCCCAACCTCCGGTAGAAGGCGACGGTCAGAGCCAGGGATCGGCTGGGCAACGTGGGTATGGCGAGATCGGTTTGCGGCATGGTGAACCTCGAGCTGCGAGCCCCTGTGGACCCGGGCGGTGATATGGCGTCACTCTTTTCGAAGTCTCAGCGCTCACGCCGCAGCACGAGCCAGCCTGCGTCCGTCCGCAGTGGCTCGGCGAGTTCACCGACGTCCATGCTGAACGCGCGGTCCAGCGCCGAGGGAATCTGTGACGAGCGGCGGCGGATCCAGCCCAGATCCCCGCGCCGCCCGCGGCCGCCGCGATCGTCGTCGTGCACTGCGGCGAGCTCGGCCATGTCCTCTCCGGCTTTGATCCTCAGGACCAATTCGCGCGCGAGCTTCTCCGCGGCCTCCAGGTCGCGCGTTTGATCGAGTCCGGCGCCGCGGGCAGCGCCGAAGGCGATCAAGATCAGGCGCACGCGCGCCACCGTGTCGTCGGCGAGACTGGCATCGATGCTCGCGGGATCCACGCGCTGGACCAGGTGCAGTCCCAGGGGCGATTCGATCGGACCGCCGAAGGTGCCGACCTTCAACTCGAAGGCTGCGGCCTTGAGCAGCATGTCGCTCGGTCCGCGCTCGAAAATGCCGAGGGCTCCGCCGCGTGCAGCCGTCAGCGGATCTTCCGAGTGCTTGCTCGCCAACTCAGCGAAGTCAGCGCCAGACGACAACTCGCGCACCAACCCCGCGATCCGTGCGCGCGCCGGGTCATCGCTGCCCGCCACGAAGATCGTGCGGCAACCGGCGAGGCGCTCGAGGCGCTGGACGATCTGAAAGCCGGCGCCGGATTCGATCGGCTGCGAGACCTCCAATTCGGCGGCGTGGAACAGGAAATCGTCGATCGGTTGCGCGAGCATGCCGGGGAATACCGTCCCGAGCATCGCGCCGCCGCCCAGACTCGAGGCGCCATTGGCACGGGCCTTCAGGGCATCGAACTCGGCGCCGGCTCGCAGTTGGCCAGCGAGTTCGAGGGCCAGGCGCGCGGAATCCTTGCGCGCCAGCTCAGCGTCAGTTGCCTTCGGATCCACCGCTACCAAGAGCGCGCGCGCGGACCGACTCTCGGGCACTCGCTCGTCGAGGTACAACGGTGAGGCGAACAGCGAGATCTGCAGCAGCAGTGCGAGCATGATCGAGAGTGTACGCCGTGGCGTTGGCTGCGGCTCACTTCAGCCGCACGGTGAACGTCTGGGGCGGCCCCTCTTCGAGCACCACGGTCTGTTTCGCGCGCTGACTCCCCCGCGAGACCTCGAGCGCGTACTCCCCAGGCGCGAAATTCCCAAGCTCCAGGATGCCCTTGGAATTGGAGACACCTTTGCCCGCGAACAGGCTCGTCAACAGCCGACCCGCGTCCGCGAAACCGCGCGCGCCGCCGCCGGCGGCGACCAATTGGCCGCTGGCTCCGGCCACAGGGTCGCCTGCGGAAGAGAGCACGCGCACGCTGACCTCAACACCCTCCGCCAGCACGAGGATGCACTCCGGCCCGACCAGTTCGCCCAGCGTGTAGCCCTCGAGGCGCGCCGATGCGAATCCATCCTTGTCAGCGTTGATGTCGTAGGTGCCGGGAAGCAGATTGTCGATTCGAAAACGCCCCTCGCGGTCGCTGCGGGCGCGCTCAGGCAACAGACCGGACTTGCCTGCCGCCGTGGCGATCAACTCGACGCCCTCCAAGGGTTCGCCGTCCGTACGCCGAGCCACGCCGAGAATCGCCAGAGCAGGCGCGAGTTCGATGCGGAGATCGCGGCGCAATTCGCCTTCGGCGATCTCGATCGAGAGCGGAACGGGTTGGGCAAAACGCGCTTCCGGTCCAGTGCTCCGTGGCGGCCGTACGGAAATCCGGTAGCGACCTGCCTGCAAGCGCTCGAATTCGAATTCGCCGCGCTCGTCCGACTTCGCGCGGCCGGAACCATTGTCACGGCTGACCAGTTGCCCGAATAGCCCCGAGGGCCGCGGCGCGTCCTCGCGCGCGATGATCAACTCGCAGCCCTCGATCGGCTCGCCTGCGTCGCGCGAAAGCACGACGCCTTCGATCCCGCCTTGGGGCAGTGCAAGGTCGATGCGCTCCTCGGGCAGGTCCGAGACTTCCACCGTGATCTGAATTTGCTCCGGCCGTTTTCCGCGCGTCAGCTCGGTGACCTGGAACGTGTACTCGCCCGGCGCGAGGCCGGAAAATTCGTAGCTGCCGTCGTCTTTGATCTGCGCCAGTTTGAAATCGACGCCGAGCAGGCCTTCGCTTTCGAATCCGATGGCCGCCACGCTGCCGGAGCTAAGGCGTTCGCCCGCGGCGCTGACGATGCCGAAGACGCGGCATGCGCCGGATGAGGTATCGACGATGTCGAATTGCACGCGCTCGTCGGCGGGCACGGTGACCAAATCGAAATTCAGCGTCCCGAGGAAGCTCATGGGATTGAGCGCCTCGTCGCCGCGCGTCAAGAGCACGAAGTAGCCGCCAGCGCTGACGTGCTCGATCGAGTAGCGCCCTTCGGCATCGGTGTTGCCCTGGTACAGCCCGCCCCCGGCGCGATTTCCTTGGCCCGCGAGGTTCGCGGGCGAGACCGCCAGCACGATCGCGCCAGCCACGGGTCTCCCGAAGCGATCCGTCGCCTGGCCGAAGATCCCGGAGCCGCGGGACATCGTCAGCGTGACTTCCGGCGGCTCCTCTTCGGCGCGGAGGAGCACCGGGTCCGCGGTGGCGAGGACGTACTGACGGTGCGAGGCGTAGAGCGTGGCCTGGCCTTCTTTGAGGCCTCCCAATTCGAAGGACCCGTCGGCCCGCGAAAGCACCGCGCGATCGCCAAACAACCCCAACTGGGCCATGAAGCCGCTCATGCCCACGGGCATATCCTCCGGGCGTCCTATGCGCTCGGTTCCCGCTCCGTCGGTGCCCGCGAAGGGACCGCGATCGCGATTGCGTCGCACATCGGCGCGGAACTCCTGCCCGGCGTTGGCGAACACCTGGGCGCCCGCAATCGGCGCGCCCTCCTTGTCCACAACACGCCCGCGCACGACTCCGCCGGGGAAGAGTTCGACGATCACCCCGCGCAGAGTCTCGCCCTCCGTGACATCAAGTTCAGTCACGAGCTTGGGCAGATATCCCGGTGCCGAAAACGTCAGACCCTTGAGGCCTGCTCCAACGGACTCGACGCGAAAGTGCCCGCGCGGATCCTCGACTTCCTGGCCGCCGGCGTAGGGATTGCGGCGGCCCGGCGCTCCCGCTTCGTCGTCGACACGGTCCTCGCCCGAGATTCTGAAGCTGGTCAGCGGTGTGTGCTTCACCGCATCCATGACCACGCCTTCCACCGCGCCGCCGGCCCGCATGGTGACGAGCAAGGTGGACTCCTGGGCCGGATCCCACTGCACGCGAGCGGCTTGGTAACCGATACGGCTGAACTCGATCCGAAAGGGCGCAGATCCGGCGAATGCGCCGGCGCTGAAATTTCCCTCGGCGTCGCTGACCGGGAATTCAAAGCCCTTGACCGCCTGGGAGAGCAGCGGTGCGAAGGAAAAGTCGAAGTTGAAGTTGCGCAGGTCCACCATGTTCCAGCGCACGACGACGCCCGCGAGCGGAGCTCCCGCACTGTTCACGATGCGACCTCGTACCATGGGCCCGCGCGGCAGAAAAAAGTCCGCGGCCACCTGGGATCCGCCCTCGTGGGCTAGCACCCAGGGCCCCTTGGCGGGCACGTGGCCGGCGGCGATTGCGAGCACATCAACCTCACCCTGGGGCACGAAGTTCATCGTGTAGCGCCCGCTCGAGTCGGTGACCGCATGAGTCGCGTTCAGGATTTCAGAGACATAGGACAGGTCGCGCAGTCCGCGCGGCACCGCGCCTACGTGGGCCCCAGCCAAGGGGCTCGGCGCCTCGGACGGTGAATCCCCGTCGGCCCCGGGCTGCGAGAGAATTCGCCCGCTGACCTGACAGCCGCGCGATGTTCGCAAGTGAACTTCGGTGTCCTCTCCCGCGCGCACGGCGACGCCGGGAAGATGGGTCAAGGCAAAGGCGCCGCCGCTGGCGCTCACTTGCCAATCGGGCCCCTCAGGCACGCCGCAGAACACGAACTCGCCCTCGCTGTTCGAAAGGCACTCCAGAAAGATGATGTCGCCGGTGCGCGCTGCTTCGATGGCGAAGGTCGGGCCGGCTGTGATCGCGACCCGCACCGCGACCGCCGGCGATCCGTCGGGGTTTTCCACGCGACCAAGCACGCGTCCCCCTGAGCGCAACCAAACGTCGATCGGACCGCCAGTGCCCGAAGCCAGGACGCGGCCGTGCGCAACGCCGTCGGGCACGTGGCGCGTTCCCCGCGCTTCAATGAAGTAGTGGCCCGTGCGGACGTTTTCGAATTCAAAATTGCCACCTGAATCGGTGCCCGTGATCGCAATGGGCTCGACGCGCGTGGACAGGTCATCGCCTGTGTTCGCCAAACGCAGCAGACGGCCAAAACCCTGCGCTCCCGCGGGAGGCAGGGGCAACAGATCGACGCGCACGCCCGCAAGCGGCACACCGCCGGCGCGGTCAAGTGCGCGGCCGCGAAGCTTGCCGGGGCCGCTCAGGCGCACTCCAACGGGAATAGAGATCCCTCCTGAAAGTTCGAATCCGTTCGTTGGGAGCGAACTTCGCCCCGCTGCAGCGTCGGTCGGTTCGAGACTCCGCGCATCGGGCTCGATCGACTCGTCCGGAGCACCCCCGCGCACATCGGCCGGTTGCCTGGGCGCGGGCGTGCCCACCAGGAACCAGACACTCACTAGCGCGACGACAACGACAAGGATGGCGACGAGCCATCCGAGGGCGCTGCGCCCCGCGGGATGGACGGCGCGTTCTACGGGTCCGGTCATGGGCGGGCCATTCTCGCAGGGCAGAGGGGCTCTCCCCAGCGCGGTTTCGAAATAAACCTGGAACCACCGCCGTGGAACTGAGCAGGACCACGGCTCGGCCCGATGCGCCATCCAAGGGGCGAAGCTGATAGCGTTCCCGCCCACGTGTCCCCGCCCACAAGCGACAATCCCCGGCGAGCCTACGCCTTGATCCTGCTGGCGAGCGTGTGCTTCGCCGCCATGTTCGCCGCGCTCAAGTGCCTGCCGGCGCGGGTCACCACGCCGGAGGTGCTGTTCGTGCGCGGACTCGTGGGCGTGCTCGGCGCGGGAATCGCCCTGTGGTGGACCCGCGAGCGCTGGCGGCCAGGCTCCCTGCGCATCAACCTGATCCGCTCCGCCGCGGGGACCGCGTCGGTCCTGTGCCAGTACTACGCGGTGCACGAAGCAGGGACGGAACTCGCCACGGCCAACTTGCTGACTCAGAGCGCGCCGCTTTGGATTCTACTCCTGTCCGCGCCGCTGCTCGGCGAGCACTCGACTGCGCGCACGCGCTGGGCCCTGCCCATGGGCTTGATCGGCACTGCGCTGGCTCTCGGCCCATCGGGAGCAGGCGAACGACTGGGCCTGGTGCTGGCCTTGGCGTCCGGTGGATTCAGCGCCGTGGCCGTGCTCTACGTGCGCAAGTTGGTGAGCACGGAGAACGCCGCGTCCGTTGTGCTGTTCTTCATGGGCTTCGCCGCGCTCGCATCCTCGCCTGTGGCCCTCTCACGTGTGCACGAACGCGGCGGCTGGAGCGCGGGCGAGTTCGGAATCCTGTTGTCCGTCGGCGTCCTGGGCATCGGCGGACAATTGTCGATGACCCAGGCCTACCGTTTCGGATCCGCCGCATCCGTGTCGATCGCCGGCCTGGCCCAAGTGGGCTTCGCGGCGTTTTTCTCCTTCGTGGTTCTAGGCTCCGCGGCACCCTCTGCCAGCGCCATTGGCGGCGGAGTGCTGGTGCTCAGCGCTGGAATGTTGGCGGTCCAGCCTTGGCGTGCGGCTGCCAGTGTTGCTTCGGGAGTTACTCCGGATCGCGCGCCGAGAGTCCCCTGAACATGCGCTCGATCACCTGCTCGAAGGGCTCGGGCCGCCAACCCAGTTCGCGCCGCGCGCGCTCGCCGCTGGTACGAAAGTGACTGCGCGCGAGGCGCATGGTCTGGGGCGTGAAGAACTCGCTCGCGATCCAGCCATCGAGCCAGCCCGAGGCCGCTTCGACTGAGCCCCAGATCCAGCGCGGCACACCGAGCGGAGCGCGCCGACCACACTTTTTCGCCATCAGCGCGATCATCTCGCGGTGGCTCCACACGGATTCCACGAGCAGATAGCGCCGACCGCGCGCGCCTTTTTCCAAGGCGAGCACGCAGCCTTCGGCGCAGTCCTCGAGTCCGACGACGCTCTGTGAACCCGGCGGCGCAAGCAAGATCGGAATCGGCCCCGTGCGACCGCGCGCGACCATCTTGAGCACCCGCTGCGTGTTGGAGGGCCGCGCGCTGGCGCCGAAAATCGCGCCGGGACAAACCACGACGAGGTCGAGGCGATCTGCGGCTTCTAGGGCAAGTTCCTCCGCGCGACGCTTCGTGGTCATGTAGTCGCAGCGCAGCAAGTCACCGCGATACTCGCTGTCCTCGTCCAGCGTCGCGCCGTCGAAGGCCGGTCCCACGCCCACGACGGAACTGACGTGCAGAACGCGCCCCACGGGATGTCGCAGGCAGGCGTCGAGCATGCGGCGCGTGCCCTCGACGTTGATTTCGCGCGCCAATTCACCGTCGCGAGTCTGGTAGCTGATCAAGGCGCCGGCGTGCACGATCCACGGCCGCTCGGCGAGGTCACAAACGCTCGCCACAGCGCGCTCGACGCTCGCCGCATCGCGCAGATCGCCGGCGTGCCAAGTGATGTCGAGTCCCGAGACGGCAGAACGATCAGAGCCCGCGCGCCCCAGGGCGTGCAGGGCGTGTCCACGCCCGGCAAGCCGGCGCGCCAATTCGGCTCCTAGGAAGCCCGTGGCGCCGCTGAAGAGCACCGGGGGCTTCATGAGATTTTCGGCGAGCGCGCCTCAGCGGGCGCAGCGGGACGCGGCTCGCCGGCGCGGCCCCCAGGGAGTTCGACACTGGCGCGCGTCCCAAGGCCCTGGGAGCGCGGCTCGAGCTTGATTTTCCCGCCCATTTCTTCCACGGCTCGCAGCGCGATCGCCAGGCCCAAACCCGTGCCCGTGGAGCGCGTGGTGAAGTACGGTTCGAACAGCCGCGCGCGCACTTCGTCGGAGAGTCCGACTCCAGTGTCGAGGATGTCGATGTGCACGCGCGCGCCGCGCTCGGCCACCTCGACCTCAAGCTCACCGCCCTCGGGCATCGCTTGGATGGCGTTGGAGATCAGGTTTTGGATCACGCGCCGCAACAGAGGCTCGTCCACGTACACCAGGCCGCGGCCGCCCTTGCGCACGATGTGGATGCTCGCCTCGCGCGCCCAAGCTGCATTCAAGGTCAACAGATCGTCCACGAGAACGCCGGCGTCGAAATCGCGCGGGTTGCGCTGCTTGAGCGAGCCAGTCAACGCATGGAAGTCGTTGGCGATTTCGCGCAGGTGTTCGACCTGACGTGCGATCGTGTCGGTGGTGCGCTCGAAAATCGAGTCGTACTGAGGGCTCTGCTCCTTCTTCGCGCGCCGCAAAAGGTCGACCGACAGTTGAATCGGCGTCAGTGGGTTCTTGATGTCGTGGGCAACCTGACGCGCCATCTCGCGCCAAGCCGCGTCCTTTTCGGCCTTGACCAAATCGGCGCGTTTCTCCTTGACCTCACGGGTCATTTCATTGAGCGCCAGGCCCAACTCGCCCAGTTCATCGTTGCCGCGCACCTCCACGCGCGCGTCGAGATCGCCCGCGGCAACGCGGCGCGTGTGCTCGCGCAGGCTGAGGATCGGTTGCGTAATACGCCGCGCGATGACCAGGGTCCACAGCGTCGCAATCAGGAGCACGAGGGCCGTCGCTCGATTCAGATTGTTCCGCAGGGCGTTGACGCCGCGAAAAATATCGTCGTCGTCGATGCCAACGCCGACGACCCAATCGAACCCGCCGTCTTCGGGCCTTTTGGTGTGCTTGAAGGCCGCGCTCTTCTGCCGGCCCCCGAATTCGTAGGACGGAAAGAGGCCCCAATCCGCCCGAAGCGCAGCCTGTGTCATCGGCGCAAGTCCGAGATCCTCGGTGACCCGCACTCCGTACAACTTCGTGTCCGGGTGTGCGAGGATCGTGTTGGCGTCGGACTTCCACACCCAGGCGTATGCCGAGGGGTAGGTGTCCTCGTCCACCAGTCCGCGGAAATACTCGCTGAGCACCGGCGTGCGGACCTCGTCCTGAACGTGGCGCCAGTCCACGAGACCGAACAGCACGCCGTCGATTTGCTCGGGCTGACTCTCCGAAGGCACCGGAGCGGAGAAGCCGATGAACCAACGGGGGTTTCCATCCGCGGTGAGCAGCGTGGATTGGTGTTGGTCCAGTTGCAGCGCTCGACCCGCGAGGCCGGCGGTGAACCACTCGAGGGATTGGAAGTCATGGCGCTCGAGCGACAGCAGCGTCTTTGGATTCAGGGGATTGCCTTCCTGATCGCGCTGATTGGAGGCCACGAGGTGCCCCGTCGCATCGATCAGCATCAGCAATTCGAAGTGGCGTTTGACAGCCACCGAAGTGTCGAACGTGCGCGAGAGGTTCTCGCGCATCGACGTGCTCTGGCCGCGGCCGCTGCGGGCCTCGTTGTATTCGCCGATGGCCCATGAGCAGCGCGGGTCCGCGGCCAGAAATCGCATGTCGCGCCGGAATTCGTCCACGTCGCGATCGATCTGCGCCGCGAGGTCTGCCGCCAGGCCCTTGAGCGAAGACAAGACGCTCTGCGACAGCCTGCCGCCCACTTGCTGCTCAACGAACAGCGCAAAGCCGAGGTACGGCACGACCACCGCGCCGAGGACGGCCAACACGAGCTTGGTGGAAATCCGGCGGATCATCTGCTGTGAGCGCTTAGCATGTCCCGCTGCCTTGGCCCAGGAAGAGCGTATCCTTCTGATTCGTCTGTCGCATCTGGGCGACGTCGTGCACGCGTTGCCGCTGTACCACGCGCTCCGACTTGGCCATCCGAACGCACGGATCGCCTGGGCCGTGGAACCGCCGTTCGCGGGGCTGCTCGATGGACTGCCGGGACTCGAGCGCGCGATACCGTTCGAACGCCGGCGCAATGCCGCGGCCTGGCCGCGGATCGCCTCGGAACTGGCGCGCTTCAATCCCACGTGGACCGTCGACGCCCAGGGGAATCTCAAGAGCGCCGCGGTCAGCCTGTGCGCGCCAAGCGCGCGCCGCAGCGGCCTCTCGCGCCGCGACTGGCGCGAGCGTCTTGGCGCGCTCGTACTGCACGATCAAGCGTCGCCCGTCCCGCACGGCCGCGAGCACGCGCTGGACCGCATGCGACAACTGGCCGCACACGTGGGCGTGCTGGATGGCTTCCCGTGCTTTGACCTCGGGCTCACGGGGCTGGAATTGGCACAGGGCGAGCGCGCGATGACAGACGCACTGGGCTCGGGTCCGGACCCCAGCGACGTGCTCTTGGCGCTGTCCTCCGTTGGCGATGTCCGCGGCTGGCCCCTTGGCCATTGGGCCTCGCTGGTGCGCGGCATCGTGCAGGCCGGAAGGCGCGTCCTAATCCTCTCTGGCCCCGCCGAGGCAGCCCTGGGGCAGCAACTCGCGCGAGAGTTGGGCGAGCTTCGCGGCGCGCGACATTGGATCGGGCAGGCGGGCCTGCGGGAACTGGCAGCTGCCTATGCGCTAGCATCGCGCGCCGGCGCCACCTACGTCGGAGTCGATTCCGGACCGATGCACTTGGCCGCGGCCATGGGTTTGTCCGTGGTCGCCCTGGCCGGCCCCCAGTCGCACCTGCGCACAGGACCTTGGCCGCCGCCCGAGCGCGCTGGAAATCTCGCGCGCCACCGAATCGTGCGCGCCACAGATCAGCCTGCCTGCGCGCCTTGCTTCGCGCGCCGCTGCACACACCGGGATGGCCCGGTTTGCATGGAGCGCATCGATTCAGCGCAGGTCCTCGCCGCGCTTGAAGCCCCTAGCGCGGAACTTCCGCGGGCTTGAGCAGCGGGATCAGTTCCTCGACGTTCTTGTACTCGGGCCAGAACAGGGCGATCTGGCGCAGGAAGCGCAGCTTTTCCTCGGGATCGGTGCTGTCCATGGCCTGCTGGTACAGCGCAGTCGCCTTGGTGACGTAGGCTCGCAGCGTGTCGCGACGCGCAAGGGCGTCCCGGTAGTACTCGCGCTGAGCGAGCAGCCGGTCGTAGGCAGCGATCGCGTCTTCGTAATCCTGATCGGCCTCCAGGGTCAGCGCGGTCTGGTAGCTCGACTCGAGGATCGCCTCTTCGATGCTGGCCCGTGCCCCCTCGAACTTGTCGCCCTGGGATTTCGTCAGCGCGATGCCGGAGTCGATCGCCTCACGCGCCTTGTCGTAGTGCTTGGCGCGGATGAGTCGCTCGATCTCGCGCAACTTCTCTTCCGCGCTGGCCTCCACCCGCGTGCGCGCTAGACCTGCCTGTGCCTCGGCAAACTCCTCGTCGAGCAAGAGCGCGATGCGGTACTCGTTGCGCGCAGCGGCCCACAGTCCCTGACGTTCCAGGTCGCTAGCCAAAGTGCAGCGGCTTGCGGCCAATTGAGCCGATACGTTTTTTTCTCGACTCTTGGCGCGGTCGTGGTCGGGCTGGTACTTGCCTACGTATTGGAAGCGCGACTTCGCCTGCTCGAGCCAGTACTCGCGCAGCAGACCGACGCCGTCTTCGTAGTACTGCTCGCCCATCCCGCGGCGATAATTGATGTGCAGCAGCACCTGTGCCAGTCCGGCCCGGGCGCGGGCCTCGGAGTCGTTGTAGCCCAGGGCGGCTTCGTACTCATCGCGCGCCGCCTCCAGGCTCCTCAGCGCATTGAATTCATCGCCGCGGTCGGAATGAATGTTTGCGAGTTTGAGCTTCAGCTTGCGCTCCCAGTCCTCGAGCACCCTTTCGTTGGGTTCGATTTCGCGCGCCTGGCGGATCAGTGCCAGGGCTTCGACGTTGCGCTCGGCAAAGCAGTCTTCGCGCGCCTGCTCGAGCATCACTGCCGCCTTGGCGCGCTGCAGCGTGCCCAGGGCCCGGGGGTCATCCGGGTAACTTTGGCGGTAGGACTCCGCGGCGAGCAGGGCCTCCGTATGGCGACCCTGGGCCGAATACTCGTCCACGGCCATCAGGCTGGCGTTGGACTCGGAGGAGTTGGCCGATCGGCATCCGACCAGCGCGAGGGCGACGAGGGGAAAGGCAACGAGGGCGAGTCTGATCTTCATGTGTCGTGGGGCACGGGCGGCCATTCCTGCGACGACGGCCGAGCGATTCTCTTCCTGGGGGAAGCGCGCCTTGTATCAAAGCGGCTAGGCTCGGGCCACGCCCGCGGAGCGCGCGTGGGACGGCCAGGCGCGCCTGGGGCACTCGGCGGGGACTTGGACGCGCTCAGGTGCGCATGAAGTGCGTCAGGCTGATGCCCAAAGCCCCGAAGATCAGAACAGGCAACCACGCCGAAATCAGGGGCGAGAGGTCGCCCGACATGCCCATGGACCTGCTGACGAAGTCGATGCAGAAGAACGCGACGCACAGAAGCAGGCCCCCGGTCACCGCCTCCCCCGCCTTGCCCCGCTCGCGCCCCACCAGGAATGGGATCGCGCACAGGACCAGCACGATGTTCGCCATGGGAAAGGTCAACAGGTATTGCAGCAGCGTCTGGTAGCTGGTGTTGTCCGGATCGCGCCTGGACATGTCGAGCACCTGGCTGAAGGAGAGTTCCAGCGGCCGAACGCGCGCCTTGGCCGCGGTCAGCACGTCGCTGGGCGTGAAGTCCACGACATCGAGCCAATCGATCTTCTGAACGCTGCTGGCGTCGCCCACCAGTCGCACGCTGCCTCCCTCCAGTTTCCAGCCGCGGCGCGGGCCCAAATTCACCCAGGTGAAGTGCTCGGCGAGCACGCGCACTAGGTTGCCGCCGCGAGTCAGCGTGGCCGCGAGTCCGTCCCCCTCTGGCACTTTTCCTTCCAGGTTGCCGGCGCGGTATTCGTTGAGGCGCACGACGTTTCCCGCAATGTCTCGGAAGAAGAAGTTCTTGAGCACGGCTTCGTCGCGGTGCTTGTACATCCGGTCGAACAGCGCGTCGCAGCGCGCGCCGATCTTCAAGGTTGCGTATTCGCGGATCGCAAAGGTCGCCCCGGTGGCCAAGAGCGCGCCGATGAACACGCTGGCCAGCAGGCGCTGGGCGCTTACGCCGGCGGAAAGGCCGGCGGAGAACTCGTTTTTCTTCACCAGACGCGAGACCGTGAACATCGCGGCGACCACCGTGACGAACGGAGAAACCTGGGCAAACATGAACGGCGTGTTGAGCGCGTAGTACTCCGCGAGCATCGAAATCGATGCGCCCTGGCCGTCTTCGCCCGCTTCGAAGAATGAGAGATTGGTGGCGACGTCGATCACCACGCGCAGGCCGACCACCAAGAGGAATGCAGTGGCGTAGGCCGAAATGAACAGAGCACCGACATAGCGATCCAAGCGGCCAAAGACGCGCAGATTTCCGAGCCTCATCGACGGAAAGCCCTCCAACACAACCAAAGGCCGGCCACGGAGCCCAGAGCCGGAGTAGCCCAGGCGCCGACAGCTGGCGGGACCACGCCCCAGCCCGTCAGTGCCTTGCCCAGGCGGATCGAGAGCAGGTAGTAGGTCATCGCGTACCCGACTGCGGCCGCCAGTGCCCCAAGTTGAGTTCCGCGCCGCAGCAAGAGGCCGGTGGGAACGCCGAGCAGGATGAACATCAAGTACGTCGAGGTCATCGCGTTGCGCCGGTGAAACTCGTACGTCGCCGCGCGCACCTGTTCCTCGGGCACTTCACCGGCGAGGAGCATGCGGCGGAGTTTGCCGCTGGTCTGGTAGCGCCACTCGCGCCGATTTTTTGGCTTGATCTGCAGGAGCTCGTCGACGTCCACTTCGAGCCAGGACTGTTCCACCTGGAGATCGGAGCCCTCATCCGCCGACCGCGGCCGCGTGAGGTCGACGCGAATGCTGTCGCCGGGGAAGGAGAATTCCGCCACGTCGGCCAGGATCGTGCGCCCGGCGAAGTCTCCGGCCGTGGCATTCGCGGTCTGCTTGGAGCGCGCCTGGGCCGGCACGTGGATCGTCACGTCGCGAAAGATGTTGCTGTCGGGATCGCGCGACTGGGCCGAGAGGTAGAAATCCTTGAAGATCGAGATCTCCGTGCGCCCCGGGCTCATGTCGCGGAAGCTGTTGAGCAGAATGTCGCGCGCGTATTCGCGCTCCTTCAGCGAAATGCTCGGCGAGACCTCGGTCGAAAGCCAATGCGATGCGCCGCCCAGTACGAGCGCGACCACCACCGCGGGCCAGACCATGCGCAACGGGTGGATTCCCGCCATGTTGATGGCGGTCCACTCGTTGTCCGCCGCCAGCCGACCGTATGTCGCGACCAGTGCCAGCAAGAACCCAATGGGCAACAAGTAGGGCACAAGGCCTGTCAGCACGATGGGCAAGAACCCCATCAGATCCGAGATGTTCACGCCGCCGAGGCGGTGCACGGCGCTGACGACGATTCCAGGGATCGCGATCAGGAACAGCCCTCCGGCGGAAATGACGACGGCCGCGCACAGGAGCCGAAGGACATAGAGGAAGAGCGTCACGCGGCGGTAGTCTAGTGACCCCGGCGCCTGAGCGCCCCAAGCAGCGCGCGCGCCGTGACGTTGAACGTTCCAGGCCCTAGCCCGTTGACGGTCTGCTGCCTCCGAATCGCTCCCGAAGGAACGCATGATGAAAACTCGCCCCGAACTCGCCGCGCTCTTCTCCCTGATCCTGCTCTTGCTGCCGACCGCGCCTCCGGCCGACGGGACGAAATTGCCTGGCGTTCCCCTGGCCGCGCGCGAGGCCCTGCTGCGCGGCGAGACGGATCCGGCCCTCGCGGCCCTGGACAAGGCGGCGATCGACGACCCCAAGAGCGCGGACGCGATGCTGTACCTGCGCGCAGTGTGCCTGGCCCAAGCCGAGCGCCGCGCCCAGGCCCTGGAGGCACTGGATCAGCTGGCGCGCACGGCGCCGAAGTCGCCCTGGATCCACAAGTCGGCCTTCCTGCGGGCGGATCTACTGCGACTGGACCGGCGCTTCGAGGAAGCGGCATCGATTTACGAAGCCCAGGCCCTGCGGCTCTCCGGACCCGAGCGCCAAGGTGAGTTGGCGCAGATTTACCTGCGCTTCGCCGAAGAACTGGCAGCGCCGCCCAATTCGCCCTCCGGCAAGCCCGACTACCTGCGCGCGGCGGATCTCTTCGCGCGCGTCCTGGAACTGGCGGCGCCCGACAGCCTGAGGGAACGTGCTGCCTACCGCCGAGCCCAGTGCTTCGAGGCCGCGCAGGACTGGACGCAGTCCCTCTCTGCCCATGTGGGGTACCTGACTGCCTTCGATCCCGCGGGCACGGCCCGGGCGGCGAGTGGCTCACCCCTTTGGATTTTCACAGCCAGGCTCACCCTTTCCCGCGCGCAGCTCAAACTCGGAGATCACGCGGGAGCTCGGCGGACCCTCGAGGATCTATCCGCGGAACTGCGGCTGGCCGGTGCAGGCGAGGGCAAGCTCGGCGGCGCGCTGCGCGCATTGAGCGCGGAGAAACTGCGCGAGGTGCTCAATCTGGACGGCGAAGCTCAGTACGCCATGGCCGGGGCCTGGTTCGGGTCGGCGGGCAACCGCTCCCTGGGAGTCGCGGCCTTGGCGCGCTTTGTCGAACGCTTTCCCACCCACGCTCGCACGCCGCGTGCACGTTTGGAACTTGGCGAAGGACTTGTGGCCGAGGGTCGTGCGGAGGATGCACGGGCCGTGTTCGACGCGATCCTCGCCCTGCCTGCGCCGAAGGACGCCGAAGCGGCCAAGGAAGCCGCGCAGATCGCAGCGCGCGCCCTGTACGTCAAGGGACTGACGTTCACCAGCGATGATCGCCACGAAGAAGCGCGCGCCGCTTTCGTGGCCTACACCCTGGGCCACCCTTCCGGATCCGACTGGGGCGAGGCGCAACAGCGAATCCTGCAGAGCGAGTACTCCGTCGGCAAGACGCTCCGGGATCGCGAGGAATACGACGCAGCGAAGCAGAGTTGGACGGAATACCTCACGCGTCACCCGCTCGATCCGGAAGCGGCGAAAATTCTGTACGACATCGGCGAGTTGGACGCGAGCGTCGCCGCGAAAGAAACCACGCCCGAGCCCGAACGCCCCGCCCGTTGGCGCGCCGCGATCGCCGCATGGCGCGAATTGGAAGCCAAGTACGCGGACAAACAGCAGGATTGGGTCGGCCGCGCGCGCATGCGCATCGGCTTCGTGCTCGAGACGGAGTTCAACGACTTCGACGGCGCCATCGCCGCGTACAAGTCCTGCGAATCGACGCCTTCGGCGGGATCGGCGCGCGCCGCGCTCCTGGCCATGACCGAGCCGGCGCTTTCGCTCTCCGTCGAAAGCGCAGTGCTGGGCAGCGAGGCCGTGCGCGCGAGGCTTGACTTGCGCAACGTTGAGAAGCTCACGGTTGAAGTCTGGCGCCTGGACCTAGAGGCCTACTACCGCAAGAACTTGACCCACGCGAATGTCGAGAGCCTCGATCTCGACCTGATCACGGCGCAGCAGAAGTTCGAGTTGCCCGTGGCGGAATACGCGCGCTACAAATCGATCGAGCAGGCCTTCGACATCGACGTGAAAGGGCCTGGCGCCTGGGTGATCGCGGTCAGTTCGGAAAAACTGCGCGCGAGCGCCCTGTGCCTGCGCACCGATCTGGACATGATCGTCAAGTCCACGCCCGACGAGACCCTTGTGTTCGTCCAGAACATGGCGCGCAGTGAGCCGGCCTCGGGCGTGCGCGTTCTCGCCGCGCTGGGCGAGCGACGGGGCAGCGCGTCGCCCGTGGTCCTCGAGGGCACCACCGACGCGCGCGGTTTCGTGCGCTTCGCCTTGGAGCCGCGCTCCAGCCAGGGTCACGTCAGCGTGCTCGCCATGGGCGACGGCCACTGGGCCTCCAGCGGCGTCGATTTCCCCGTGCAGTCCGTGCCCACGCTGTCGCCGCGCGCCACCCTGTACACCGAGCGCCCGGCCTATCGCCCCGGCGAAACCGTCCATTGGCGCGCGATCGTGCGCGGTGCCAAGGACGGGCAGTTCATTGTGGAGCCCGGGCGCAAACTCGATTGGCGCATCAACGATTCGCGCGGGCGCCTGGTGGCGAGCGAGACACTCGCACTCTCGGAATACGGGACGCTCGGCGGGGACTTTGAGTTGCCCGCCGCCAGCAGCTTGGGCGGCTGGTCGATGACCCTGGCTCTCGATGAAACCACCACGGTCAACGCTGGCTTCACAGTCGCTCAATTTCAGTTGGTGCACGTCTCACTCGACGTCGCCTTCGAGCGCTCGGTCTACTACCGCGGTGAAGACGCGGTCGCGTTGATCGACGCGCGCTACTCCCACGGCGGGCCCGTGGCCGACGCGCCCCTGGCGTTTCGCCTGCCCGACGGCCGCGTCAGCGAAGGTCGCACCGACGCCCAGGGCCGCGCGCGGGTGAGCTTCCCCACGCGCGAACTCGCCCAGGAACAAATGCTGGAGTTGAGCGCGACCCTCAGCGACGAGCCCCTGACGAACACAGCGCGCGCCTGGCTCGCCCTGCGCGAGTATTCCTTGGAATTGCGCACCGCACGCGACACCTACGGAATCGACAGCCCACTCACAGTGCGCGTGCGCGCCCACGGCCCCGACCTCGCCGGCCTGGCGAAGACCGCAAAGCTCGCCGCCCAACGGATCACGATGCGACCGGGGATCGGACGCACGTTCACTGCGGTCTCCGAAGTCGACGTGTCGACGAATGCGGCGGGCGATGGCACCGGTGTGCTCAAGCTGGCCAAGAGCGGACGGTACGTGCTGCGACTGAGCGCCACGGATCGCTTCGGCAATCCGATCGAGGCGCAAAAGGAAGTCGAGATCGTCGGCGATGACGACGAACTCACTTTGCGCATGCTGGCCGACGCGGACACGTTGAAGGTCGGCGGCACAGGTTCGGTGGCGGTGCTCGAACGCAAGCAGGGCGGACTCGCGCTCTTGACGTTCGAGGTGGGCCGCGTCGTCGATTGGCGCTGGATGAAATTGACGCCGGGCTCGAACACGATCGATTTTCCCGTGGCCGATGTCGTGTCGCCCGGTTTCGTGCTTTCGGTCGCGCACCAGCGCCGTGGTGAATTCCGCCGCACGCAGTTGGAGTTCACGGTGGAGCGCGAACTCACGGTCAAATTGACGCCGCGAGGCGAGACGTTGGCCCCTGGCACGGAGAGCGCGATCGACATCGAGGTTCGCGACGCTTTCGGGAAGCCTGTAGCCGCGGAGCTCTCGCTCGCCATCGTCGACGACGCGCTGTTCGAGCTCTATCCCGAGAGCCTGCCGGACCTGAGAGCGCTGTTCCAACCTCCCCCCCGCGCCCAACAGAGCGCGGTGGGAACGGACTCCAGTTCGACGTTCAAGTACCGCGGCGCGAGCTGGGAAGTCTCCAGCGAAGTGCTGGCTGAGGTGCGGCGGGAGTTGGAGGATCGCAAGTGGGACGCGAGCCGCGAGGAATTGGCAGTCGAGCTCAACAGCCTCGGACGTATTGCTGGAAGACCGGTGTTGAGTCCGGGCACAAGCACCATTGCCGAAGCCGACGAACCCAGCGTTACCGACGGCATCGGCGGACAATACGGCGGACGCCGCGGCGGTTCGAAGAGCAAGCGGGCCTTCGGCGGCGGCGGGGCCGACAAGGACTCGGCCGGGGGACCCGATCCCCTGTCGCTGCGCTCCCCCACCGCCTTCTGGTCGGCGGCCATCGTCACCGACGCCCAGGGCAAGGCCAGCGCGAAGTTCTCTGCTCCTGACACTTCCGCGCGCTGGCGCGTCAGTGCGCGCGCTGCTGCGAAGGATCCGCGGGCCGCGAGCGCCACGACGTACTTCACGACCCGTGCAGCGTTCTTCATCGAACTGCGTACGCCTCAGGCGCTCATGGAGGGCGACAAGCCGCGTTTCTTCGCGCGCCTGCACAACACCACCAGCGCGCCGATCGCGGCGGAATTGAAATGGCTCGTGCGCGGCGGCGGAGTCGAAGCGACTCTGCCCGCGGGCAAAGTCACGGTCCCTCCCGGCGCCATGGAAGTGGCGATGCCCGAGTTGACGGACGCCATCGGCCCCGGAACGCTCTCGCTTTCCCTCGTGGCCAGCGCGGAAATCAGCGGCGCGCGCAAGGAACTACGCGACACGACGGCGCTCGAGGTCGCTGGCTGGGGCACGGAATTCAGCGACGCGAAAAGCGGCGAGCTCACGTCGGACATGCGCCTTGACCTCGCGCTCGCGACGGGACGCAAGTACACGAATTTGTCGCTCGAACTGTTCGTCGGTCCCAGCCTTGACGCGATCCTGATTGATGCGGCACTGGGCCAGGGCCGAGTTCCGCTGTTCCGCGGACTGCCCGACGACTCCGCGTCGATCGCCGCCGACCTGTACGGCGCCGCGGAAGTGCTCGCGCAACTTGCGCGCAGCGGCCGCAGTTCCTCACCCGACTTCGCCCGCGTGCGCGAACGCGTGCAGAGTTTGACCGCCGCCGTTGTCGCAGCCCAGGACCCAGAGCAGGGTTGGAACGGAGCCTGGAACAACTCCGAGGTGCACACCGATTTGACGGTGTGGTGCATGCTGGCTCTGGCCAACGCGCGCGACGGTGGAATTTCCGTGGCGCAGGAGTGCAGCGAGACCGGCATCGCCGCCCTGGACCAGTTGTTGCGCTCGACGCCCAGTGACGAACGCAAGGCCTTGATCCAGCACGCGCTGTCGCGCTGGGGCCGCGGCGACTACGGCGCGCTCAATCGCTTGCACCGCATGCGCAACGAACTTTCGAACGCTGCCCTGGCGCACACCGCCCTGGCGCTGATTGCCATGGAGCGCGGGCCCATGGCGGCGGAGATTGCGGGGGTGATCGAATCGCGCGGAGTCTTCGACGCGGCTCGCCCGGAGCTTGGTTGTTTCTGGAACACCGAGAAGAACCTGCCCTGGTCGCGCTCAAAAGTTGGCACCGCCGCCTTCTGTGTGCTTGCGCTGCAGGGCGCGACGCCCAAGTCCGAGCAGTTGAAGAGTGGCGTGCAGTACCTCGTGGCCCACCGCCCTTGGAGCGATCCGCGCTCAATCGGCGTGGCCCTGGCGGCCCTGGCGCGTCACGCAGGCACGACCGTGCCCAGTACCGAGCGCCTGGAAATCACAGCCTCGATCGCCGGCGGCGCGCCGCAGGTTCTCGAGCTGTCCAAGGGCGGCAGTCTGATCGTGTCGCTCGAGGCCTCAAACGGAGGAAGCGTGCGCGTGGACCTGGCCCTCAAGGGTCGCGGCACGCCGCACTACAGCGCGATCCTGCGCGGCTTCTCCAGTGAAAACGGTGAACTTGCCGCACAGCCGTTCACGGTGAACGAGCGCGCGGTGCTCGCGCCGGCTCCCCTGTGGCGCGGCAAGCCCGTGTCCGTGGGTTTTGGCGTCGTGCGCCATCGCCGCGAGCAGTGGTTCAATCGCGTGCAGAATCTGGTGCGCGGGACGAATGCGCTCTCCTTCGTTTCCTTCCGCCGCGACAGCGCACGCCGGGAAACCAATGACGGCGACTGGCTCGTGATGGAGATCCCGATTCCCGCCGGAACGCACGTGCGGCCAGGCTCGGTGAACGGTTCGATCTCGGGCTCGCGAATTCTCCCCGATCGCATTCTGGCGTACATCCCGCCGGATTCCGGTTGGGCGAACGTCGGGTTCGAGATCGAGGGCGCGATTCCGGGCAAGTATCGCGTGGGCCCCGCGGTGCTGCGCAGCGTCAGCGATCCGTCGCTGATCTCGATCGGCAAGGCGAGCGAGTTCACTGTGTTGCCTTCGGGTGGCAAGCTGCCCGACGAGTACCGCGCCACGCCCGACGAAATGTACGGCCTGGGCATGGCCGCCTGGAACGCTGGCGACTCTGAGCGCGCCCGCGAATCGCTGTCGCAGCTCATGGCGGGCTTCGAAAGCGAACTGAACGACGAAAATTCACAGGCTCCGCTGCAGCAGGCCGCCGGCGCGCTGTTCTTCATGGCCCTCGATAGATCCGACGCGCGCGAAGTCGTGCGCTGGTTCGAGGTGCTGCGCGAAAAACGGCGCGACCTGGTGATCCCCTTCGACAAGATCTTGGCGGTCGCGAAGTCCTACTCGACGATCGACGAGCACGAGCGCGCCCTTTCAATTCTGCGCGCCAGCATCGAGCAGACCTTCGGCGTGGACTTGAAAGTCGCCGGCGCCCTGGAGACACAGGGCGACGCATCCCAGGCCCTGACGCTGCTCGCGAATCTGTGGCGCGAGTATCCCGACGCGCCCGCGGTGCTCGAAACCTGGCTCGCCCTGTCGGACAAACTCCTGACCAAGGCGCCCAAGGCCGCCGAGGACAAGAGTCTCGTTCGCGACGCTCGCACGCGGGCCAGTCTGCACTTGGAGGGCACGCGCCTGTTGCAGTGGTTCCTGTGCCTGTACCCGCGCGATCCCCAGGCGCCGGAAGCGGCGCTGAACTTGATCGCCGCGCACCTGGGCCTGGAGGACTACACAACGGCCTCCACCTTGGCCCAGAATTTCGCGGCGCGCTTCACCAGCCCCGAGTTTGCCGACGCGTTTTTGTACTCGCGCGCCGTGGCCGAGTGGTACCTGGGGAACGATGAAGAGGCCCTGCGCGTGTGCGAGAGAGTCGCAACCTCGGTGTACAAGGACGCGCGTGGCATCGAACGGCCCTCGAAGAACCGCGAGCTGGCCCAATACATCCTGGCCCAAATCCACCATGCGCGGCGCGAGGTAGAGCGCGCGGCGGAGTACTACGCGAAGGTGGAGCTGAGTTTCGCCGACGCCAAGGCGGCCCTCGGCGAATTGCGCGCGCGCACGCTGTCGATGGATGAAGTGACGCGCGTCAAGCCTGGGGAAACCGCGCGTTTGGCGCTGCGCTCGAAGAACGTCGCGGAGGTGGAGTTGGCCGTGTATCCGGTCGATCTGATGACGCTCTACCTGCGCGAAGGCAGTCTGTCAAAAGTGGCCCAAGTGGATCTCTCGGGGATCGCGCCCGAGTTGGCGCGCACGATGAAGCTCGACGGCGCCAAGGGCTTGCGCGAGAACGAGCAGAAGCTCGAGCTCGCCCTGCCGAAGACCGGCGCCTACCTCGTGATCGCCCGCGGCGGCGAGTTGTTCGCATCGGGCTTGATTCTGGTGACGGAATTGGAGCTCGACGTGACCGAGGATGCGGAGCGCGGTGGCGTGCGCGTGCAAGTCGTCGACGGCCGCAGCGGCTCTTACGTGCGCGACGTTGACGTGCGCGTGGTTGGATCCGCCAACAAGAAAATTCAACGCATGAAGAGCGACCTGCGCGGCATGGTCTCGCTCGACCAGGTTCTGGGGCAGGCGACGATCATCGCCCGCGCCAGCGGCGATCGTTACGCCTTCTATCGCGGAACGACCGTACTGGGCGATGTCCAGCCCTCGGGCGGCATACGGAAGCAGCAGGAGAAGGCGGTCGAGCAGCTTTCCCAGGAGGCCTACCTGAGCAACGTGATCGACTTCAACCGCGCCAATCAGTCCCAGCGCGCGGACAAGCTGGTGGAGGAAATCGGCCGCCAACGCCTCGGCGTGCAGATCGATCAGGTCAAGTAGACTCTGCGCCCGTGGCGGGCGGATCCAAAATTCTAAAACACAGCACGGCGCGCAGCGTGCGTCTGGAGCAGCGCGGCGGGACGCAAGTCATCGTCAAACGCTTCGAGCACGTTCGCGCCCTTGCGCGAGCCTTCGATGGCGCGCGCGCGCGGCGCGAGTACGAAATCCTGAAGCTGCTCTTCGACCGCGGTCTCCCCGTCCCGCGGCCCTTGCGCGTCTCGCGCGTCGGCCGCGCCCACGAGGTGGAGCTCGAGTGGATCGAAGGCGCGCGTTCGCTGCGCGAAATGCTCGCCGACGGCGAACGACTGTCGGCGCATCTTGCACGACAACTCGGCGCACTGCTGGCCGGATTACAGCGTGCTGGCGTCGACCACCCGGACCTACATGCTGGCAATGTGTTGGTGACCGAGGTGGGCCGCGCGATCGCGATCGACTTCGACAAGGCGCGCCTCCGTGCGCGACTTGGCTCCGCAAAAGTTGTCCGCGACCTGGTCTCCCTGTGCGCCGGATTGCGCGAGTCCACCTCGCCCCGCTGGCGCGCCGTGGCGCTCGCTGCCTGGCGCCGGGCCAGCGAGTCGCTCCCCGGGGAAACCTGGAAAATTCCCGGGGCCGACGCGCTGGAACTCCTGGCCCGCGAGCGCCGCCGGCACGTGGTTCTGGGCCGCGAGCGGCGCTGGACCCGTGCAGGATCCGCCGTGGTGCCGCTGACAGGCGCGCGCGGCTTCGCCCGCTCGGAGCTCGGCGCAACATGGACCGCCAGTGCCGTGGCCGGCGAGGCGCCCCAGGATCACTGGGTCCGAGTCGACGGCACCGCCAAGGAGGTGCTCGCCCTGTGGCGCTCCATGGCGCGCCTTGAGGAACACGCGATCGCTGCGTTGCGCTGCCAGGTGCTGCTCACGGGCAAAGGTGGCTGTGCGTGGTTCGCCCTGGAAGGGCCGCGCCACAGGGCAGGCGCCCGACTGCGCGGCGAGTTCTTGGGCGGACTTCTCGACCGCGGTCTTTGGTGCGATGGAATCGAGGTCGATGACCTCGCCGGTTGCGGCCTGATCCGCGCGCGCACCGTGCGAGCAGCTGGTATGGGCGAGGCCGCTGCGTTGCTCGCGCCCTGGATCGCCTCGCTGGAGCAGCACGAGCGAGCGGAATTCCTCGACGGTGTGCGCACGGTCTTTGGCGGACCGGCGCGCGAGCGCGACGAACTGTTGGCGGCCTTGCGGCATGGCTGATCCCCTGCGACGCGTGGTGCGGGCCCGGGTGTTGCGCGCGGTGGGAGCGTGCGCGCGTTTCCTGCCGCGCTCGGTCGCAGGCGCATTTCTGCGCTGCCTGGCGCACGCTGCGCGCCTCACGCGCTTCGAAACTGCGATTAAAAACAACCTCGAGCGCGCCATGGGGAGCACGCTCTCACCGAGTCAGCGCCGAAAGATCGCGCGCGAAGTACGTCTGTTCAGCGCGCGGCTCATCGAAGAGTGGCTGTTCCTCGCCCGCGCCAGCGCCAGTGGGCGCTCAAGGGCGAAGGTCGAAGCGTGGATTCGTTCGAACGTCGCCTTCGACCGATCCTGCGAGCCGATTTTCGAAGCCGCGCGCGCGGGCCGTGGTCTTTTGATCGCCACGGCGCACCTGGGAAATTGGGAACTGCTCGCTACGGCCCTGCGGCTGCGCGGACTCGACGGTGCCGTGGTCGGCCTGCGCAAACACCGCGATCCGAGTTCGGATTGGCTGGTGGCCATGCGCGCGGGCCTTGGGGTGCGCACGATTCCCCAGGATGCGCCACCGCGTGAAATTCTCGGCGTGCTGCGCTCGGGGGCAACCCTAGGGATCCTGTGCGATCTCGAAGTTCGGCGCCTCGCTGGAATGCACGTGCCGTTCTTCGGCATCGAGGCCCTGACGCAGACCGCGCCCGCGGCCTTGTCGCGTGCGTCGCGACTTCCGATTCATCCCGTGCGCATCGTCGCGCGCGGACGCGGGTACCTGATCCTGGCCGAGGAAGCGCTCAAAGCCGACGCTTCCCTGGCGCGCGAGGCGGCCACGGCGGACGTGCTGCGGCGACTGAACGCCGTCTACGAGCGCTGGATCCGCGAAGACCCCTCGCAATGGGCCTGGCACCAACCCCGCTGGCGCACAGGCCCCGGAGAGCGCGAAGCGCCGCCGCTGCATTCGCGAAGGGGAGCGGCGGAGTGAGGAACTCACGCGCGCTTGCTATCTGAATTGGCCGAGCGCTCGCGCGAGGTCGACACGCAGATGATAGGTGTCGGAGTTCCGGACTCCGTACCTCAGAATTTGTTCTCTTTGAGGAACTCCGCGATGATGCGGTTCTTCGAAACCACGGCGAAACCATCGGGGTCGTTGGTGCGATAGCCGCGGAACCAGGGCAGCATGTCGCCAAAGCGCATCAGTTGGTCGGCAGCGGCGTCTTCCATGCTCTCGACTCCCGCGAAGCGAATGATCGAAAGCACCGTGCCTACGGACTTGCTCTGTTCCTTGCGCTCGAAGTGGAAACGCGCCTGCTCCATGCGGTCGGTGAACCAGGCGCTGCGCTTGGCCTCGAGTTCGACGATGAAGGCCGCCGCGTTTTGCGCGTCGGCGCCCGTGGCGCTGGCCTGAAAGGCGTTGACCACGACGAAGGCCTCGCGGTAGTTGGCCGGGTGGTCCCAGGTCAGCGAGCCGACTTCGAACTTGATGTCGTCGAACGTGGGCGGTTTGCTCAGATCGATGGCGCCCTTGAAACGCGCCTCCTGCCGTGTGACCCAGTCCAACTCTGTGTGCGTCGGCCACTTTTCGCGGAAGTACTTTGCGCGGCGCATGAACACGCGCGCCTCGGCTGACGTCGTCTGGGCGCTCATGTAGCGCTCGACGAAGCCCTTCAACTGCGTGTCGAAATACTGCTGGCCGAACATCATGTTGCGCGCCTGCTCGTCGGACTGCGCGATCATCGTCTCCAATTCCTTGCGCAGGGCCGCCACATCCGCAGCCAACTTCGGCTCGAGCACAGCCCCCTCGGGGATGCGGGCCAGTTGCTCGAGGGCCTGGGGATACTGCGCGTTTTTCTTGCGATCGATCGCGTTCACGTAGTACGCGTGAGCGCTCGCCGCCCCGGCTCCGGCGCTGTCGCCGAGCACGTTCGACATCACGAACACACCCGCCCCCGCCAAAAGTGGAATCCCCACGGCGATCCAGACCCAGGTGGGCACGCCGCTCTTGCGCGGCGCCCGCGCGGGCCGCTCGTCATCGTCCTCAGAGGCGCTGTCACGGCGACTGCGCACCCCACCCGCGGACGCGCCGCCTCTCTGGACCGGACCGACCTTGGCGGGTTGGCCTTCGTATTCGACAGTCACGGTGGCGCCGCCAAGCTTCACCGGAACGCCGTGCTGGAGCACCACGGGACCGTTGGCTGCACGGCCGAGCACCTGCGGCGGAGTCACCCCGGGCTTGGGGTGCAAGGTCGCCTTGCCACCGTGCACCTCGATCTCGGCGTGCACCGTGGCGATTCCTGGAGCCGAGAGCATCAGCTTCGCCTCAGGGCCACTGCCAATGGAAAGTCGGCCCTCGCCAACGTTGAAGGCCCGCCGGTTGCCGGCGTCATCCACGATCAAGCGAACCATCTTGTTCAGTTCCCGCTGTTAGAGGTCGGCCTGGAACGCGGAGTCCACGCCGAAATTCTGAGTCCAGTAATTCGACGCGATGGCACTGGCCATCTCGCGGTGGTCACGCATCAGGAGGTTGCGGTGGTGACCGCTCGATTGGGTCCAACCTTCGTGTGCGGATTTGGGGTCGGAGCGGCCCATGGAAATGTTCTCGCTGATCCCCAGTGGATAGCCAGCCAGTTTCATTCGGTCGAAGGGCGTGCGGCGCGTCTCATCGCCCTTTTCGAAGTGGCTGAAATCGCCGGTGTTCGCCATGTGATCCGAATGCCCCTGGGCCGCGGCCTCGAGCTTTGGATTCCAGGCCAGGGCCCGCCTGCCGAGCATGCGGCGATATTCGTTCGTGACGCGCACCTGCTCCTGCTCGGAAGAACTGGGCACGTCGTCCGCCGGCTTCGCGCGCCCCAGGGCGCTCCACAGGCGTTCGTTGCGCGCGTCGATGCGCTGGCTCTCGGTCAGGGCCTCGCGCTCGTTACGGTCCCAGGCGAATTGCGCCAGACCGACTTCTGCTTCGTCGCCAAGGGCCAGGGCAAAACGGAACTCCTCCGCAGGTTTTGGCAGGTCGATCCCGTCTTCCTGGGCGCGGGAAAAGGTCCACGACATGGAGCTCAGCTGTTGGCGCAGGCCGTCGCCCACCTTCACGCGCTTGGAACCCGTCCAGATATCGTGCACGGCTCCAACGAGTTCGTTCACCTCGCGCTGCACCGCCGCGTAGCCCGCGGCTTTCTGCGGCGGACACTCCGGCGGGTTGTAAGGATAGAAGTAGCGCTCCTCATCGAAGATCAATGTCAAGGCCTTGGCGCGCGCGCTGTCCAAGGCGCGCCGTTCGTCCGCGAGGGCCGCCAGTTGTCGCAGGTTGGGGTGGCGCGCAAGTTTGTCCCAATCGTCCTGCCAACGCATCGACAGGGCCCTGGTCGCAAGCTCCACGTCCCCCTCCGCGCGAACCTGGACCAGCAAGTTGTCGCGTTCGAAGGCGGTGGCGCGACGGAATTCTCCGACCAACTGCGCATGCTTCGCTGCACGCGCGGCCAGGGCCGCGGCGTCGGCCTCGCTCTTGGCCACGGCTCCCTCGAGCCAGCGTCCGCCCTGGAACACCCAGCCGCCCGCGGTCGATTCGCCCTTGGCCTTGGCCACCAGGTGCGAGGCATGGTTGGCGTCGATCTCGCGCCGCTCCAGAGCGAGGCCGAGTTCCGCGAGCGCCGCGGACACTTCTGCTGCATTGCCACGCTGGACCGACTCGACCCACCAGCCCAGGCGCGCTTTGCTGGAGACCCGGGCGCGCTCGATGGCGGTCGCGATTTCCGACAATGGCAATGCCTCGAACATGGGCGCAGCTCTGCCCTCGCCACCGCCGCCCATGAGGAGCGCCGTGGCCTCGTCGAGGCGCGCAAAGTCAGCGAGTTCCTCGCGCAGCGCCAGACGCGCATCGCACTCGTGCGCGTTGGCTTCGCATTTCTCACGCCAGGGGGAATCCTGTTGGCGGCGCCCCGCCTCTGCCCAGGCGTCGCGGGCCAAGGCGAACTCGCCCTGCTCGGCGCGCGCCATTGCGATCGCGGCACACTCAGAGGCCGAGTTGGCGGAGAGGGGCATGCCTGGCGCGGCTGGCCCTGTGCCGGTGTGCACGACCCTTGGCGCAGCGGGGGCGCGATTTTTTTCGGCCGCGCGATCGGTCATGAGTCCGAGCTCAAAACGCAGGGAATCGAATTCCTCCGCCACAGGAAAGCGCGTCAGTTCCTGCTGCAACAGGTCCCTGGCTGCAGCGGATCCGCTCGCACGCTCGACATCCTTGGCGCGGGTGAGGCACTCTGCCGCTGCGACGCGCGCGGAGCTGAGTGTGGACTGTCGCACGAGACGCGCGTCGGCCTGGGTCGTTGCCTCCTGTTCGGCGATCGCCGCCAGGGCCAGGGCAGTTTTCCATTCGCCGCGCACCTGGGACGCGCGCGCCTCCACCAGAGCGGCAAGCGCCATGGAGCGACTCTCGCTCTGGGAAGCGCTGCTTGTGGTGCCCGCCCCTGAGGTTGGCGACGATTCGCCGACGCGCGCTTCACCGCGCAAGGCTGGGCGACGCTTGCTGGCCAGCAAACTGGCAAGGTCTGACTGCGCCTGCTCGATCCTGTCGATGCAGACGGGATCGCGCTCGAGTCGCAGCAGTTCGTCCAGGCTGGAAAGGGTGCCGCGTTCGCCCAAGACGTCGGCTCGATCGCAAAGGTCCTGGATCGCAACCTCGACGTCAGAGCGGTGCTGGGTCAGCTCGGTGATTCGTGCCCGCAGGGCGTCGCTCCGAGCGCTCTCGAGCCCGTCCAAGAGGCGCTCGGCCATTTCGAGGTCACCGCGATCGATGCGGCGACTGGCCTGGTCAATGGCGCCGTCGGCTCCCCCGCCACAGGCCGCCAGGACCAGGGATAGGAACCAAGCCGCGGGAGGAGGGACGTAACGATGGGACCGGAGGGTGGACACAGTGCCCACAGACTACCGGAGTGCCCCCGATTGGATACAGGGCCAGTTCCGCGCGGTGCAAAAGCTCGGCGCGGGTCGAACTCGTGTGGCGGGGAGCCTTGGCAGCCGACCGGGATCAGCCGGTTGCGCGCAGGGCTGAATCGCCGGCGTCTTGGGCCACAACCCGGTTGCGACCGCCCTGCTTAGCCAGATAGGTGCGCTCGTCGGCGAGCTTGAGCATGCCATCGATGCTGGGCCTCGCCCGATCGAACTCGGCAACGCCCAGGGAGAGGGTCACGGCGCGGCGGAATTCTCCATGGTGGGTCGTGTTCGCCTCGCTGGCGAGACGCATCCGCTCGGCGATCAAAGCGGCCTTCGCGGCGGTAGCCCGCGAGCAGATCACCAGGAACTCCTCTCCGCCGACGCGGCAGACCAGTTCCGTGGCGCGGACACAGCCGCGCAGGGAGCGCGCCACATCGCGCAGCACCGCGTCGCCAGTGTCGTGGCCGTGCGCGTCGTTGACGGACTTGAACTTGTCGATGTCGATCGAGATGACCGACAGCGGCGTTCCATCGCGCATTGATTGCGCAACTTCCTGACTGAGGCGCTCCAGGGCGTGCCTGCGGTTAGGCAATTCGGTCAGCGGATCGGTGAGTGCTGCCATCTGGAGCTTGCGGTTCAGCACCGCCATCTCGGCCACCTTCCGACTGAGCTGATCGGCGTCCGACTTGACCTGCTCGCGCAGTCCAAACACGCGCTGAGCAGACCGCACTCGCGCCATGAGAATTTTCGGATTGATGGGCTTGGTCAGGTATTCGTCAGCGCCCGCGTCGAAGGCCTCGATCACGCGCTGCTCTTCCTCGCGGCCCGTCAGCAAGATGATCTGCAGGTGGCGACCCTCTTCGCTGCGGCGCAGGGAGCGCACAAGTTCGATGCCGTCAAGTTCAGGCATCATCCAGTCGCTCACCACGAGATGCGGTGAGTGATCGAAGGCGAGCTTGAGGCCCTCCTTTCCGTTGGACGCGGAGAACACTTGATGTCCGTCCTTCGCCAAGTGAAAGCCGATCAGCTTGCGCGTGATCGGATCGTCCTCGACCACGAGAACGCGCATGCACGAGCCGCCGTTCGATTCGTTGCGAACGAAAGCCGTGGGCAGCAAATTGGCATTCTCCGACGCGGGCCCCGTCGAGAGCGCGGCCTCGCCGTCGCCAATGTCACCCCCCTGCGCCCCTTCGACCGCTTCGGGCTCAGGTTCACGCTCGGGTCGCCGAGCCAGCTCAGCGAGACGACCGGGCGTGGTCTTGCAGTCCGCCTCGATGTTCATAATCTTCCCCCACTCGCGCCAATCGGAGGAGACTTGGCTCCACAACTGGTTGAACTCCTCGGGGGTCAGATTGAAAGTCGCGCGCAGGGACGCCAAGCGCTCATTGCGCGCGCGGCACAGCGCCACGGAATCCTCATCGGTGGTGGTCAGAGCATCGGCGAGCGAACGCGCGCCGTGAAACACGGAAACCAGGCGCTCGGCCATGGGGTCGAGGGTCTCGTCGCT
>CANKOY010000019.1 GCA_947484275.1 Planctomycetota bacterium | reverse complement strand
CCACTGGCCGTGCAGCCAGCAGAGCCGACCTCCGCTACGCTACGGCCGGCTCTGCTGGCGCAAAACCCGGCTTGGGCGCTAACATAGGAACTGGTACGATCACCGGGGGCGGGTCACCTGCCTGCAGGTTGAGCGTCGTGGTGGTGAATTCTCCGGATGCTCCGCCAAGGTCGATGGTCTGCGAGCTGAGTGAACCCCCGATGGAGAATAGGTTCTGTCCGCCGGTCGGCCCGAAGAGGTCGCTTTGGGCCATGCCGCTGGCGGCCAGCATGGAAATTGCGCACGTGATGGAAGCAATCGGATGCATGGGCTGTGTGTATTTTTGGAATGGGTAGCGAGGAGGAATGGCGTCCGGTGACCGCCGCGAATGCGCGCGAGGCTAGACCTCTCGGATTCGGCTCACAAGGGGGACCTCGGTCGGCCGCGAAGCTAGCTCGACGCGCTTGACCGGAGCCGATCGCCGACCGTCGTCTCGGGGGGCGCCACCTCGCGCGCTCACGACGCTATGCTCGTCGGCCATTCGTCCGCCCGAACACAACCGTCCTCGACTTAGAACTCAGATGACAATGAATCGACTTCTTTCCGCCGCCGCCCTCGTCCTCGTCAGCGCTTCAGCCTTTGCCGTCTTCGCCCCGGTCCCCGCCGGGGGCCGTGATCTGACGCGCATTCCCGCCGATCCCGCAGCGCGCGAGATGGAACTCGCGGCCCTGCCGGTGACGCTTGCCAAAGCCATTGAGGCCGCCTCCAAGGACGGTGGCGCCGTGGCCTCCGCGGCCTACAACGGCACGGGCCAGATCGAGCTGATCGTCTACCAGGGCGGAGCGGAGAATTCCGTGGTTGTCGACGGCAAGAGCGGCGCGGTGATTTCGAAGAACGCGCTCCCGCGCTTTGCCGGCGATCCCGTCACGGGCGAGGGCACGACCTCCGCCACGGGGCTGCGCCATTACGACCTGAAGGTCGGCGAAGGCGCGGAAGCGACGAAGACCAGCAAGGTCAGCGTGCACTACACCGGTTGGCTGGTGGACGGCTCCAAGTTCGACAGCTCCGTGGACCGCGGCCAGCCCTTCGAGTTTTCGCTCACCGGCGGCGTGATCAACGGCTGGCTCGAGGGCGTCAACGGCATGCGCGTGGGCAGCAAGCGCAAGCTCGTGATCCCCGCCAACCTCGGCTACGGCGCCCGCGGCGCCGGCGGCGCGATCCCGCCGAACGCGGTGCTTGTGTTCGACGTCGAGTTGCTCGGCGTCAAGTGATGCACTGAGCCCAGTGAATTCGTCGTGCGGACCCGGTACCGGATTCGCACGACGAACTTGCCTGATTTTCTGCGCAGCTATTGCCTGATTCTCTGCGCACTTATTGATTGAGCGACGGCGTGCGCAGCACGAAGCCGTCGCGCGTTTTCGCGTGGTCGGCGGCCAGCGGCAGGCTTGCTCCGCGCAGCAACCCGCCGAAGCCGTACTTGGCGCGCAGCGTGTCGAGGGCGCGGTCCACGGCGCGCTGGCGATCGGCGTGGCTGGCCTTGGAATTTGCGCGCGGTGCGTCCTTGCGCGGGTCGCTGAAGAGCTGGTTTTGCCAGCCGGTTTTCGCCCCCAGGCCGTGCAAGGTGATGCCGATGCGCTTGACCAGGGCGCGGCGGCGGGGGAGTTGGCTGAACAGCGCGCGCGCGTGGGAAAGCAGGGCATCGGTCGAATCCGTGGGCTCCGCCAAGGCGCTGCGGCGGGCGAGCGAAGCGGCGGCGTGGCCCCGTGCTTCCCCGGATTCAACGGCTTCCACAGATTCATCTGGCTGCGATTCACGGCTCGCTCGCGTGTCGACGTAGCGCACGCGCACTTCGAGCGAACGGGCCGTGGCACCGAGCACACGCAGCCGATGGGCCGCGCGCTCGACGATGTAGGCCAGCATGGCTTCGATGTGCTCGCGCCGGCCCTCCTCCGGCTCGAAAGTGCTGTCGCGGCGCAGGGCGGCGGGAATGCGCAGAGCGAAAGTGCCGTCGGCCCGCTGCACGAAGGTCGGTTCGACCGTTTCGAGATCGATGCCGCGTGCGCGTTCCCAGAGCACCAGACCCAGGCTGCCGAAGCTGGCGAAAAGCACCTCGCGCGAGACCTGGCGCAAATCGGCGATGGTCTTGATCGCGAAGCGTTCGAGCAGCGCACCGATCGAATGGCCCACGCCGGGCAAGCTGTCCACCGGCAGGGGAGCGAGGAACGCCAATTCGCCGCCGGGAAAAATTTCGGCGATGCCCCCGGGCTTGGCCAGCTTGCCCGCCATGCGCGCCATCATGGGGCTGGTGCCGATGCCGATCGTCACCGGCAGATCGACCTCGTCGCGGATCTCGCGGCGCATGGACTCCGCCGCGTCGAAGGCCCGCGGGTGCAGGCGCGCGGAGCTGGTGAGATCGACGAAGAAGTCGTCGATCGACGCGACCTCCACCAGGGGCGAGTAGCGGCTGAGCAGGTGGGCCGTGCGCTCGCGCAAGCGGTTGGCGGCCTGGCTGTCGCCGCGGCGGAAGATCGCCCGCGGGCAACGGCGCGCGGCTTCCGCCAGCAGCATCCCCGGCCGCACGCCGAAGGCGCGCGCCTCGTAGGAACTGGACATCACCAGGTTGCGCTCGCCGGGCAGGCCGCCGATCACCAGGGGGCGTCCCTTCAGTTCTGGGTGCAGGGCCTGCTCGACCGAGGCCAGGAAGGCATCGACGTCCAGGTGCACGATGCGGCGCGGGCCGCGCCCGGCGCGTCCGCTGACTGTGGGGCCAGGGAACTCGCCCGAGCCGGACCCCGAGCCGTCCCCGAAGCATCCGGGGGTGGTGGTCGGACGGGGTGGATTCTCAGCCGGGGCCGGCATTGGGCGAATTCTGGGAATAACGCTAACAGATGCCTAATTGATGTCAAAGAATTTATCCCCCGTGACTCAACTTTTGTCTGAAGGAGCCGACAAAGAACACGAGGGAGGCGCGTCGCACTCGACTCCCAGCCTGACTCCCCCCCCCCGAGGGTTCCCCCAACCCTCAACCACGACGCGCCTCCCCCCCTTTTTTCCGCCGCCGATGGCGACGCTCAGTACGCCAGTGCCCGCGCCTGGACGAACGAGTAGAAGAAAACGGCGTTGGGATTGTGGGCGACCAGCTTGAGCTCCTGCTTCATGCCGTCGACCACAGCCGCCTTGACCTTGCCGGCCTTGAGCAGGCCCTCGGCGCCGGAGAGCAAGAGGTCGCTCCAGTAGGCGATGAACTCAGCGCGCTCGCCGGGCTGTCGGTTGTCGAGGTGGATGGTTTTCACTTCGGTGACGATGTCGCGGTAGCCGAGGGCTTGCAGCAAATTGCCGAGCTTCGCGCCGACGAAGGGATCGCCGCCGATCTCTAGCTGGTAGTCGTTGAACGCCATCCAGTACGAAAGTGTCTGGGGGCTGTAGGGGTCGAGGAAGAAACTCGCGTTCTGCACTTCGCTGACCACGATCGGCGCGCCGGAGCGCAGCACGCGGCGCACTTCGGAGAGGATGCGCGCGGGATCCTCGACGTGTTCGAGGATCCAGCACAGGAACGCTGAGTCGAAATTGTCGGCCGGAAAATCAAGCCGCGAGGCATCGGCGTTGACGAACTCCGCGCGGCCCGCGCTCCAGGGCAGGCTCGCGAGGTGGCGCTTGGCCTGGGCCAAGTTCGTGTCCGAGCGGTCGACGCCGGTGACGTGCAGATCGGGAAAGCGCCGCAGCAGAATTTCAGTCTGTGCGCCGACGCCGCAGCCGACCTCCAACAGCTTCTTCGCGCGCCGGAAGGGCAGGCGGTCGTGCACCAGGTGCTCGGTCACGCGCGCCTGACGGTAGAGGCGCTCCTGCTCCTCCTTCGTGAAACCGTGCATGTAGCCCGGGGCTTGCTTCTTTGGCGTGAGGCTGGATTTCGGCATGGGACGGCAGTCTAGCCCTGGAATAAGCGCTCAGCGAGAAGATCGGCCACGTTGGACCTTCACCAGCTGTCCGATCGGCCGTGCGCAGCACTCAGGGTTCATGTCGGTGGCTACGGACGTGTTTTTGGAGGTCTCAGCACGCCGATGGGATATGAGAGCGATGCCTCGCGCGGTGTGATCTTGCGCTGGAGGCATCCTCTGGCGCAGGATTCGAGTGCAGCAGGGCAGTAGAAGTCGCGGCCTCTAGGTTTGCACGCGTAGCAGTGCGCGTTGCATCACCGCTGCGAAGCGCTGGGAGTGCGCAAGCCGCACGGTCCTCTGCCTGGCGCTCAGGATCACACGCGCCGCAACGCACACGAAGGCCTTGCGAAAGCGATTCCACTCCCGGCGCTTGGTTTGTTCGGGCAATGCCAGGATCGCGAGCCACGCCCTGAGGTTTGGCGCGATGCAGGCGCACAAGAGGTGTGCGTGGTTGGCGAGAAAACCACCTGTCGGCATGCGCATCGCGGCCACGCCATGCTGAAGCTGCTCGATGACGCGCTTTTGATCGCATCGGCGATACGTTTCGCGCACGACCGCTTCGGCCGACATCGTCTCCGGCAAGTTCGTCGGCACGAAGCGATAGCGCCACAGCTCGAAGGGTTCGCCTTGGATTGACTCTTCGATGCGCTGGCGGCGGATGATCAGTCGATAGGTCTTTTCGCTGCGTGCCGGCTTGTCGGCGAGTTCCGTGAGCAACTGTGCTTCGAACTCGAGATCACGCTTGCCGCGCTGGCGAGCGCGCAAACGCCGCGCACCAGCACGCGCTCGAATCGGGCACGCAGCAGCGGCGCCACGTACGACACAGCCTCGGCAGCACCGTCCACCGGAGCTGCGTTTCCTGGCCGATTCACCAAGCGCAGGCATTCCTGCGTCTGCGCCAGCGAGAGCACCAGAGGGTGAAAGCCGAATCCGCCCGTGAAAGTGAAATCCGCGCCCGTTTTTTTGTTCCCGTACACGTGGCGCACGTGCGAGTCGACATCGACGATTCCCCAAGACTGCTTCTTGCGCCCGTAGTGTTGCTCCCATGCACGAGCGTGGAATTCATCGATCGCCCGGTCGAGATGCCCGCCCGACTTCGCGTCAACCCGACGCAAGAAATCACCTGCCGTCGAAGGATCAAAAATTTGCGCTGAGCCCCGCATGCGTCGCACCGGCTCGCTGTGCTGCAACTCGGCGATGTCTTTGATCGCCGTGCCGTCAACGAAGAGACTGTTCTGGGCGCTTACTCCAGGGCTAGAAGCGTGCTCGGGGCGCGACCGATGGAGACAGAGCCCGACTCCCTGCGCCCGGCCGCTCAGTGTTCCGACTTGCGGTTAGGCCCCATCAATCGATCTGTCGACGCGATCGCCAAGGCCGAGAGCAGGAATGTGATGTGGATCACCGTTTGCGCGACCAACACCTTGTTGTCGTAGTTCGCGGCATTGATGAAGGTCTTGAGCAGGTGGATCGAGCTGATGCCGATGATCGCAGTGGCGAGCTTCACCTTGAGCACCGACGCATTCACGTGGCTGAGCCACTCCGGCTGGTCGGGATGGCCTTGGAGGTTCATGCGCGAGACGAACGTCTCGTAGCCTCCGACGATGACCATGATCAAGAGATTCGAGATCATCACGACGTCGATCAGCCCGAGGACCACGAGCATGATCAAGGTCTCGTTGAGCTCGCCACTCGGATTCGAGTAGCCCGCGGATGCGACCAGCACCTCGAGCGCCTTCTGGTTGCCGAAGGCCGCCTCGATCAGGTGCGTCAATTCCACCCAGAAGTGGAACACGTACACGCACTGCGCGAGGATCAGCCCCAAGTACAGCGGCACCTGCAGCCAGCGAGTGAGGAAGATCAGACGCGGGAGCGGACGCATGTGCACGGGGGCCATCGCAGGGTGGGGATCAGGGGCTTTGGACATTTCGGCTTTCGCGTCAGCGGCGGGAAGGGCGCGGATTGTAGGGGAGTGTCCGACGGCGCGCACCCTGATGCGTTGCTTCTGCTCGAGAGACGCCGGTCCGGCACGCAAGTCGTTCGTGTCTCGCACTCAGCGCAAGGCCTGAACCCGATCCGCGAGCGGCTGGGTGCGAGGAGCGGGGCTCGTGCGAAGCGCTTTGGCCGGCGGCGTGATGCCCTTGATGCCGAACGCCCGCGCGTTATTCCTGGTTCGCTGTGACGCGACATCGAGCAGTTCGCGCTGCACGCGAAGGTGCGGACCGAGGCCGCCGATCGCGAATGGCTGTAGCGGCTGTGCAGGTAAATTGCCCGCCCTCCGATCAAGGTCGGACGTCTCTCGCTCGCGCCCGCTGGCCCCGTGATCTGCGCGCTGCGCCGGCACTGGCGCGACGGAACCTCCGCGATCGCCTTCGAGCCGCTGGACTTCATTGCTCGGCTGGCTGCCCTGGTACCGCGCCCGCGCGCGCACCTCTTGACGTATCACGGAATCCTCGCGCCCGCGGCGGAGTGGCGCGACCTCGTCGTGCCGTGCCCGCGGGTGAAGCGCTCGCCGAGCCATGAGCCGGGAGCAGCTCGCGGGGGTGCGTCCCGAAAACCCTGTCGCAGGCCATAGCGCCCTGGAAAACTAGGATCTGGGCAGCTTCTACACACGGCACCGAAGTCGGCCAGTTGGCACCTCCGATGCCGTCTCCGGGTTTTTGTTTCACTTGCTCCGCGCGATCTTCTTTCCGCGCACGGAATTGGCCCAGGAAAACCATGCGCTGGTCGCGTTGCTCACCGACGGGTTGGTGGTGCGCAAGATCCCCAGCCACCTGGGTGAGATGAGAACCCCTGCGCCGTGGTCTCGCGGTCGCCAGGCGGGCCCGGGGAACGCTCGGGCCGAGTGAGGGCTGCCCCCGATGGGGAGCGCAGTGCCAGGCTGACCCGGAGGTCATGCGGTTGAAGGTCCTTCGCCCCGCCCTGCTGAGCGTGCCTTTCGAGGTCCGTTGACGCTTCGCCGCCCGGCGCCGGGGGGCGAAGCGCTCCCAAGGTCGTCGGTGCGACGTGCATCAAGGGCCAGCCGAGCGCTGACTCCCTCGTTTCGATGACAAGTCCCGTGCGCGACTTCGGGCGTTTTATGGGAACCGGAGCAACGTCGCCAGACCTCGCTTGCGTACTCTGGGTTGATGCTCCGACACGTCCTGATCCTCGCGACCGCCGGCATTGCCCCCGCGGCAACCGCGCAGAGCCCCCAGACTGAACGAGTGCGGGTCCAGTTGCGTGTCGACTTCGGCGGCGTGAAGCCTGCGGTCGAGCGCACGGTCGACGTCGCGCGCGGCGCGACGGTGGTCGACGTGACGAAGGCTGCGTTTCTCGTCGACCAGGATTGGCTGTGCTGCTCGAAAGAGGACGTGTGGGCCATCGACAACGTCGGGCCCGATGCGCGCCTGGATCGCTATTGGTTTTGGACAATCGACGGCAAAGGCGGCCCCAATTTGCCGGCGAAGCACGTGGTCGAGGGCGGAGAGACGATCGGCTGGAAGTACGGAGAAGGGAAATTGCCCGAGAACATCGAAGCGCGCGTGGTGTCGCTGCTGCCAGCGGCGACGGAGATCGTGATCGCGGTCGGCGGCGAGAAGAGCCTGGTCGGGCTCTCGCATCTGTGCCGGCCGCCGGAGGGCGCGCAGTTGCCGCGCGTGATGGGCACGAGTATCGACTCGGACAACTGGAGCATGCGGCGCATCGACGACGAGCTGAAGGCTGCGATGAAAAGCGGCGCGCAGCTCTACGCGCTCGACGAAGAGCGCATTCGCGCGCTGAAGCCGACGCTGGTGCTCAGCCAGGGCTTGTGCCCGGTGTGCGCCGTGACGCCCGAGCAAGTCGCGCCAGCGCTCGAGAAACACGGCGAGCAGTGCGCCAAGTTGGTGGTGCTTTCGCCGCACTCGATCAGCGATATCGCGCAGAACCTGCGCGACGTCGGCGACGCGCTCGGCCGCAAGTCGGCGGGCCAGGTCGCCGCGCGCGCGTTCGAGCGGCGCTTCGAGGCCTTGCGCGCGCGGCCCGCGCCGCACCCTCGGCCGCGCGTCGCGGTCATCGAGTGGTTCGACCCGCTGTGGATTTCCGGCGAGTGGATCGCGGAGATGGTCGAGGTCGCGGGCGGTGCGCCGCTGCTCGTGGGCGCCACCGAGGCGTCGAAGCGCGTCGAATGGAGCGCCTTGATCGCCGCCGATCCGGACTTGATCGTGCTCGCAGCCTGCTCGATGTCGATCGCGCGCACGGAACGCGAGTTGTCGTTGCTGAGTTCGCGTCCCGAGTGGGCGCAACTGCGCGCCGTCAAGGCCGGCGAGGTCTACGTTCTCGACGGCGAACGCCACTTCTCAACTCCCGGCCCGGGAATCGCGGACGGAGCGGAACTGCTCTCGAAACTCCTGCGCAAGTCGCCCGCACCCTTCGAGGGCGCGTGGAGACGCGTTGGGACACCGGAAGCAACGACGCGCTGAGGGCGCGGTGGACTTACGTCCAGGCTGCCGATCCGGTGCAATGAGGAGCGCATGACCAAGGAACGGGTGCTGCGCTTCGAGGGCGTGAAAATGGGCTACGCGGCCCCCGAGGGCGGGCGTGTCGAAGTGCTCGACGTACCGGCCTTCGAACTCCCGGGCGGGGGGGGGCATGTCGCGTTGCGCGGCTCGAGCGTCGCGGGCAAGACTACGCTGCTTTACGTCATCGCGGGCATCGTCAAGCCCGACGCGGGCGTCGTGTCCGTCGCGGGCGCCGACGTGGTCAAGCTGAGCGAAGCCGCGCGCGACCGCTGGTGCGCCAAGCACGTCGGCTACATCTATCGGTCGTTCCGCTTGCTGTGAGGCTTCATGGCGCTCGAGATCGTCGCGTTCTCGATGAAGTTCGGTGCCGGCGTCGAACTTGGCAAGGCGCGGTCGCTGCTCACTCAGGTCGGATTCGGCGCGGGAGCTCGGCATCTCGAGGCATGCGGCCAACATGCGCATTGTTCGCGCGCGCCGCAGTCTGGGGCGAAGGCTCATGCGCTCGACAGGTGTGCCTGGATAGCGCGACCGCTAGAGCGGGCTGCCGCCGCGCGCGCTCGAGCCCCTAACGGGATTCCCTCGGAGGGGTGTCCGGGTCTTGCGCGCACCGCGCCAAGGGCCCCATGCACTGCAGGCGTGCGCGGTTATGCTCCGCGGCCATGCAATACTGTCGCCTCGGTCGTGTCTACGTTCTGCTCGTGGTCGCACTCACTGCTGGAAGTTGCGGCTTGCCGTCAGAGGTTCCCCTCGAGCGAGCTGACGCGCCCTCGAGTCCGACCCATGTGCGACTTGCCGCGGCGCTCTCGTTCGTAGGCTCGCCGCAGTCCGACGAGAGCATCGGCTCCCTGCGCAACGCGCGCATTGCCTACGTCACCGACGGCAAGCCCGTGCCATTGACATTTCTGGCCGGTCCGCTGGAGGAAGACGAGCGCGCGGAGTACGCGAGGATCGCACCAAACGTGAGGCTACTCAGCGGGCTTTCACGTGAAGAGGCCATGCTCCACGCCGCGGAAGCCCACGGCGCCGACGCGCGCTTTGTGACGCTCGCGTTCCTTGCGGCGGCGAAGCAACTGGTCTGGGTCCAGGCCCTGAGCGCCGGCGTCGATCGCTACGTCTCGGTAGACGCGCTGCGCAACGAGGAGCGCATCGTGCTGACCAACATGCGCGGCGTGCACGGACCCGCGATCGCCGACCACGTGTTCGCGATGTTGCTTTTGATGACGCGCGATCTGCGCTTTCACCTTGCGAATCAACCCGACGGTATCTGGGGTCGCGAAGGCTCGGACCAACGCCCGATTGCGCTCGAAGGTCGCACCTTGCTCGTGGTCGGTCTCGGCGGCATCGGTAGCGAAGTCGCCCAGCGCGGCCATGGCTTCGGGATGCGCGTGATCGCGACGCGGCGCAGCGAAACCCCATCGCCCTCCTACATCGAGCACGTTGGCAAGCCCGGCGAACTGCTCGAATTGCTGCCCAGGGCGGACGTGGTCGTGATCTGCACCCCGTTGACGCCGGAGACCGACCGCTTGTTCGACCGCGCGGCCCTGGCCGCCATGAAGCCCGGCGCCTTCCTCATCAATATTGCGCGCGGTCGCATCGTGGACACCGAGGCGCTCACCGAGGCCCTGCGGGACCGGCGCTTGGCGGGCGCCTGCTTAGACGTGACCGATCCGGAACCCCTGCCCGCCTCCCATCCCATATGGAGCTTGCCGAACGTCTTTATCACGCCCCACGTGTCGAACGACGCCGAGCTGACGGATCAGCGAGCCTCGGCGCTGTGGCGCGAGAACTTGCGCCGCTTCGGCGCCGGGGAACCCCTGCTCAACGTCGTGGATAAGGTCGCGGGGTACTGATGGAGATCGTGCTTCTGGCGCCGGAGATCCCGCACAACTCAGGCTGCGCCGCCCGACTGGCGGCGGCTCTCGGGTTGCGCCTGCACTTGGTGGAGCCCCTGGGGTTTTCCCTTGAGGACCGCTACCTGAAGCGCGCCGGGCTCGACTACTGGCCACTCGTGGACCTCGCCGTGCACGGGGACTGGTCTCAGGCCATGGAAGTTCTCGGGCAATCCAGTCCGCTGCCCATGGAGGAGCGCTTGAGGCTCTTCACCGCCCGCGGCGGAGCCAGTTCCCTGTTCGAGACCGCCTTTGGGGTCGACGACGTGCTCGTTTTTGGTTGCGAGTCCAGCGGGCTGCCCGCTGAGCTGCTCGCAAAGTATCCTCAACGACGCGTGTACATACCAATAAAGTCCGGCGTTCGTAGCTTGAACCTGGCCAACGTCGTCTGCTTGGGGACCTATACGGCCCTGGTCCGCGCCGGCTTGCCGCTGCCCCAGAACGACGGTACTTACGAACCCCATCCGCGCCGGGCGGAGGATGTCTGGCCAGCCTCGCGAGTGGTGGGGGAGTCGAGTCCCTGAGGGGACGTAGTCATAGGTTGCAACGACCGCGGGGCGAAATTCGTGATCCTCCGCCGAGCCGAGTCTTCGGCTGCCGTCGGCGCAAGCTCCCGCTCACGGCAGAGTTTAGAGCCGCATCATTGATTGCGTCGGTGATCGCTCGAGCGCGCCCACATCCCAAAAAAAACCGGGCAGCACTCTGGCGAACGCGCGGGCAGCGAACGCTAGACTCTCCGCCAAATTCCGGATGAGCCCGAGTGCGCCGCGGCGCGCGTCGAGCAGGTCCCAGGTACTCACCCTTCACCCCTGCTCCCCCCCGGGACAGGGCACGGACGCTTCCCCCCCCCTCGAGCGTTCGGTCCCACGCGATGACCCAACTCTTCCACAAGAGCTTCAACACCCTCTCGAAGGCCAGCATCGTGCTGGGGGGACTGGTTGCCGGACTGACGGTGACCACGGTGCTTTTCGCCAACCGCACGCCGTACATCAGCCTGGTGGATGTGTCGCGCGAGCAGCCGGTGCCCTTCAGCCACAAGCACCACGTCGGCGGCCTCGGGATCGACTGCCGCTACTGCCACACGTCGGTCGAGACCTCGGCCCAGGCGTCGCTGCCGTCCACGAAGACCTGCATGACCTGCCACTCGTCGATCTGGACCAACGCGGCAATGCTCGAGCCGGTGCGCCAGAGCTACATGAACGACAGGTCGCTCGAGTGGCTCAAGGTCCACGATTTGCCCGACTTCGCGTACTTCAACCACTCGATCCACATCAAGAAGGGCGTCGGTTGCCAGACCTGCCACGGTCAGGTGGACCAGATGCCGCTGATGATGCGCAAGAACACGCTCAACATGGAGTGGTGCCTTTCGTGCCACCGCGAGCCGGAGAAGTTTCTGCGCCCGCGCGAGGAAGTCTTCAACATGAATTGGAAGCCCTCCCACGAAAAGCCCCAGGCACAACTCGGAGCCGAACTGGTCGAGAGCTACCAAGTGCAGAAGTTGACCAACTGCGCCACCTGCCACCGATGAGCGAAACCACTTCTGTTTCCGTGCCCGACGAGGTCGGCCAGCGCCTCGCGGACAAGAGCGGGCGTACGTACTGGAGGAGCCTTGATGAACTTTCGCGCGATGCGGGGTTCACCGAGCGGCTCACCGAGCATGCCCGCCGCGAGTTCCCCTCGCAGGTCGAATTGCTCGCCGACCCGGTTCAGCGCCGCAGCTTCCTTCAATTGATGGGAGCGTCCTTGGCCCTGGCGGGAATTTCCTCCTGCACGCGCCAACCCGACGAATTCATCCTGCCCTACGCCAAGACTCCCGAGGCCCTGGTGCCCGGGACGCCGCTGTACTTCGCCACGGCCATGCCCTGGTCCAGCGGAGCCATCGGCCTGTTGGTCGAGAGCCACATGGGTCGTCCGACGAAGTGCGAGGGCAACCCCGAGCACAGCGCCAGCGGCGGAGGCACGGACTGCTACGCCCAAGCCAGCGTGCTCGACCTCTACGATCCCGATCGCTCGACGGCGGTGATCCGCAACGGTCGCCTGGCTTCCTACGACGACTTCGTCAGCGTGCTTGGGCCGGACCTCGAGGCCCAGAAGCAAAAGCGCGGCGCGGGACTGCGGATCCTCACCGGCACGATCAACTCGCCGACTTTGGCCGCGCAACTTGGCGCGCTGCTGACGGATTTCCCCAAGGCGCGCTGGATTCAGTGTGAGCCCGTCAGCCGCGACAACCAGCGCTTGGGTGCGCTGCTCGCCTTCGCCGAGGACGTGACGCCGCGCCACATGCTCGAGCGCGCGGAAGTCATCGTCGCATTGGAGGACGATCTCCTTGCCGGCGGTCCCTCCGCGGTGCGCCAGGCCCGCGCCTGGGCTGGACGCCGCCGCGACGCAAGCGCCATGAGCAGGCTGTACGTGGTCGAGTCGACTCCCACGGGCACTGGTTCCATGGCCGATCATCGGCTCGCACTGGCGCCCTCGGGCATCGATCGCGTGGCGCGCGCAATCGCCCAGGCCGTCGGTGTGGACGTCGGTTCTGCCGGCGGTGCGGAACTCGGTGGTGAGGATGCGGCGTTCGTTGCCGCGGTCGTCAAGGACCTCAAGGCGCAGAAGGGCAAGTCGCTCGTCGTCGCTGGCGAGGCTCTCTCCGGCCAAGTCCACGCCCTGGTCAACGCGATCAACGTCAAGCTCGAGAACGTCGGCAAGACCGTTGAGTACGGCGAGCCTGCGGCCCCGGCTTCAGTCGAAGAGCAAGCCGGACTCGCCGATTTGGCGCGCGAAATGTCGCGCGGCGAAGTTGAGATCCTGTGCGTCATCGGGGCCAACCCCGTCTACGACGCGCCGGTGGATCTCGAATTCGTGGCGGCGATGCAAAAGGTCCCGCTGCGCGTTCACTACGGACTGCGCGAGGACGAGACCGGTGTGCTGTGCCACTGGCACGTGCCCGCGACGCACTTCCTCGAGACGTGGAGCGACGCGCGCGCATTCGACGGCACCCTGTCGATCGTGCAACCGCTGATCGCGCCGCTGTACGGTTCGAAGAGCGTGCACGAATTCGTCGCACTGCTTGCCGGCAAGCCGGGCATCGCGGGCTACGAAACCGTGCGCGCGTTTTGGAAGGCCAAGCTTGGTGATCCCGCTGACTTCGAAGCGATCTGGCGCCGTGCGTTGCACGACGGCGTGCTCGCGAACTCGGCCCTGGCGGCGCGCGCCGTGTCGCTCAAGAGATTCGACGCCGGCGCAGCGCCTAGTGCGCCCGCGGGCGAACTCGAACTCGCCTTCCGCGCCGATCCGAGCATCTACGACGGAAGATTCGCCAACAACGGCTGGCTGCAGGAAGTTCCCAAGCCGATTTCCAAGCTGACCTGGGACAACGCGCTGTACCTCAGCCCGGAAACCGCCGCCCAATATCAAGTGCAGAGCGGCGCGGTTGTGGAAATCGCGCACGCCGGCCGCAAGTTGAAGGCCGCCGTCTGGATCCAACCCGGTCAAGCCCGCGGCGCGGCGACCTTGCACCTGGGTTTCGGCCGCACACGCGGCGGAAAACTCGGCACGGGTCCGGGTTTCAATGCCTACGCACTGCGCACGAGCACGGCCCTGTGGGGCGGCGCGGCGACGATTGCGAAGTCGGGCGAGACGTACATGCTCGCCTGCGCGCAGGAGCACCACAACATGTCCGAGTTCGGCTACGAGCGCGACCTCATTCGTGAGACGACGCCGGCCGAATTCGCACGCGGGAATTTCGGAGCGCCCCGCACTGCCGTACCGCACAAAGTCGCGGACACTGGCACGGGTCACGGGGAGAAGCCGGGCCACGCCGAGGGCGCGCTGGTCACGCAGTACGCGGGCTACAAGTACGAGGGCTACGCCTGGGGCATGGTGATCGACCTGTCGACCTGCGTGGGCTGCAACGCCTGCGTGATCGCCTGTCAGGCCGAGAACAACATCCCGATCGTCGGCAAGGAGCAAGTTGCGATCGGTCGCGAATTGCACTGGATCCGCATCGATCGCTACTTCGCCGGTGCAGCGAACAGCCCGCGCGTGCTCTTCCAACCGATCGTCTGCATGCAGTGCGAGAATGCGCCCTGCGAAGTCGTCTGCCCGGTGGGGGCCACGAGCCACGGCGCCGATGGCCTGAACGAGATGGTTTACAACCGTTGCGTCGGCACGAAGTACTGCTCGAACAACTGTCCGTACAAAGTCCGCCGGTTCAACTTCCTGCTGTACTCGGACTGGACCAGCGCGGCGCTCAAGCTCCAGCGCAATCCCGACGTCACCGTGCGTTCCCGCGGTGTGATGGAGAAGTGCACGTACTGCGTGCAGCGTATCTCCATGGCGCGCATCGAAGCCAAGCGCGAGGATCGCCGGGTCCAGGACGGCGAAGTGGTCACGGCCTGCCAGCAGGTCTGCCCCGCCCAGGCGATCACCTTCGGCGACCTGAACGACAAGTCGTCGGCCGTGCACGCCAAGCGCGCACTGGGCCACAACTACGGGCTCCTGACCGAGCTGAACACGGCACCGCGAACGACCTACCTGTCGCGTGTCTCGAACCCCAACCCCGAATTGGCGGGGGCCTGAGCGTCCATGTCGGCGAACATTCCTCCCTCGGTGATCCGTCGCGACCCTGTGATCGGGCCCGGCCACACGGCCGGCTCGGTCATCGACAAGATCAGCTCGATCGTGCTTTCGCGCGATATCCAGCGCGGCTGGTTCTTGCTGCTCGCCCTGAGCGGCATGGGCGTGATGCTGCTCGGCGTTTCGGTCGGTTGGCTTCTGACGCGCGGCGTTGGCGTCTGGGGCATCAACGAGCCCGTGGCCTGGGGCTTCGACATCATCAACTTCGTGTGGTGGATCGGTATCGGCCACGCCGGAACCCTGATCTCCGCGATCTTGCTCCTGCTGCACCAGGAATGGCGTACGTCGATCAACCGCTTCTCGGAAGCGATGACGTTGTTCGCCGTCATGTGCGCGGGCATGTTCCCGCTGTTGCACCTCGGTCGGCCGTGGCTCGCCTTCTGGCTGTTCCCGCTGCCGAACACGATGTCGATGTGGCCGCAGTTCCGCAGTCCCCTGATGTGGGACGTGTTCGCGGTTTCAACCTATGGAACGGTCTCCGCGCTTTTCTGGTACGTCGGACTGATCCCCGACTTCGCCACGCTGCGCGACAAGGCCCAGAACAAGATCGGCCGTGTGATCTTCGGCATGGCGGCCATGGGTTGGCGCGGCGCGACGCAGCACTGGGCGCGCTACGAAGTCGCCTACTTGCTTCTCGCAGGTCTCGCCACGCCGCTGGTGGTCTCGGTCCACACGGTCGTGTCCTTCGACTTCGCTGTCAGCGTGATTCCCGGTTGGCACACGACGGTCATGCCGCCGTACTTCGTCGCGGGCGCGGTGTACTCCGGCTTCGCCATGGTCCTGACGCTGATGCTGCCGGTGCGCGCCGCGTATCGCCTGCAGGACCTGATCACGATGCGCCACATCGACAACATGGGCAAGATCATGCTCGTGACGGGCATGATCGTGGTGTACGGCTACGCGATGGAGCTGTTCTTCGGCTGGTACGCGGGTTCGACGGCCGAGGGCTTCATGGTCCACAACCGACTGTTCGGTTCAGCGGCCGGCGCCTACAAGGGGCTGCTCTTCTGCAACCTGCTCACGCCGCAGCTTCTGTGGTTCAAGAAGGTGCGCCGCTCGCTGTGGCTGTTGTTCGTGATCTCTATCATCGTGAACATCGGTATGTGGCTCGAGCGCTACGTGATCGTCGTCACCTGCCTGGAACGCGACTACCTGCCCTCGTCCTGGGGTGACTTCCACCCGACGATTTGGGACTGGTCGCTGTTCATCGGAACGATCAGCTTCTTCCTGTTCATGATGCTGCTCTTCATCCGCTTCATCCCGATGATCCCGATCTTCGAGATGCGCTCGCTACTGCCGAAGTCTCAGGCCGGCGCCAAGGCTGCCGCAGCTGATCAATCCACGGACGCTTCGAAGCACTGAACCATGAGCGCTGACCACAAAAACGACGAAGGCCTGCACGGCGTGATGGCCGAGTTTGGCGACGAGGCTGCGCTGATCGCCGGCATCGAACAGGCCAAGCGCGACGGCTTCACTGACATGGAGGCTTACACCCCCGTGCCGTCCCACGACGTGATCCACGCCCTGGGCGTGAAGAATCGCTTCTCGATGGTGGTGTTCTGCGGCGGCTTGGCCGGCGCATGCTCCGGCTTCCTCTTGCAGTACGTCGTGTCGGTGCTGGTCTACCCGGTCAACATCGGTGGCCGTCCGTACAACTCCTGGCCGGCGTTCATCGTGATCGTGTTCGAGTGCACGATCCTGTTCGCGGCGCTGTCGGCCGTGATCGGCATGCTGTTCCTGAACGGACTGCCGCAGCCCTATCACCCGGTGTTCAACGTGCCGCAGTTCCTGCGCGCGTCGCAGGATCGTTTCTTCCTGGTCGTGCACGCCACCGACCCGAAGTTCGATCCGCGCTCGACCATGGAACGCCTGCAGGCATCCGCGCCCCTGAGCGTGGCCGAGGTAGCAAACTGATGCGCGCGATTTTTCTGATCCTCGGTCTGTCCCTGGTCGGCGTGCTCGCGTCCTGTCGCCAGGACATGCACGATCAACCGAAGTACAAGCCCCAGAGCGGCTCCTCCTTCTTCGCTGACGGGCGCTCGAATCGGCCGGTCTTGGCCGGCACGGTCGCGCGCGGGCGCCTTCAGGACGACGCGTTGCTCGTCACCGGCAAGGAGAACGGCGAGTTCTCCAAGGTCTTTCCGTTCCCGGTGGATGCCGCCGTGCTCGAGCGCGGCCGTAGCCGCTACGGGATTTTCTGCGCTCCCTGCCACGACGCCAGCGGTGCCGGCAACGGCATGATCGTCCAGCGCGGGATGAAACAGCCCCTGTCGTTCCACATCGATCGGCTGAGGGATTCGCCCCCCGGCTACTTCTTCGACGTGATGACCAACGGCTTCGGCGTGATGTACGACTACTCCGACCGCATCGAGATCGAGGATCGTTGGGCGATCACCGCCTACATCCGCGTCTTGCAGAAGGCACAGAACGCGAAGTTCGCCGACGTGCCCGCGGACAAGAAAGAAACCCTGCTCCAACCGCCCAAGTGATGACCGGCATCGAAATCCCGCGCGACGACGTCAACCGGCTCCAGCGGAAGGTCCTCCTTCTGGCTGTGATCGCAGGCATTGCCACGATTATCGGGGCGCTGCAGAGCCAGGAGCAGTTCTGGCGCAGCTATCTCCTGGCGTTCATGCTGACCGTGGCGTTCCCGCTCGGGTCGTTCGCGGTGGTGCAGATCTTCCACCTGACGCACGGTGGCTGGGGCTTCGGCGCGCGCCGCTTCCTCGAAGCCTCCATGCGCACGCTGCCGTTCATGGCGCTGGCCTTTGCGCCCCTGGCGATTTTCGGCACGCACACGCTGTACGAATGGTCCCACGCCGAAGTGGTCGCGGGCGATCCGCTCCTGACCCACAAGGCGCCGTACCTGAACGAGCACGCATTCCAACTGCGCGCCGCGGCCTACTTCGCCATCTGGATTCTGTTTGCCCTTGTGCAGAGCAACCTCTCCAAGAAGCTCGACGCCACTGGGAATCCGGCCTACCTGCGGCGCATGAGCATGGTCGCCGGACCGGCACTGGTCTTCTACGTGCTGACGATGTCCTTCGCGGCCTTCGACTGGACGATGTCCCTCGACCCGCATTGGTACTCGACCATGTACGGCGTGATTTTCGTTGTCGGCCAGGGCATTTCCGCCTGGGCCTTCGCGATCATTTTCTCCAACTGGCTCAAGAAGCGCGCGCAGTTCGAGTACGTGATGCAGCCCGGGCACTTCCACGACCTGGGCAAGCTGATGTTTGCCTTCGTGTTGTTGCACGCCTACACGAACTTCAGTCAGTTCCTGATCATCTGGTCGGGCAACATCGCCGAAGAGCAGCCGTTCTTCCTGGATCGCAAACAGGGACCCTGGCTCGCCGTGGGCCTGTTCCTGGTGGTGTTCCACTTTGCCCTGCCGTTCCTGGTGCTGCTCTCGCGCAACCTGAAGCGCAACGCGGGCCGCCTGGTGATCATCGCGGCCTGGTTGGTGCTGCTGCGCTGGGTCGACCTGTGCTGGTACATCGTCCCCTCGATCGACCACGAGGGTGGAGCGCTCGGGAAAGTGCACTGGATGGATGTCGCCGCGCCCCTGGCGCTCTTCAGCATCTGGCTCGCGCTGTTCCTGCAGAACGTCAAGGGTCGCGTGATCGTCAATCCGCTCGACCAGCAAATCGAAGCAGCTCTCGAGGGTGTTCCGCTCACCACGACGACTCACCACTAGGCCCTTCCGAGCCAAGCAGCCAAAGCACATGGGTCACTCACACCAACCTTCCTCCGGCGGATCTCCGGAGTCCGTGCGCGCCGGTCACGAATTGACCGACGTCAAGGTCGCGCCGTTGCTCCAATTCGGCGTGATGCTCGCGGTCATCGTGGTGCTGACGATGTGGGGCATGCTGAAAGCCCACGACGCCATGGAGGCCTACTTCGCCCGCAGCTCCGCGCCCGCGCACCCGATGCAGAGCTCCGGCGGCGCACCCGTTGGACCGCGCCTGCAGGTCAACGAGGCCCGCGACTACAAGATCTTTCGCGATGCGCAGCAGGCCCAGACCGTCGGCGACTCGGCCTATGCCTGGATCGATCAACCCGCCGACGTCGTTCAAGTGCCGATCGATCGCGCCATGGAACTCGTTCTGCAGCAGGGCCTGCCCCACCGTCCGACCTCCAAGTAGTTGCTGACTGATTCGATGCGATTCCTGTTCCGACTCCTACTCATCGCGCTGCTCGGCGCCCTGTCCGCCGCGCAGGAGCGCGTGGAGAACCTGTCGCTGGCCGCCGACCCGCGCGTGTACGTGGGCTACGACCAAAAGCTTGGTGCGGACATCCCGCCCGACTTGATGTTCGTCGACCAGACGGGCAAGAGCGTGCGGCTCTTGGACTACGCCAAGGAGCGCCCGCTGGTCCTGGCCTTGGTCTACTACTCCTGCCCGCGGCTGTGCAGCGAAGTGCTCAACGGCAGCGTGCGCATGTTGCGCTCCATGGACCGGCTGTCGCTCGGTGCGGACTTCCAATTCGTCGCAGTGTCGATCGACCCCGCGGACACGCCCCAGATCGCCGCGGCCAAGCGCGAAAATTACCTGGAGGCCCTCGGTGCGGCGGGTCACGCCGACGGTTGGCACTTCCTGACCGGCGATCAAGCCTCGATCAACGCCCTGACCAAGGCGGTCGGCTTCCGCTACGTCTGGGATGAGCATTCCGAGCAATTCGCCCACGACGGCGGCGTGGTCGTGATCACGCCCAAGGGCAAGGTCTCGCACTACTTCTTCGGCGTCGAGTTCAGCGCCTTCGACGTGCGCTTGGCCCTGGTCGATGCGGCCCAGGGCAAGATCGGCAGCTTCGTGGATCACATCCTGCTGCTCTGCCTGCACTACGACCCCACGCGGGGCCAATACGGATTGTGGATCATCGGCGCACTGCGCATCGCGGGCGTGCTGACCCTGGGAATACTCGGCCTGTTCATGCTGCGCTCGTTCCGTCGCGATCGCGCCGTCTCTCGACCCTCCGCACAGAGCGCCTGATCGGCAAGCTCCCAAGCGGACACCAGCCTCCATGTGGAAAGACCTGCCCCTTTATCCTGAGCAAGCCTCGACGATCGCCCAGCCGGTCGACTTGCTGTACTTCTTCTTGATCGCGGTCAGCGCGTTCTTCGCGTTGGTGATCTCGGTCTTGATCGTGATTTTCGCGAGCAAGTACCGCAAGTCGCGGCCGGACGCCAAGTCCGCTCACATCGAGGGCTCGACGCTGCTCGAGGTGATCTGGACCGTGATTCCCCTGGGACTGACCATGGTCATGTTCGCCTGGGGCACGATCCTGTTCTTCGATCAAGCGCGCATGCCTGCCGATGCGCTGGAGTTCACGGTCACGGGCAAGCAGTGGATGTGGAAGGTTCAGCACCCCACGGGGCAGCGCGAGATCAACGATCTTCACGTGCCGATCGGAAAGCCGTGCCGCTTGACAATGACCTCCGAGGACGTGATCCACAGCTACTACATCCCCGCCTTCCGCACCAAGCAGGACGTTGTCGCCGGCCGCTACAGCGAACTTTGGTTCGAAGCGAGCAAGCTCGGCACCTACGACATCTACTGCGCCGAATACTGCGGCACCGAGCACTCGAAGATGGTCGGCAAGGTCACGGTGATGACGCAGCAGGATTACGAAATGTGGCTCTCGGGGGCCGTGGCCAACGAGACTCCTGTGCAGGCCGGTGAGCGACTGTTCACGGCCATGCGCTGCATCACCTGCCACAACTCGACCTCCACCGCCCGCGGGCCGGACCTCACCGGCCAGTTCGGTAAGGACGTGCGCCTCGCCAGCGGCGCCAGCGTCAATTTCGACGCCGAGTACGTGCGCGAATCGATCCTGAATCCCGCCGCCAAGACCGTCGAGGGATTCCAAGCCGGCTTGATGCCGACCTACCAGGGACAGTTGAAGGAAGAGGACATCCTGTCCCTGATCGCCTACCTCAAGACCCTTGGCGCCGACAAGTCCGCCCAAGGAGCCGCCGCCAAATGAGCAGCACACTCCACACGCCGGCGCAGCACGCGTCCGCAACCAAGGGCGCGAAGGAACGCGACACCTACCTGACCGCCGACTACGGCTGGAAATCGTGGCTCTTCACGGTTGACCACAAGCGCATCGCGGTCCTGTACCTGATCTCGATCATGGTGTTCTTCCTCATCGGTGGCACGTTCGCGCTGTTGATGCGCGCCGAGCTGATGACGGCCAAGGGCGACCTGTTCGAGGCTGAAACCTACAACAAGCTCTTCACCATGCACGGCGTGGTGATGATCTTCTTCTTCCTGATCCCGTCGATTCCGGCGGTGCTCGGGAACTTCCTCGTGCCGATCATGATCGGCACGAAGGATCTCGCGTTCCCAAAGATCAACCTGCTGTCCTGGTACATCTACCTCGTCGGCGGCGGCGCGACGCTGTACGTGGCGATCACCGGGGGGCTCGACACCGGCTGGACCTTCTACGCGCCCTATTCGAGCACCTACGCGAACACGAACGTCGCGGCCGCGGCGATCGCGGTGTTCATCACCGGCTTCTCGTCGATCCTGACCGGTCTGAACTTCATCGTCACGATCCACAAGATGCGCGCGCCGGGGATGACCTGGTTCCGCATGCCGCTGTTCCTGTGGGCGCAGTACGCCACCAGCCTGATCATGATCCTCGGCACGCCCGTGCTCGCGATCACCGTCATGCTCCTGGCCCTGGAGCGCACGTTCCACATCGGGATCTTCGATCCGGCGCTCGGCGGCGACCCGGTGCTGTTCCAGCACCTGTTCTGGTTCTACAGCCACCCGGCCGTGTACATCATGATTCTGCCGGGCATGGGCGTGATCTCCGAGATCGTCGCCTGCTTCTCCAGGAAGCGCATGTTCGGCTACCACTTCATCGCCTTCTCGTCCTTGGCGATCGCGATCTTCGGCTTCGTCGTTTGGGGCCACCACATGTTCGTCAGCGGCCAGTCGGCCTACGCCGGATTCGTGTTCAGCTTCCTGACGATGCTGGTGGCGATCCCATCGGCGGTAAAGGTCTTCAACTGGATCGCGACGCTCTACAAGGGCCAGGTTTCGCTCGAGACGCCGATGCTCTACGCGTTGGGCTTCATCGGGCTGTTCACCATCGGCGGCGTCACGGGCCTGTTCCTGGCCGTGATGGGACTCGACCGCCACGTGCACGACACCTACTTCGTCGTGGCGCACTTCCACTACGTCATGGTCGGTGGAATGGTCATGGCGTTCATGGGCGGGATGCACTTCTGGTGGTCGAAGATGTTCGGCCGCAAGTATCCCGAGGCCATGGGGCAGTTCGCGGCAGTGGTGATCTTCGTCGGGTTCAACTTCACGTTCTTCCCGCAGTTCATCCTGGGCTACATGGGCATGCCGCGTCGCTACCACCAGTACAACGACGAGTTCACTGCGCTCAACGTTTTGTCCTCGGCCGGTGCCACGATCCTGGGCACGGGCTTCCTGATGACGATCGTCTACTTCCTCTGGTCGCTGAAGTGGGGCCAGAAGGCTCCTCAGAATCAGTGGGATGCCAAGGGGCTCGAGTGGGAGAAGGCCCAGTCGCCGCCGCCGACGTTCAATTTCGAGGACGGCGAGCGCATCGTCGTCACTGAGGATGCCTACGCCTACACCTACGAGGAATCCCACACCGGGTCTGGCCACGAGGTGAAGAAGTAATGTCCGACCACGCACACAGCACGACCGGGCTGGTTCACCACTTCGATGACATCGAGCAGCAGCACGAGGCTGGCACGCTCGGGATGTGGGCCTTCCTGATCACGGAAGTCCTGTTTTTCGGCGGCCTTTTTGGCGCCTACGCGGTCTATCGCTCGGCCTACCCCGAGGCGTTCATGCGCGCCAGTTCGCACCTGGACGTCGATCTGGGCGGCGTCAACACGATCGTCCTGATCTGTTCCTCCCTGACCATGGCGCTCAGCGTGTACGCAGCGCAGAAGGGATCGAAACGAGGGATCATCATGGGCCTGCTCGGCACCATGTTCTTCGGTGCGATTTTCCTGGGTGTCAAGGTGATCGAGTACAAGGACAAGTGGGATCATCACCTTGTCCCGGGCGACAATTTCATTTTCGAAGGCAACCCTGGCGGTCCTGAGCAGCTGTACTTCGCGCTCTACTTCGCCATGACGGGCGTGCACGCGTTCCACATGATCGTGGGCATGGTGATCATCTGCTGGATGATCAAGAAAGCGCACCGCGGCGACTTCACCCCAGGCCACCACCCGCTGGTGGAGAATTTCGGCCTGTACTGGCACTTCGTCGACATCGTCTGGATCTTCCTGTTCCCGCTCCTGTACCTGATCGGTGCCCACTCGGGTTCCCACACCTAGCCCGTACGCCATGGCCGCCCACTCCGTACCGCTGAAGATCTACTACGGCGTCTTTCTGGCGCTGTGCGTGCTCACCTTTCTGACCGTTTGGACGGCGAAGCACGACTACGGTTTGCTCAACACGCCAATCGCCCTGTCGATTGCCGGCCTGAAGGGCGCCCTGGTGATCCTGTTCTTCATGCACGTGAAGTACTCCAGCAAGCTGACCCAGCTGTTCGCGTTCGCTGGCTTCTTCTGGTTGGCGCTGCTCTTGGTGTTCACGCTCCAGGACTACTGGACGCGCGACATGCTGAACGTCTACTTCTTCAAGCCGCACTGATCGGCGACTTGGTAGTCGATGGGAGCGGGCGCTGCTCCAGCGGCAGCGGTCCCCGCCACAGCGAGCTCTGTATCCCATGGACCCTGCCACGAATGCTGCTCCGGAACGCAAGCCGCGCTGGGGCGATGAGTTCGAATTTCGCTTCGAGCGCCTCGACGAGCGCGGCAACAGCGTCGGTACTTGCGGCGAGTACACAGCGCACGAGCGCGGCGGCCCGATCGGCGCGCGGGTCCGCGCGCGCGTAATCTCGCGGCGGCGCGAGGACCTCGAGGTGCGCACGCTCGAGGTGCTCGAGCCAGGGCCCGAGCAGGTGCCTGCGCGCTGTGCCCACCACGGCACCTGCGGCGGCTGCACGTTCCAGGACCTGGAGTACGGGGCGCAACTGCGCGCCAAGCTGGAGGCGGCGCGCGGGATCCTGCGTGAGGCGGGACTCACAGCGGAAGTTCGCGAGGTCATTCCCTGCGCGGAGCCCTGGAACTACCGCAACAAGATGGACTTCACCTTCGGGACCAAACGCTGGCTCGATCGCGCGGAGCCGTCCGACATTGGCGCGGACGGCGTGGGGACGACGCTGGGCCTATTCCCGCGCGGCTTCCATTCCAAAATCCTCGAGATCGAAGAGTGCCACATCGCCTTCGCGGGCGCGGGTGAGATCGTCCGCACGGCGCGGCGTCTGGCGCGCGAGCAAGGGCTCGACGCCTACGATTCGCGGGCACACTCAGGTTGGCTGCGACACCTCGTCCTGCGCAAGAGCTGGTCCAGCGGCGAACTTCTAGCCTGCCTGGTGTCCACGGACGAATCACCCGAGCGCGCAAACCTCTGGGTGAGGGCCCTGCTCGCGGCGCACCCGGAGATCACGACCCTAGTGCAGTTGGTCAACTCCGGCCGCGCCCTGGTGGCGGTGGGGGAGCGCGAGATCCGCCACCACGGCCGTGGCACGATCACAGAGCGCATCGCCGGCAACGAGTTTGAAATCGGGGCGACCACATTTTTCCAGGTCAACACGCCCCAGGCGGAACGACTGTTCGAGCTCGTGCTCGAATTCGCGGACGTTCGCGCAGGCGAGGTGGTCCACGATCTTTACTGCGGCATCGGGGCGATCACCTTGGCCCTGGCGCGGCGTGCGCCCGCCACCGATCGAACTCCGAATGTGCTGGGCTTTGAACTCGTCGACGCAGCGATCACCGCAGCGCGCGCCGCTGCACTGGCAAACAACCTGCAAAACACGCGCTTCACCGCCGGCGACGTCCTCGCGACTTGGCGCGAAGCTCAGATGGCGTTGCCCGCCGATGTGATCGTCGTCGATCCGCCGCGGGCGGGAATCCACCCCAAGGTGCTCGCCGCCTTGGCGAGCGCCAGTGCTCGGCGCATCGTCATGGTGTCCTGCGAGTTGCGGTCGGGTGCCCGCGACGGAGCGATCCTCCTAGCGGCGGGCTGGAAACTTGTGCGCGTGGCAGCCCTGGATCTTTTCCCGCACACACCGCACCTGGAGTGCGTGATGTGTTTCGAGCGCGCCCCATGAGCTCCGCGGGTGACGAAAAGCCCCCGGCGCGACCGCGGCAGGCCTCGAAGGGCCCGCGCCCACCCTACGGCGGACTGTGCAGCCTGTGCGCGCACGCGCGAACCATCGCGTCCGATCGAGGCTCGGTGTTTGTGATGTGTGAACGATCCCGCGCTGAGCCTCGCTTTTCGCGCTATCCGCCGCAACCGGTGGTGAACTGCACGGGTTTCGAGCGATAATCCGCGCTCCCCATGGGAGCAGAAATCTACGTCTCGCCGGGAACGTTGCTTGCGGCGCTGCCCGACATGCTCGACCCGAACTTCATGCACTCGGTGGTGCTGATGTGCCAGCACTCCGACCAGGGAGCCTACGGTCTCGTGGTCAATCGGCCCTCGGGCCACCGCACGCAGCAGGTCCTCGCGGACCACAAGCTCTGGTCCAAGGCGGATGCGGAGTTGTTCTTCGGCGGACCGGTCAACATGAACCAACTGCAACTGCTGCACAGCGCGGGAGAGCAGGTTCCTGGGGGCGTTTCGATCCTGCCCGGCGTGTTCGTCGGCGGCGATCTCGACATCGCCGCGCGCTGGTGGCTCGACGGGCCGGACCTGGCCCGTGCCGGTCTGAGGCTGGTGGTCGGATACTCGGGCTGGGGCCCCGGCCAGCTAGAGGCCGAATTGGCGCGCGGATCCTGGATCCCAGCGCCCGGCGCCCAAGAACTCATTTTCATGCATGAGCCGCGCAATATCTGGCGCGCGGTTCTGCGTTCGCTCGGCAAGGAAGCGGAAGGGCTGGAGTTCCTCCCGCCCGATCCGCATTGGAACTAGTGACCTTCATGACAAGTCCGAATCCTGCCGCCGAAGTCAGTTCTGCAGCGCCGCGTCCGCGGCGGAGCCTCTTGCGCTTCCTATTCCGCACGCCGCTGGGGATCGTCGTCGTGCTGGTCCTTGGCCTCGCTTCGCTGGTCGCCTGTTTGCCCATGCTCGTTTCGAGTTTCGGCGCGGGGTATGCGAGCGATTGGTTCGCCGCGAATTACCGCGGCCAACTCAAGATCGAGAAACTCGACCTCGGCTGGACTTCGCCGCAGACGATCGAGGGTGTCGAACTGCTCGATCCCGAGGGCGCCTCCGTGGCGCGCGTCAGCATGCGCCTGCCCGGTCTGTGGTCCGTGGCCACTTCGCGCGGAACGCGCCTGGGCAAGATCGAAGTCCGCGCGCAGGCCCAACTCACGGCGGACGACGCAGGTCGCACCAACCTCGACAAGGCCCTCGAACCTCGCGAGCCAAAGCCCGCGCCAGAGCCTGATGCGGGCGGCGAGTCTCCACCGGGTGAGTCCTCGCCCTCGATGGCGGAGAGGATCACGGCGCAACTCGACCTCGAGGTCACGCGCCTGGAATGGAGCGACGCCCACACGCGCGAACTGGGAAGCCCGTTTGTGGTGGAGAACCTGAAACTGGCCTGTGCTCTTGCGCCCGGTTCCCCGGTGACGCTGAGCTTGGGCGGCAATCTGTCGGGCAGCGCAACGGGCGAGATCACAGTCGATGCTCGCGTCGAGCATCCTTTCGAAGCGCCCTCGTCTCCGACGCCGCCAAGCGCCCAGATCAGCGCCAAAATCTCGCGCGTGCCCACGGCCTTGATCGACGCCTTGGGCGCCCAGGGTGGCCGCCTCAGCAGCCTGCTCGGCGAGGAGTTGTCCCTGGCCCTCGAGGCGCGCGGAACACTTCAATCGGGATCGGTCGAGCTGGCGCTCGACTCGCCCCTGGCGCGCGTGCGCAGCTTCGCGCGTGTTGCCGACGGCATCTTGCGCAACGAGGGCGAGGGCTTCTCAGTCGAACTCGAAGTGCCCCAGGAGTTCGTGGATCTCGCAGTGGGTCCGCTCTTGGAGAACGGGGCTCGGCTGAAGCGCCTTGCGCCGCTTGCGGATGCGAAGCCTGATTTTCCGCGCGGCTCTGTGCGTTTCGCCCTGAGTTCCTTCGAAGCGCCCGTGGGGCCGTACATGGAAATCGCGGCGAAGGGTGACGCAGCAGCGGCGCTCGAGACCTTGCTCGCGGGCACCCGCGCCACTTGGTCCGCGGACTTGGGGGACTGGGAACTCGACGGCACCCGCGCACTCTCAAGCCGCGGTCCTCTGGTGGTGCGCCGCTTCGGTCTCAGCGGTGAGCTGAAGGCGCCCGAGGAAATGTCGCGGATCGAGTTTCACCTCGCCGCCTCCAACGGTTCGCGGCACTACGCTGCGGCGGAGCAATCCACTGCAGCGGCGAAGACCGATCTGGCTTTCGGTCAGGCGCGCCTGACGTTGAATTTTTCCGGAGGTGCCGGCCTCGCGAGCTACGCGCCGGATCGAGCGCTGCTTCCCCTGCGGGCCGAGATGCGCCTGGAGGAGCTGCCGAGCGCAGTCTTCGATTCCCTCGCGGGCACCGGCGGCGACTTGACCCGGGCCCTCGGAGCGCGCATGGGCTTGGAAGTCGATCTCGACGCGTCGATCGAGGCCGACCCGAACTCGACGCTCGAGTGGGAAGCAATCGGCGCGCGCTGGCGTGAACTCGCCGCGCGGGCCCAAGCCCAGGGGCGACTAAAACTGCTCGGCACGCCCACGGGTGAAAAACTGGAGCGCCTCGGCGGAGAACCACTGGCCCTGCGCAGCGTGGACGCGGAGCTGAAACTCGCGCCGCAAAAGCCCCTGGAGGCCAGCGCCCAAATTCGCTTCGAATCGGTTGCGCCGGGGCAGTTCGAACTGCGCGCAAGTGTCGCTGACGTGTTCGCGGATCCCGCGCTGAATGCACCGTTGCGATTCGAGATCGCGTGCAAGGCGGACGGGCTCCCCACGAAAATCGCCGACGCGGCCAGCGGTCAGGGAGACCGCCTCCAACAGTTGCTGGGCCAACTGCTGGCCCTCGAGCTGTCGGCCCAGGGCACCCTCGACGAAGGTGTCGCGCGCGTCAATGTCTCCAGCGAGAGCGCGCAGATGCTCTTCATCGGCCGACTCCAGGGCGGCATGTTGGTCAACATGGACGAGCCCGTGCTGCGCGTGTCGCTGCAGCCGGATTCGCGACTGCTCGACGAGTTCGTCGCGCCGCACTTGCCCGCGGGCACGCGCCTTGGATTTGTCGAAAGCCGCGGCGTCATCGGGCTCAATGTCAATTTCCTGGCCCTGCCCCTGCGCGAGCTGTTGGACCTCGCGGCCCAGTCAAGCGACGCACTGGTCTCGACGGTCCTGGCCAAGACCCGCTGCGAGGCGGTCCTTGGGCTGCGCGAATTCGTCTACGAGGACGAGACTCTGCTCGCCGCAGGTCAGCGGCTCGATCGCCTCGCATTGCAGGCGAATCTGGACCTGCGGCCGGGCGACAAGGCCACGCCCCTGACGCTCGAGGTGCGGCTGGTGTCCGAGTCCTTCGGCAGCGAACCGCTGACGCTGCGCCTCGATGCACCCAACGCGCCGGAGTTGCTCGGAGTCTCTGAGGGCCGCGCGTTCGCACCACTCACGGCCAGCATCGCCGGACCGAGTTTGTCCACGGCGTTCCTGGACGCCTTCGCCGGCGGCATGCTGCGCGACGCACTGGGCCCGAAGCTTGACCTCAAGGTGAACGCGAAGCTGGCTCAGGTCGAAGGCGCGCCGTTCGATGTGGACTTGAAGCTCGAACTGGCCGGATCTGCGGGCCAGTCGAGCGTGAGCGTGGCGGCAAAGGTGAAGGATCCCTTCAACAAGCCTGCGGATCCCACCAAGGTCAGGCCTGCCGGCGTGCTGCCGGAGCTCGAGGCATCGCTCGACATCGCCGGTGCAAAGAGCCTGCTGGCCTTCGCGCCGGAGAGCGCACGGGCAAGTCTGCGCGAGTTGCTCTCGGATACGATCAGCGCGCGCGCCAAGTTCGTGCAGTCGGCTGTGGGTCGCGAGCGCGCGGAGCTGACACTCGACGCCGGTGGAGTGACCCTGGACGCAGGCGCGGATTTCCAAGATCGCACGTTGACGGTCCTCGCCGGACGACCAATGGCCCTGCGCGTCACGCCTTCTCAGGCACTGATGAATCAGCTGCTCGGCGATTCACTGCCCCCCGGCGCGAGTTTCAAAGTTCTGGATCCGGGCGGGATCGTCTCGGTCCAGTGCAGCGAACTGCGCGCGCCCTTAGGCCGTTTCCTAGACGCGGATCCGGCGCGCGCGAACGCGGAACTCATCGACGCGTTGGATTTGAAATTGGTGCTGACGCTGCCCGCGTTCGAGTACGTGCATCCCGGTGAGGTCCCCAGTGCCAATGGAGCCCCCGGGCGCGCCGCTGCTCCGCCCGCGGTGGTCGTCCTGCGCGACCTGCAGCTCTTGGCGTCCCTGAGCCCAGGCGCGCCGGCCACTCTGGACCTCACAGGAAAAATCGACGCAGCGACCCCGGGTGCGATCGAGGCGCACGTGGTGATCGAGAAACCGTCGGGCTTCGCCGTTTCGGAGCCCCAGCCGTTCCCAGCCGCCGGTTCGCGGGCCATCCTGAATGCCACTCTCGCGCACTTTCCCACCGCGCTCTTGGACGTGCTCGCGCGCCAGGATGGGCTGTTGCTGGACGTGCTTGGGCCCGAACTCGACGCGAAAGCGCGCGGGCTCTACCCCGATTCGCGCGCGGAGCCGATCACAGCCGAACTGCACTCGGCGTTCGGCGACATCAAGCTCGCGATGAATCTCGCGGGCGATGTCATTGTCTGCGAAGGCGACCATGGTCTCGATGCCAAAGTGCGCCTGACGCCGCTGTTTTCGAAGCGCATCATCGGTTCGCTCGTGCCGTTGATGGTCAACGTTCGCCAGGAGGATCCGGCGAAGCGCACGATCATGACCGGCAGGAACCTCAGCCTGCCCATGGACAGCGATCTCGCGAAGCTCTCGGGCGACATCAATTTGAACCTCGGCTCGGTCGAGTATCAGTTGCTGCCCGGTTTGTCGGATTCGCTGTCGCTGGGCAAGCTCGGCCTTCCGACGACTCAGAGCACGGTGATCAAACCGATCGCGATTCGGATCGTGAACGGGGTAGCGAACTACGACTCGATTCCGATTCGCGTCGGCGACCGCGAGATCCTTTTCAAGGGCAACGCCAATCTCGCCCTGAAGACGTTTCAGATGAATTTCTCGATACCGCTGGAGATGCTGGGCTCCAAGGTCGAGTCGCAACTGGAGTCCCTGCGGGGCGTGCTCGATCCCAAACTCGCGGTGCCCCTGGAAATCTACGGACCGTGGGACAAGCCGAAACTGCGCCTGGGCAAGGGCTTCCTCGAGAAGGTGCTCAAGGACGTGGCCGAAGACGCATTGAAAGGCGAGCTCGAAAAAGGGCTCGGCGATCTCCTTGGCGGGAAAAAGAAAAAGAAAAAAGGATGATCGCTTACGAGGGCACGCTCTACCGCCCGCCGTCGGAGGCGGACAGTTTGATTCTGCAGGCGACGATTGGCTGCAGTTACAACGAGTGCACGTTTTGCGCGATGTACCGCGACAAACGGTTCCGAATCCGCAAATTGGACGAGCTGGAACGCGAGATCGAATGGGCCGCTGCACGGGCACCTGGAGTCCGCAAGGTGTTTCTGGCGGACGGCGACGCGCTGATCGCGAAGACCAGCTACCTCGAAGCGATCCTGGAGCGGCTGCGCGCCGCGTTTCCCGACCTGGCGCGAGTCAGTTGCTACGCTTCGCCGCAATCACTGCAGGTGCGCACGGAAGCCGAGATGGAACGCCTGCGCGAGGGCGGGCTCTCGCTGTACTACCTGGGCATCGAGAGCGGCGATGACCGCGTGCTCGAGAAGCTCGCCAAGGGCGTGGACTCCGCCGAGATGGTGCGCGTGGCCAACAAGGCCCAGGACGCGGGCGTCAAACTCTCGACGATGATCCTGCTCGGAGCAGGCGGCCGGGCCTTGTCCCAGGATCACGCCCGCGAAAGCGCGCGCGTCGTCAACGAGATCCAGCCGCGCTTTGTCAGCACGCTGGTGATGACGCCGGTGAAAGGCACTCCGCTGTGGGACGAGGACCAGCGCGGCGAAGTCGATCACATGGACGAGATCGAATTGACCGCCGAGCTGCGCGAGTTCGTCGCGGGCTTGGAATTGCGCGCCAGTGTCTTTCGCTCGAACCACGCGTCGAATCGTCTGGCGCTGGCGGGAACGCTCTCAAAGGACAAGCGCGCACTGCTCGCGCAACTTGACCGCGCACTCGACGATCCCGCCCACGCGCCCTTCGTGCCGCGCTGGCTGCGAGGGTTGTAAGGTCGGTGCGGAGCTAGCAGCCCGCCCGAAAAGCGCCCTGCTGCGGCTTCGCGCTCTTCGCCGTGGCGTCGTCACGCTCGTGGGGCCGTGCTCAGGGGCCAGGAAGGCCGCCTCCGCCGTCCCCCCGTCGTCCCTTCGGCGCGTTCCTAGCCACGACGAAGATTGCCTCGCCTCGCGACGGAACTTCTTCAACGGGCTGCTGGGCATTTCGATGGATGACTACGTACCTACGGCGCCGTCTCCAAGGCCGCGTCGAGCAGCGGATTCTCCGGCGTGTCCTTGCGCCAGGCAGCGTAGACGGGGAAGTCCACCTTCGGCGCCGTCAGCGGGCGAACTTCGATGCCGCGGCCCTTGGGACCTTCATCGGTGAGCCAGGGCACGATCGAGAAGCCCAGCCCCGCTTCGACAAAACCTAGAATCGTCTCCGCCGATCCAGCCGAGAGCATGCGCCGCGGCGAAGCGCCGTGTTCGGCGAAGGCGCGCATCTGCAACTCGCACGGCAGCGTGCCCGGCGTGTAGGAAATGAACGTCTCCTCCTGACAGTCCACCAACGCAATGCGCTTGGACTTCGCCAGCGGATGGCGCGCGGGAAAAACGACAAAGGCGTGCAAGGTCCCGACGCGCTGCGTGGCGATGTCATTGGGGATGTCATCGAGGTGATCGATCATCAAATCTGCCGCGCCCGCGCGCAATGCAGCAAGATCGGGCACGTTCATTTCTGTCAATTCAATTTGCACGCCCGGGCGCTTCTTCGACAGGCGCTGAATCCAACTGGGCAGCAGCGTGCGCAGGATCATCGGCGCCGCGTGGATCTTGAGCGTGCCCGAGTAGTCACCTTGACGGATCGAGCGCACGACCCCGGGCAGTTGCTCGAAGTAGGGACTGACGAAACGGAACAGTCGCTCGCCAGCGGAGGTCAATTGCATGCGATCCTTGCTGACACGCTCGAACAACGCCAAGCCCAGATCGCCTTCGAGTTTCTTGACCTGCTGGTGCACCGCGGGCTGCGTGATCGGATAGGGAAAGGCCCGCGCCGCGCGCGCATACCCGCCCGTGCGCGCGACCCAATAAAAGCCCTCGAGCCGGTGCATTTGAATCGTCATGGAGCGATGGCAGCGACGCTGCGCTTCAGTTTCAGGCCCACGGTCTTCGCCAGGTTTCCGTACAGATCGTGACCATCGCGATCATCGATCCAGCGACGGCCCGTGGGGTCCCATTTGTAGTGCCAGGCCCGCGCGCCGGCGGCGTACCACACCTGGTGCACGGCGCTTTGGCGGTTGAGCACAAAGCGCGTCTTGTCCTCGAAGACCAGCGTGATCACGCCATCCGCGGTCTGATAGTCGAGCTCATCGGGATCGAACGGTTCGAGCCAGTCGGCGACGCGCTTGAGGCAGGCATCCACCAGTTTGGTGTATTCATTGTCGTCCATGGAATCTCACTTCGTCTTCGGCGTGCGCGCGGGAGCCCGAGTCGGTTTCACCCGGGCCGATTTCACTCTGAGCGCTGCTTTGGCTGCAAACGCGCAGATCGGACAGGCGCTCGGGTCGTGGCGCAGTGCCGGGCAGTGCTCGCGCCCAAAGTAGATCATCTGCAAGTGCAGGCGTTTCCAGGTTTCCATCGCGAAAAGAGCCTTGAGGTCGCGCTCAGTCTTTTCCACCGAGCGTCCATCGGACAGTCCCCAGCGCTCCGCCAGGCGATGGATGTGCGTGTCCACAGGAAAGGCGGCTTGATCGAAGGCATGGCTCAGCACGACGCCGGCCGTCTTGTGTCCGACGCCTGGCAGCGCTTCCAGCTCCTCGAACGTGCGCGGAACTTGGCTGTGGTGGCGCTCGACAAGGATGCGCGAGAGCCCCTGAATCGCCTTGGACTTAGCCGGCGAGAGTCCGCAGGGTTTGATGATCTCGCGAATCGTCTCGACGCTCAGCTCGGCCATGGCGGCCGGCGTCCTCGCCAGACCGAACAGCGCCGGCGTCGTCGCGTTAACGCGCTTGTCAGTGCACTGGGCGGACAGCAGCACGGCGACGAGCAGCGTGTAGGGATCGCTGTGATCAAGCGGCACGGGCGGATCCGGATACAGCCGCTCCAGGATCCCCTGGATGCGTGCGGCCTTCTGCTTGAGCTTCATGGGGAACTCAGGATACACAAGCACGACCGCGGACTTCCGTTCGCCGCGAAAGAGCCCCAGACTGTGGCGATGGACGACGGAGCCAAGATCGCGGACTTCCTTGCCAGCGGCCCCTACGCCGTGATCGGCGCCTCGAGCGCGCGCGAGAAGTACGGCAACAAGGTGCTGCGCGCCTATTTGCAGAACCATCTCGCCGTGACCCCGGTTCACCCCCGGGAGACGGAAATCGAAGGCGTTGCCAGCGTGCCCGACATCGCCTCGCTGCCCGACGGCGTGCGCGGGCTTTCGATCATCACTCCGCCGCCGGTGACCGAGAAAATTGTCAGCCAGGCCGCCGCCAAGGGCATCAAGCGTCTGTGGATGCAGCCGGGCGCCGAGAGTCCAGCCGCGATCGCCGCCGCTCTGGCCCTAGGGATGAGCGTGATCGCCGGTGGACCGTGCCTCTTGGTGCTGCTGCACTACCGCGAGAATCACCCGTGAATCGGCAGACGCCATCTGCGCCGCTTCGAATCGCGATGTGGTCGGGGCCGCGCAATCTCTCGACGGCGCTGATGCGCTCCTTCGGAAGTCGCGCGGACGCGTTCGTCACCGACGAGCCCCTGTACGCGCACTACCTCAAGGTCACGGGGCTTGCTCACCCCGGTGCAGAGGAAGTGATCGCGACCCACGAGCACGAATGGAAGCGCGCCGTGGATTGGCTCTGCGGTCCGGTGCCCGGGGCCAAGGCGATCTGGTACCAGAAGCACATGACGCATCACCTGCTGCCGCAGATCGAGCGCGGCTGGCTGGAGCGCTTGACCCACGCATTTCTGCTGCGGGATCCGCGCGAGGTTTTGCCTTCGCTCGATGCAAAGTTCGCGCGGCCGAATCTCGCCGACACCGGGATGGCGCAGCAGTTGGAGATTTTCGAATTCGTGCGCGAGCGCACCGGCCGAATTCCGCCAGTGATCGATGCCGCGGATCTTTTGCGCGACCCGCCTGGCATGTTGCGCGTTCTATGCGCGGCGCTCGGCATTGAGTTCGACGCGCAGATGTTGCGCTGGCCAGCAGGACGCCGTGACACCGACGGTGTCTGGGCCAAGCACTGGTACCACAACGTCGAGAAGTCCACGGGTTTCGCGCCGGAACGCGAGCAACGCGCAGCCCTGGGCGCACACCTCGAGCCCCTGCTCGAAGAATGTCGGCCATACTACGACGCGCTCCACGTCCATCGCTTGCGAGCCTGAGCCATGCTGCAGAACTACGATCCGCGCAACAGCGACATCCTGGTCAACATCAACGGCAAGCTGGTCCATCGCGACCAGGCGGCCGTAAGCCCTTTCGATTCATCTGTGCAGGGTGGCGACGCGGTGTGGGAGGGCTTGCGCCTCTACGGTGGTTGCATCTTTCGCCTGGGAGCGCACCTCGACCGCTTGCGCCATTCCGCCACGGCCCTGGCTTTCGCGGGGATCCCGACCCACGCGGCGATCACGCAAGAAATCGCGCGCACGCTCGAGGCCAACAAGATGCGCGACGGCGTGCACATTCGGTTGACGCTCACGCGCGGCGTCAAGGTCACTTCGGGCATGGACCCGCGATTGAACCGCTCTGGTCCGACCCTGATCGTGCTCGCCGAGCACAAGCCACCGGTGTATGCAAGAACGGGATTGACTCTGATCACCGCCGCCACGCGCCGCCCGTCGCCGGACGTGCTCGACGCGAAAATCCACCACAACAATCTGATCAATTCGATCCTGGCCAAACTCGAGAGCAACGCTGCCGGCGCGGACGACGCGCTGATGCTCGACAGCCGCGGCTTCGTGGCGGAAACCAACGCGACGCACTTGTTCTTGGTGGAGCGCGGCCGCCTGGCGACGCCGCGCACGGTCGCGTGTCCAGAGGGCATCACGCGCGCGAGCGTGCTCGAGTTGTGCGCTCATCACGGCATCGAGTGCGACATTCGCGATCTCTCCCTGGCCGAGTTCTTCCGCGCCGAGGAAGTCTTTTGCAGTGGAACGATGGGCGAATTGGCCGCGGTCACGAAAATCGACGGTCGCGTGATCGGCTCAGGCGAAGTTGGCCCGATGACCCGGCGTTTGAGCGAGTTGTACCGGCAGATGACGGCGACGGAAGGCGAGCGCGTGGTGCCCTGATTTACGGGGGCCACGGAACGGATCCGGAATTTCTTTCCCCGTCCAAATCCCAAGCCGCCCCCAAGACGTGCTGGCCCATCGGCGTTGGTCTGTGGAACACAACCACAGCACCGCCGAGCACGACACCATGGAACGAACTCCGCTGACTGCTCCTGTTTCCCTGACGATCCAAGAGCCCTGCCCGAAGAAATGGGATGAACTGGTGGGGGACGCTCGCAAGCGCTTCTGTTCCCAGTGCTCACTGCACGTTCACGACGCTGCGCAGATGACGGCGCGCGAGGCCCAGGAATTGGTGCGAGGTACGAGCTCGCGCGTCTGCCTGCGCATTCAATACGACGCCTGCGGCGCGCCGGTCCACTTGGACAGCGCAACGGCAGTCGCGTCCACGCGGCCGAAGACTCGCGCGGCGCGCCTGGCGCACTGGGCGTTGTCCACAGCGGCGGGCTTGCTCGCCGCCTGCAATGGAGCCGTCGCCCCCGGTGCTGCTGGCGAGCCCGCGCCGGGCGGGAACGGATTCGAACCCTCGACAAAGATGGGCAAGGTCGTTTCCACGGTGATGGGACGCATGTCGATCAGTGCGGATGTCCAGCTCGAACGGCTGGGAGAAGTTGTCGTGCCCGTGCCGGCCATCGAGTCGCCTCCAGGTCCCGGGGGCCAGTAGTCGCAGTCTCGAGCCACGCCCCCTACCCCAATCCCGGGCGAGGTCGAATCGGCAAAGGGGCGTGCGGCAGATCGGGCAACCGATCGCAGGCGCGGCAACCGGCAATTCGCGCAGCGCGTCAATTTTTTTGAAACGCCCGGGCGCGGATTCCTATGTTCCAATTGCCTGCGGAGACAGCACTCCGGCGGCACGACCCATGAATTCCAATGGCGGATCGAATCAGGGGGATCGAACGGGAGTTCCGTTCGATCGCAGCTCTGCGCTCGCCTGTCCGTGGCTCGACGGACTTGCCTTGTACGTGGCAGGTTCCGTAACTGCGGAGGAGTGCTCCGGACTCGTGGAACACCTGGCGAGCGGCTGCCCGTTTTGCCTGGCCGAGCAAGGGCGATTGGAGGAGGGCTGGGCGACCAAGGATGCGAGCGACGCCCAGGACGGTGCCGTGGCGCCCGTGCCCCGCGACGGACTGCGGGCGCGCCTGCACAGCGAATCCAAACCAATCCCAATGCGCGACTTCGATCGGCCATGGCGGTCGCTGATGTCCGCGCCCGTCGAAGTCCTCGCAGGCGAGCTCGCCATGGTCCGCGGAGGAAAGGCCGGGTATGAGCCCACGGGAATCGAAGGCATCGAAATCAAACCGCTGCACGTGGACTCCGCGCGCAGGCGCTTGACGATGTTGATCCGCATGGCGCCGAACACTTCCTACCCGCCGCACCGGCACGCGAGCACGGAAGAGTGCTTCGTTGTCTCGGGCGAGATTCGCGTTGGCGGGCGCGTGCTGTACGCCGGCGACTATCAGGTGGCGGCCGAGGGCTTGATCCACGGTGTGCAATCGACCGACACGGGCTGCGTTTTGCTGATCATCTCGTCCCAGGACGACGAGTTGTTGTAGCACTCGCGCTACAGCGCGCAGACGACGATCAGAACCGCGCCTTCGTCGATGTCGCCGCCATCGCGGGCGACGATCTTCAGGATCCTGGCGCGCGCAGGCAGCCCGTGCTCGGCGCGGTAGATGACCTGCGTGAACGTCTTCATCACTTCGATCAGGCCCACTGGCGTGCCGATTTCCAGTTCGCGGCCGACTTCGCAAAGAGTCGGTTCGCCCGGAGCGGTGCGGTGATAGAAACGTCCGCTCTGCGGCGAGCGCAGCAGCAGTTCACCATTGAGTTCGGCGCGGGGGCCGTTCGCGCGCGGCGTCGCCTGCGACACGGATTCCATGGCGGACACCTCGTACAGGACCTGGCCGTACTGCACAGGATCGCGCAGGCGCGCGGGTGGTTTCGAGCGCACGATGCCCTGCACGCCATCGGGCACGATGAGTTGGGCGCGCCGTTCGAGGGTGATCAGCACACCTGCCCCCTGGCCTGCGACCATTGCGCTCGATTCAGGCAGCGCCCCGCTGAACAGGCCGACGCCTGGCGAGCACAGCAGCACGCGCTCGCCTTCCAGACGCACGATCATCTCAATCGAACCAACGCACTTCACAGCAAGCCCTCGGTCAGGGCCGCAAGATCATGCAACGACCAGATGCGCGGGTTTTTGATGCGGCGGTGACCGCTGGATTGGTAACTCATCTCCGCCAGGGCCACGATCCACTGCCGTAGTTCACCGAGCTTGACGATTTCGTCCGTGTCCATCTGCGCCGCGGACTGATAAGGCGACATGTCGCTCTCGATGCGCGCTTCGGTTTCGCGCATGCCCTGCTCGACGGCGGCGCGCTCAGCCGGATCCGCGGAGAGAATCTCGAAGTTGTCGTCGAGCTTTGTATTGAAGGCCGCGATCGCCAGCGTGCGACCTTCCATGACGCTTTGGCGCGTGATCGGCGTCGACAGTTGCACGATCGGTTCGTAGGGCAGGCCGGCCATGGCGTAGTAGCCCGCGCCCGAGGCCTTGCGCAACAGCACGGTGAACATTGGCACGCTGTTGGTTGAGTTCGTGTAGATCAAACTCGATCCGTAGCCGAGCAGGCCCAGGCGCTCGGCCTCGACGCCGATGTCGAAGCCGGAGATGTCCTGCAGCCATAGGATCGGGATGCCGTCGTCGTTGCAGGCGCGGCTGAAGGCTGCGAGCTTGGCGATGCCTTGGCGATAGAGGATCCCGGCAGGTTTCTTGGCCCCGCGATGCTCGACGTCGTCGATCAAGCCCTGGCGATTGGCGACAAAGCCCATGTAGAGGCCGCCGACGCGACCCACACCGACGATCGTCTCTCGCCCGCGCTCAGGGCACAGCTCCCAGAACAGGCCGCGGTCCACCAGGCGTGCGATGACCTCCTCCGCGGTGTAGGTCATGCGGTGGTTCTCGGGGAACAGGCCGTCGAGCTCGGAGGCATCCTCGCGCGGCGGCGCGGGCTCGGCGCCGTGGCGATAGAAGTCCCAGGCCGGCGACGCTAGCCGTGCGATCTCGGCGCGGATCATCAGCAGGGCCGTGTCATCGTCGGGCACGCGCACATCGGCACAGCCCGATTGGTGCACGTGCACTTCGGGGCCGCCGATGTCGAGGCTCGAGAGGTGCTGGCTTTTCGCGCCTTTGATCAAAGCCGCGCCGGCGATCACCATGTACGCCTGCTCGGTCATGTACACGCGATCGGAGATGATCGGCATGTAGCCGCCGCCCGCAATGCAGTCGCCGAACACGCCGGCGATTTGCGGCACGCCTGCGGCCGACAGGTCGGCGTTCTTCTTGAAAATGTGCCCCGCACCTGTGCGGCCGGGGAACGAGCGCGACTGTTCGGGCAAGTAGAGGCCAGAACAATCGACGAGGTAGATCACTGGCAGACGCAGGCGCAGCGCCATGGTCTGCGCGCGCTCGATTTTTTCCGGCGTCAGTGGCCACCATGAGCCCGAGGCCACGGTGTTGTCGTTGGCGATCACCATGGTCCACTTGCCGTGCACGCGCGCGAAGGCCGTGATCACCCCGGCGGCGGGGGACTCGAGCTTGCCGAACCTGCGTCCGTGGTTGACGAAGGTGCCGACCTCGTAGGTGGGCGAACCGGGGTCCTTGAGGCGCTCGAGTCGCTCGCGGGCCGTGAGCTTGCCCTTGGCATGGACGCGTTCGGCGTAATTCGCGCCCCAGCCCGCGGCGACGGCCGCGCGGCGCTCGTCTAGGACGCGCTCGAGGGCGCCCATGGCGCTGCGATTCTTCGCGAAACTCGCCGCGTCGAGGAACTGGGCGCGCGGATTTCCGATGGGAGTCAGGGGGACTTTGGCCATGGTGCTTCGCTCATGCGCCCGCGGCGTCGAAGCCGGGGATCGCGCGTGTGTCGTAATCACCTGCGCGGAACGCGGCGCTTTCGAGCACCGCGATCTGCAGCGGAATCGTGGTGGCCAGGCCGGTGACGCGCGCGGCGCGCAACGAACGCAGCAGCGTCTCGATCGCAAGTTCGCGGGTGGTTCCGTGGGCGATCAACTTGCCGATCGACGAGTCGTAGTGCGGCGAAACTTTTTCGCCGACGTGCATGTGCGTGTCGAAGCGCACGCTGCCTGGACCGCGGTCGAGTGGAAACTCCAGGCTCTCGACCAGGCCCGGCGACGGGCGGAAATCGCGCGCGGGGTCCTCGGCGTTGATGCGCACCTCAATCGCATGGCCCGTGGGGCGCACTTCGCTCTGCGTGAACGGCAGGGCCTCGTTCGCGGCCACGCGCAGTTGCAACTCCACGAGGTCCAGGCCGCAGAGCATCTCCGTCACCGGATGCTCCACCTGCAGGCGCGTGTTCATTTCCATGAAGTACACCTGGCCCTCGGGCGCGCGGAAGAACTCAATCGTTCCTGCCCCGACGTATCCCAGGCTGCGCGCTGCGAGCGCGGCACGCTCGCCCAGTTCCTCGCGCTCCTTCGCGTTGAGGACCGGGCTCGGAGATTCTTCGAGCAGCTTTTGGTGCTTGCGTTGCACGGAGCACTCACGCTCGAACAGGTGCACCGCGTGTCCGAAGGCGTCGCCGAGGATCTGGACCTCGATGTGTCGCCCGCCGAGCAAGTACTTTTCCAGGTACAAGCCCCCGTTGCCGAACGCGCTCGTGGCTTCGGCCGCCGCTTCGAAAAACGCCGCCCGCAGTTCGCTCTCATTTGCAGCGCGGCGCATCCCGCGGCCGCCGCCCCCCGCGTCGGCCTTGAGGATCACGGGGTAGCCGATGCTTCGCGCGAGTACGAGCGCCTCGTTGACGTCGGCGAGCAATCCGTCGCTGCCTGGAATCACCGGCAGACCCGCGGCTTTCATTGCCGCCCGGGCCGGGGACTTCAGGCCCATCATCGCCATGACCGCCGGACTCGGGCCCACGAAGCGCACGGCGTGCTGCTCGCACAGGGCCGCGAACAGCGGGTCCTCGGCCAGAAATCCCCAGCCTGGGTGAATCGCGGCAGCGTGGGTCTGCAGTGCGGCCTGGACGATGCGCTCGCGCTGCAGGTAGCTCTCGCGCGAAGCGGAGGGCCCGACGCAGACGACTTCGTCCATGGCTTCGAGCCACTTGGCCCCAAGGTCGGCCGTGGAGGCGATACCCACCGGGGAAATGCCCATGCGCCGGGCGCTCCGCGCGACGCGCACGGCGACTTCGCCGCGGTTGGCGATCAGGAGCTTCTTGAACATGGAACGGCGGCCAAGGTACCAGCGCGGGGCCGCGCGGGCCACGGCTCTGGGGGCGCCGAGGCTTCGGTGCGGCGGGTTCTCACGGGCGCGGGCGCGGGCTCGCGGCCCGCGGAGTTCTATGCTGGGGCACCATGTTCCGCCGCCTCGCGCTACTCACCCTCGCCGCGATCCTGACGCTGTGTGTCCCCGCGCAGTCGGATCCCACGCGCTCAATTGACGTGGCCGATGCCCTAAATCGGCTGAGCGCGGCGAGTGCCGTGGATCGCGCTGCGGCGGAGCGCGAATTGGCCCAGTTGTTGACGGCTTCCGACGCCGGGCTGCTGATCGATGCAGCGCGCGCAGGCTCCGCAGAGGTTCGCTCGCGCATCTCCTCGGCCCTGACGTCGAGGGCGCGGCACTTTGGCCTCGCCGCAGCGCTGGCTGCTTCGGCGGACCAAGCCGTGGCGCGCACAGGAGCCGAGGCCCTTTCCGGCCACGCTGCTGCTTGGCTCGGCGCAGGCGACCAGGAACCCCTGCCCATGGCGACGCTGGAACGCGAGATCCGCGGCGCCTTCGGGGGTCTGTGGCAACTTGATCCGCGTCAGGGGAGTCTCGAAGTAGCCCTGGACCGGATCGCGCGCCTTGTCGACAGCCGCCGCGTTGATCAATCCACCGGCGCGCGGGCTTGGCTGGTGCTCGACCCCCGATTCGATCCGAGCGCTGCGCGGCCCCTAGTCGGCGCCGAAGAAATCCCCTCGCCGGTGATCGGCAGTTTTGAGGACCTGGTCTACGCAGTCGCTGTCTTGCGCGGCTCGATTTTCGACGTTTATGGCTGGGACGAGGGACAGACTTGGTTTCTGGTACGTCCGCTCGACGGATCGCCCCCGCCAACGGCCCAGGCGCTGCTCCAGGGTTGGGTGCTCGCGGTTGAAAAACCGGCCTCGCCCCAGGCCGCGCGCCACGCCGCGCGTGCGATCGCCGCCACGGGCTGGCCGGCTGCTTTGGACTGGCTCGACTGGCGCTGGCGCGAACGGCAGGATCCGGCCGCCTTCGACGCGCTGGTGCTCGCCGCCGGTCGCGGCGCTGTTGCCAGTTCACTGGCGTGCACTGCAGGCGCGGAAAAGTTGCTGCAAGAGGCCGACCGGGCCCTGGCAAGCGAAGGCGAACCCTCGCCCCAGTCGCGCGAGTTGGCGCGCGCGCTGCTCGCCATCGGCAGCCTCGGTCGCGACGCCTGGAGCAGCGGATTCGAAAACGCGCCGGCCCGCGCCAAGAACCTGCGCTGTGCGCTGGTACGGGGCGCGCGCCTAGCGCCGACGGAGCTGATGGGCCTGCTCGGGGCGCGCTGGCTCGCGCCGCAGACTTCACCGGAGGATCGCTGCGCCACTCTGCGCGCCTTGGCGGCCCTGGGTGTGGAGCGTCCGAACCCCATCGAGCCCGGCCCGCTGGAGTCGGCCTTCAACTGGGCCGCGCATCAGGGCTGGGGCAGGGAATTCGCTGCAAACATGGGGGCCATCGGCTGCGGTGAACCGCTGACTTGGCGCCAGGCGACACACCTCTCCGTTGCAGCGCAGTCCGATCTGTGCGCCGATGCCTTAGCGCGAGCTGCCACGGACGCTGATGCTCTGACGCTGGCGGGGGAGCGCATCCTGTCGCTCCTGGCCCAGCCCCGCGGCGAGGAGATCCTCCTCTCCATCCTCGACCGCGAATCGCTGTGGACGACCCAGCCGATCCTGCGCCAGGCGCTGCTCGCTGCGCGCGGCGGCGGTGCTGCCGCGGCGACGATCGCGCGCCTCATGGCCTGCCTCGATGTGGCCACGGGCGCGGAGCTAGAGCAACTCGGCACCGAGGTCTTTTCCCGCGAGACCTGGAGCGACGCCGATTGGCGCTCCGCCGGCGCAACGATCGCGCGCGCGGGCGGCGCGCTGGATCTGTGGCCGCGGCGCGCAGAACACGCGGACGCGTTCTATGCTGAGTTCCTGGCGCGACTGGAGCGCGTCCGCGGACCGTGGCTCGGCCCCTCGGAGGACGAACCTGCCTGGGATGATCCGCGCCCCGGCGACGCCAGGGATGCGCGCGGCATGGACGCCGGCTGGGTCCAGGGCTGCGAGCGAGCACTGAGACTTCTGCGGGTGCGCCAAAGCGAGCCCGGGGCCCGCGAGTTCCTGCGCCGCCTGAGGGTCCTATTCCAGCGCTCGCGCCACCCCTTGCGGCTCGAACTGAGCGGCGGCCGCTTCCCGCCAGCATCGCCGTCGGTGCTCGTGGATCTGGATCTGCGCGAGCCCTGGATCGGTTTTTGACCCTGGAATCCGTCCCGGCCTGCCCGCGAGCTCGCCGAGAGCCCCCGCTGCGCTCCCAGGACCCATACCGGCCGCGCCCGGGGGCAAGAAACAGCTTGGGGACTGGATCTTTCGGGGTCGATGAGCATGCTGCTCCTGTCCCGTCTCCGAACCGAGCTTCCTAAGCATGGCGATCTTCAGTTCCACCGCAAACGCAGGCCCGCTCCAGGTGGCAGTGCCCGACGAAGGCAAGACCATGCCGATCGTGCGCGAAGAGATCGCCCTGGTCACCGATTCGCGCGGCCAGATCGCCGAGCAGTTCCGCAACCTGCGCAACTCGATCGTCGCGCTGAATCCTGAGAGCGCACCGCGCTCGGTGGTCGTCACCAGTTCACTGCGCGGCGAGGGCAAGTCCGTGGCCGCCGTCAACCTGGCATTGGCGTTGGCGGAGATGCCGGGCAGTCGAATTCTCTTGCTCGACGCCAACATGCACGCGCCCTCGGTCGAGGAGTACATGTCCATGCCGCGGCGCCAGGGGTTGTCGGAGTTGTTGTCGGGTCGCTTGTCCCTAGACCACGTGATTCGGCCCACGAACGTGCCAGCGCTCGCTGTGCTCGGCGCCGGCTCCCAAGCGCGCAATCCGTCCGAGCTGCTGGCATCGGAGCGCATGAAAACGCTGCTCTCGACGCTGAAGCGTCGCTTCACGTACGTCGTCATCGATACGCCTGAAGCGAGCACCACCAGTGACGCCAGTTTGCTGGGTGCGATCAGCGACGGAGTCGTCTTGGTCGTTCGCCAGAACACCACGCCGCGCCAGTACGTCGAGCAAACTTACAACCTGTTGGAGTCGTTGGGAGCAAACGTGCTGGGCACAGTGCTCACGGGCGCGCAGATGCGCGATACGGCGCGCAGTTCGCGCTGAACTGCGCGGGCGGCAGGGGGGGGAGTTCGGCTGCGGGGTTGTGGCCGAGATTGACCCGCGCTTCGCGACGTCAGTCCTCAGTGCAATACACGCCCCGAGTGTGAGCGCAGCACGCCACGCACGCTGATCGGCTAATCCCGTTAGAGGGTTTCGCTCCGCGCCAGAGGCATGTCCGACGACGCGCGACTGACCGGCGAAAGGTAGATCAACGGCGGAGCTACGTCCAAATGGAGCCACAGATCGTTCAGACGGGACGGACAATTTGTTCACCGTCGCAGCCCGAGGACCCACGTCAGCACGGCGGCTCAAAGCTCCAGTTTGCGTCATCCACGGAGGCATCCACGCGCGGGCGGTAATGCGTAGTCAGGTCGGAGGCAATCTGGGGAAGCACCGGCTCTTCGAAGATGTTCAGCATTTCAACCCGCATATCAGGGGGGAGATCCTCGGTCTCTCGAATCACCTCGGCGATCGCGTGCCTTCGATCCAGAAAAACTTGCCTTTGATCCTGATCGGGCGGCCCAGCCGTCCTCGTCCTTCGAATCAGGAAATGCTGCGCATCGACCCAGAACATGTTCGGATCGCGCCCGCGTGGAGTCGTTCGAACTACGAAGCACTCGCGGCCGTCGATGATCTCCTTCCCGATGAACTCGGTCCGCGACGGCTCCGGCAGAAATTCGCTCCATGCCACGTTCATTCGCAACTGCGACGGAATCGCGCACGCTGACCCGCCGGAAATCTCGGTCGCACCGGCCAAGGCTCGGTCGAGCGGATCTTTGATCTCAAGGGCACGATCCGTAGCCATCCACGAGCGAAATGAACTGCCGTCACTCAGGATGACACACCGCAGCCACTCGGACTCCGGCCCGGCGATCATCTCTCGAAACTCGAAGCGAAAGCGATCGGGACGCACGAACGCCGTACGGAAGAGCTTGCGTAACGTGACTCGCTTGCAGGGTCGTGGGCCGGTGCTCATCACGAACTCGACCTCGCCGGTGTCCTGGCAACTGAAACAGGTTCCGTAGACCCGCCGCACTCGCTCGAGTATTGCATCGGCACCGAGCGGATCGTTCGTCATGGGGGAACGCCGATTGCTGGCAAAGTGCCCTGGCCGTCCGTTCGAGATTTATCCAGTGCGCGACCGAGGATGACCCCGTGATTCTAGCGGTGGAAACGAATCCAAGAACCAGACATATCGGGAGTAAGCGACTAAGGGCATCGAGCGACAGTCTCGGCCTTGGATGCGCACAGGGCTGTGGCCAAATGCGGACGCGTGCGGGGGATGACAACAACATCCATGAACGGAGCGGGCCGATTCGCTTGCATGCGGCCGCACGGCGCTCACTGGATGTGCCTGACCCAACCGAGAGTCGCCTGACTCGAGCAACACCAGGTTTGACGTGCGGTGTGTCAGTCCGGCGCTAGAGACAGAGATCCGCGTCTGCCAGGACATCGATGGCCGCGCTCACACGTGCGCGAATGGCCTGGTGAACTTCGACAGGCCGACCCGCAGGCCCACGCGCTAACGACAGAGTACGCAGTCCCAGGGATTGACATCGAGCGCGCGATCGCTCGCACGGCGCCGCTGCAGCGCGCCCTCCACCTCCACCTCAACGAGGACTGACCATGAACCGCAGGAAGACGGAAAATGCACTGGCGCTGACCTGGCGCGACGTCGGCACGAACGACGCGTTCCGCAGCACGGTGGAGCAGAAGAACGTGAACGCGCGCATCGCGCGGAGGATCTACCGGGCGCGTTCCAAGGCTGACCAGACCCAGGTGCGACTCGCCGACCTCGTCGGCGCCGGCCAGTCCGTGAACGAGTCGCCGGCGAGCAGGTTCCTGGTGCGGCACCCTTTGCGGTGAGAATTGCGGGTGGTGTGCGACTCCGTATCAGAACAACCAACGCTGCAAGAAGCGGCGGACACCGCTCTTTGCGGGAATCAGAGCTTCCTCGATCGCTGGCGCCCGGTCGCGGGCGGCGAGCTTGATTGCCAGTGTCTTTGCCGGCCGCATTTCATTTCCCGTGCGCGCCGACCAGAGCAGCTCCTGCAGGTGCTGTTTCTCCCACGCCAACGCTGCCTTCGTGCCCGAGTACTCCGTTTCGCGTCGACGGAATTCGCCGCTGTGGAAAATTCGCCGGCCGCGCGCGCCGCGTTCCGCTGGCAGGGCCGCGTGCAGCAGTTCGTGGAACAGGACGTAGCGCACGAAGGATTCGGGCACGCTGACCTGATCGAGCACAGGGTGCATGCGCACGAGGCCGGACCAGTAGTCATAACTGCCCAGTCGCAGCGTGCGACGCGAGCGCGAACGCGGCGCGCGGCCCCAGGTCAGGCGCGGCCAAGTCGCCAGTTCGCTCTCCGTCCCTGACTCAGCGGCGAATTGCCCCGCGAATTCGCTCTCGCGGAGCTCGCGCGCCAGGCGCTCGAGATCATGAACGCGACCTGCACTGACGGTGCGCACCTTGCGCGGCGCCTGCTTCTCCAACAACTCGATCTGGGACTCGATCCAGGTATCGAGCAGGGCCAACTGCCGCCGCGCCCGGCGACCGGAGCGCACCCAGGCCACCACTGCGTACTGTATTTCGATTGGCGCAGCGGCGAAGAAGCTGTTCATGCGCACCGTGCGGCGCGACCCGTGAGGCTCGACCTTTAGCACGCTGCGCCGCGCGCGGGTGTACACCACCTGGACCTCGAGGCCGAGCTCGCGCGACAGGAACAGGCTCCAAGCGTCGGGCCCGAGCAGTTCTGACTGCTCGGGCCCGTTGGATGCTTCGGGTTTGCGCGGTCGCGCGGTCACCCCATCAGGCTAACCGCCGGTCAGGCTCAGTTCCCGGGTCAGTTCGCCGCCCTCGGGCACATTGATCTGGATCTGCGAGCGCAGGATCTGGTCGATGGCCCCCAGGGCGTTGTCCGAGGTCGTGCCCTGGATCGTTGCCGACAGTGTGTAGGGGCCGGGGCGCACGTGCTGGAAGCTGAAGCGGCCTTCGGCGTCGGAGCGCGTGTCCAACACGATGTCGCTGGATTCCGATTCCAAGTGAACGAAGCCGCCGCTCAGTGGCGTTCCGCCCTGGCCGACAACCGTGCCCTTCACCGTGCCGCCCACTTGCAGCACGACCGAGCCCACGTCTGTCGCCTGACCGTCGGCCACCATGATCGCGCGCATCATGCCCTGGGCGTAGCTCGGGTGAGAGATGCGCAACTGGTACTTCTCGGGCGTCAGGAAGCGCAGCTCGAACAGACCCTCGGAAGTTGTCACCACGCGGCGCGCCGTCGTGTTGGTCGGCACCATGCCCGCGAACATCATCGTCAGCGGATCGTCGACGAACGTGTCGTCGTGGCTGGTGACGACCGCGCCAGCGACCGGCACTCCGCCGGGGCCGACGATGCGGCCCTTGATCGAGCCGCCCTTCGAGAGGCGCACGACCACGTTCACCGAACCGCGATCGGTGTCGGCCGAGATCGAGAACGCATCAGAGAACGTCGGTGCGGACGTGGCGGTGGTCACGACCAGCGTGTAGACGCCCGGATCGAACCCGCAGATGCTGAACTCTCCGTCCACGGCTGCGGTGAAGTTCTCCTTGACGCCGGTTTCCTCGGAGGGGACGCCGACGCCCGGAAGCGTATTGGGAGCGAGCCGCCGCACCGCGATACTGAAGGCGCTGACCCCAGCACCGGCGGAATCAACCACCCGTCCTGTGACGCAGGCCTGGGCCAACATGTCGATGATCACAGCGACATCGCCAGTCTGGACGCGCGTGTGCTTTTGCTGGCGGAAGCCCTTGGCTTCGCAAGTCAGGATGTAGTTCCCCGGATGGAGGTTGGGGAGCAGGAACGAACCGTCCTCCGTGCTCTCCGTCTCTCCGCGGTAAGTGGTGTTGTTCCCGGTGTAGTAGCCGACGATGTGCGCGCCCTGGATACCGGCGCCATCGGAACCGACGACCCTTCCGCCGATGGGCTGGCCCACGGACAACTGGAAGTCGGCGACAACTCGCTCGCCGGGCGTGCCGACGACATTGACAGGGCTCTTCGTGATCGTGCCGTAGCCCTCGGCCGAGCAGGTCAACTGCTTCGACACTGGGTAGACGTTCCTGAACTCGAAGTGACCGCGCGCGTCAGTCTTGGTCGTCAGTCGGTCGGTGCTTTCGCCCGTGCCGGAGTAGAAGGCGCTGTCGAGCCACATCACGGCATCGGGAATGACGTTGTTGGCCGTGTCGGTCACGAGGCCTTCGACGATCGAACCCGTCTTGAGGATGATGTTCGGACCCTGGAAGTCGCCATCGTCGCCCACGGTCACTAGCTGCTCTTGTGTCGGCGAGTAGCTCTCATGGGAGCCGATCACGAAATAGTCGCGGCGCGGAATGACGTTCAAGAAGGTGTAGGCCCCGCGCTCGTCGGTCATCGTCACCAGCGGCGCTTCCATGGAGACCACGCCTGTAATCAGTTTCATGGCCATCTCCTGGCCCATGCGCGCATCGCGCGACAACTCGACCTTGGCTCCGCGCAGCGGCAGCATCTGCTCGTTCAGGACCAGGCCGTACAGCCGATTGCGTCCCGGGCGCTCAGGCACGGCATCCTCGCTGACCCCGATACCCGGAGCCGGCTCGCCGGTGGCCGTGCGGGTCGCTTCCTCCGGCTGCTGCACCGTCTCGTTCGGCGGCTTCACAATCGGCGGTGCGTCGGGTGTGACCGCGACATCGTTCAAGTCGATCGTCGGCTGGCCCTGGCTGCCCGATTTTTGCAGGGTGAAGATGAGGGCCAGAGCGGCGACAAGTACCAGCAGGAGTACGACGAGGGGTCTCATGTCAGAGTATTTGTGGTGACGGCGGGCGCCCTCGTGGCGAGCGTCCCGCGGAGAATTTGGAATCAGGTTAGTCAGGTTGCCGAGACGGCGAGCCGGCCGCGATCAGGGGCGGCCTGCCTGGGCTGGCCGCCGAGAGGATAGACGCGGCATGGGTCGGCTTTCTTCCCGGGCGGGCTTACATCGACCGAACCGCTCGGCGGGCATCAATGGGGCATGGGCCGCGAAGCGGCGGGGGTTTCATTCTCGCCCTCGACGTCCAGGCCGGGCCAGAAGGACTCGCTGAAGAGCTGGGCGCCAAGGAAATAGGCGAAGACCACAAGCTCCATCTCGACCTTGCGGTAGACCTCGATGCGAGCCCCGCGTGCCAGGGGCCAGCCAAGGATTCGGGCCATTTCCCCGGTCTTGGGCGCCTGCAGGGTCCAGCCGCTGCGGAAGCCGGTCAGGGGCAGGATCCGCAGAGGACGGCTGCCGGTGTGCAGCACGATCTCGCGTTTGCCGACGCTCCAGCGCAGGGAAGACCCCAGCCATTCCTTGCCCTCGGTCCAGAGAGAGAACTGACTGCGGAGGAGCCCCGGGTCGCGCCGGGCCACCAGGACCTCACCCTTCGCGGGGCTGTAGCGACCTCCGGTCACAACGCCCCAGCCGTTGCGCTCCACCGTCAGGACCCCCAACGGGCCTTCGGCGGTGGAGAAGCGGTGCGTGGAGTTCCAGAATCCCTCGATTCGGACCTGATAGGTGGCGGTCGGCTCGGCCATGGCTGTGGGGAGAGTTGTGTCCGCGGGGGACACTGCCGTCCAGTCTACCTTCGACCGCTGGGCCCGGCGAACATGTGGCTCAGGCGGGCCCCAGGGCGCGCAGGCTGGATACGGCGCTCTCGACTGCCTCCGCCGCCCGGGCCACATCCGCTTCGGTCGTCTCTCGGGAGAGGGAAAGGCGCAGGGACGAGGAGGCCGCGCGCTCGTCCAAGCCCATGGCGAGCAGCACGTGGGACGGGGCGTGGCGCGAGGAGGCGCACGCCGAACCGGCGGAGGCGCAGATGCCGTATTCCGAGAGCAGCATCACCAGGGCCTCGCCGGAGACGCCGTCGAAGCCGAAATTCGACGTGTTGCAGGTGCGCTCGACGGCGCCTGCGTGAACGCGCATGTGCGGCACGCGCTCGACGATCCGGGATTCGAGGGAGTCGCGCAGGCGCGCGAGACTTCTTGGGCCGCCGTCCGCGATCCAACGCGCGGCGAGTTCCGCGGCGCGGGCGAAGCCGACGATTCCCGGGACATTCTCGGTGCCCGCGCGGCGCTCGCGCTCCTGTCCACCGCCGCGCAGGAACGGCTCGAAGCTGGCCGAGTCGCGCACGTAGAGGGCCCCAATTCCCTTGGGACCGTGCAGCTTGTGCGCGGAGATGGCCAGGGTGTCGATCGGCAGCGTCGAGACTCCCAGCGCGTGCTTGCCGACGACTTGCACGGCGTCCACGTGGAGCGGGACTCCCTGCTGCTCGCAGTGCAAGGCGACTGCGGCCACGTCGTGCACCGCGCCGGTCTCATTGTTGGCCCACATCAACGCCGCAAGCGCGCAGCGTTCGTCGATCCGCGCGGCGAATCCCGCGCCGTCAAGGTGTCCGTCGCGGGTGGGCGCGACGCGGATGATCTCGTAGCCCGAAGCCTCGAGCGCCGCCATGGGCGCGAGCACAGCCTCGTGCTCCACGGCGCTGACCACGATGCGCCTTCGGTTAGGAAAACGCGCCAGAGCCGCGCGAATCGCCGCGTTGTCGCTCTCTGTCCCGCCCGAGGTGAACACGATTTGTTCGGGCGAGTGCGCGCCGATCAGGCGCGCGATCGAAGCGCGCGCAGCGGCCACGGCGTCGGCTGCGGATTCACCTAGGGTGTGCAGACTCGACGGATTTCCGAAGCTCTCGGAGAACCACGGCAACATGGCCGCGAGCGCTTCGGGCGCCACGCGTGTGGTCGCATTGTTGTCGAAGTAGCAGATCGACATGTTTCGCGCGACGCTCTAGGAGCCCGCTGATGTAGTCGCCTTCGCGAGGAACGACCGCCGACGCGTGCTTAGTCCAGTAGACGACTGTTTCAACGGGTTCCTAGGCTCGCCTAGAACAACGCGCTGAGCGTCGACGGCAAATGTTCGCCGGTGACCTGGCAAGGCTCGCAGTAGTTGTTGTCACCCAAGGGACTGTACCGACAGACTTCGCACTCGCGCAGCTTGCCCTGGGCAAGGGCGATCTTCGAGCGTTGAGACTCCAACTCGGCGACGCGCGCGCGCAACAGTCGGTCCTGCTCCTGGAGCGCCGTGCGCACCTTCGCGAGAAAATCCTTGCGCGAGCGACCCGTCGTGCGCGTTTCCATCAGCTCGCGGATCTTGTCGAGCGAGAGTCCGAGGGACTGCAGGTCGTGCACCATCGCCAGCCGATGCAGGTCCGTGCGCCTGTAGTAGCGGAAGCCGCCCTGACTGCGCGAGGCAGGGATCAAGAGCTCCAGTTCTTCGTAATAGCGCAGGGTGCGCAGGTTCGTCCCCGCCAGCTTGGCGAAGTCACCGATCTTGAGCAGTTCAACTTGGGCTTCAGGCATGAGGGTGCGTCGCAGTCGCGGGCCTAGGGCCCATCCGCGGAGTCCCCTTTTACGTAAGAGTAGCTAATCCACGCCGGTGGGGGCATCGGTAGTCCTTTGTGCCCACCGCGGCCTCCCTCGGCGCCATCATGTCCAGGCCGAGGAGCGTCGGGGGCGCCGACGCATCTTCCTTGAATCCGGGGAGGGCGAGCCTAGGCTCCCGGATCCCGCGCCGGGTGTGCGCCGATCCGCGCGCAACTCCAGGTTCGAGCTTCCCACTGGGCACCCATTCCTCCTATGCCGTTCATCTTCGATCCGCTCTACCTGCTGCTGACTGTTCCCGCGCTGATCTTCACCCTTTGGGCCCAGTGGAGGGTCAAGAGCACCTTCAACAAGTACAGCCAGATGGGCGTGGCCTCCGGCATGACAGGAGCCGAGGCTGCGGCGGCTGTGATGCGCGCCGGCAAGGTGACTGGCGTCGGCATCGAACGTCACCAGGGTTTCCTCTCGGATCACTACGACCCGCGCGCGCGCATGCTGCGCCTGTCGCCGGAGGTCTACGATGGCCGGTCCGTGTCCTCGATCGCCGTCGCGGCGCACGAAGCCGGTCACTCCATCCAAGATGCCGTGGGTTATGGACCGCTGATCCTGCGTTCGAAACTCGTGCCGGTGACGAACATTGGAAGTCGGCTGTGGTTCTGGCCGTTCATGATCGGGATGCTCCTGACCCAAATGGGTCCCGCGATCGGGCAGACGCTCGTGCTCGTGGGCATCGGACTTTTCTGCGCGGTCGTGCTGTTCCAGATCGTGACCCTGCCGACTGAATTCGACGCATCGAACCGTGCGAAGCTCGTCCTGGCTCAGAGCGGCATCGTCACGACCCAGGAAGAGGCGATTGGCGTCACCAAGGTGCTCAACGCGGCGGCCATGACCTATGTGGCAGCGGCAGCGGCGAGCGTGATGCAGTTGATCTACTTGATCCTTCGCTCGCGTTCCCGCGACTGAGCGCCCGGCGGACGTAGGCTCACGGGCGAGGCGTCATTTCGACGCCTCGCGCATTTTCCAGGGGCCGTCGAAGGCCTCGGGCTCGAAGCCCGGAAGCAATTCGCGCCCGACGGCGAAGGCCCAGAATGTGTTCGGAACCTCGGGACGGAAGTCGTTGTCGATGCTGACCAAAAGCAACCTTCGCCCGTCCGCGAGATCGGGGCCGAAGGAGAGTCCTTCGATCTTCTCGGGCATGGCCTTGCCTGCCAATGCGAAGCGCGGGTCAAGGAAATCGAGGAACAACTGCTTCATCAGGGGCCGGACCTCGTCGGGAAGATCGTCGGCGTGCAGTGAATCGAAGGCCGAGACGTCGCTCGCGTCCGCGAGATCAACGCGGTAAAGACGTTTGCACTGGGCCTCGGAGCCCTGGCGACCGTCGCGCTCCAGCACCAGGAAACTCTGGGCATTGATGGCCAGGATCTCGTTGAGTCCGTTGGCAGTGTCGTCGAGGAGGTAGAGGAACTCGCGCGTCTTTCCGCTGCCGAGATCCAGTTCCACCAGGCGTACGCCCGTGCCGATCCCTTTCTTCTCCCGCTCGAGGTCCTGGATCAGCGGCCCCTGCATCAGCGCAAACAGGCGCGTTCCGTCGGGGCTGCGCGCGAGACCCTCCATGGCGCGATTGGACTGGCGGCCGCTGTTGTTGTTCGGCGGCATTTCGTCGCCGGCCTTCGCGGCGAGCTTGGCGACATAGAACTTTTCCGGCAGCGCGATGCGGCGCAGGTGCTCGCCCGCGGCGGTCCATTCGTCGATCCAGGGCCCGTACTCTTCACTGGTGAAAACGCTGAGCGCAGGCGACACGCGCAGTCCCTCCGGGTCCATGCGCCGGCCACTGGCGGGCTGCGAAGCGTCGAAGGCGGAGGACAGGCCGCTGAATCTGCCCGCGCGATCGTGCAGGAGCGTCGTGTGGCGCAATTCGACACGCAGGGCTCCCGGAGAGCTGTCGGCGATCAGCGCGAGTGTGTGAAAGCGCGGGAAGAACCCAAGCGCGCCATCGTTCGGACCGCGATCGCACAGGGCCAGATACAGATTGTCAGTCCCGGTGTACGCGAGGGCCGAGCCCAGTGATCCGAGCCTATTCTGGGGAATTTGCGCGCCGGCGATCGCCTCGCCGAGCCCGGAGAGATCGCTCGCATCCGCGGGCAGTTCGGCGGCACCGAGGAACGTCACTCGCTCCAATATGGCGGCGGACGGGTTCACTTGAGCACTGCAGGCCCACGACAGGAGCGCGAGCGGCGCCAGGCAGGTCCGCACCCGAACGCTTGTCCTCGCACCGCGCGCTGAGGGCAAGAGCTCATGTGCGCGCAGCCCCGAAATAGTTCGCCGACCCATGATCCGAGTCTGCGAAATCGCGGCGTTGACTGCATCAAGATCCCCGCAAGCCTCTGGCAAGCTCCCTCAGGTCTTCGGACGCGCGCAGGAATTTTCGAGCGTGTTGACCGTGGAAAGTCCCAGCGCCGCGCGCGTCGCGAGCAACTTCTTGACCTTCTCTGGGTCGAGGGGCTCGAGCTTCGCGCCGACGGAATGGGCGAGCCACAGGATCTTCGCCGTGTGCTCGACCATGTCGAGTTTCTTGTAGGCGTCGAGCAGGTTCGTGCCCATGGTCACCGAGCCATGGTTCTTCATGATCACCGTGTCCGAGCAGCGCACGATGGCTCGGATCGAATCCGGCAACTCCGCAGTGCCCGGTGTGCCGAAAGGCGCAGTCGGAATGCCGCCGATCGTGACGATGATCTCGGGGATAAACGGCTGCTGAAGATCGATGCCCGCGATGGTCATCGCCACCGCGTGGGGCGGATGGGCGTGGACGATCGCCTTCATTTCGGGCCGCTCTTCGTAGACGACGATGTGAATCGCCTTTTCGCTGGAGGCCTTCGGTCCGCTGTCCACGGGCTGGCCCCGCATGTCGATGCGCGCCACGTGCTGCGGCTCGAGAAAACCCTTCATCGCGCCCGTGGGCGTGATCAAGATCGTGCCATCGGACATGCGCGCGGAGATGTTGCCGTCCGCGCCGACGATGTAGTTGCGCGAATACGCGAGCTTGCCGATCTCGCAGATGCCGTTGCGCAAGCGCAGCTCCTCGTCGGACCAGCCTCGGGCGGCGGCCAGGGATTGGAGCCACTCGCTCACGCGGGGTTCCCGTGTTTGCGCGGAGTTCTGTGATCGTAGAGCCGCGTGTCAGCTTCGACGTAGTCCACGACGCCGACGATCACGGTCTTCACCGCCGCCTTGGGATTGCCGAGGATGCCGCGGGCACTGTTGCCCTCGTCCACGACGAGCACGCGGTCGCCGACACCCGCGCCCGCGCGATCGAGGGCCACGCGTGTTTTGCCCGTGCGCCGTCCATCCGGGGTCACCGGACGAAGGAGCAGCAGCTTTCCGCCGTTGAGCTCAGGAATCTGAATCGGTGCGACCACCGTGCCGATGACGTCCGCAAGGAACATCAGGAAACTCCCGCGGCGCCGCGACCGATGGGAACGCCCTTGGATATCGCTTGTTCCACGAAGCCGACAATAGCGGCGTCCACGGGGACGAAGGTCACCGGGCACGCCATGGCTGCTTCGCGTCCATCCACGAACATCACCAGATCGCCGGGGCCACTGGAAATTGCTGCGCAGGCGACCATCTGATCGCCCATGGATTTGCCGTCCTCGTCGAGGGGCTGAATCCACTGCAAGGCCACGCCATCCAGCCCGGTGTAGCGCTGGGTCGCGACCAATCGGCCGGTGACACGTGCGAGGTACATGTCAGCCTAGGACCACTTCTCGTACACGTTTGCGCCGCCGAGATCCCAGGAGTCGACCACGGCCATCACCACCGCGTCGCAGGGGCGTCCTTCGGTGACCGTTGTCTGGCGCGCACTCGAACCGGTCGCGTAGAGGATCATGTCGCCAGGCCCGGCTTGCACGGAATCGACGGCGACGACGTATTGGTCAAGGGGCTTGTTCTGCTGATTGTGCACCTGCACCACCAGGAGCTTGCGGCCCTCGAGCTTCTCGTCTTTCTGCGTGGCGACCACGCTTCCAACCACTTTCCCAATCAACATCGATGCTCCTCAGGGCTTGTTCAAGTAGGTGTAGACCGCGTCGCGCGTCAAAAGTTCTTCGATGAACCGCCGGCGCAACTCGCGGTGCACGTTGAGCGACATTTCTTCCCAGCCGGGCGCCGGTCGGCGCACGCCGACCCACAGGAGGCAGGCGCCGCCTTGCACGCGCACCGGGCCGACCATCGGGGTGCCCACGACTGCAGGTTTGGCCGCGAACAGAGCTTCGCGAACTTCAGGCGGCAGGCGATCGTCCCCGCGCGTCACGAAGCCGACGCGGCCATCTTTATCCCGTGAGAAGGGCTCTTCGGAGCGCTCGCGGGCGAGCTTGCCGAACTCGTCCGCCGTGCGAACCGTTTCCTTCCATTTGGAAAGATCCATCTCCGCCGCGGGAAAATCGCGGGGTATCAGTGGATTGGGCACCGACGAGGCGCGCAGGAATAGCATGCGCGCGTCCACCGCCTCGCCGAAGCGACCATCGAAGAGTTCGCGCTCCTTGGCATAGACCGCGCGCAGTCCCTTGTCGCCTTGGGAGCGGTCGACCCAGAGGGTCGAGAGCGAGGCGATCAGAACCGCGGGATCCAGCCGCAGGTAGGCCACGGGCAGTCCCTGCGCGCCCATGACCTGCTCGTAGGAGAGCCCGCGATAGCGCGGGTCGTCGCGCGTCTCGCGGCCCCGTCGCTCGAGCTCCAGATCCACCGCCTTGGCCAGGGCCTCCGGCGCAAGGTCGGGCATGCGCGCGCGCATGCGCTTGAGGAGCAGGAGCTGGAAGCAGTCCTCGCGCACGTCTTCAGCCGGAAGCACGGTGCGCAGGTGGTCGAGGAAGTCCTTCACGGACACTTCCAGGTCACCGCAGCGTGCGGCCACGCCGTCCGCCCACGGCGGTGTCGGCATTTGAGCGCCGCGTTGCTCGAGCACTTGTGCGAGCCACATCTCCTGTTTCTCGCCGTTGAGCTCCTCGTCCGGCGGTGTGCCCAAGGCGCGCCGTGCCAGAGTCTCCTGGACCAGCGCCAGGCGCAGGTGCTCGCGAAAGACGTCCAACGGCACACCGCTTTGGGACAGGAATTCCGCGAGGCTCGCGGCCTCGCGGGATTGAATCAAGCGCGCCTCGATCTCCTTGGCCTTCGCATCCACCTCTTTGGATCCGATCGAAAGACGGCTCTCCTTTGCCAGGAGTCCGAGGAGTTTCGTGTGCAAGAGATGCTTGAGCGCCTCGCGACCCTTCGGACCGCTTGCCCGGCGCCCGATCAGAAGTTCGTCCAGTTCGGCGAAGCTGATGCTCGTGTCCAAGCCGCGGGCCGCCTCGTTCGTCCCGAGAATCGCGGGCGCCGCCACTCCCTCAGGACGCGACTGGGCCACCGGCGCGGCCGGAACGGGTCCGGCCTGGGCCACGACGAGCAGCATCCATGCAATCGAGTACATCAGCACCTCGTGATCGGCCCTCTGGACTCGCCACGGCCGTGGCGAGGGCCGGGCAGGATACTCAAACCCGCCGCGAGCGCGAAGTGTGGGCCGGACTGGCCGCGGGCGTGGCCGTGCCCCTTATGCTGCGCGCTCGATCACCGGGCGTCCCCCGCGGATCGAGACGCGAACCAGGCCCCGGTCGCGGCGCTCCAGGAGGTGCTCGCACAGTCGGGCCTCCAGCTCCCGGGCCAGGGTGTGCTCCAGTTCGCGCACTCCGCGTTCGGCGCTGAAGCCGTTATCCACCAACCAGCGCGGCACCGCGGAGGAGAAGGCCACGGACCAGCCGCGCTGCTTGAGGCGCAGGGCCAGTTGGAAGGCGAGCTTGCGCGCGATCACTGTGGCGTCTTCGCGGTCGAGTTCCCGGAAGAGCACCGGCTTGCCCGTGCGCCCCAGGAATTCGGGCGTGAATTGCCGCGCCAGGGAACGTTCGACGATCTCAGCCAGGGCTTCGTCGCCCAGGGCTCCAGCCACGGCCGCCTTGGGGCCCGAGCGCGCCGCGAAACCGAGTTTGCGCGCCGCCTCTGCGGCATCGCTCGCACCCGCGTTCGAGGTCAGGATCACGAAGGCGCGCGTGAAGTCCACGCGCTTACCGCGTCCGTCCGTCAGATGCCCGTCGTCGAGAACCTGCAGCAACAGGTGGTGCAGTCTTGGGTGGGCCTTTTCAATTTCGTCGAACAGCACGACGCAGTCGGGCCGGCGCTTCAGCGCGTCGGTCAAAAAGCCGCCCTGTTCGTGGCCCACGTATCCCGGCGGGGCTCCCGACAGTCGGGCCGTCTCGTGGCCCAGCCCGAATTCTGAGCAGTCGATGCGCACTAGCGCGTCGCGATCGAAGAGCTCCTCCGCCAGGGCGCGTGCCAGTTCCGTTTTTCCCGTGCCCGTGCGACCGACGAACATCGAGCAGGCCAGAGGCTTGCGCTCGTCGTTGAGTCCCGCCGCGGCGCGGCGCACCGCAGCGACCACTTGCGCGATGGCCGCGGGTTGACCGATCACACGCTCGGAGAGCCGGCGCTCGAGTCCCCGCGAGCGCTGCAGCAGACGCTTGCGCGCGGTTTCCCTCGAAGGCTGGGCCCTCTCCAGTGGCCTCGAATCCGAAGCATCTTGTGGCTCGTCGTCCGAGAGCCGCACGGTGTGGATGTCCAGGGCCGGATTGACCTCGATGCACAGCTGATAGAGCAGGTCCTCAGCGGCGTTGGGATCCTCGGGGCAGCGGCGGCTCAGCTCTCGAATCGGATCGGGTCCGAATTCCGGACAGCAGGCCTCGAGCACCAGGGCCCGGTAGCTCGCGCGGTCCAAGCCCGGACGCGCGCGCAGAGGCGGCGCGCCGCGCTCCAGCACGCGGATGCGCACGAAGGCATCCACGGGCAGGAGGTAGCGATGAACGGACCTGGTGTTGTCGGGCTTCACGGAGCGCGATTGGGCCGGAACAGTGGGTCGCAAGGACCCTCGGAATCCGAGGAGGCCGCCGGAGGCGGGGGGGAGGTGTCGGAGCCGGGGCGGCTCCCGTACTCAGCGGTCTTCGGACCCGGGGCCGGTCGAACTTGATTCGGCCGTCCGCCGCGACGCCTAACCCTGCCCCGAGGCGTGTCCTGAGCCGCCGAGGCGGCTAGGAGTTTCCCGGTAAGACCTGCGGACACTTCGAAATGCACGCGAGGCCTCTCTCCCGCAATGCAGCTTCAGCGAGCGTCGCGGAGCACAGAGGCCCGCGTTGCAAGCACCTTAGAGCACGTCCTAATACCTGGCTGGCCGCTAGGCCAATTCCAGGCTCGCCATCGCGACGTTGCAGCTCCTCCGAGTATTGCAGGCGAATACGCGTCGTCGCCGCGCCTCGCGGCTGGCGGCCTGGAATCGCCCAAGCGGCCAGCCAGGTATTAGGACGTGCTCTAAGGAAGGGTTCGACGCTCCAGCTTTGGGAAGGCAACGCCCAATCGAGACACTAGACTCCACCCATGTCGCGTCCTGAAACCCGCGTAGGACTCGCGGCTGCAAACCCCGTCCGGGTCATCAACGCTGGGTCCACTGGCCTGCTCCAGCCACAGGACGAAAGCACCCCGGCCGATCAGAGCGTCAAGATCCCTCGGCACGGTGCGAGCCGCGCGAAAGGGCGTCAAAGTCGCGGGCCCAGCGCGGGAGCGTGAACCATGTTGCTCCGACGAGATAGAGATGTCCGAGCGTCGGCATGCAGTGCGGGGAAAAACCGCGCGCACCGCAGGAATGGTGACCTCGGATCGGTGGACTTCAACTTCAAGCAACCTGAGTTTTTCCAATGACTTCCAAGGCTGACCAGGAATTCCTGCTGCTCCTGGCCCATCGTGGCCACCTGGGAGTGGACATCGCGCGCTCGATCTTCGAGCAGTTGGCCCAGGGCGCGGACCTCGACGAACTGCTGGAGGCCGAGGCCGAGTTTTCGCCCGAGGAAATCGCCAAGTTGCGCCGCACGCGCGCCGGCGAGATCCCCGAGATTCCCGGGTACGAGATCCTGGGCAAGCTTGGCAGCGGCGGTACGGCTGACGTGTTTCGCGCGCGCGAGAAGAAGACCCTGCGAGTCCTCGCGCTCAAGGTGCTGCGGCCGGACATGTCGCGTCACGCGCCGACGCGGGCGGCTTTCATCGGCGAGGCGCGGTTGCTCGAACGGCTTTCCCACCCCGGATTGGTGTCGGGCATGGGCGTGGCGAAGAGCGGCGACATGTACTTCTCGCGCATGGAGCTGATCGAGGGCAAGACGCTGCTGGAATTGCTCGATGCGGGTCAGGCGTTCAACGAGTCGACCGCGCTGCGCATCCTGCTCGAAGTCGCGGAGGTGCTCGCCTACCTGCACAGCGAGAACGTGATCCACCGCGACGTCAAGCCAGGCAACATCATGTTGTCCGGCAGCGGTCGAACGAAAATGATCGACCTGGGCTTCGCGGGCCGCCCCGATCAGGCGCCCGCGGACGAGGAAACCACGGTCGGGACCGTTCAGTACTTGTCGCCCGAGCAGGCGCGCGGCGGTGCGAGTGCCGACATGCGCAGCGACATCTACAGCTTGGGTGTCACGCTGTTCCACCTCGCCGTCGGACGCTTGCCCTTCGAGTCGAGCGACAACCGCGAAGTGTTGCGCATGCAGGTGATGGACTCGCTGCGCTCGCCCGAGTTGAAGGGCCGCGGCTTCTCGCACCACTTGCAATACTTCATCGAGAAGATGATGGCCAAGAGTCTGGAGGCCCGCTATCAGTCCTGGGACGAGCTGATGGCCGACATTCGCGCGCAGGTGCAGGGGCGCGACAGCTTGGACTTCACGAAGGACTCGTCGCGGCGCGGCGGGCCCGGCACGCAGCACGGTCGCCGCTGATCGCCCATGCGCACAGGTAAGATCGTCGTCGTGGCTTTGGTCGTCACCACGTTCACCGTGGCGAGCGGGGCATGGCTGTTCCAGCGCTCGTTGATGAAGCGGCACGCGCGTCCACAGCCGCCCACGGTGGCGCCTCCGGTGATGCCCGACGAGTATCAGCGCCGCCCGGCTCCCGGCGGAGTTCCCGCGGAAGCCTACGCGGCCGCACCGATCGCTGCGCCGGCACCGGGCAGTGTGACGAGCGAGTGGGCCCGCAAGAATGAGGCTGCGATCGCCGCGCTCGAGAGCGAGGACTTCGCGCGCGCCATCGAACTGCTCGAAGAGTGTCACGCGGCCAACCCCGGAATTGCTGTATTCGCCGGAAATCTGGCTGAAGCATTGGCGCGCGCCGCCGTGGCGGAACATGGACGGGATTCAGGTTGCACGCTGTGCATCGACAGACTCGAGCGCGCCATCGTGCTGGCCCCCGCGCGACTTGAATTGGCGCGGCTGCTCGAGGGCTGGAGACTCGAGCGCGCAGTGGAAGGCGAGTTCTGGAACGAGAGTTCGCAGCACTTCCAACTTTCCTACGACGGCAGGCGCAACGACCTGTTGTGGGGCTCGACGCGGCTCCTCAACGAGCTCGAAGCGGCCTATGGGGACCTGGGGCTTTTGTTCGGCTTCTATCCCGTGGAGAGCGGTCGCGCGAAGTTCCGCGTGGTGCTCTACGAGCGCGCCGGCTTCTCGCTGCTCACCGGATTGGGTGACTGGGCCGGCGGCGCCTTCGACGGCACCGCGATTCGCATCCCGGTCGGCGATCTTTCCGCGGAGGAATCCCGGCTCAAGCGCGTTTTTCGCCACGAGTTGTGCCACGCCTTCGTCCGCGAGTACGGCGGCGACAGCGTGCCCGGCTGGTTGAACGAAGGTGTCTCCCAATGGCTGGAGCGCGAACACGACGCTGAGCGCAATGAGGATGCCCGCCAGGCCGCGTCCCAGCTCGTGGGACAGGCGGCGATCCCTCTGGAGTCCCTCACAGGCAGCTTGGCCAGCTGGAAGGACGAGCGCGCCATCACGCACGCTTATCGCCAGTCGCTGGCGTTCACGGGCTACCTCTGGAATCAGCACGGTTCGCGCGCTGTTCTGGCCATGGTTGCCGGATGCAAGCAGGGCAAGACCCCGGCCGAGAGTTTTCTTGCCGAGGTGCGCCTGCCGTTAGCGGACGCGTTCGAGGCGTTTCAGGCGCAGTAAGCAGGGGCAACCGCGACCGACCGAGGATGGCCAGGTCTGGACCGGCAACCGTGCTTCGCAGTGGGCGCGCTAGAAAAAAAGTCGAGCGGCCGTGTCAGGATCACGGCCGCTCGTTTGCCTTGGCGCAGCGTCAGGATCGCCGCCCTTGGCCTCAGTGCGGACAGAAGTCACCTCCCGCTCACACGCTCTTCCCAAAGTGCCCTGCTACAGATTTGTTTCGATTGTCTCCGACGCCGACCCCTTGGCGCTCTGACGGTAGGACACAAAGAACGCCACCGCTTCGATTACCCACAACCCCAGGAGGATGAAGGCACTGACTGCCAGGATACTCATGTGGGTAACCTCTCGATCGCGGTGTTGGAAATACGTTCCCTAAGAGACTGATCGGTACAGCTTCCGAAGTTCAGCCAACTGACGTGCTTCTTAGACGGAGATTCACGACGAGTTTCTTCGACCTTCTCGGATTTGG
>CANKOY010000018.1 GCA_947484275.1 Planctomycetota bacterium | reverse complement strand
CCGTACTCCTTGCGCCAGCGGTAGTAGGTCTGCTCGGTGATTTCGATCTGCTTGCAGACTTCCTTCGTCGTGCGGCCCTGCGCCAATGCGATCTCGGCTTCGCGCAACTTGTGGATGATCTGCTCGTCGGTGTGGCGTCGTTTCCTGCCCATGTCTGCCTCCCTGAGGTTGGGGCCCAGATCCTATGATGAGATCTGGACCGGTCTGAGGGGGGGCAGGTCACATCATGGCGAGGATGCGCGGGTCGCGCATGATCTTCGCGTTGATGCGATCGCGCTGGGCGCGCGACTTGAAGACGATCCAGGAGAAGATCACCGTTTCGCCGCGCTTCACCTTGACGGCGCGCGTGAATGGCAGGCACATCTTGATCTCCAGGTCGTCGCCGACGCACTCGCGGTACTCGAGCGCGCCGTACTCGTGCCAGATCTTGCCGCACGCCACGGACATCGCGCGGTAGGCCTTGAGCTTCTTCTTGGAAACAGGGAGCAGGAACCCGTCGACGTAAGTCATGGGATGGTGTGGGTCAGGGCGTCCCTAGGATCTAGCCGAAGCTGATCGTGGTTGAGCCCGCCGAGGCGATGCGGCCAATGTCGAACAATTCTCCGCGTGTTCGGCGCAGCAGGCAAATCGACTTGGGCGCGCTGGCGCCGAGCCGGCAATCCTCAGCGCGCACGCGCCGCTTTCACGGCCTCGGTCAACACCGGCAAGATCTCGAACGCGTCGCCGACGACACCGAAATCGGCCACCTTGAAGATCGGGGCGTCCTTGTCCTTGTTGATCGCGACGATCACTTTCGACGTGCGCATGCCGGCCAGGTGCTGGATCGCGCCGGAGATTCCGACGGCGATGTAGAGCACGGGCGCCACGGTCTTGCCCGTCTGGCCCACCTGCTCGGCGTGGGGGCGCCAGCCCGCGTCCACCACGGCGCGCGACGCGCCGGTGGCAGCGTTGCCAAAGGCGGCGGCGAGATTTTCGATCAGGCCGAAATGCTCCGGGCCCTTCATTCCGCGACCACCGGAGACCACGACGCCGGCCTCTTTGACGTCGAGCTTGCCCGCGACCTTGGCCTCCACGGCCGTCACAGTTGCCTTGCCGCCCGTGCTCGCGGCGCGCGTGGTGACCGTCGGCGCGCCCGCCGCTTCGGCCGGGGCGAACACGTTGGGCCGCGTAGTCGCGCACAGGACCGGGGCCTGACTGGTCAGGGTCGCGATCGCTTTCCCCGCGAGCCACGGCCGCACGACTTGGAACGATTCCCCAGAGGCGCTGAAGCCGGTGACGTCGCTGAACAGGGTCGAATCGAGGTGCGCGGCCACCCGCGGAGCGATGTCCTTGCCGGTCACGGTCGCGGCGGCCAGGAAGGCCTTCGCGCCGGTTTCGCCGACGATCTTGGCCAGATCCGCCGCCACGGAGTCGGGGCTGAAGGGCTCGGCCCCGGTGAGGCAGATCACTTCCTTGGCTCCGGCGGCGCCGAGCGCTGTGGCTGCCGCGTCGGCGCCAGCTCCGAAAGTGACTGCCACGACCTTGGCATTGGTGGCGAACGCTGCCCCGATGCACTCCAGGCTCGCGCGGCGGGCCTGGCCCTTGGACTGTTCTGCGAAGACGACGATGGTTGCCATGGTGGGATCAGAGGACCTGGGCCTCGTTCCTCAATGCGGTGATCAATGCAGGGACGGCAGCGGCGCCTTCGCCGATGATGCGGCCGGCCTTGCGCGCGGGAGGCAGCTCGACTTTCTTGACGATCACCTGGTTGGGCACGCCCTCGGGCTGTTCCTCGGCGATGGGTTTGGCCTTCGCGCCCATGATGCCCTTGAGGCTGGCGCGGCGCGGCTCGTTGAGGCCCTTGTTGCAGGTGATCACGGCCGGGAGGCTGAACGACACGGACTCCACGCCGTGTTCCGTCTCGCGCTTGGCCGTGCCACCGGTTTCCGTCAGCTCTAGGGCGAAGACCTCACTGACGCAGGCCCAGCCGAGGTAGGTGGCGAGCATCGGACCGACAGCGGCGTGGTCGCGGTCTGTGGCCACGCGGCCCGTGAACACCAACTCGGCCCCCAGGGCGCGGATCTTGGCCGCCAAGGCCTTTGCAGTGGAGCGCGGGTCGCGCGTCGAGGGATCCGCTTCTTTGAGGATCACGCCGTTGTCGGCGCCGCGGGCCAGGCACTCGCGCACTTCCTTGGAGGCCTCGGACGGTCCGAGGGTCACCACGGTGACGTCGCCGCCGAACTTCTCTTTGGTCTTGAGCGCCTCTTCCAGTGCCAGCTCGTCGTAGAACGAGAGCATGTACTGCCAGCCCGCCGGATCGAGGCCCTGGCCATCAGAAGTGGGCTTGGCGATGGCCTCCGTGGTGGGGACGCGCTTGACGCAGGCGACGATTTTCATGGGCAAAGTGGCTCGCGCGACGGGTCAGGGCCGCATCGGAGGGCAAAGAGGATAGCCGATCGAGCCGCGACCGTGAAGCCGCAGGGCCGCGGAGGGCGCCGAGCCCTATTCCACCAGGCGTGAGGCCTCGTCGGCGCTGACTCCCAAGACGGGCGCGTCGAAACTGTGGCCCAGGTACACCGCGCGTACTTCCGGGTCGTTGATCAGGTCCATGGGCGGACCCTCGCGGAAGATCTGGCCCTGACGAATGATGTAAGCGCGGTCCGTGGCCTGCAGCGTCTCGCGCACGTTGTGATCGGTGATGAGGATCCCGATGTTTTTCTCGCGCAGGCGCGCGATCATGGCCTGGATCTCGCCCACAGCGATTGGATCGACGCCGGCGAAGGGTTCGTCGAGCAGCAGCATCGCCGGGCGCGTGGCCAGGGCGCGCGCCAATTCCAGGCGCCGCTGCTCACCTCCGGAAAGCGTTTCAGCGATGCTCTTCGACAGGTGCGAGAGTTCCAGCTCCTCCAAGAGGTTCTCCGCCTCGTTGCGGCGCCGCGAGCGGTTGAAGGGCATGGCCTCGAGCACTGCCAGCAGGTTGTCCATCACGCTCATGCGCTGGAACAGGCTGCGCTCCTGAGGCAGGTAGCCCATGCCTAGTCGCGCGCGTCGAAACATCGGTTCGCGCGAGCACTCGTTTCCGCGCAGGAACACCTGGCCCGAGTCGGGCTTGGTCAGACCCACGGTCATGCGAAAGCTCGTGGTCTTGCCCGCACCGTTGGGGCCGAGAAGGCCGACGATTTCCCCCGCGCGCACTTCGAAGCTGACGCCATCGACGACGCGGCGGCGCTTGAAGGACTTCACCAGACCGCGCGCCTCGAGCAGCAACTCGCCTCGGGTGGGGGCACTGGGGACGACCATTCGCGCAGTCTGCACGGCGCGCCCTTTCGGTGCGACAATTCGCTGAACTCCCGAGGATTGGAGCGAGGCGGGCCAACCGAAGCCTGTGGTGGACTTGGACTTACCCCGGCCGCGGCTCGCGGTCCTCGGCCCGGCCCGAGAATTGAGCGTTCCTACGGACCCTCCCGGGTGCAGAAGGCAGCCGTCACCCTAGGGCGGGGTCGGCTGTGGAGAACCTGTGAGGAAGGCGCCTGCGGATGTGAGCTTTCATAGGTAGGAGCGACCCGGGCAGGCGCCAGAGCCTGAAGTTGCCCCGGCGGAGAGCCCTGTGCCAAATTGGCCAACTCCGTAACATGTTGTGAGCATGCAGGTTATGTCCGTCGGCCCCTGGGCCCTGGTGGTCACCAGGACCGTCGCCAGCGCGCTTTTCATGCCTGCGCGTCCCGAGCCTGGGACGGGAGCGACCGCGCGGGCTTGTGGATAAGCGCCGGGATTGGCAGTCCATCTGGGCGCCTTGCAGGTCGAAGCCGCAACGCCTCAGGCGGCACGACTCAGCCGCGGGCCGCAGGGCAGGCGGGGCTCAATGCACCCATTTCAAGCGCAGCACGCCGTGGTCGAACGAGTAGGGCCAGAAAACGAGCAGCGCGCGCCCGGTCATCAACTCACGCGGAACTACCGGTGAATCGATCGCTGGCAGACGGCGCGTGCTCGACGTCGGCAGCACGAACAACTCGCCCCACTCGTCGCGGAACCACGTCGTCGGTCCGAGTTCACTCTGCAAATGCAGGGGATTTTCGGGGTCGCGATTGTTGCCGCGCAGTTGTCGTTCGACGCCGTCGATCGACGCTTCCATCACGTAGAGACTCCACTCGCGACTGTCGCTGGAGTTCTGCGTGTTGTCGCCGAGCATGAAGTAGTGACCGTCGGGAATCGCGTACTCGGATTCGCCGCGTCCCTCGAGGTAGTAGATGTCGCGGAACACTTCGAGGTCGCTGAACTCCGCGCCCGCGCCTTCGCAGGCGAGCCAGGCCGCGGAGTGTTGGTCGGCCGCGAGTTCAATGTCGAGGGCCATGAGCACCTCGCCGTCGATGTCAATCGACAACTCGTCATCCAAATTCTGGGCGCCAAAGGAAACCGACTTGCCGGCGGGCAGGCGGTAGGCCTTGCCCCGCCCGTCGCGGGCCGCGCGCGCCATGGGCTGCACGCCGATGTCCACGGCGGTGATGCGCAGGGTCGCGTCCGCGGCGGCCGCGGGGCCAGGAATCTCCAGGCGATAGCGGCGTGAGCCCTCGTCGAACTCGATCGCCACCAGGGTGCAGCCTGCCTCTGCGCGCACCTCGCCACAGACGCGCAGGTCGCCCACCGGGACTCGGCCCGAGTTTTTTCCAGGCACCACCTTGCCCTGAATGCTGCGCGGGTAGCCATCGGCGTAGACGTCCATGATCGCACCGGGACGGCCGACGAAACGCGCGCGACCGGCACCCCGGGCGGCGGCGGACCTGTGCGAGAAGCTCCAGGTGGACGCGGCTTGATTCTCTCCGGCCCATGTGGGCGCCTCACCCTCGCGCGACATGTCGAGGGCTTTCCAGGTCTCGCCCTGGACCGAGCGCGGTCGGCGCAGGACTTTCCAGGGCACGCGCTCGTCCTTGCGCGTCCAGATGTCGCCGTGGGCGATCCGCAGCAACTCGTCGGGCATGCCGACGATGCGCTTGATGAAGTTCTTCGAGCGATCGAGCGGGTACTTGAACGTCGCCACCTCGAAGCGCTCCGGATCGCGAAAGCGGTAGGACAACTTGTCCACCAGGACGCGGTCGAAAATTCCCGTTTCGTCGTTGCCCATCAATGTGGGCTGCATCGACCCGGTGGGGATCTTGTAGGCCTCGAGCACGAAGTACTTCAAGAGCACCGCCATGATCACGGCGACGGCGAAGGCCTCCATGTTGTCGCGCCAGGCGGTCTTCGACGCGCCCTTGTCCTGCTTGGCGGCGCTCACGGCTATTCGCCTTCGTCTCCGCCGAGGACCGCCAGGAACGCCTTCTGCGGGATCTCGACGTTGCCGATCTGGCGCATGCGGCGCTTGCCCTCTTTTTGTTTCTCGAGCAGCTTGCGCTTGCGCGTCACGTCGCCGCCGTAGCACTTGGCGGTCACGTCCTTGCGCAGGGGCGCGATCGTCTCCCGCGCGAGGATGCGCGAGCCGATCGCCGCTTGCAGGGCGACCTCGAACAGGTGGCGCGGGATTTCCTTGCGCATCTTCTTCAGGATCAAGCGCCCGCGGTAGTCGGCCTGGTCCTTGTGCACGATGCAGGTCAAGGCGTCCACTTCGGCGGAGTTGACCAGGATGCGCAGCTTGACCAGGTCGCCGGGACGATAGCCCGACAGGTGATAGTTGAGCGTGCCGTAGCCGCGGGTCGAGGACTTCAGCTTGTCGAAGAAGTCGTAGATGATCTCTGACAGCGGAATGTCGTAGACCAGCTGCACGCGCGTGGGGGACAGATATTCCTGCCGCACGAACTCTCCGCGGTGGTCGGATGAAATCTGCATCACGTTGCCGATGTACTCGGACGGAATCATGACGCTGACGCGCGCGAAGGGCTCGAAGAGTTCTTCGTACTTGTCGGGCGTGGGCAACTGGCCAGGCGAGTGAATCTCCTGCTCGCGGCCGTCGGCCAATTTGATTTTGTACGTGACCGTTGGCGCGGTCTGGATCATGTCGATGTCGTGCTCGCGCTCGAGGCGCTCCTGCACGATCTCCATGTGCAACAGACCGAGGAATCCGCAGCGGAAACCGAAGCCCAGTGCTTCGCTGGTGACAGCTTCGAAGGAGAACGACGAGTCCGACAGGGAGAGCGTCGCGAGACCCTCGCGCAGGCCCTCGAAGTCGCCGCTGTTGGTGGGGAAGAAGTCGGCGTAGACCATGTGCATTGGCGGGCTGTACCCCGGCAACATCTGCACCTTCGGTCCCTTGTGACGGGTCATCGTGTCGCCGATGCGCACGTCGCCGAGCTGTTTGATGTTCGAGATGAAGTAACCCACCTCACCGGGCCCCAGCGCGCCCGAGCGCTTCATCGTCGGCGTGAAACGGCCGATGTCGATTGCCTCGTACACCTTGTCGGTGCCGAGCATGTGGATCTGCTCTTTCTCGCGGATCGTTCCATCGACGACCCGCAGGTAAACAACGATGCCGCGGTACTCGTCGTAGACCGCGTCGAAGATCAGGCAGCGCAAAGGCGCCTCGGGATCGCCGGTGGGCGCGGGGATGCGCTCCACGATGCGATCCAGCAAGGCCGCGACACCCATGCCGGTTTTCGCCGACACTCTGATCGCGTCCGAGGCTTCGATGCCGATCGAATTCTCGATCTCCTCGCAGACCACGTCGGGCTGAGCGTGGGGCAGGTCGATCTTGTTGATCACCGGCAACACTTCGAGGTTGCCCTCGACCGCGAGGTACGCGTTGGCAACGGTCTGCGCTTCGACTCCCTGGGAAGCGTCGACCAGGAGGATCGCGCCTTCGCAGGCCTGCAGCGCTTTCTGGACCTCATAGTTGAAGTCCACGTGGCCCGGCGTGTCGATCAGGTTGAGCTCGTACTCGACCCCGGCCACCTTGTGGTAGATCGTGACCGCGCTGGCCTTGATCGTGATCCCGCGCTCGCGCTCGAGGTCCATGGAATCGAGCAACTGGGCGCGCATGTCGCGCTTGTCGACGGAGCCGGTGATCTCGAGCATCCGATCCGCGAGCGTCGACTTGCCATGGTCGATGTGCGCGATGATGCAGAAGTTGCGTATGTGGGCGGTGTCCAAGTGGATCTCTGTGCAGCTCTTTTGGAATCGCGCAGGATACCCGAAACCTCGCCCGTTCCGCGCCGCGTTCAGGTGGCGGAGAGTTCCGCGGGCCAGCGGCTCAAGAGCAGGGCCATGGCGCGACCGCGGTGGGAGACGCGCGCCTTCTCCGCCGGCTCCAGCTCGGCGAAACCGCGGCCGGTCTGTGCAAAACCCGCCTCCGTGAACAGGAACAGGGGGTCGTAGCCAAAGTCGCGCGTGCCGCGCGCAATCTCCAGGATGCGGCCCAAACAGATGCCTTCGATCGCCAGGGCGATTTCGCCGTCCGGCCGGGCCAGGGCCAGGGCGCAAACGAAGCGCGCGGCGCGCCGCTTCGGCCCGAAGGTTCGCAGCGCTTCGAGCAGCTTGCGATTGTTCGCCGCGTCGTCGCCGTGGACTCCGCCGTAGCGGGCGCTGTGCACCCCCGGCGCTCCGCCGAGGGCCTCCACTTCCAGGCCAGAGTCGTCCGCGAGGCACCATTGGCGGGTTGCGAGTGCGGCCGAGCGCGCCTTCTTGGCGGCGTTGCCGGCGAACGTGGGCGCATCCTCGTCAACGGCCGGCAGACCGCCAATGTCCCGCGGCGTGAGCAGTTCCACGCCCCGACCCGCCAAGAGCAGGGCCAGCTCAGCACGCTTCTTTGCATTGTCGCTGGCCAGAAGCAGGCGCGGCTTCACGAGAGGGCGAGCGCGCGCTTTTGCAAATCGAACACCTGCCGGATTCCGGCCTCGCCGAGGGCGAGCATGGCGTCGAGATCCGCGCGCGAGAACGGCGCGCCTTCCGCCGAGCCCTGGACTTCGATGAAGCGCCCGTCGCCGGTCATCACCAGATTCATGTCCGTTTCAGCGGCGCTGTCTTCGGTGTAGCACAGGTCGCACAGGGCCTCACCGCCGACCATGCCGACGGAAATTGCCGCCAGTTCCGTGGTCAGGGGCCAGCCGCGCAGCAGGCGTTTCTGCTCCATGTGCTTCAGCAGATCGTGCATGGCGACGTAGGCGCCGCTGATGGCCGTCGTGCGCGTGCCGCCGTCGGCCTGGATCACGTCGCAGTCGATCCAAAGCGTGCGCTCGGTCAGCTTCTTCATGTCGACCACCGCGCGCAGGGCGCGGCCAATCAGGCGCTGAATCTCGATTCCGCGGCCGTCGACCTTGCCGTGCTTGTCGCGCGCCTTCCGCTGGGGGGTCGAAGAGGGGAGCATCGCGTATTCCGCGGTCAGCCAGCCCTGTCCGCGCCCCTGGAGGAACGTCGGCACCCCGTCGGTGTACATGGCCGTGCACAGGACCTGGGTCTTGCCGCACTTGGCCAGGACCGAGCCGGGTGCGGTGGCCGTGAACTGGCGCACGAATTCGATCGGGCGAAGGTCGCCGTGGGCTCTGCCGTCGCTGCGGGTCATGGTCGGAGTCCCTTTGGGGGGCGAAGAGTGTAGCCGCTCGGCTCGCCAGCGTCCTGAACTGCTTACTGGGGGATCAAGTAGAGCCCGCGTACATGCTCCAACCGCAGCCAGCGCTGGGTGCCGTCGTCCAGCGCGACGCATAGGCCGCGCGCCAACTCCACAGCCGTGCAGCGAGCCACGAGTTCCTGCTCGCCGGCGAGCACGCGAACTCGCTGCTTCAGTAGTCCCGTGGCGGCGAAGTAGGCGTGCAGCGTGTCCTCCGGGTCGCGCTCCGCGCGCTCGAGCTCGCGCCCGAGGTGGGGAAGCAAGCGCTCGAGTACCGCGCCCACCGCGACGTTCACGCCGCACAGCGCCAGGCTGGTGACCGCGCGCTGGCCCGACAGTTCCGGTGGAAACTGGCGCTGGCCCACATTGATGCCCACGCCGAGAACGCAGTGGGGCCGGGCCGGATCCAACCCGCGGGTCTCGGCCAGGATGCCGCAGACCTTCGCGCCGCCAATCAACAGATCGTTGGGCCACTTCAGTTGCGCCCGGACTAGCCCCAGGTCCATCAACGTTCCGTGGACCGCCAGACCCGCGCCCATGGTCAGGGCCACGGGGTCCAGCACGCGCGCAGGTCGTAGGACAAAGCTGGCGTAGAGTCCTGTCCCCGGCTCGCTGACCCAGCTCGCCCCACGCCTGCCCCGGCCGGCGGTCTGGCCCAGGGCCACGTGGACGTCACCATCCCGGGCCTGGCCCCCGGAAAGGGCCGCGAAGGCTCTTTCGGAGGTCGAGTCCACCAGGCCGTGCTCGATGATTCGGAACTCCATGCCCCGGGGAGTGTTCTTCCTTAAGCTCCCGCAGTCCAGCCACAGCCGTCCCACCCCACGAGAGAACCCATGATCAAGCCGATTCTCCTGCTTTCATTCGCGGCCATCTTCGCCGCCGACACCCAGCTCGCGACCGACTACTCCGCCGAGAAGGCCTTCAAAGTCGAGATGGCCAGCACGATCGCCATGCGCACCACCTCCTCGTCCATCGAAGTGGACGGCGAGCCCGTCGAGGGACGCGGTGGCATGGGCGACATGGCCTCCAGCCAAACGCGCAAGGCCGAGTTCATCGACAAGATCGTCTCGGCGAAGGACGGCAAGGCCACCAGTCTCACGCGCGAGTTCGCGACCCTCGCCGGCGCGACCACATCGAGCTTTGGCGGCGAAGAGAACACGCGCGAGCTCGATCCGCCCCTGTCGGGCATCACACTGAGCCTCGAGCGCGCCGAGAATGGCGACGTAGAGGCCAAGGTGGTCGAGGGCACGGCGCCTGCGGATGATGCCGTGCTCCAAGGGCACCGCATGGACTTGGCGCTCGATGCCCTGCTGCCCGAGGAGGCCGTGGCCGACGGCGCGAGCTGGGAGCCGAGCAAGGAAGCGGTGCGGCGCGCCTTGATGCTCGACATGGAGAAGGCACTCTTCCCGCGTCCGGCTCCCGTGGAGGGCGAAGGTCGGGGCGCGGGCGGCGGCGGTGGCGGCGGTGGTCGTTCCCGCGGCGGCATGGGCGGCGGCGATGGACGACTCCTGGACCTCGCGGAATGGGAGGCCAAGGCGACCCTGACCGAGGAGAGTGCGGAGAAGGACGGCGTCACTTGCCGCGTGATCGCAATCGAATTGAAGGCCACGGGCGACCTGCCCGAGCCCGAGGCGCGCGCCGGCGGTCGCCGCGGTCAAGCTTTCGGTCTGCCGAGTGAGCCCGCGTTCCTGGGCACGTCCTACAAGATTGAGCTCGAGGGCAAGCTGTACTTCTCGACCGCGGACAAGCGCCCGGTCGCGTTCGAAATCGAAGGCAACTTGAGCCAGGAGACGGACACTGAGCGCCCCGGTCGCGACGGCGCCACGATGCGAATTCGCTCCACCCGCGAAGGCACGTACAAGCAAACCGTCTCGATCTCGCGACCGTAAGTCGCCGCGAAGTTCATGTTCGCCGCCGGCCGTTGGCTTCGCCGCCGACTGCCGGCGGCTTTTTTCCGGAGCGGATCAGCCCGCGGCCAGCGCCGAGCGCAGATCCGCTTCGAGATCGCCAAGGGACTCGATGCCGACCGAGAGTCGGATCAGGCCTTCTGGGGCGGTCTCCGCTGCCCAACGCGCGCGCCGCTCCCAGGAGGACTCAACACCGCCGAAACTGGTGCCGGGTCGGATGATCTTCGCCGCGGCGATCGCACGATCGGCTGCAGGGGCACCGCCCTTCACTTCGAACGACACCAGGGGACCGAAGCCGCCTCGCATTTGCGTCTCGGCCAGGGCGCGCGCGCCGATCGAAGGATGGTGGACCGCCGCAACCTTGGGATGTGCGGCGAGCATGGCTGCGAGCGACGTTGCGCTGCTCGACTGCTTCTCAATCCGCAGCGGCAGTGTTTTCAATCCGCGCAGCGCGATCCAGGCCTCGAACGGACCGGGAATCGCGCCCGCGTAGTTGCGCCACTCGCGCACGCTGTCGTGGATCGCTGCGTCGCGGGTCGTGACGCTGCCGAGGATCACGTCCGAGTGGCCCGACGTCGCTTTCGTGAGCGAGGTGACGACCGCGTCTGCCCCCAGATCCAGGGGCTGCTGCAAGGCCGCCGTCGCCGTTGTGTTGTCGACGACGAAGCGCGCGCCGTGGACTCTCGCGAGCGCGGACAGACGCCGCAGATCGTGAACGCGCAGAAGGGGATTGGTCGGCGACTCGCTCCACAGGATCGCAGGCCCGTGCGCCAGGGCGTTCTCCACCGCGGAGAAATCTCCGTGATCGGTCGAGATCAGTTCGATCCCGTGGGCCGCGAGCATCTGCGCCTGCTTGCGCGTGCCGTAGTAGCAGTCGCTCGCGAGCACAAGCCGCGGGTGCGTCTTCCCCAGTGCGAGCATCAAAGCGAAGGAGGCCGCGAGACCCGAAGCGAAGCCCGTGGCGCGCGCGTTTTCCATCTCGCCCAAAGCCGACTCCAGTGCTTCCCAAGTCGGATTGCCCACGCGCCCATAGGCGTAGGGCAGTTGCGTCGGATCGCCTTGCGAGAGATAGAACGAGCCGAGTTCGATCGCGGCCGAACTCGAGTCACCGAGATTGCGCGCCGAGCCACCATGGGCCGCGCGCGTGGAAGGGTCGAGGGCCATGGGCCCAATCGTAGCGCCGCGTAGGCATGCAGCGACCCACCAGTGCGGGGCGCACTGGTGGGTCGGTACATGACACCCTGCGTCAGTTGCCGATGCTCGACTGGCTGGCAGTCAGGATGATCGCGTCGGCGTCCTCTTGCAGCAGGTAGCCTCCCGCCAGCAGCCCGTTCGCGTGCTGCGTGATCTGCGCGACGTAGGCTGCATGGTTGGTGAAGCTGCCAGTGAGGTCCACGTGACTGCCCGCCAGCGCGCGCAAATCGCCGAGGAACGACCCATCGACATAGGACGGATCGAAGGGGAGATACTGGTTCTCGCCGACGGCGACCGCCGGCAGGCGGTGGGCCGTCGTGCTCACGGCTTGCCCGCCGACATGGGTGACGAGGGCGTTCCCCTTGGCGTCGCGGACGATGTTGGCGTCGTTCTGAGCGCCCAACCAGAGGCTCGGCGGCGGCTGGACTCCATCGCACCAGTTGTTGCCGGCGACGAAGAGCGCCCGGAAGAAGGGCGTCCATTCGGCATTGTTGGCGCTCTGGGGGTCGGCTAGACCGAACTCGGCCGCGTCCAGGTCGCGCAGGTGGGCAGCACCCGCGAACTGATAAACACGGTAGTTCGCCGCCTCGCGCCGGATCTTGTGGGCACCGAGAACGACGATATCGGTCTCCGACTGGAAATCAATTTCGCGCCCGGCACCCGGAAGCGGATTGCGTTCGGCAGGGGTGAAGCCGATGCCGACGCCGTTGAGCGAGGAGCCGGGGCCGAAGCCCGTGGGGATGACGTAGCCGTTGCCGGTGCCGCCGACGAGCGAGAAGTCGAACAGTCCGATCCCGATCTTTGCGCGCAACAGGCCACGCAGGTTGTAGCCCGACGCAGAGTAGCCGAACGCCGCGCGGCGCTGGACCGCGCCGAGGACCTGGAGTGCGAGCGGGTCCGTGCGCAGCGCGTGCATGTAGGCCACGACGATGTCGAACTCGTCCCCGGATGAGGCGATGAACTCCGAGGAGGTGTCCAGCAGATCGTCGGACCAAGGCCGGGACGAGTTGATCACCGGTGAGCTCTTCCCGATGCCGCGGATGTCGCTCCGAACCGTCGCATAGGAGACTCCGCGCCCGAACAGGAAGTTGTCGGTCATCGTGTAGCGCGCATCCGCCTGCTCTTGGCCGACCACCGTATAGATCGTGCTGGGGACGAGCCAGTCGTAGAGAAGCAGTCCCGACCCCTGGGCGGGGTTCGCCGGGGCGATGATCTGGCAGGGCACCCGGAACGGGCGGTTGTTCGAGGTGCTGCCCTCGAACATGGCCTCGTAGCGCGTGTAGGCCACCCCGCCGTAGGAACCCTGGGATGTGGAGACCCAGGTGCTCGTGTCGATGCTGCCGACGGGCGCCGACTGCCCCGACTGCGCCGAAGCGTTGCCGGCGAAAAGCAGGGCTGCGATGGGGAGGAGGAGGAGAAGGCGACGCCTGAGGAAGTGGTACATGGTGGAGTCCGGGGTTGGGGCCGTGGAAAGTGACGGCCATGGACCCACCCTGGGGTCATCAACGCCGTACGCTCCTGTGTGCGCCCTAGGCCGACCGGATCTTTCACCGGGCGCCGGATTTCCTAGGCATTCTCCCTCCGACCACTCGGCGTACCGAGCGCTATTGCTATCTGAGGAGAAGGCGACGCCCGAGGAAGTGGTACACGGTGGAGTCCGGGGTTGGGGCCGTGGAACGTGACGGCATGCTCAGGGGCTTGGAGTCACTATCCGTTAGACGCTGGAGGATTACCGGGCACCGAATTGCCTGCAGTACTCGTACATCGCGACCGCCGCCGAAGTCGCCGCGTTGAGGCTGTGGGGCAGGCCGTACATCGGGATCTCGGCGACACGGTGGAGCTTTGCCAAGAGTTCGGGTTCGATCCCCAGGCGTTCATTCCCGATGATCAGCGCAGTCTTCGCGACGAATTGGAACTCGAACATTCGCTCGGAATGCGTGGTCTGCTCGAGGCCGACGAGTTGGTAACCCTCGGCGCGCAGAGTGTCGAGCACCGGTCCGAGGCTGCGGTGTACTTCGAGTTTGACCGTGTCCGCGCCATCGCGCGCGATGCGCTCCTCGAGCCGCGCCGCGCCGGTGCCGATCACGCGCGTGACGCCGAAACACCCTGCGCTGCGCACGATGTGCGAGAGGTTGATGTTGCTCTTCATCGGCGCGCAGGCAATCACCAGCTCGCGAGGTCCTGCGAGCAGCTGGGGCGGGCGATGACGGACGTGCTCGAAGTGGGGCATGGCCTAGAGTACGAAGTCAGCCGCGGAAATCGTCGCGGCCTGCCCCGGCTTCGCCTTCCCGAACAACCCGACGCCTAGCGACGACGCGCATTTCGTCATTTGCATATGACCCGGTGCCCGGTGATCCACCGGCGTTTATTACGCGGCGCTTTCTCGGCGCGGCGCAGCGGAGCCGCTGGGCTCGGCGGTGTCGTTTGACCCGCTGACTTTCATCGAGCGGCTGGCGGCTCCCGTGCCGCGGCCGGGCGCTCATCAACACGCCTATCAGGGTGTCCTCGCACCCGCGGCGCCCTATCGCGACCTGATCGTGCCGGGACCGCGCAAGGGAACAGCGAATAGTGCAACGCCCGCTGACTGCACAGCCGCGCATGACTCCGACGCAGAGCGCCGCGCGAAGACACGACGCCTGACATGGGCCGAGCTGCTGCAAAGAGTCTTTGCCATCGACGTGCTCGAGTGCCCGCGCTGCGGAGCACGCCACAAGATGATCAGCGATGGCGTCGTCGTGCGAAAAATCCTCGATCATCACGGACTGCCCTGCGATCCGCCAATCATCGCGCGCTCCCGCGTCGGCGAAAAACTGGCCTTTGGCGCGTGAAGCGAACACCAGCAAACGTCCGCGCGCACGCTGTGAACCCCTGCCACTTTCCTGACGGCGGATCTCGCTCGAGCGCTGTCGGAGGACACTTCGCGGCACGCTCAGAGCGCCTCGACCCGCAACACCTGGCGAAAACGGCCGCATCGCGGCCCCATCCCCCGTCGGGGTGCTGGCGTGACGGCAGGATCAGGGGCTTGGAGTTACTATCCGTGTCTGTTCAGTTGGACGCGGCGCTCGCCTTGGAACTCGCGGGAGCGACGACGGTGATTCTGGGCATCGCCGTCGTGCAGATCCTCCGCTAGTTATCGCTGGGGGTGCAGTTGTCGACAGTCGGCGCAGTCGAGGCCGACTCCGTACCGCAGGCTCGCCACCCGCGATGGCAGGAGGAGCGCTACCTAAATACGTGCTGCTCCATCCCGGCCGCTTTCGCAACCAAGCCTGCGGCAGGACGCGTGCGGCGGATTCGTCTACGAACGCAACCCGGCCTCCGTCGGCTGCGGCGTTCGCAGCCACATTGAGGCACTGACCGAACGAGGTTGCGCCACGAGCCGGAGCGCGGGTAGTCTATTCCGTGCTGTTGGCGCACCTGGAAACCTGCGTGGCAGTGGCCATGCTCGCACGCCCGGCACTCGAGCACTGAGACTAGCGGCGCTTCAGGGTTTCGCGTGCGTGCCCTGAGGTGATCGTAGGATCGTCCCGCGGCCGAGCGTTGCGCGCAGAGGACGCGCTTCGCCTACTTGGCGCGCGCGCCAGATCGCGCTGTCCTCCGGGCGCTGCAAGAGCTCGTACATGATCGCCAAGGTGTCGGCGCACTCGCGTTTCCAGGCCGGATTGATGCCCTGCATCGACTCGAGCACGCGCCAGGCGTCGAGCAAGTCCGCTTCGGCTTCCTCGTAGCGCTTGAGCGCGATGCGAATCCGACCGAGAGTCGTCTTGGTGCGCACGCACAGGTGGTGACTCTCGGAAAAGACCGCACCCGCGCGCTCGACGACATCCAGCGCAATGGGCTCGGCCTCGGCGGAGCGAAGGAGCCTCACGAGTGTGATCGCGATGTTCCGGCGCGAAACCAGCGTGTACAGCGAGTTCGGGCCCAGCACGCGCTCCTGCTGCGTCGCCACTTCCCTCCACGCTTCCAGCGCCGCCTCGAGTTCCCCCAGGCGGAACAGCGCGCCCGCGTAGTTGTTCCGCGTCGCCATGGAAGACTCGGCCTCCGGCCCGATTTCGCGCTCCTGCGCTTCGAGCGTCACAGCGAGCAGATCGCGCGCTTCCTCTGCGCGCCCGCGATCCAGGAGCAGCATCGCGTAGTTCGTCTGGGCGTTGAGCGTCTGCGGATGCTGTGGACCGCGCAGTTCGCGATAGCCCTCCAACGCGGCGAGCGCGAACGGTTCGGCCTCGTCGAGCTTGCCCTGATCCTGCAGCACGATGCAGAGCTGGGTTTGTGTCGAGAGCGTGTCCTCGTGACTCGCACCCAGGCGCGCTTGCTGCTGTTCGAGCGCAGCGCGCAGCGCGGAATTCGCCGCGGAGAAATCGCCGCGCCGCAGTGCCAGCCGCCCACGATCGGAGATCAGCTGCAGGCGAGTTCGATCGAGTTCGACGTCGTCGCTAGGCAAGCTCGCGAGCGTCTCTGCGCGCGACAATTCGGCTTCGGCCTCGTCGAGTCGGTCGAGCCGTCGCAGGACTTCGAACAATGCCTGATGAAAGTCGGCATCGCGCGCGTCAGGGGCTCGCCCGGGTTGTTCGAGCTTCGCAATGCACCAACGCAGGCGCGTTTCAGCCTGTGCGAAGCTTCCCAGCGAAGCCTCGACACGCGCGAGCACCAGCCCGATCGCCGCGGCGATCGCCGGAGGATGATCGCTACGCCGATCGAGTTCGCGCCCGGCTTCGACCACGACCTCGCCCAGCAGAGTCTTCGGCCCAGCCTTGGAAAGCTGGGCTTGGCCGAAAACGTAGGAGAGGAATTGGACCGTCCAGTAGTTCTTTCGCGTCTCTTCCTGCTGCTGCACCAGACGCTGCTCGGCGAGGCCGCGTTGCTCCGTGGCGAGCAGCCCAGCGCTTTCCGCATCGATCCGCAATCCATCCGTGCGCTTGTAGAGCACGGTCATCCAGGTCGCTGAACCGGCGAGCATCGCGACCACCGTCGCTGCGAAGGCGAACGCCAGCCGATGGCGGGCGATCAGCTTGCGCAACACGTAGGCGCCGCTCGGCGCGCGCGCGAGCACGATGTCGCCGGCGAGCCAGCGAGCGAGGTCCTCGGCCAGCGCGGCGGCACTCGAGTAGCGCGCGCTCGCGTCCTTGGCCAGCGCCTTGAGCACGATCGCGTCGAGGTCTGTGTTCGCCTCGCGTTCGAAGCGACTGGGCGCAGCGGGCTCGCTCTCCTGGATCACGCGCACGGCCGCCAGCAGATCGCGCTGCGCGACGTCGTAGGGGGGCCGGCCGCTCACCAATTCGTAGAGCATCACTCCAAGCGAATACACGTCAGTGCGCGCGTCGATCGCCTGCGGATCTCCGCGCGTCTGCTCGGGCGACATGTAGGCGAGCGTGCCGCGCAGGCCTCCGGCGACGCTTTGGGACTCGCCGGGGACGCGCTCCTCGTCCAGGATCTTGGCCAGGCCGAAATCGAGCACCTTCGGTTCTCCGCCGGCGCTGACGAGCACGTTGGAGGGCTTGAGATCGCGATGGATCACGCCGCGCTGGTGCGCGTGCTGGACTGCCTCGGCGATGCGCGCGAAGAGCGCGATCCTGCGGCGCAAGTCGGGTTGTTCGCTGCGGACGTGTTCCGTCAGCGGCGCGCCGGCGACGAGTTCCATCGCCAGGTACGGTTCGCCCTCGGCCGTCTCGCCGGAGCTGAAGATGGTCGCGATGCACGGGTGCGCGAGGCGCGCGAGGGCCTCGATCTCGCGCCGGAACAGCGCCCGCGAGCGCTCGTCCGAGAAACGGCTGCAGCGCAGCAGCTTGAGCGCCACGCGTCGCCGCGGATTCTCCTGCTCGGCCTCGAACACCACGCCCATGCCGCCGCGGCCCAGTTCCCGCAGGATGCGGAACTCCGGGATCGCGAGCCGCTGCGAGTCCGGCCGCGCGTCGAACGTCTGGCGCAACCGACGTTCGAGCGCGTGATTCCTGGTCATCTCCGCCAGGCGGTCTTTGCAGGTCGCGCAACCGCGCCGATGCGCCTCGATCCAGGCCGACGAGTCGAGATCGAGCGCGCTGATGACGAAACGCTCGAGCTCCTCGAGCGGAGGGCAATCGCTGGCGCGTCGCACTCAGTCAACCTCGTCGCAGTCGGCGAGCAACCCGCGCACGCGCGTGAGCGCGCGGTGCTTGGCGATGTACACCGCGTTGCGCGACAGGCCGGTCTCGCTCATCGCGTCCTCCACGCTGCGGCCCTCGAGCACGAGCATCTCGAACACGCGGCGCGTTGTCCCGTGCAGCTCGTCGCGGGCCGCCGCGACGCACTGCTCGAGCATCGAACGCTCCCAGATCTCGGTCCAGACTCCGTCGGGCGACTGCTGGTCTTCCAATTGCGACCAGGCGACGCTGTCCGCTGGAGCGCGGCGCGCCATCCGGTCGCGTTGCTGCTCGATGCGGTGGTGGACGATCCCGAACAGCCAGCGCGACAGCCGGCCGCGCTCGCGTTCGTAGCCGCCGTCGCGAAAGGACTGCGCGAATGCCGCGAGCGCTTCCTGCGCCGCGTCCTCGGCATCGGACTCGGACAATCCTCGCTTGCGCGCGTAGGCCTCGATCGGCCGCTGAAAACGCCGCACGAATTGTTGCCACGCATCCTGGTCATCGAAGCTCTTGAGCCGCTGCAGTACGGTCGAAGTCGTCACCCAGGGCGCAGGCTCGCGTGAGCTCATGGCCCCTATCCTAGTGTGCCTGTGGCCCGGCAGGATCTTTCACGGGTAGGGCTTTTCCACAGGGGTTCCGCGATCGAGCAGAAAGATCGCAGGTGGCGCTCGGCACACCCATGGAACGCCCTGGGCGAGCCAGGGAGCACTCCTTCTTCACCTGACACTCCTCGGAACCGCCATGTTGCTGCCCATTCTCAGTCTGCTTCTTGCGCCGCTTACATCCACTGGGGATGCCTTGGGCATCGCCGCCAACGGCAGCGTCTACACGGTCGACACCGTCGCTGGCTCCACGACGTTCGTCGGGAACTGCGGCTACGCGGTCCACGCGCTTGCGCGGGATGCGAACGGCGTGTTCTGGACTGTCGGAGACGGCGCCAACGATCTGGTGAGAATCGATCCGCAAACGGGCGCGGGCACTTCGGTCGCCACGCTCTCGCTCAGCAGCAGCGTGCGCGGAATGGCCTTCGAGCACGACGGCAGCCTGTTCCTCGTCGTCTCGCCCGGTCCCGGCTTGGAGTGCAAGCTGGAGCAAGTGGACATGAACACCTTCGCAGTCACAGCCATCGGCAGCACGCTGCTCCCGGACATCGAGGGGATGTGTCGGATACCCGAGCAGATCAACGGCCACATGTTCTTGGGCTGGGACGTAGGACCCGGTGGCAGCAACGGCCATGGCTTGGTGACGCTGAGTCAGAACAGCGGCATTTTCTCCGATCTGCACGCCGCCGGGGGCGACAACTCGATTCTCGCGCTGGCGATCGATCCCGTCGGCCGGTGCATCGGCGTCGGCCGCAGGCTCTACCGTGTCGACCGCCTCACCGGAGTCAGTTCGCCGATCAGTGGCGATCTCGGTGTCGCGTTGGTGGGACTCGAATTCCTCGACGCGATGACCACCGAGAACTCCGCGCTCGCGATCGAGGCGGACGGCGATCTCCTGCGCGTCAATTCGACCACCGGCGCGACACTCCAGTTTGCGAACGCCGGCGCCAGCGGATTCGTCGCGATGACGAAGGCCGCTGGCTTCAGCCGGTACTATGCGATTCGCGACCTCGGAGCGACGAGCGAAGTCTCGACGATCGATCCGCTTACCGGCTCGCGCAACGTGGTCGCAACCATTGCGCTCGACGATGTGCGCGCCGCGGCCTCCTTGATCCACCCCTTCCTGCGGCTGATCCAGGACGGTGGTCCGGGGGGGGGCGACTGGCTCTACACGTTCAACGCCGTCACGCTGGCGTTGACGCTGGATGCCCAGATCCCTTCGCTGAAGGAAGTGGAGGCCATGTCCATAGACGTGAATGGCAAGTGCATCGTCAGCGACTCGACCGCTGGCCTGGCCTTGCTCGAAAACAACGGGTTCACGACCGATCTCGTGGCGGGGGACAATCCCATGGGACTTCGGACGCTTGCGCACGACGACTTCGGGCGGCTGTTCGCGACGAACAGTGGGCTGCTGCGCGTGGGCATTCCCACGGAGGCGCTGACTCCGATCGGCAGCAGCGCTTTCGCCGACGTGGTGGGCTTCGATTTCATGTCGACCAAGTACCACGGCAATGCGAGCACCTACTGCGTCGCCCAGACCAACTCCGCCGGATGCGTGCCGTTCATCAGTCTGAACACCGTGTTCAACGTTCCGAGCGTGTCGGCAGGCGTGGGCTTTCCGATCAGGTGCTTCCAGGTGCTCAAGAACAAGCCCGGACTGTTCTTCTACGGCAGGACCGGGCGCGAGAACGTGCCGTTCCTCGGCGGCACTCTCTGCGCGAAACCGCCGGTGAAGCGCACCCCCGGCCAGAACTCCGGGGGCCTGTCGACCTGCGGCGGCACCTTCGTTCTCGACTTCAACACCTACATGGCTAGCGGTGCCGATCCCGCGCTCGTGCCGGGTGTCACGGTCAACGGCCAATGGTGGAGCCGTGACGCGCTCGCGCCTTCGGGCTCCAACCTTTCGAACGCGGTCGAGTTCGAGGTCTGCCCTTGATATGGGTGGACCTGTCAACTTCCCGTTGACGATCACGCTGAACTGATTATCGAGGCCGACTGCCCTTGAGGTGGTTGGCCTCGATCGCTTTTCTCAGCGCTGAGCACCTCGTGATCGACGGCGCGTACAGCTGCGCGCCGGTTGCTGCGAAAACTGATCGCAGTGATCAGCTACGTTTTCGACGTGCGAAAGATCCCAGGGTCATCTCGGGTTGCCGAGCGAGCCTCGAATCCTCGCGAGCTCGCGCGCCAACCTAGGACTTGGTTCGACCACTGGAGGCAGGTCAGTCGGCGCAGTCGAGGCCGGCTCCGTAGCGCCAGCGCGCCGCCCGCGATCGCAGGAGCGGTGGTGCCTAGGTTCGCGCTACTCCATGCCGGCCGCTTTCGGGCCGAGCAGGGCTTTCAGGCGCGACATCACGTTCGAGTGGATCTGGCACACGCGGCTTTCGGTCAGGGCGAGCATCTCGCCGATCTCGCGCATCGTGTGGCCGATCTGATAGTACTGCTCGATGATGAACTGCTCCTTGTGCGTCAGGGAGCGCGTGATGTATTTCAACATGTCGCGCTTGTTCATCTCCTTGATCGGATCGATCGAGCTCGCGTCCTCGACGATGTCGATTTTTTCCATCGATGAATCGTCGTCGTGATCGTTCCAGCGCTCGTTGATCGATGTGATCTGCCGTGCGCGCGATTCGTCGATTTCGGTGATCAACTCCTCGTGATCCATCTTCAAGTACGTCGCCAGTTCCGCGTGAGTCGGCTCACGGCCGTATTCGCCGCGCAATTTCTGGAAGGCCTTGTCGATGCGGCCGGCCTTCAAGCGCACCAGGCGCGGCACCCAGTCCTGTGAACGCAACTGGTCGAGGATCGAGCCGCGGATGCGCGTCGTGCAATACGTCTTGAACTTGATGCCGCGGTCCGGATCGAAGCCGCGAATCGCGTCCATCAGGCCGAAAACGCCTGCGCTGACCAGGTCATCGAGCTCGATCGACTTGGGCAGGGTCTGCAGCAGACGCTCGGCGATGTGGCGCACCAGCGGGTAGTGCAATTCCATCAGCGCATTGCGCAACAGCTCCAGCCAGACCGGATCATCGTTCGTCTTGCGCGCCTTGCGGTAGAGGGCCCAGACCTCTTCCGTCTGCAGTGCCTTGAGTTCCTCGAGCGTCGTCGGCGCCTTGGGCTTGACAGGCTTCTGCGGCTTCGGCTCGTGCGCGGGTTTCGCCGCCAGCTTCGGCGCCACTTTCGACGCGGGCTTGCTGGGGGACTTCGCTTTGGACTTCTCGAGCACGCCACTGGCCTTCGTGCTCGCGCCCGCGGACTTGGTCGCGCGGGCTTTCGGATTCTTCGCCATGGGGGTCTTTTTGCCCGCGGCCGTGGCGCGCGTCTTCTTGGGCGCGAGGATCGCGCGCCCGTGCTTGACCGTTGTCTTGGATTTCGAACCGCCGGCCTGCGCCCTGTGCGCAAGCGTGGACGGGCCCTTAGCCTTGCCCTTGGGCAGTGCGGGAGCGGGCTCCGCCTTGCCCTGCGGCGCTGCCTTTCGCGGCGCTGACCCTTTGGGCGCGGAGCTCTTGGACTGCTTCTTGGCGCTCATGAATTCGCGTCGCTCCAGCCGTTGGAAACCGGGGTTTCGGTGGGGCAGGAACGGGGCTCGCGCAGGATCGTCTGCCGTGCGCCTTGGGCTCCAACTCCACCCATGGCTTAGTACCGGATCAGGGAATGGACGGCCAGGGAGCCCAAGCGCTCGCGCCCCTTCAGGAACGTGAGCTCAATCACGACCGCCGCCGCCACGGGAACGGCGCCGAGGCCTGTGAGCAGCTTGACCGCCGCGGCCATGGTGCCGCCCGTTGCCAGGAGATCGTCCACGATCAAGATCCGCTGGCCGCGCGAGACCGCGTCGATGTGGATCTCGAGCGTGTCTTTGCCGTACTCGAGTTCGTAGGACTCGCTCGCGGTCTTATATGGCAGCTTGCCTGGCTTGCGAATCGGAATGAAGCCTTTGGAGGCCTTAAGGGCCAGTGCCGTGCCGAAAATGAAGCCGCGCGACTCGATGCCGCAGACTAGGTCATAGGAAGACGGCGGCACCGCGCGCTCCAGGCGCGAAATCGTCTCAGCCAGGCCCTGAGAATTCTGAAGCAGGGGCGTGATGTCCTTGAACAGGATCCCTGGCTTGGGGAAGTCGGGGACGTCGCGAATCAGTTTTTCGATCACGGGCGTGTGCTGGTTCTCTCGGGGGGTCGTTTTGCATCCCACGGGCCGCGGTGGGCGCTGTCTACATCGCTTCCAGTGGAGTGATGCCGAGCAGGCCTAAGCCGTTGCCCAGTACCGACTTGGAAGCTCGAATGAGTGCGACGCGCGCGGCCGTGGTGCGCGGTGTTTCACCGAGCACGCGGTTCTCCGCGTACCAGGAGTTCAACTCGCGGCACAGGGCCAGGAGGTAGTTGGAGATCTCCGAGGGCTCGCAGCGGGCCGCGGCGCCGCGCACCACGTCGGGCAAACGCGCCAGGCGCATCAGGATCGAGCCCGAGCCTTCGAGGACCGCGAAGTCAGGCTCCGCGCCGCCTTCGCCGTTCGCCTCGGCCTTGCGCAGGATCGAGGCCAAGCGCGCGTGGGTGTACTGCAAGTAGGGGCCGGTCTCGCCCTCGAAGGACAGGATCTCGGCCTTGTCGAACACCACGTCCTTGATGCGCTCGCGCTTGAGGTCGTTGAACACCAAGGCGCCGATGCCGACGGCCTCTGCGACGCTCGCTGCATCGGCGAGATCCGGATTTTTCTCGCCGATGATGCGCCGCGCTTCCTCGACGACCTCGTCGATCAAATCGTCGAGCACGAGCACCGCGCCCTTGCGGCTGGCGAGCTTCACGCGGCCGGGGCCGAGCAGCAGCCCAAAGTCAACGTGCTCCGCCCGCGGCTCCCATTCGATCGCCATGCGCTTGAGCACGGCCTTCAACTGACGGAAGTGCAGGCGTTGCTCGGATCCCACGACGTACAAGCAACGCTCGAATTCGAATTCCTCGAAACGCTGGAACAGCGCCGCGAGATCGCGCGTGGCGTACAGCGTCGTGCCGTTGGTCTGGCGCAGGAGGCAGGGAGTCTCCTTGAGGCCCTTGTCCACGCCCGTGAGGTCGACGATCAGCGCGCCCTCGGAAATTTCCGTGACCCCTGCCGCCTGGATGCGCGCCACGGTCGGCTCGAGCAGCTGCTCGTAGAAGCTCTCGCCGCGCACGAAGTCGTGGCCGATCCCAAGGCGACGGTAGGTGGCGTCGAAGCCGCGCAATGAAACCTGCGTCACCCAGCGCCAAGTTTCGCGCACTTCGCCCTCGGCGCCGCTTTCCAGCTCGCGATAGGCCGCGACGGATTCTTCGCGGAACTTCGGGTCGGCCTCGACCGCGGCCTTGCTGCGTTGATAGAGCTCGAGCAGTCCGCGCACCGGATCGTGCTCGAGATCGACCTCGCTGCGCCAACGACGAATCGCCACCACCAGGCCGCCAAATTGGGCGCCCCAGTCGCCGATGTGGTTGATGCCGACCGCCGTGTAGCCGAGGTGGCGGAAGATGCGCATCAGCGAAGCGCCGAGAATCGTCGAGCGAATGTGCCCGACGTGCATCGGCTTGGCGATGTTGGGCGAGCTGAAGTCGATCACGACTTTGCGGCCGCTGCCCTCGCTCGATCCGCCGTAGCGCGCGCCCTGTTCGGCGATCTCGGCAAACACCGCGCGCGCCAGGGCCGGGCGCGCGATGCGGAAATTGACGTAGGGTCCGGTGGCGAAGGCGGTCACGTCGGCGACCGCACCGGCGAGGGCACTGGCCAATTCCGCCGCCAGGGCAGGCGGCGCCTTTTTCAACTGCTTCGCCAGCAGGAAACAGGGCAGGGCGAGATCGCCCTGCTTGTCGTCGCGCGGCGCCTCCAGGCGGATCGCGTCAGGTTCGACGCCAAATTTGGCGGCGATTGCAGCGCGCAGGGGTTCGGCGAACAGTTGCATTGCGCGCACAGGATAGCGAGCGAGCGCGCCGCACGTTCACTGCGCGCGCAGAACTTCGATCTGTGCGCGCAATTCGTCGGCCAGCTCATTCTCCGGTTCGACTTCGAGTGCGCGTTCGAGGAACGGCAACGCTTCCTTGCCCAGGCCCTGGGAATTCAGGAACGCACCCAGGGTGTAGTGCGCCTCGAAATCGCGCGGGTTCAACTCGCAGGCTTTCTGCAGCGCGCTGCTGGCGCGATCGCTCTGCCCCATGGCCAGGAGCACCTTGCCCTTCTGCAGGTGGGCGGGGCCGAAGTTGGGCCACTGGCGCAGCACCTGATCGAACCACGAGATCGCGGTCCCGCCCTCGCGATTGCGCGCCGCAAGCATCCCCAGGCCCATCAGGACCTGAGGATCCTGAGGCGCGACCCGGTAGGCGCGCTCGAGGGCCTGCTGCGCGGCCGCCATTTCCCCGGACTCCGACAACACGCTCGCGTACAGCGGCAGGGTGTCGGGATCGTCGCGCTTCAGTTCCAGGGCGCGTTCGAATGCTGCCCGCGCCGCGGGCAGATCCTGGCGGCGCAGTTCGAGCTTGCCGAGGTAGTACCAGGCCTCGAGGTGCTTGGGATTCTCCTCGATCGCCGCCTGGAACTTGATCTTGGCCCCGACGAGGTTGTTCTGGGTCAGCATCACGACGCCGGTTCCGGTCAGGGCTTCAAAGCTCCTGGGGAAAAAGCTCAGGGTCTTCTCGAACACCGCCAGGGCCTCGTCGAGTGTCGTCTCGTCGTAGCCGCGCAGGGCAGCGAAGAAGTAGTACCAGCCCAGGCCTAGGTTGGCCTGCAGGCGATCCTCCTCGGTCACCAGCACCGAGAGATCGCGCACGCCCTTCTCGTCCTTGAGCCCGAGATTCTGCGAGTGCTCGAAGGCCTGTCGTGCCTCGATCAGGAAGCGCACGTCCTGGCTGAAGCGATACTCCTCCAACATGACCCGGCCAAGACCCCAGGCGACGTAGGGGCTTTTCGGATTGTCGAGGCGCGACTGCGCGAAGAGCGTGGACTCGTCGCGCCAGATCTGCGTGCGCTCGTGGGAGCGCCAGGCACAGGCCCCGCAGACTAGTACCAAGGCGAACACTCCGACCGCCCGCAGGGACGCGCGCTCGGCCAGCCGCAGGACCACAACCGCGGCGAACAACGCGAAGCCGAAGGCGCTGACGTAGAGATAGCGCTCGGAAAGCGAGAAGCGACCCAGGGCTTCGATGCGCAAGAGCGCGGGCAGGAGCGCCGCGGGGATGATCAACAAACCCGCCAGGGCTGCACTCGCGCGTCGGCGCCAGCACCAGACCGAGGCGATGGCGAGCAGCGCGATCCACAGGGCCGAAAACCACAGCGCGCCGTCGTTCCAGGGGATTTCCGGCCGCGTGTCGCGGAACAGATTGAGATGTTGCGGCCAGGCGAGCAGTCCGAGCGCTCCGCCGAGCAGTTCCACGCGCAGTCCAATGTCGCGGCCCGCGGTCAAGCCAAGGTGTCCCGTCGTGCGGTCGAAGCCGGCCCACACATCGCCGAAGACCACGATCCTCGCGCTGTAGTACAGGGCGAACGTGGCGAGCATCGCGCCGTAAGGCCGCAGGAACGGAGTCAAACGCTGGCGCCAAGTATCGCTCGGCGCGCCGCGTGTCCCGCGTCCGAGCCCTTGCCCAAGATCAATCGCTGCGAACAACGGCAGGAGTGCCAGGGCGCTCTCCTTCGCGAGCAACGCGCACAGGAACAGGAACGCGGCGAAAATCGGAAGGCCGAGGCTCCCGCGCTCGCGCCAGCGCAGGAATGCGAGCATCGCCCACAGGCTGAACAATCCCGCCATCGGATCGTTGATCGACGAGATCCAGGCCACGGGCTCCACTTGCACGGGATGCAGTCCGAACAGGAGCGCAGCGAAGAAAGCGGCGAGCGTGTGGCGCGTCAGTTGCCGCGCCAACTCGAAGGCCACTGCCACCGCCGCAAGATGCAGCGCCAGCGACAGTCCGTGGAACGCCGCCGGCGATCCGTCGCCGATTGAGTTGCCCAGGAACAACGAGATCGTCGTCAGCGGTCGCCAGTAACCAACATATTGGGCCGAGCGCGCGTCCAGAAAGTCCCAGTAGCTCCCGCCCAGGGACGCCCACATTTTCTCAAAGCTCTGCAGGCTCGGGTTCTGGGCCACCAGCCACAGGTCGTCGTAGACGAATTGCCCGCGCAGGACTGGCCAGAGCGCCCCGGCGATCGCCAATCCCAAGAGCCCAAGGACCAGGATCCGCCGCGCCAGGGGCAGGCTCTCGGCGGAACTCACGTCGTGCTCGGGCTCTCCCATGGGCAACATGTATCGGAGCTGGGTCGGAACAGCAACGCGCGTGCCGTCTGAACTCGAACGGGAGACCCGCCGTCCTCAAGCCGAGGACCCGACCATGACCGTGTTCATGCCGCGGCCCGGGCGACGTGTGGCCTCCTGGCCCTGGAATCGGGCTCATCCGGTCCTGCCGCGCTCGCCCAAGCGGGCGGTTGCGCCTTCGTACGGCGGTGGGCGATGATCTCAGCGTTCTTCCATGCCGGAGGCGTTCTGCGTGTCCCTGCGTACCGCGCCGCGCTCGCACCGCCTGACACTCACTGGCCGCTCGCTCGCGCTCGGTGCGATCACTGACCCGCCCTTGGAGTCGTGATTTCCAAGCAGCCGCTGAAGCCGATTGGCAAAGAGCCCGCCCAATGCAGATCACGCCTCATCTTCAGTTCGACGGCCAGTGCAGGGCTGCTTTCACGCGCTACCAGCAACTGCTCGGTGGCGAGCTGAGAGTGTTCACCTACGGCGACTCGCCGATGGCAGCTCAAACCGAATCTAAGTGGCACGATCGCATCATCCACGCAACGCTGGTTCTCGACGGCACCGAGCTGGCAGGCGCCGATGTGCTCCCCCCTGATTATCGAAGACCTCAAGGCTTCTCTGTCCTGCTTTCCTTCGATGACTTAAGCGAGGCGAAGCGGGTGTTTATGGAACTTGCACGCGATGGTGAGATCCGATTCCCCTTCCAAAAGACGTTTTGGTCCCCTGGCTTTGGCGTACTCGTCGACCAGTTCGGCTCGCCCTGGGAGATTTCCTGCGAACGCAGCCCTTCCGCCTGCCTTCACTGAGACCGTCCGTTAGCCTTGCTCCATGATCTGCACCGGCCTCGTCCTTTGTGTCATTTCCGCACTGCAGGGTGGCGATCCCGCACAGTCTCCTGCGCCCGCGGCGCGGCCAGCGTTGCTCAGCCGGGTCGCGGTCATCGGCGCCAGCGCCTCCGCGGGGTTCAAGCTGAAAGTCAACCTGGCGGACGCGTTCGAGGCGCAGATCGCGATTGAACACACCACACCCGTTAGTTTCGCCGACGAGCGCCTGTTCCTCGAACCCGTGGCCCTGGGCGAGGAGCAAATCTCGCGCGCCGCTGCCCTCGATCCGACCCTGGTGATCGGCGCTGATTTTCTGTTCTGGTTCGGCTACGGCGAGCTGGGCGGCGACGAGCAGCGCCTCGAGCAAATGGAACTTGGCCTGGAACTCCTCGAGGCCCTGAAGTGCCCGCTGATCGTCAGTCGCCTGCCAGACATGTCGCCGGCGGTCGGCAAGATGTTGATGCCGACGCAGATGCCCTCGAAGGCAGCGCTGGTGATGCTCAACGCGCGCATTGATCTCTGGGCCGCCAAGCGCCGCAACGTTGTGTTCGTGCCGATGCCCGAGTACCTCGACTCGCTGCGCGCGGGCGAGGCGCTGACCCTTGGCGGAGTTGAGTTCAAGGCTCCCGCTTCGCGGCGGCGGCTGATGCAGAGCGACGAGTTGCATCCCACGCCCGAGGGCCTCGGCACCCTGGCGCGCCTGTGCGTCGACGCAGCCCTGGGAGCGCAGATCGGCGCCGTGCCCGAGGCGTTCAAATTGGACCTCGCGCCAGCGCTGGAGTCCCTGCGCAAGCTCGACGAATCGCGCCGGACGATCTTGCGCTTGCCGCCCCCCAAGCCGACCGACAGTCCGTCTCCGCCGCCGAAGCCCGTGGGCGGCGGTCACATGCTTCGACACGCAATCGTCGGCGCGCGCTAGCAGCCCGTTGAAAAAGTCCCTACTACGGCACGACGTGCTTCGGCGCCGCGGCGTCGCACGCCTTGCTCCGCCTTCGCACGCCTTGCCTCGCGCGGGGACTTCTTCAACGGACTGCTAGGCGCTGCTCAGCAGGCCCGAGCGCCGCGCCAACTCTTCCACACGCAGCACCGCCTCACCCGACTCGGCGCGCTGGACCATGGCGGTCGCCCAATCCATGGTGAAACGCGCGTTGATCTCGCTCAGCGGATTGAGCACGCTGCCCGCGCCACCAGCCGCGCGATGGCGGTAAGCATCGATGCCGAATGGCCCGAAGTAGCCGGCCTTGGCCAAGGCGCGTCCGACGATCTCCACGGTCTCCTCCAGGCGCGCGTCGTCCTCGCGCGAGACCGCGCCGCGCTCCGCTCGCTGCGTGCGTGTCCAGGCGCCGTGCTCGTCCGTAGCCTGAAAACACGGCGGCGAAATGACCGTCAGGCCGTCGCGATCGACCCAGGCCGAGCGCGTGAACTCGTCGGTGACGTGCACAAATGGTTCGATCACCAAGGGGCCGATGCGCAGGGAGGCCTCGATCCAAGCGAGTTCATTTTCTGACGGCGCGCCGCTGGCGATGCGGCGCCGACCGCGTCCGGCGGCACCGAACGTGCGGCGCACGAGCCAGCCGTCTGCCGCGGCCTGTGCGATCTGCTCAACGGCCAGGGGCAGCGCATCGACAACGTGTTTTTCGAAACTCCCGCGCGCCAGGGGCTGGCGCAATCGCGCCGCGAATTCGCGCGCGTTGACCCTGCGCAAGACTTCCACGGGCGGAGCGTCGATCGGCTCGGCGCCGGCCGCGCGCAGCAGCGCGAGGGCCCGCGGAGTCGGACTCCACGCCAGGCCCACGAGGCCCTGCGCGCGTTCCGCCGCCGCACCGCCCTGGGCCAGAAGTTCCTCGGTGATCACGACGTCGTGGTCAGCGACCAGTTGGCCCAAGAGCTGCTGGCTCTCGCGTGCCACCAGGGCTCTTACGTGCAGAGTCGGCGCGTAGCGCAGCTTCGCGCTGAGTTCATGCTCAGCGTCGAGGTTGAGGATCCAGGCGCGCGGCGTCGCACTCATGCTTGGATTGTGCGAGAAATCAGCGGCGAACAAAAAAGCGATCGGCAGGTCGCCCGAGGCGCCATGCCGATCGCTGGGTCAAAAAAGTTGTCCGTGCTCTACGGACAGAACTTCAGTTCGCTGGCGTTCGACAGGCCCACCGGAATTCCACCGGGTGCTTGCGGGTCGCGCGACCATGCCTGGAAGTAGCGGTAGCTGCCGACCTCGAATGCGCCGAACGTCACCGGTCGCGAGGCATAGCCGAAAATGTCGAACACGAACGGCGGGCTGCGCACGATCGGCGGCGCAAGACACAGCGTGCCACCCTGGAAGGGCGTTGCCGCCGGGCCATTGTCGCTGGACAGGAAAAGGCCGGGCTTATTCGGCACGCCGTCGTTGCACTCGATCGTGATCGTGCCGCCGCTGATGATCAGGCTGTTCGAGCCCGAGAATGTGATGCTCGGAACGAACCCCGCAGAGTTCAGCTTGCCGACGCAATACGGGGTCGCCGGGGGGCAGAGGGACGGATCGTAGTTCAGTGGATTCGAAAGCGCCAAGTACGCGAAGGCGTTGCCATCGCGCACGTGCAACGATCCGAGACCCGCGGTTGCCGGGACGTTGACATCGATCGTCGTGCCGGTCGAAAGGAGCCCGGTCACCTTGATCGGCAGCACTGTCGCCGCGGCGGTCGGCAACTTGGAAGTGAACCAAACCTCGTTGTTCATCGCGGGGAAGTTCGTCCCCGTGATGCGGATCGGTTTGCCGTTGCCGATGAAGCTGGTTGTGTGCAGCTTGGACGCAGACTTGACTCCGTAGAGCGCCTGGACGCCGGCGATGTCGTCGGCCTCGATCGAACGCAGGGAAACGTCGACCGCGGCAGCAGATGCTTCCATCGTCGCGCCCGCTGACGCCGAGTGTCCCAGGCCGAGCGCGTGGCCGTACTCGTGGGTGGTGATGCCCTGCAGGTCGAAGGAACTGCCGCCGCCACCGATGAAACTCGGGCCGTCGTGCCAGTCCCAAGTCGAGTAGTACAGGATGCGCCACCCGCCGGGCGAGCCGGGCAATTCCGTGAAGGCCAGCACGCCGCCGTTCGAGCCGGCGAGCTCGGACATGATGTTCTGCCCGATGACACCCGAGGAGGTCGCCAGGCCGGCGAAGTAGGCGTCGAAGTTCGCGCCGCCCGAACCGAGCTGTGCTTGGGTGGGATCCCCGGTGCCGCTGCCCACAGGCTCGGAGTCCCACTCGGCCGTGCCCTTCCACAGTGCTTGCACCGCACCGAGCGAGCCGAGGTAGTTGGGGCTCGGGACTGTGTTGTTGTTGGCGTTCGCGTCCGTGAAGTTGTTGAACACGCGGAAATCGCGCTCGTTCAGACTCAGGATGTTGCCGTCGAAGGTGTACGCGGAGAGATTTGAAGCGCCGAAGAACAGCGCCGTGGTGCCGAGCACTGCGACCGGGAGTACGTACTGGGTGAATTTCATGGTGGGCTCCTAGCGCTTCCCTTCGGCCTTCAGGCGCGAGATCTCGGCGTCGAGGCTCTCGAGCGTCCAGTTCGAGGAAATCGCGTAGCCCGCGCCGCGCCCCTGCACGACATCGGTGCCGCGCTGCGTGTACACGCGGTAGAGGCCGCCATGACTGGTGTACAGGGCGTTGCAGGCGAGCCCGTTGCCGAGGTCCTCGACATGCCGGAAGAACGCGACCACGCGGTTGCCCACCTTGGTGTCCGCCACGGCCGGCGCCTCGGAGTTGTGCGCGCCTACGGTCGGCGAAATCAGTCCGCCGGGGAAAGTCACGTCCACCGTCAGGGGCTGATCATTCGAGAGCGAGCGGCCGGTGATCGTCAGGGTCGTGAAATACAACTCCTGAACCTGACCTTCCTTGAAGCCGTCGGTGCGGAAGACCTTGGACGCGGTGATCGTGCCCAACACCGCGTCGTCGGTCTGGGCGACCATCTGCGGCAGGTCGAGGCGGATGATTTGTGCCAGGCCGACGCTGGTGGCGGCGACCAGAGCCAGGGCAGTCAGGAGGCGGGGAACGCGAAAAAGCATGGTGAGGTTCCTTGGGACGTCAGTGAGTGCGCTCTGGACTTGGGGCCCGAGGCAAGGGTCATCCGCGATGGGTGGCAATCGCACCCACAATAACAGTACCAGGACGAAACCGGGGCCACCCCGCCCGGGCCCAGTTTAGGCCGGTCGGTGAGGGCCGCAGACCTTAGACAGCCCGCGCGCCGGCCAAGTTCCTCCAAACTTGAGGTCAGTGGTCGGCGGATGGAGCGAGCTCGCCGGGGACGGACAGGGGTGCCGTCATGGGTGGGTACGGTCCCGGTCGAGCGTGGATCGCGAGCTCGGGGTCCTCAGGGTGCTCACGCAGCAGGGGAGTGAGCCAGCTCCCGCTGCGCGGATCGCCGGCGCGCACGGCGGCGATGGCGCGCAGGCGCTCGGCGTCGAATCGCCCTGGCTGGATCGCGAGCAGGTCCAGGGCGGCCTGCAGGGCTGCGCTGGACTCACCTGCCCTCAGAAGCGAGTCGCTGAGCCAAAGTCGCGCCTGGAGGTCATAGGGTGTGGACTGCACGACTCGCTCGAGTCGACTCGCGCAGGAGGCCCAATCTAGGAATTCCCAATCTGCTCGAGCCGCGGAGCGTTGGAGCCGGGGCCAGGTGGGATGGGCGTCAGCCAGGGGGCGGGCGAAGCTGTCGAGCCCATCGAGGTCGCGCCGGCCCTCGAGCACGTCCGCCACGGACTCGTCGAGCTGACGTTCGAATCCTGCGGGCTCAGCGGCGAGGCCCGAGACTCGCAGCAGTTCCAGTGCCGTGGAGTCCAGCTCCGTGCGTTGGGCCCGTGACTCGAACGGGCTGCTCGGCACCTGAGCGGCGGCGATCAGCGCCGCGGCGCGAGCTGCTGCGCCCGTGCCGCCGCGCGCCAGCCGTTCCGCCCCGGCGACCCGGGCCGCCCGCTCGCGTTCCGGCAGCGAGCGGAGCACCTGCGCCAAGGTCCCAAAAAGCGCCCTGCTGCCCGCGGGCTGTCGTCCGCGCCAATCGACGCTTGGCGAATCGCACACTGCAAAGCAGAGGTCCTCGATGTGTGTGCAGGACGCGATGACTTGCTCAGTGGCGAAAAGAGACCCTCCGCCCCACGGAACCTGGGCGCTGTCGCCGTGGGCGAAAATCCACCCAAGTGCGCAAAGGCGATCTTCGACGCAGGCCGTCGCGCGAGCTGCCACCTCCACGGGCGGGCCGACGATCATGCACGACGAGCCCACCGTGGCGATGTCCGTGGCGCGCCAACGCATCCCGTCTCGGTCGAGCAGCAGACCCACAGGCAGGTCGGAGCCCCCAAGCAGCAGCGCAAGGACGTCGGATTCCAGCTCGGGCCAAGGCGTGACCTGCTGGACCGAGGTGACTCCCAGGACGCTCAGCAGCAGCGCACGCTCCGGCGTTAGCCAGCCGAGAAGCATCAAAGCTTCGCGCTGCTCCAGCGCGCAGCGCCAGCGCAGTTCGTCCGCGGGCAGATCCTCAACCGTCGGGGTCAAGAGTCGCCGATCGAGGGTGACGACCCGCCCGCGGCCGCCTTGCAGTTCCACGGTGAGCAGGCCCTCGGGGGTCTCGCGAATCCACTCCACACGCGGTGGGATTTTTCCCCAGGGGGACAGTGGCAGCACGGGGGGTGGCTGAGCAGTTCGCGCCAGGAGCAGGCAGGCTCCGGACCCGAGGGCGATCACAAGGCTCGATCTCCAGGCTCCGCTGGCCCCGACGACGGCCGTGAGCAGCGCGCCGAGGGCCGCGATTTCCGCGCCGTGGGCCGCGCGTTCTGATCCTTGGATCGCCACAGCTTCGACCGTGCTCGCGTCGAAGCCTCCGAGCCAATGGGGCTGCAGGATGACCGCGACCGCCGCGCCGAGCATGGCCCAGCCCAGGCTCGACGCGCTGCGCAGTGCCGCAAAGGCCGCACCGGCGCAGAGCGCGGGCAGTGCGAACACCCGCAGGGCCAAGAGCCCGTCGCAGGTCAAGGATCCGCGCATCGAAGTGTCCAGCCCAAAGCGCGACAGCAGGTCGAGGTAGGCCCGCGGCATGGCGAGCGTTCCGAGGAACTCCAGCGATGGCAGGGCGAACAGCGCCGCCGCGCAAAGTCCCAGGGCGAACCACGTCGGCGCGAGTTCCAGGCGCCGCAACAGCGGGGCGAAGGCGAAGACACCGACTGCGAAGAGGATCAATGCCGTGGCGCCGAAGATGGTCTCGTCCGCGCGTGTGCCCGCGCCGAGGAGGCAAAGCCGCGAGCTGAGCGCGGAGAAAACCAGTGCCAGCCCGCCGCCGCACAGTGCCAGGGTGAAGCGTTGTGCCAGTGGCGTCGCGGCCACGGACTCGCGCGCCCCTGACTCGCGCGCCCCTGACTCGCGCGCATCGGGCTCGCGCGCATCGGGCTCGCCCGATCCCAGCGCCAGCATCGCGACCAGCCCAGCCACCAGGGCCAGTCCCCATTTCCAGGTGGCGTCGAAGACCGCCAGATCCGCGAACACGAGCCCGTGGATCGCGAAGCCCGCTGCGCTGCCGAGGGCGATCTCAAGGGCCGGAAAACGCGCGCTCTCCGCGCGCGGTCGCCGGGCGATCCAGCCCAGGGCGACCACGATCAGGGCTCCCGCGCGCCACAGGGCCTGGCGCTCTCCCGTGGGAGTCATCCACTCCTCGAGCGCGATTCCCGCCGGTGGCCGCGCGATCGACAGCAGCGCTCCGCCGACGCCGCCGACGCAGAATTCGCGCCATCCCTGCCACCCCGATCGCATCATGATCGCAGAGACTACCAGCGCGACGCGTCCGAGCGTTCTGCGCTGGCGCGGTATGCGCGCAGGCCAGAATAGAGCACGAGGGCCGCGGCCACTTCGACGATTGGGACGACCCAGGCCAGCGACAGGTATATGGCGCTGTCGCGTTCGAAGACCTCGTCGGTCACCAGTGCGATCGCGGTCGGTCCCAGTGCGCCGACGGCGTTGATCGCGAACAGGTAGATCGCCGACGCCTGGCCGCGCAATCGGTCGGGCACCGTGTCCGCCAGGGCCGCCGCGGCGACGCCCCAGGGCAGGCTCGAGGCCAGGTAGAACAGGAAAAGAAGCCCTGCGCACAGGCGCGAGTCCGACACCAGGGGGAAAGCGAGCCCCAGGGGTGCGCACAAAAGCGCAGCAGCCAGCCCCACGCGCATGTTCGCGTCCGATTTGCCGCGGCGCTTGAGCACGTCCGCGATTCGCCCGCCGGCGATGACGCCGGTGATGCCGGCGATGGCGATGATCGGTCCGTAGACCTCGCCGATTTTCGACGGACTCCAGCCGTGGCGGCGCTCGAGCAGCGTCGGAATCCAGGCAGCGCTGGCGTAACCGGCGAGTGAAAGCAGGGCGAAGCCCCCGTGGTGGGTCCAGAGGAACTTCGCGTTGGCGCGGTAGTGGGCGAGCACTGCGCGGAACGGTTCCCGGGTCGCGGGCGCGCGCCGCGGAGGCTCGCGCACCGTTAGGAACAGCGCTGCGAGCACAATTCCCGTCACGCCCAGGAGCACGAAGACGGCTTGCCATGGTTGCACGGTGCCGAAGATCGGCAGGGCCAGGGCGCGTCCGTCGCTCACGCCCTGTACCAGGGCTCCGCCAAGATAGGTCGCGAGACTCGAGCCGATGTAGATGCCGCTGGAGTACACGCCGAGCGCTGTGGAGCGCCGCTCGCGCGGGAACTCGTCGGCGATCATCGAGTAGGCCGCGGGCGACAGCGCGGCTTCGCCGACACCGACGCCCAGGCGCGCCATGAACAGGCCGCCGAAACTGCGCGCAGCGCCGCAGGCTGCGGTCATGGCGCTCCACAACACGAATCCGCCCGCAGCCAGACCGCGGCGCGAGGTGCGATCCGCCAGGGGGCCGATCAACACGCCGAACAACGTGTAGAACAGCGCAAACGACAGGCCCATCAAAAGGCTCATCTGCGTGTCGCTGATCCCAAGGTCGGCGCGGATCGGCGTCACCAGCAGGTAGATCACCTGCCGATCGATGAAGGCGAAGGTGTAGGCGACGGTCAGCACCGCCACGGTCCACCAGGCGCGCGCGTTTGACGCGGCGGGGAGCGCTGTGGGGGCTGCCATGGACACTGTGTAGCGAGTGACCCGGTGCGGAGTCAGGTGAATTCGCCGGTGTTGGGTCCGCTCCGCACGCGACTCCAGTCCAGCATCGGTGTTAGCTCACCGCGGTTGCCGCCGGGTGTTACGCTCGCTCGCCGGAGGACCGGCATGAAGCTCTTCGCGCTAATTTCCTGCGCCGCTCTGGTCGTCTCGCTGTCGTCCTGCGCCACCTTGTTCGAGGCTCCGGCGTTCAGTTCGCGGCATTCGGAATTGTTCGCCCGCATCGACACATACCGCGACACCATTGAATTGGTCGAAGTCAGCCACGGGTTCGATCAGTGGGGCGAAGGCGCGGGCGAGCAACTGCAGGCGGTTCTCGACGGCAAGCCGCAGTATCCGGCGGGAGGGGGATGGCTGTCGTGGGACCTCGATCAACTGATTCGTGAATCCGTGGGGAACGACGGTTCGAGCGGCGTGCGCGTGCTCGAAGCGCGGCTCGTCGAAGACGAAAATGGCGCTCACAGTTTGTGGAGGCGGTTCATGATTGAGGGTGCGTCCGCGTGGGTCGCGACATGGGAAGTGGTCCCCTCTGAACCGACCCAAGACGCGGCGACGACGAAGCTCATGGCCCGGGCCAAGAAGTCCGGACACCGCCTCTGGTCGCTGCAGAACGATGCACTCGTCTACTCAGCCCATGTCTCCGCCGACTACGCGGAGCGCTTTCGTCAGTCCCTCGTCTCCGCGCACCCTGAGGTGGCCTGGTCAGAGTTGAATTCAGTCCTGTCCTATGACGGGACGGTTCTTCGATTTCGCTATCCTCCGGACGACCGCGGCTGGTTTGGATTCGCCGGGGCATTCGGTTGGCTGATGATTTCCGACTCGTGCGAGCCCAGTAATTTGGAAGCCCTCGGTTTCAAAGTCGAGCCGCGCGAGGTCTATTTCCATCTGCGCCTCGCCGCAGGATTGCCTTGAGCCACGCTGCCCTGCGCAAGTCCCTGCTCGCCTGGTACCGCGCGAACCGGCGCGACTTGCCCTGGCGGCGCACGCGGGATCCCTACGGAATCTGGATTTCCGAAGCGATGCTGCAGCAGACGCGCGTCGAGACGGTGCTCGATTACTGGCCGAAGTTCCTGCAGCGCTTTCCGAACATCGCAGGCCTCGCAGCGGCGCGCGAGGAGGACGTGCTCGCCGCCTGGAGCGGACTAGGCTACTACCGCCGCGCCCGAAGTTTGCGCGAGGCCGCGCGCGCGATCGTCGAAAAGCACGGCGGCGAATTTCCGCGCGAGCGCGAGAGCGTGCTCGACTTGCCCGGCATCGGGCCCTACACCGCGGGCGCGGTGCTCTCGATCGCTTTCGACCAGCGCGAGCCCCTGATCGACGGCAACGTAGCGCGCGTGTTCTCGCGGCTCTTCGCCATCGACGATTGCCTCGGCACTCCGAAATCCGAGCGGCGACTGTGGGACTTGGCGCGCGAACTCCTGCCGCGCAGCCAGAGCCCCGGCGATTGGAATCAAGCGCTGATGGAATTCGGCGCACTGGTGTGCACGCCCCGCGCTCCAAGGTGCGAGGAATGCGTCCTCGCGACTCACTGCGCAGCGCGGATCGCAGGTCGCGTCACGGAGCTGCCGCGACCCAAGGCGCGGCCCGCGGTGCTCGACGTTGAGCTCGAGGTCCTGATCGTGCGCCGAGGCGGATCTTGGCTGATCGAACAGCGCCCGGAGGACGCCGCGCGCATGGCCGGGCTTTGGGAGCTGCCCACGCGCGAAATCGGACCGGCTACCGGCCTGTTCCGCGCGCGCTGGCAACCCGCCGGCCTGTTCACCCCTGGCCGCGAGGTTGGGCGCGTGCGCCACTCGATCACGCGCCACCGAATCGACGTGAGCGTGCGCGAAGCGACCCTCGCCAAGCGCGCCCGATTGCCGGCGCACTTCGCGTGGCTCCGGCCGCGCGCGGAGAGCCAGCTCGCCTTGACCGGAATGGCCCGGAAAGTTCTGGCCTTCGCCAACTGACCGGACGAATCGGCTGTTCCATGGGAACCGGCCGCGGGTATGCTCCCCGTCCAACCATGATGACGACGCCCGCCCTGCTGCACGAGGATCCACAGGCGCCGCTGACTGCTCTCGGTGTCACGATCGTGGTGCCGGTCTACAACGAAGAGAAGGGCGTCGAGGGCGTGCTCGAACGGCTCGCCAAGCTGGACCTCGGCGCGCCGGTTGAGATTCTGGCGGTCAACGACGGATCCCAAGATGGAACCGCGGCCGCGCTGAAGGCAATTCAAGCGCGCATCCCCAACCTGCGCGTCGTGACCCACGCGGCGAACCAGGGCTACGGCGCCGCGCTGAAGACCGGCTTCACACACTCGAAGCACCGCGTGGTCGTGATCACCGATGCGGATGGCACCTACCCGGAGGATCGCATCGTCGATCTTCTGCGCTGCATCGACGACGGAGCTGAGATGGCCGTCGGCGCGCGCCTGGGGGAGGCCGTTCACATTCCTATGATTCGCAAGCCGGCGAAGGCGTTCCTGCGCCGGCTCGCGTCGTTCCTCGCCGGGACGCCGATCCCGGATCTGAACAGCGGCCTGCGCGCGTTCCGCCGCGAACTGGTGCTCGCCTACCGGCCGATCCTGCCCCAGGGGTTTTCGTTCACGACCACGATCACGCTCGCGGCGCTGACCAACGGCCATCGCGTGGACTACGTCAGCGTCAACTACGCCCAGCGCCACGGCCGCTCGAAAATCCGGCCTTTCAAGGACACCCTGGGCTTCACAGCGTTGATCATCCGCACGGTCGTGTACTTCAACCCGCTGAAGGTGTTCTACCCCGTGGCGGGCGTGATCCTGCTGGCACTCCTCGGGTCGCTGTACTACGACCTGTTTGTCGAGAGTCCGGCCAACCTCGGGGACAAGACGGTTCTGCTGTTCGTGCTCTGGGTTCAAGTTCTGTCGGTTGGACTGCTGGCCGACCTGATCGAGAAACGCTCGCGGCTCTGAGGGTCTGTTCAGCCGCGGAGAGGACTTCGCCATGAAGAAAATCGTGCTCGCTTCGCTCCTGTGTCTCTTCGCCGCCCTGGCGCCCCTGGCCCATTCGCTCGCGCCCCAGGACGCAGCGACGGTGGCCGCGGAGCTCAAGTCCAAGCGCGACGAGGCGGATCCCGAACTGATCCGGAAATTGTCCGCCATGGGCACGCGCGACGCGATGTCGGGCTTGCTGGACGCCTACGGTTCCATGGCGAGCCTGTACATGCGCCTGGAGATCCTGCGCGCGCTGCCCGCCTTTGACGGCGTTGCGGACGCGGAGCAGCCGGCGCTGCAAAAATTGTCCGACGTCGCCACCGGCGCCAACGAGCCTGAGTTGCGCGACGGCGCGATCGAGGCCCTGGGCAAGTGCAAGAATCTGGGCAAGCACTTCCTGCAGTTGATTGTCGATTCGCCGAGCGAGGACGCCGTGCGCGAACACGCGATGCGCATGCACGTCGCCATGGCGAGCGAGGCCGACCAGCCCTGGTACCAGAAGGAATTCGAATTCGGCACCGAGACCAAGGGCGCCAAGAAGAAGCCCGCCAAGGGCGAGGAGCCTGAGCTCGCGCTGCATCCGTTGCCGCGTGTGCGTGAGATGGCCCTGGACCAAGTCGCGGCGAAGCTCGAGACCTCGAAGTTGGTGGAAACCGCCAAGGACAAGGAGAAGGACCCGTCGGATCTGCGCAAGGACGGGTTGCGGCGCATCGCACTGAAGGAGCTTTCGCGGCGCAAGGCGCGCGAGGCCGCCACCGTGGCCGCGGACGTCTACAAGGACACGACCGAGAAAAGTCTCAACCGCATCCTTGCCGCGCAGATTCTGTTCGAGGAGCAAGGCGCGAAGATCACGGCGAAGTTCATCGACGACTGCGACAAGGTCACCACGCCGCTGGACCTGGCCTTCGCCACCGCCGACATGATCGCGGAGCTGAAGGACCCGGCCGTGGACGCAAAAGTCGTCAAGCTGATCGGCAAGGGCAAGGGACAGTTGCAACTCTTCGCCCTGCGCGCCGTCCGCAACGTCAAGGACGAGAAGCTCGACAAGAACATCGTCAAGCTGCTCGGCAACGAAGATCGCGACGTGGCCGCCGCAGCGGCGGAAGCGCTCGGCGCGCGCATGGCGAAGGCCGCGGTCGCGGACCTCGATGCTTCCTTGGCCAAGGCCAAGGACGCCGCGTTCATCACGGCCGTGATCGACGCACTGAGTTTGATCCACGCCGGCGATGTCGAGTGGCAGAAGCGCCTGATCGGATTCACGACCAGCGACAAGCTCGAAGTGCGCGTGGCCGCGATCCTGCAACTGGGCAAGCAGAAAAACGTGCCCGAGTTGCTCAAGGCTCTCGATTCGGCGGACTGGTCGGCACGCCTTGCGGCGCTGCAGGCCCTGGAACACGTCCGCACCGCGGAAATCGTCGGGACGCTGATCGCGCGCATGCAGCAGGAGGAAGGCCGCATGCTCGTGGAATTCGGCCAGTCACTGTGGCGTTTGTCGGGCCAACCGTTCTACACCCAGGCGCTGGCGTGGAAAGGCTGGTGGGAAAAGAACTCCGCTGGCTTTGAACCGATCGGCGAAGTCGAACTCGCCAAGCGCGAGGCCGATGAAGCTGCGCGCCGGCTCAAGCAGATCTCGAAGGCGACCTTCTTCGGTATCCGCATCAAGTCCCACCGCGTGATCTTCATCCTCGACGTGTCGGGCTCGATGAACGAGCTGACCCGCGACGAATACGTTGGCAAGAGCGGCGAGCCGCGCATCACGGTCGCCAAGCGCGAGCTGACGAAGTGCATCGACGCCCTGGAGCCCAAGAGCCTGTTCAACTTGGTGGTCTTTTCTTCTGACGTCGAGCGCTGGTTGTCCGAGGGCATCGCCGACGCCAAGGGTGTCAATCGCGAGGAAGCGAAGAGCTACGTGGACAAACTCGGAGCGGGCGGCGGCACGAACTTGTACGGCGCCTTGCGCGAGGCGTTCCAGGACAAGGACGTGGACACGATTTTCGTGCTCTCAGACGGCGAGCCGTCGGTTGGCGACGTCATCGACCCCGGCGCGATCCGCGAGCACGTGCGCCAGTGGAATGAGCAGCGCCAGATCGTGATCAACTCGATCGCGGTCGGCGGATCGTTCGAGATCCTGCGCTGGCTGGCCGAGGACACCGGCGGCACGCACGTCGAATTCCCCTGAGCGAAGGCAGCGAGACCTCGCCGGCTAGCGAATCCGTTCCCTGGTCGCGGCGCCTGGGGCGGCTCGCGCTGTCCACGGCCCTGGGACTCTTCGTGCTCTGGGCCCTGTTCCACTGGTCGGGCCTGAAGCCCGGCGAACTGTGGTCCACCTGGGCGCGGCTCTCGCCGCTCGTGGCCCTCGAGGCCTTCGCGGTGCACCTTGCGATCTACGTCGTGCGCAGCCAGCGCTTTCGCGTGCTCTTGCCCCAAGCTCAGCGCCCGGCCCATGGCGCGATGCTCGCCATCAGCGCGGCACACAATCTCGCCGCCTATGTGCTGCCTGCCAAGACCGGCGAGATGACGCTGGTCGTGTATTTGCGCTCCTGTTGCGCCGTGTCCACGGCCGCTGGATTGGCGGCGCTGTTCGTGTCGCGCCTCCTGGACCTCGCGACCCTGTGTTTCTGGCTGGCAGTCGCGACGCTTTACTTGATGTCCACGCGCGGCGCGGAACTCCCGCCGTGGTTGTACGGCCTCGCGGCAGCACTTTTGTTTGCGTCGCTGTTGTTGATGCTGCTCAGTTCTCGCAGCGACATTCTCTTGCGCGCTGTCGCTAGGTTCGCGCGGGCGGTGGGCGCGGGGCGCGGGAAATGGGGCGCGAAGATCCTCGCGCGCGTGGAGGAGCTCAGCCTCGCGCTGCGCCTGGCGCCGGCCGGGCGAACGCTGTGGATCGCGGCGGCGCAGTCGCTTTTGATGTGGCTCGGCATTTTCGCTTTCTACGGGATCCTGGCGCGCGGCTTTGGCCTCGACGGGGACCTTGGAATTTCCGGAGCAGCCTTTGGCTCGAGCCTCGCTGTCCTGACCAATCTTCTGCCGATCAATTCCTTCGCCGGCTTCGGCACCCAGGAGGGCGGCTGGGTCCTGGGATTTGGTCTGCTTGGCGTGCCCAGGGACCTGGCCCTCTCCACGGGCCTTGGCGTACACCTGGCGCAGCTGGCCTCGACCGTGGTGCTTGGGGTTCTTGGACATCTCGCCATGGGTTGGATGCCAAAGCGGCGCGTGTCCGGCGCGGGCAGCGGTCGCAACAACGGCGGGTCGGACGGACCGTCGGTGGGGTAGTCTCTAGGGCTTCCCCGCGAGTTTCCTGACCCGGCGGGCGCGCCTCCCTCCATGCAGCCGAGCCCGACCACGACCGACAACGCTACGGCGCAGATCGAGCTGCACCGCGCCCTCGCCCCGCGCTACGCCTACCGTTACAGCTTCGAGTTCTCGCGCCTGTTCCAGCAGGACTGGCACGCCTGCATGCTCAACCTGATGCCCGCGGGCGCCAGGCGCGTGCTCGACCTTGGCTGCGGCACCGGTTTCTTCTTGGCGGAACTCGAGCAGCTGCGCCCCGGCGCAGTGGGCCTCGACATCAGCCACGCGATGCTCTTGGTCAGCGAGCAATATGTTCCCGGGGCACGGCTCGTGACCGCGGACGCCGAAAAGCTGCCCTTTCGCGACGGCTCCTTCGACACCGTGTTCTGCAAGGGCAGCCTGCACCACACTCGCGATCACATCCGTTTCCTCGAGAATTGCAGGCGCGCGCTGTCCTCCGACGGCGTGCTGATCATGAGCGAGCCCTGCAACGACAACTTCGTGATCCGCTTCGCGCGCTATCTGCTCTACCGCTTCAGCCCGCACTTTGACCTGGGTGACCAGGGGTTCACCAAGGACGGCCTGATCGAGCTCTACGAGCGCGCCGGCTTCGAGGTCACCTACGCGGGCCGCTATGGGGTCCTGGCCTACATGTTCGCGGGCTTCCCCGACCACCTGGGGATCCTGCGCTTCGTCCCCGGCAACGCCGCCCTCGTGCGCGCCTTCCTGAAATTCGACCGCTGGATTTGCTCCACGCGCTTCCTGCGCATCCTCTCCTTCCAGGTCGTGGTGGCCGGAAAGCCCGCCGCCCGACGATCGGGTCCCGGCGGGGTCAGCGGCTGATCAGGAGCAGCAGGGCGGCGAAGACCCCCCAAAGCACGACCGTCAGCGCGCGGTCGCGTCGGCGTTCGATGGCGCGGATGCTCAGTTCTTGGCTTGCTCGGGGATCCATGACGAAGCTGTAATTGCTAGACGAGACTCCAGCCGGAGTTGTGCCGGAATCCCGAAAAAAAATGATCCTCGGGGCCCCGGGGCTCCCATTCCCGAGCCCACGGAGGGCGGAGGAGCCCATCCCGGTGCTCGGATCGGTCCAGGGCATTAAGGTAGGCGTGCCATGGAGACCAAACAGATCGAGGTCGTCTGCCCTTGCTGCACCAACCGCCTGACCATCGACCTGCGGACCCAAAAGGTGATGCAGGCGCGGGCCAAGACCAAGCTCGACGAGACCGGCAAGCCGGTGATGGGCGAAGCCGATTGGAATCAGGCCTTCGGCAAGGTCAAGGCGCGCGACGAGGAGCGCGAGGACCGCTTGGGTTCGATGCTCGAGCAAGAGCAGCGTCGCCCCAAGGACCTCGACGAACGCTTCCGCGCGGCAAGGAAGCGCCTCGACGACCCGAAGGAGTAGTCGGGGCTCCTCACCGCCGCCGCACGTTGCGCAGACGCAAGGAGTTGAGCACCACCGCGATGCTCGACCCCGCCATGGCGGCGGCGGACAGGGCTGGCGACGGACTCCAGCCGAACCACGGCTCCCACAGGCCAGCCGCGGCGGGCAGCGCCAACAAGTTGTAGCCGAAGGCCCAGGCCAAATTGACGTGCACTGTGCCCATGGCGCGCCGCCCGAGGGCGATCAAGAACGGCACGCGCCCGGGATTCGCGCCGAGAATTGTGAAGTCCGCCGCCTCGATCGCCACATCCGCGCCGCCGCCCATGGCGATGCCCACGTCGGCGCGCGCCAGGGCCGGCGCGTCGTTGACGCCATCGCCAACCATGGCGACTCCACGTCCGGTCTTGCAGAGTTCGGCGATGACCTCGGCCTTGGCCTCGGGTGTCAGGGCGCCGCGCGCGCGTTCGACGCCCAATTGCCTGGCGACGTGGCTCACGGCGATCTGGTTGTCCCCGGAGAGAATCATGACCTCGACGCCCAGCGCTCGCAGGCCCGCAACCGCGGCGGCGGAACCGGGGCGAAGCTCGTCGCTGAATCCGAAGACCGCCTGGGCACGGCCGTCAACCACCAAAACGGCGGTGGTCTCTCCGCGGGCGATCGGCTCGGCGAGCATGCGCTCCAGCTCGGCTTGATTGTTCGCTCGCCCCAGTGCCGCCGCGCGACTGCCGACGAAAACTGAGCGCGAGCCGATGCGTGCCTCGACGCCCGCACCAGGTGTGGCGAGAAAGTCGGCCAAGGGCTCCGGTCGCAGGTCGCGAGCGCGCGCGGCGTTTTCAATCGCCCGCGCCAGGGGCTGTTCGCTGCGCGCTTCGACACTTGCGGCCAAGGACAGCGCCTCGTCTCGGGACAAATCCAGGGTCTCGACCGACACGACCACGGGCCGTCCCAGGGTCAGCGTGCCGGTTTTGTCGAACACGACAAAGCTGACGTCCACCAGGCGCTGCAGCGCCCCTGCGTTGCGCACGAGCACGCCCTCGCTCGCGCCGCGGCCCACGGCGGCGATGACCGCGGCGGGCGTCGCGAGTCCCAGGGCGCAGGGGCAGGCGACCACCAGCACGGAGACCATGTGTCCCAGGGCCTGGGTCCAGTTCGACGTTGACCAGAACCACGCTCCCAGTGTCAGCGCGGCGATCGCGACTACGGCGGGCACGAACACGCCGCTGATGCGATCGACCAGATCCTGCACAGGCGCGCGCGAACCCTGGGCCGAGCGCACGGCTGCGGCCACGCGACCGAGGCTCGAGTTCGCGCCAATCCCCGTGGCGCGCATGGAGATAGCGCCAGAACCGTTGAGCGATCCGGCGCGGATCAACTCGCCCGCACCGCGCGCCACCGGCGTGCTCTCGCCGGTCCAAGTCGATTCATCGAGCCATGTCTGGCCGTCGAAGATCTCACCGTCCACCGGAATGCGCTCGCCGGGCCGCACTAGGACCAAGTTGCCGGGCTTGACTTCGCTCAGGGGGACTTCGGCTTCCTCGCCGCGCCGCAGCACGCGCACACGATCCGGAGCGAGCTCCAGGAGCCGCTTGACCGCGTCCCCAGCGCGCAAGCGCACGCGCGCCTCCAGCCAGCGGCCAATCAAAACAAACGCGAGAATCAATGCGGCGGCGTGCAGGTGTTCGCCAGCGCCCGGCAGCGATCCGGGTCGCAAGGTCTCCGCCGCGGCCGCGATCCAGGCCGCAAGACTGCCCAGCGCCACGAGGGAATTCATGTCCGGACCCAGGCGCAGGGCCGCTCGCAGTCCGGCGGAGAGGATCCCTGCACCGGCGATGAACTGCACGGGTACGGACAGGAGCAGCGCGAGCTGTGGGTCCAATCCCAGGGGATGGGCCAGCACCACCGGCACGCCGAAAACCGCCGCGATCAACGCGTCGCGACGGACGCGCGTGAGCGCTGCCTGCTCCGAGTCAGCGCTGAACTTGAATCCCGTCGCGACGGCATCGGGCGCGTCGAGATCTCCGGGCACGCTGTATCCCACGCGCGCTACGGCGGCAGCAATTGCCGGGGAGTTCGCCCGGCCACGCTCGCGAACCACTGTGGCGCTGCGCGATCCAAAATTGGCGCGCGCCTCGACCACGCCCGGCACGGATTTCAGGGCCTTCTCGATCGTCAGCGCGCAGGCCTGACAGGTCATGCCTGCCACGGGAAACTCCAGGCGCTCAAGCGTCGGGATGGTCATGTCGAAGAGCATAGCCACACTGACCGAACCGCTCGATGTCGCACAGCGCCAGGGAGGCGCTGCTCATCCCGTGCGCCGAGCGCCGCATGTGGGTACAACAGTCGGTTCATCACTCGACTTCCACCGCGCAGCGACAAATTCGCTGCCGTTCCGGTCCGCCGAAACAGCCATGACCAACAACGAAAAAGCACCCGGGCGCTTTCGCGCCGTGAAGGCCTACAAGAACGAGGCATTCCTGGCCAGCCCCGATGCGCGCCTCTTGCGCATCCTCTCCGAGTACATCGAGCCCGCGTCGCGCTTCGAGGATTTGCACGTCCGCGACACGATCGTGATGTTCGGTTCCGCGCGCATCTTGCCGCGCGACAAAGCCGAAGCGGCGCTAGAGGCGGCGCGCAAGGACGGAGGCGACATCCAAAAGGCCGAGCGTGCGCTGAAGATGTCGCACTACTACGAGTGCACGCGCGAACTGGCCCAGCGCCTGACGATCTGGTCCAAGGCGCTCGACACGCGGGCCGCGCCGAAGCCCGGCGAGAAGGAGGAGCGGCGTTTCGTGATCTGCTCAGGCGGCGGCCCGGGCATCATGGAAGCCGCCAACCGCGGCGCGAGCGAGGCCAAGGGCGTCAACATCGGCTTGAACATCGCGCTGCCCTTCGAGCAGGAAGTGAATCCGTGGATCACGCGCCGCTTGGCGTTCGAGTTCCACTATTTCTTCATGCGCAAGTATTGGTTCGCTTACCTTGCCAAAGGCATCGTTGCCATGCCCGGCGGTTTCGGCACTCTCGATGAGTTCATGGAGATCGCAACCTTGATCCAGACGCTGAAGATCAAGAAGAAGCTGCCGATCATCCTTTTTGGAACCGAGTACTGGAATGAAGTGATCAACCTCGAAGCCATGGCGAAGTGGGGGATGATCAACGAAGAGGATCTCGGCCTTTTCTACCGAACGGATTCGGTTGACGACGCGTTCGAATACATGACGCGCGAGTTGCGTCACTACTTGCATGAGCCGGAGCCCAGCGAGGGCATGGGCTCGCCGATCAAGCCCGTGCCCGTCAAAGGCAGCATGGACGGCGCCTGAGGTCGAGCGCTCAGGACGCGACGCTGGTGTGATCGTGGACGATGCGCCAGCCCTCGGGGAGTTTGCGCATGGCCAGGGTGAACAGGCCTTCGACCGTCTTGCCGTCCTTGAACGTCAGTCGCCAGCGGCCGCGCACGAGGCCCGCGAGCTCGCCCAGGGGAACGGACTCCAATTCCGTGAAAGCGAGCACGCCCATTTCGCGACCGCCCTGTGTGTAGCGCTCGCGATAGCGTGCCAATGTTGCGTCGTAGCCGCGCGTGTCGCTGCCCCCGGAGAAGAAAGTCATCTCGGGTGAGATCCAGTATCCCTCGGACATGAATCCATCGATGTCGCCGCTGTTCCAGGCTATTTCCTGGGCGCGACAAACCGCGAGCATGTTGGGCTCGCCTTGCTCCACCGGCTGAAGTGAAGTGCATCCGGAAGCGAGAACGAGCAAGGCGGCGAGAATGAGATTTCGCATGGGCCCATTGCAGCGCGCGCCGCCGCCCGCGTCGAGGCCGGACGTTTCGTCGCTGTCAATTCTCCGACCGCTGGAAACCCGAGCCAACGCTTTGGGTATCTGTCGCGTAACGTTGCCCGAGATGAACCCCATGAAACTCGACTCACGATCCTTCCTCCTGGTCTTTGCCGTTCTGCCGAGCGCCGTTCGCGCACAGGAGGAACCCGCGCCCAAGGCTCCGATCGGGGCAGCGATCGAAGCGCCGGTCGCACGGCCCGAGGTCGCGCAGCCCGCCCCGGAGCTGAAGTTCAGCCAGTGGACCGTGGACGCACCGCCGCCGGGAACTCAGCAGCAAGTCGTGCGCACAGGAACGGACATCGCCATGTCGCGCAGCGCCATGACGCTGGCCGAGTTGAACGATCACGTGGTCATCGTGCACACGTTTTCATGGGACGACGGCAACGCAGTGGGCCGAGCGCTGCCGCTGATTCGCGACTTGCTTACGGCGAACTCGGATCGGCAACTGGCCGCGATCGGCATTGCGGACAAGCTCGAGCGCGAGGTGGCGCGTGCCAACGCGACATCGCTGCAGTTGCGGCACCCGATCGCCCTCGAAGCCTTTGTTGAAAGCCGCTCGCCCTATGTGGGAGACGATCCACAGCGACGCTGTTGGGCTTTCGTCGTCGGGCGCGGCGGCGGACTTCTTTGGCAGGGCAATCCCGCCACGGGCGAGAAGGAATTTCTGGCGGCGGTCAAGGATGCCCTCGACCTCCCGACGCTCGTGCGCATCGACCATCCGCTGCACGAGCGACTTGCCAAGGCGCTGCCGGAGTACTACGCGGGCCGCATTTCGCGCGCCCTTGCCCTGGCCGAGGTCGAGCGGCTGGCCGCGCAAAAGCTGCAGGACATCGTGCTACAGAGCGACGCGCTGCTGCTCGATCGCGTCGCCCGGGAAGTGCAGTTCACTTGGCTCCGCGAGGCGCAGGAGGCTGCCGCGAAACAGGACTCGACCAACTACGTGGCCCTCGCGAACGCCTGCAAACAGGCCTTCACCCGGGCGGAATTTTCCCGGCACTTCGAGCGCCTGGACAAGGAAGCGCGCAAGAACGGCTTCTTTGAAACGCGGCTGAGCGAGTCGCAGAAGTACTTCGACTTGCTCGCGGAACGACCGGCGCTCTTTCCGGCGCGCAGGGACTCTGCTGGCGACAAGTTCGCAAAAAAACTCGAGAGTTTCGCGCGCTCGACGCCGAACTCGACTTTGGAAACCCGCACCGCGAAGGCCCTGGCGGATCGCTACCAGCTCACTGCCCGGTGAGACTCTCGGGCCGGAGATCCGGCTTGACCGCGGGCAGGGCTTGCGTGAGGCCGCGCGCCAGTTCCGTCAGCGCCATACCGATCAAATTCGGATCGTCGTTGACTAGGCCTTCCATCAACGCGGCGCCGGCGTCCGTGTAGCTCACCTTGCGCTGCTTCGATTCGGCGAGGATGGCCAAGGCCTCCGCCACGGCTGCATCGGTCTTGCGCCTGCTGATTGAGTCGTTGCGCGCAGGTCGGTTTACGGTAGGTGCTGGCCCGGATTGACCGCAGGCCAAGAGCAGGACGCCCAGAAGACTCGCGGGCGCGAGCGGGCCCGCGCCCCGTAACCGCCTACATGTATCCAAGGCCCTGGAGCTTGTCGATGGCACCCTTGTCGCTCGCACCTTCCTTCTTGATGCGCTCGATCATCGCCATCAACGTGGGCGACTCGCCGCCCGCCATTTGAATGCCCTGGTGCACCAAGTCGACCGCGTCGCTGAACTGGCCCGCACTGACCATCTTGCCGCTGGTGTTGATGAACTGCTTCTCGCCGATCTTCGCTGGGAACGCCTTGGCCAGCACCAGGAACTCCGCGACGGCTTCCTTGGGACTGTTCGGCATCAGCGCCTCGACCACGCCCATCTTGGCGTCGAGGTAGAGACCGTTCTCCGGCTTGAGGTCCGCGAGCGCCGCGTTGAAATTGGCCAGCGCCTTCACGGAGTCGCCCGCGCCCAGAGCCGCATAGCCGTCCTTGACCAATGCCTTGGGCTCCGGTGAGCCGCAAGCAAACAGGGTGAATGCGAGCAGACCCGCGAGCATCAAATTCAGCTTCTTCATGGCAGTCCAGTCTACATCGGACGGGCGACCTTGGCCTCCGGAGCGATTCCAGCGCGATACGGAGACCCCTCCGCCTGTCACATCGGGGGGCTCGCACCGTACCCTGACCCCAATGGAACAGGCTTCGGAGCGATTCGCGTGGCGCTGATTCTGGCGCGCGTCCTGGCAGCGGTATTCGCCGGCTGGGTCACGATCGGCGTGGTGTTCGCGCTTTACTACGTGACCCGCGGCGTGGCGCGCGTCTGCCCCGAGGCCCGCGAGGGCAGCGTCGGGTTTCGGGTTCTGATCTTCCCGGCGACCGTGGCGCTGTGGCCGGTGCTCCTTTGGCGCAGCGCGCGCGGACAGAGTGCGGCACCGACCGAGCACAACGGCCACCGCGATCACGGTGCGCAGTCATGATCCACCGCCTTCGTTCCCAGCATCGATCGACCTTCGTGCTCCTGGCGATGGTGTTGATCGTCGGTTTGGTGCTGGCCCTCGGCGGTCGCAAGGCCGCTCCAACGGATCCAAGGGCCCAGGGCGAACCTTCAATCCTCGAACCAGCTGCGCCTGAGTTGCGCGCTGGAGTCATGCGCACCGAGGCGATCGAATTGCGTTGGCGCCTGTGGGAAGCTGGCGCGACGGTCGGCCGAATACTCGAGCTGACTCCCGCGCGCGATCTACAGCGGCCCGATCTGCTCGTCTATTGGTCGGATTCCGGCGCTAGCGACGAACTGCCGCTGCAGTCGTTGCTTCTCGGTTCGCTCGCGGGCGTGCAAACACGGCGCTTCGTTCTGCCCGCTGGAAAATCCGAGAGCAAGCGGGGTGGTCGCCTGTACCTGTACAGCTTGGCCCACCAGGAGTTGATTGCAACTCTCGAGGTGGCGCCATGAGCCTTGGCTACGGCGCCGTGGGGTGGAATCGGCAGAAGCGCATCTACGACCGGTTGATCGTCGGCGGAATTCTGGCCTATCTCGGCGTGTTCATCGCGCTGGGGCTCGCGTTGTTTCCGGAAGCGACGCTGGAGACGATCCTCTTGCGCGGGCTGGGCACGTGCGCGTTCCTGCTCTTGCACATTGTGCTCTCGATCGGCCCCTTGGCGCGCCTCGACGCGCGCTTCCTTCCCTGGTTGTACAACCGCCGACACTTGGGCGTGTCGACGTTCGTGGTGGGTCTGTTCCATGCAGTGTTCTCGCTCGTGCAATTCCACGCGCTCGGCGATGAGAATCCGCTTGTCAGTGTGCTGGTCAGCAACACGCGCTGGTCGAGCGTCTCTAGTTTTCCGTTCCAGCAACTGGGTCTCGCCGCGCTCGCGATCCTGTTTCTTATGGCCGCCACCAGCCACGACTTTTGGCTGAAGAACCTGACGGCGCCGGTGTGGAAGGCGCTGCACATGTCCGTGTACGTCGCGTACGGACTTTTGGTGATGCACGTGGCCCTCGGAGTGTTGCAAACGGAAACGAATCCGCTGTATGCGATCGTGTTGTGCGCCGGAGTGGCGTGGATCGTCGGTGTTCACTTGCTCGCAGGCTGGCGCGAGAAATCAAGGGATGTGGATCTCGTTCGCGCGCGCGACGAGTTCGTCGACGTGTGCGCGGTGGACGAGATCCCCGAGAAGCGCGCGCGAGTCGTGATGCTCGCGGGCGAGCGCGTGGCGGTGTTCCGTTACGACGGCAAGATCTCAGCGCTGTCCAACGTCTGTCAGCATCAGAACGGCCCGCTGGGCGAGGGCCGGATCATCGACGGCGCGATCACGTGTCCGTGGCACGGATTTCAGTACAAGCCTGACTGCGGCCGCGCGCCGGAGCCGTTCACGGAGCGCGTGCCCACTTTCCGCTCGCGTGTCGTCGCGGGACGAGTCCAAGTCGACCCGCGCCCGCTTGCTGCGGGAGCGCACGTCGAACCTGCGCTCATCGCTGGAGAACAAGGGGGGGAGCGCAATGGCAGCTGAGCCCCACGATCCGGTCGACGGCGAGTTCTACGTCGGCTACATGCCCGAAGCGCCGCCGCGGCTTGCTCGCCGAACGCGAGGACTCGTGCTCGCGCTCGCGGCCTTCGTGCTCGCATTCGGAGCGTTGCTCGTCAGCGGTCAGGCGGGTTTTGGATACGGCGTCTTCGAGTACGGCACTGAACGCGAGTTTGAGGGCGTGATCGAAGCCGCGCCCTATCCTGTGCTCGCCATCGCGCGCCCGGGAGGCGGCGCATCGCGCTACCTTCTTTCGAGTTTTGGAAAACACGGCGCCATGCCGCTCGTGTCGGATGTGGTCGGTCGCAGGGTGCAATTGCGCGGCACCTTGGCGTATCGCGACGGTCTGACGATGATCGAGGTCGTCGAGGGCAGCGTGAAGCCAGTTGAGGGTCTCACTCTTCCTGTGGAGCCGGCCGCCCGCGATTTGGGCGAGGTGACCCTGATCGGGGAGATCGTCGACAGCAAGTGCTACCTCGGCGTGATGAAGCCTGGAAACACCAAGGCCCACCGCGACTGCGCCGTGCGCTGCATTTCCGGCGGGATCCCACCCGTGCTCTTGGTGCGCGACAGCGCCGGCAACGCGAGCTACTACCTATTGGTGGGCGAGAACGGGGAGAGCCTGAACGACGCCGTGCTCGACCTCGTCGCCGAGCCCATCGAAATCCGCGGCCAACTGCGCCGCTACGGCGACCTGCAATCCCTACACGCCGCCCCCGCCACCTTCCGCCGCCTCTGATACGGAGTCGCACACCTCCCGGGAGTTTTCCGTCAAGAAGTGCCGCAGTCACCGATGGCCTCCCGCGGTTTTCTCGGCTCAAGGCAGTCCCCGTGCGACCTCAGAGTGCCCCCAAGCACTGACCTCCTTCGAGCTGGCGCCCACTGATCGATTGCGCGATCGCGTGGCGTCAACTTCCGGACTCAGCTCGGAAGAGCGCAAGTTCCTGGCTTGCGTTGGTCGCCTCCGAGGTGCGCGCGGCCGTTGGCCGGGGCGAGTTTTTAGTGCGGCACTCTTGGTGGTGACTCTTGCGGGTGGTGTGCGACTCCGTATTGAGGCAGATGCGTGAGCGCCTTCCCCGCGATCGTCATCCCCGCCGAATTCCTGGGCCTGGGCACGCGGCGCAGCGGAACGGCACATCCCTGCGGCGCGACCCAGTACGCCGACGAGCTCGACGCGCTCGACATCACCGGGGTTGCGGTCTTCGACTGCAACGGCAACGGCGTCGAGGACGCGATCGACATCTTCAATGGCACCTCGACGGACCTCGGCATGGATGGCGTTCCGGATGAGTGTCAGTGCTCCTCGCCGGTCATTTACTGCACGGCCAAACTCAACTCTCTGGGCTGCATTCCACAGATCGGCGCGATTGGAGTTCCCAGCGCCACTGCCGGATCAGGATTCACGATTCGCGCCACCAACGTGATCAACAACAAGCCGGGGCTGCTGATCTACACCCACACAGGTCGGGCAGCGACACCCTTCCAGGGCGGCACCCTGTGCATCAGCGCACCTGTCCGCCGCGCTCCGTCCACCAATTCAGGCGGCACGCTTCCGCCGAACAACTGCTCGGGCATCTATGCGATCGACATGAACAAGTTCGCAGTCGGCCTGTTGGGCGGGACACCGGCCGCGTACCTGCAGGTGGTCGGCACGGTGGTCAATTGCCAGTGGTGGGGCCGCGACAACGGCTTTGCGCCGCCGGACAACTCCACCCTCACGGACGCCGTCGAGTACACGATCTGCCCGCTTTAGGGCAAGCGCGACGATCAGTCGCCCTCGCTTCCGCGCCCCAGGCCGGTTGCCCCAGTGGCAGCCGGCCTGGGGCCGTTCTCGGCACTGGCCTGCGCGGGCCAGGGGCTGTCCCGGCGTCATGCCCCCAGGCGTCCGCGGAGAGGGGCCCGCGGGGGGGGGGCCGTTCCAGGCTCCAACGGTCCCTGGCCGGTCCCACCGGGCCAATCCGTGCGCGAGCCAGGCCCCGGCACCCGTGAGGAACTTGTCAGGCCTCAAGGCCCTCAGACGTGGAGCTCAGCGACCCACAGGCCGCTGCTTCCCGAATCGGACGCACGGAGCCACCCCGGGGACCAGTTTTTCTCCTAGCGTCCTTCTCACCCCGGCGAATCTGGGGGAGAATATGGGGCGTGGGGACTCAGTCCCCTGTTTTCTCTCAGGAAGCTCTCTTCAGGACCACCTCCAGCACATGAAACTAACACTCCTCGCAGGGCTCGTCGCCCTCGGCGGCCTCGCCTCAACGGCCTCGGCCCAAATCACCATCGGGACGTCCACGACGGTCTTCACCAACATCTCAGCCACGGGAACCTCCCCGGGCACTGCCGCCGACGACTCCGAGCACCTCGTCACGCTCGCGGCACTCTCGGCCGCCGGCTGGGCCGGAAACGAACTTCTGCCCCTCGCGGCCATCCGCATCGGCAACAACGGCGCCGTGTTGTGGAGCAACGCCACCGCCGCTGACAACGTCGGGTACGTCAACCGCACCGACCTCCCTGTCATGGTCCCCCTCAATGGCGCGCTTGACGGCAACGGTGGTCTGACCGCCGGTTGCTCGATGGTCTGCCCGCTTTGGGATGACAACTTCCCTACCACCGGTCAAGGCGCCAACGCCCTCGACTGGCAAGTGATCGGCGGCAACCTGATCATCCAGTGGTCCAACGAAGACCACTTCAATGCCCAGGGCACGGGCACGGTCCAGTACCAGATGATCGCCTACGCTGGAGTTACCATCGCTTCGGGCGCGACACTGGTGGACTTCGTCTACAACGACACGCTCTATTCGGCCAGCGCCTACCAGAACGACGGTGGCTCGGCGACGATCGGCTACAAGAACTGGGGCACGATCGCCAATGCCAATGACGTCGAGTTCGGTCTCGGCGGCGGCACCAACTCCCTGAATGACCCGGCTTTCGGCGACCCGAGCATGGCGCCCAAGGTTGCGGGCTTCGCGGCATCGCAAAACCCCCTCCTGCCGAACGCGGTTCGCATCTTCGGTGCGCCCCCGCCGATCACGGTCTACTGCACGGCGAAGACGAACTCCCTGGGTTGCACGCCGTCGATTGGCGCGACCGGCGTTTCCAGCGCGACGAACAGCTTCGGCCCGTTCCTGGTGAACACCGTCAACGTCATCAACAACAAGCCTGGCCTGTACCTCTACACCGATGCCGGCCCGGCCGCGGTTTCTTTCCTTGGCGGCCTGCGCTGCGTCGCAGCGCCTGTCAAGCGTTCAGTCGCGATCAACTCGGGCGGCAATCCTCCGCCGAACGATTGCTCGGGCGTGTACTCGATGGACATCAACCTGTTCGGCGTTGGCGGACTCGGCGGCGCCCCTGCCGCATTCCTCACCGTCCCGGGCACCCTGGTCTACATGCAGGCCTGGGGCCGCGACAACGGCTTCGCCGCGCCGAACAACGCGACGTTGTCGGACGCCGTCACCTGGACCGTCGGACCGTGATTTCATTCGGCGTGTCAGCCCCTGGCTGAGACGCCGACGGACTTGAGTTCAGAGGCCGGCTCCCCGCGGGGGAGCTGGCCTCTGACGTTTGTGGGGGGCGAGCGTTGGCTTCGCTTCAAGTGCCGCACTGTCCTAGGACGATAGGACGGCTGCCATGGCGCGGCTTGCGATAGCGATCGATCCCAAGGCGGATCAGAGTCCCAGCGAACAACTCGTTCAGCAGGTCTGTTTCGCGGTGGCGGGCGGCGTTTTGGCCCCGGGCGAGCGCCTGCCGCCCGTTCGCGTACTGGCGGTCGAGGCCTCGGTCAATCCGAACACGGTTGGCAAAGCCTGGCGCGATTTGGAGCGCATGGGCGTGCTCGATTCGAAGCCCGGCGACGGTGTGTTCGTCGCCTCAGGCGCCGCGGCGCGCGCAAGGGAAGCACGAGATCTTTGGCTGAGCGCCGCGCTCGCGCGCTGGATCGACGACGCGCGCAGCTCTGGCCTGACCCAGGCGGATCTCGAGCGTTGTTTCGCGCAGGCCTTGTACGTGCGACGCGGTTGGAAACAGATCGGAGAGAGCGCATGAAATCGAATTCGAATCCTGTGGCGGTGAAGGGGCTTTGCGTCGCTTTCGGAAAGCGGCCCGTGCTCGACGGGCTGGATTTCGAGCTGCAGCGCGGGAGCGCGACCGCGCTCGTCGGCGACAACTCCGCCGGCAAGTCCACGCTGCTGCGCGTCCTTTTAGGAACGCTCGTGCCCGACCGAGGCACGGTTGCGGTGCTGGGCGCGGACCCGGCTCGCGATGGTGCGCGTCTGCGCGCGCAGGTTGGATTCGCCGCGGATCGGATTGAGGTGCCGAACTGGATGCGCGCTGGCGACTGGTTGAAATTCCTCTCGCGCCTGTATCCGAATTGGAGCCGTGCGGAGGAACAGCGCCTGTGCGCGCTATTGGAACTGGACGCGAAAGAACCCGTGCGCGCGCTCTCCAAGGGGAACCGCGCCAAGCTCGGACTGGTCGCGGCCTTGGCCCACCGGCCGCGACTCTTGCTGCTCGACGAGCCCTTCAGCGGGCTCGATGTGGGCACGCGAATGAAACTTGCCGCGACGGTGATCGAGCACCTTCGCGACGAAAACTGCAGCGTGCTGCTCGTCAGTCACTCGATTTCGGACATTGAACGTGTGTGCGACCGCGTCGCGGTTCTTTCGGCTGGCCGCATCGCCCGCGAGGGCGAGCTGGAATCGCTGGCCCGCGAGGAACGCGGAGGAATCAACCTTGAGGCGGCACTGCGCCGTGAGCCGGCGGCGATGGAGTTGGCAATATGAACGCGAATTTCGCACTGGTGTTGCACGAGCTTCGCAACGCTCGCGCGTCGCTGCTGGCGGCGGCCGGCCTGACGTTGTTGGTGCTGGCCATCCTGCACACGTTTGCCTCCACGCCAACGGAGAGCGCTGCGGCGATTGCGTTCATGTGGAGCCTGTGTGCGCTGCAATTCGCGTGCGATTCGTTCGCGACCGACCTCGCCAGCGGTCGCCTACGCACGCGGTCCGCCCTGCCGGTCAGCGCCCGCATGTTGTGGGGCGCAAAGCTCGCCGCGTTTGTGGCTTCGGTGGTCCTGCTCGCTGCATTCGGCGTCGCGGTCGAACTGGCGTGGCAGGCCGGCTGCGGTCGCGCCGGCGCCTGCAGTGAATTCGTCAACGCCCTGCCACCAGTCACGTACATCTTGCCCCTGCTCGCGCTGATCGGCGCGACGGGCATGTTGTGTTCGCTGATGGTCGAGAGCGCGCTGACCGCGATGTTGCTCAGCGGTCTCGTCCTCGGCGGGCTGTGGGGCTTGGCCCTCGCGTTCGAGGAATCCACCCGACTGACCGGTGAGGACCTTATTAGCCGCCATCCGATGTCGGCAGCGCTCCTGTGCGCCGTGGTTTTCTTCGCCATCGGCCAAATTGCATTTGCGCGGGCCCAGAGACGGCTGGGTGACGGAGCTGTGCGCCTGCGCGCCGTCCTGGTCGCTGCGCTGTTGTGCAGCATTGGACTTGCCGGAACAGCCGCTGCCGCGAGTTGGCATTGGGCGACGCATGGGCTCGAAGACGGGCATCTCCAGATCTTCCCGTCGATCGCTTCGCCCGATGGACGCTTCGTTGCCTTCATGGCTGCACAGCAGCGTCGCGGCTTCAACTCTCGGTCCGCGAGTCAACGCCAGCTAACTTCGGTCTGGGTCATCGATCTTGAAACGTCGGAGCGCCATTTGATTGCTGCTCCGGGACAATTCGCCAGTGACTGGTATACGCGACGCCATCGTGAATGGAGCGAGGCAGAGGGCCTCGTGGTGTTCACCGAGTCCTCGTGGAATTTCGGAGGAGATACGGGGGCGCTTCGACTGCGGACAGTCGACGGGAGACTGGGTGTCGAGCCGCTTGCCGATCCCAAACAAGCGATCGGCGGTCGATTGCCGGAATGGGCCGCCGTGACGGAGCAACGCGTGAAGAATGCGTGCGGCAAGGCGACGACCGTCCAATGGAAAGGAACCGAGTTCGAGCGCAAATTCGAAGGCGAGTTCAGTTCGACTCACATCGGAATCGGGATCGTGCTCTCACAGCGGCCGGGTTGCATCCTCGCGCTGCGCGAGAAGCAACTCCGGTTCATCGACATGTCGAGCGGGCAGGAGCGCGTCCTGCTCGAAGACTGCGAGGGATCCCTCGCGGCATCTCCGGACAGTCTTGCCGTGCTAGCGTGCACTGAGACCGGAGTTCACGTGTTCTCAACCGACGACGGTTCGCCTTTGCACACGCCGTGGCTGCGCAAGGAGTGGGCTGTCAAGTGGATCGAGGGCGACGATCAGTCCCATGAGTTGCTTTTGCGGCGAAGGGGCACGAATTCGATCTCGCGGATCTTAGATGTTGCGAACGGTTGCGAAGTAGAACTTGAAGGCATGGGCCTGCGCTGCCTCGCGCGCATCCGCGACCGCGGGTACACAGATGTCGATGCCCACGGAGATCTGGTGTGGCTCAATCGCGCCGGCCGAACTGTAAAGGTGCTCGTGGATCGTTGATACGGAGTCGCACACCACCCGCAATATTCACCGCAAAGAGTGCCGCACCAACATCTCGCCAGGCGTCAACCCGAACGCGCGCAATTCCAACCGACCGACTCGCACCTCGGACGCCGCATAAACGAGTGAGGAAAAGGCACTCGTCCTAGCGCATCCTGAAACAAGGATGCTTGGCGATCGCGCGATGGATGACGCGGCGCCTGCTCTCCGAGGGCGTCTACTGTGAGTCGTGGTCCTATGGCACTTGGACTGCCCTACAGAACCCGCGAGGATCCTTCCTTGCTGCGGCACTTCTCAACGGGAAACTCCCGAGAGGTGTGCGACTCCGTATTGGAGCGGGCGAAGGGACTCGAACCCTCGACATTGACCTTGGGAAGGTCACGCTCTACCAACTGAGCTACGCCCGCGAAGTGGGGCGCGAGGATAGCGGCGAGGGAACGTTCACGCCAGCGGACGGGCACCCGGAGAGTCGACGCCGGGGCGCTTGGATGCCGACGAGCGTCAGCGACTAGCGTCCCTGACGAACCGATCGGGTCCGTGAGCTGTGACCCGATCGGTTGGATGCGGAAGGACGACCCGACCCCTGGATTTCTACCGAACGACCTTCCAGTCGTCCCGGATCGCCGTCGCCCACGACCTAGCCAACTCGGCGGATGCCGGTGCATCCGAGGCAAACTTCGACGCGAGGGCTGCGAGCTGATCCGCCGTCGTGACGCGGTCCTTACTCTTGAGCTTCTCCTTGGGAAGCTCGATGCCGCCGACGAGCTTGTCAATCTGCTTTTGCGCCGCGAGTTCCTTCGACAGCGCCGGATCCTTGGTGATGGCTGCGCTGCGTACTTCCGCCTGTTTGGCTGCGTCGGTTCCCTTGTGCTCCTTGGCGATGGCGGAGAGCACGTTAGCGCCGCGCAGCACTTCCTTGGAAGAGATTAGTGTCTCCGCGTACGCGAGCGACGCCTGGGCCGTCGAGGCCTTCATTTCTGGCGTGATCTTGACCTTCTTCAGTTCCTGCTCGAGCAAATCGATCGGCATCGACGCCGGGTGACCTTCCCAAATCACTTTGCCGTCGACGCCGATCAGGAAGCCCTTGGGAATGCCCGGCGCCGGATAGTTCTGCGTGCCGCCGCCGCAGCCCATCGTGTAGTTCACTTCAGTGACATTCTTCTGCGTTAGGAACTTGAGCACGGTGTCGCGCGGCTCCTTGGAGATCGAGATGACCGTGAAACCCTTCTTGCCGTACTCCTCGGTCAGCTTTGACAGGTGCGGCATCATGCCGACGCACGGTCCGCACCAGGTTGCAAAGCACTCGATCATCAGTACTTCGCCTTTGAAGTCGGCCACCGATGTCCGCCCCTTCGCCTGCAGAAAATCCGTGGTGGTGATCGGCGGCGCGTTCTGTCCGACCAGCGATTCGCCATCGCGCGCGAAGGCAACTGAAACGCCCGCAATCGTCACCAGGGCCAACACGGGTGCAATAGGATTCATGCTCATCGGAGTACTCCAAGTCGTCGGATAGAGATCGATTGACCGACGGCGATTGCCACGGTGTCAAGCCCGAAGCATAGGCTGTGAATGCGTTGGCTGACAAGCGCAGCGGGATCTGGGCCCAGGCTCGACTCGTCAGGAATCGAGCGTTCCCGCAGTCTCAGTGGAACGCGGGCCTCGGGAAGCGGATGCGTGACCGCACTTCACCGAGCACTTACCTAGGCGAGCCAGATGATGTCGTGGGCGCGGACTGACGTTTCCCGAGCAGGGGCAAGCCGCCATCGGGATACATTCAACCGCGCACACATGCAGGAAGGTCAACCGGCCAAGGCGCGCGTTGCTCGCTCCTCTTCCGTCGGCAAATCTGAGCGCGCGTTTCTCATTGCGCTGTCCATCGTCGCGCCCTGCGCGTGTTCTCCGTTAACGCGGCGTTCCCGTTGTTCAACAACGTGGACGAGCAAGCCGACGCTGATCTCGCTGCTCACGTTGTTGTGGATTCGAAAGCGAGAATCCGCGGGCCCGCGCGTCGTGATGCTGTGCTTTGTCTCGGTCGCGATCTCAATCCTGTTCATGGTGAGCATCTCGATCGTCTACGATTTCGTGCAGTGCTGGGCGCGATCGAGGGCGCTGCCGTACTTCCTCCCTGGACGCCTCATCGCCTGCGCACTCGTGCCCTTCCTCGTGATCTACCTCGACGGCCTCGATCGACTCTCGAGACCGACGCGGTAAATCGTTCATCCACTACTCGTGCTCGCCCTGCTCGTCCCTGCGATGGCCTGGTCCGAGTTCGCGCTCGCCGAGCCCGTGGTCGGCAGTGCCTACAACTGGTTTCACCTCTAATACGGAGTCGCACACCGCCCGGGAGAACTCTCGCGAGAAGTACCGCACCACGGGTGAAGCCCACCCGTGGTATCGATGGCAGTCCAGTCGCCATGGCACGCGGGTCGCAGGTCGAGTCGACGGCTGTAGGGGTCGGCCAACGTGTCGTCCATCGCGGGATCACCGAGTGTTCCGCTTTCGAACTCAGCTCGGGGGAGTGCCATTTCCAGGTTCGCCTTTTGGGCGCCCGGGAAGGCCGCCGGTCGGTGGGGGAGCGTGCCAGCGGGTGGCCGGAGGAGGGGTTCTTGGTGCGGCACTCCCCGAGGGGAGAATTGCGGGTGGTGTGCGACTCCGTATCGATTTTTCTGTCGTGGGGGGGGGCAGCTGGGGTCACTTAGGTGTGCCTGGGAGCGCGACTCGTCCGGAACCGGACGGCGACTCTCGCGCCAAGCCCCATCGAACAAGTCGAGTCGAATTCCATGTTCACCCCCCGCCAAATCCTGCGTGCCGGCCTCCTGGTCGGTGTTTCCTCCCTCACCACCAACCTGCTGTCCGCTCAGAACCAACAGGTGACCTTCTCTGTGGACTGGATGAGCTTCACCATCGGCAACCTCGACACCGCGAACGCCTTCCCGATCACCGAGGGCGACATCCTGCGCCCCGCCGCCGGCGTGCCGATGTTCGGGCCCCTGGCCCTGCCCAGCATTGAGATCAGTGCGGGCTTCGGGCCTCCGGGGCCTGGTTTGGGTCTCGCCGGTCACCTGCCCTGCGTCGGTCACTTCGGCGGCACGCCGTGCATCGTCGAAGTCGACGCGTTTTCCTACGGAGACGAGAAACTCACCGGGCCGGGGTCCCCCCTCAAGCACAGCCTGGCCTTTTCGGTCGATCGCCAGGCACTCGGGCTGTTCTCCAGCGCCTTCCCTGACGTGATGAGCGAGGCCGCAGTCTTCGACGCCGCCGCGGACGTGTTCATCGACCTCAACCTCGGAGTCGGTCCGATCGGGCCCTTCGCCGCCACCGCGCTCGGGAACATCGGCGTCGTCGACGGCAACGGCATGACTTCCGGGTCAGGCGCCCTTTACAAGGGCGTTGGACTCGTGGACGGCCCGGCGCCCGCGGACAACATGGATGCGCTTGGGATGCTGACGCCCACCGGCATCTTCCCCGTGCTGGGGGTCTTCTTCTCCCTCGACGACGCCTTTCTCGATCCTCAAACAGGCATCTTCAATTCTGGTTCGGCCCAGGCCCACGGATTCGTCGGCGCCGACGTGCTGCACTCCGCCGGTCCCGGCGGGCCGCCGGTGCTCTACGCCCCGGCGAACGCCCTGGGACTCAATTTGACCGGAGCCCTGGATGACCTCGACGCCCTGATCGTGCGCGAGAACGGAACTCCCGGGTTCCAGCCCTCGCTCATCCCCAACGACTGGATGGGCGGTGCCACGGACATGGTCCTGTTCAGCGTGCGTCGCGGCTCGAGCTTGATCGGCAGCCCGGACAGCATCTTCGGCATCCCCATCACTGAAGGCGACATCCTGACCACTCCGATGGTGGGGGGCGCCAGCAACTTGCCCGGCATCTACATCGCCGCCGAAAACCTGGGGCTCATCGCTCGCATCATTGGCATGCCCAATGACGATCTCGACGCCCTGAGCATCCTCCGCGCACCGATCAACGACTGCAACGGCAACGGCGTTGAGGATGCGATCGACATCTTCACGAGCTTCTCCTTGGACACGAACTCCAACGGCGTGCCGGACGAGTGCGAGTTGCTAGCGGTGGCCTTCTGCCACTGCGGCCCCACCTCCCTCCCGCCCTGCGGGAACTTCTTCGCCCCGGGCGGTTGCCAGAACTCCACGGGCGCCGGCGCGATCCTCAGTGCGTCGGGCACCACCAGCGTGACCGCCGACAACCTGCTGCTGACGACGACGGGCATGCCGATCAACAAAGTGGGCATGCTGCTGATGAGCAAGACCGTCGCCGGCGGTGTGCCCTTCAGAGACGGCATCCTGTGCCTCAGGCCGCAGATCTTCCGCTGGCCGGCGAAGAACTCCGGAGCGAGCGGGAGCTTCACCTACGGCCCGGGCCTCGTCGGCCAGTCCTTCGGCAACTTCGGTCCCAACGGCTGGATCCTCTCGGGCTCGATCTGGAACTTCCAGAGCTGGTACCGCGATCCCTTCGGTCCCTGCGTGCAGGGTTCGAACGTGTCGAACGCAATCCAGGCGACTTTCACGCCCTGAGCGGGCTCTCCGCTGCGCCGGAGCTTGATTGAAGGACTCTGCGGGGCGACCAATGGTCGCCCCGCGCTCGTTAGTGGCCGCGCTCCGCTGGAGTTCGCTGAGATCTCGACGGCGAAGGTGGAGCGCGGCACCTGGGCCGCGGCACACAATCGGCCAATGCACTTTGGGATTCGGCCACGGTCGCGTGGAATGGTCCCCGTGCTCAAGCGCTCGATCTTCTTCACCGGCGGCCTGATCTGCGTCATCGCGGCGCTGGTCGGAGTGTTCCTGCCGCTGGTGCCGACGACGCCCTTCTTGTTGTTGGCCGCCGCTTGTTTCGCGCGCAGTTCACTGCAACTGCATCGCTGGCTCCTGCGACATCACCTTTTCGGACCGATCCTCGCGGACTGGGAAGCCAACGGAGCAATTCGATTGCGCATAAAAGTCCTGGCGACGGTCCTCTCAGGCGCCATGGTCGCCTATCCGATCCTGTTCAGGGAGTTCCCTGTGCCGCTGAAGGTGACGGCGGGATTCTCGGTGCTGTGCGTGGTGATTTTTCTTTGGACGCGACCCACAGCGCCCGCGAATTCGAGCGCTCCTCGCAACCTGGAGGTGACCTGCCCCCCTCAGACCGGTCCAGATCTCATCATAGGATCTGGGCCCCAACCGAAGGGACATCAACATGGGCAGGAAGCGACGCCACAGTGACGAGCAGATCATCCACAAGTTGCGCGAAGCCGAGATCGCATTGGCGCAGGG
>CANKOY010000017.1 GCA_947484275.1 Planctomycetota bacterium | reverse complement strand
GAATAGGGCGCGGGTGCTGTCCCCGCGCAAGGGACCGAAATCCGCCGCGCCCCGGCGCTCTCCAGCGGCCCGATCGGTCCGGGAGAGTTGTCAGAGGTCGTGCGCAACGCGGCGCGCGGTTTGGCTGGGTGAAGGGCGCGAAGCTCTACGTGCCTCGCGTCGAAAAAGCCCTACGGCATCAACGTGATCCGCAGTCCATCCGACAGCGAAGTGTTGTTCGGAGCGCGATGGCACGAATCGACGTGAGCTTGCACTGCGCACCGCATGCGTCGAATCTCGCACGCTGGCCCGCAGGAGGCGACGATTGCTCGCAAGGACTTGCATGCAGTGGCGCGCGTCGAGACGAGCCCGATCCGGCGTCACTTTCCAGCGAAGCTTGGCTGTCTCACCTCTGTCCCAGCAGACTTGGTTGGGCCAACAGCGACCTGTGAATCTGCTTTGCCAACCAATGCTGTCCCTCGACCGTGGGCACGTGCCCGAGCGAAGTGATCGTCATTCGCGTGATTTCCACTCGGGTCAACAGGCCCTCCAGTGATATCAACTCGAAGTCTGTGTCCTGTGCCGTGGCACGCAGCCACTGAGCGTGCGCCACTTTCTTGTTTCTTTGCGCCGCGTTGAGATCGAAGTCCGGCACTTCGAGAAACACGGGCGTCGCACCGATCGCGCGGCACTCAGCAGCAATTCGCGCCAGGGAGCAATGCTCGATCCGCTTGCGCAGGGCCGTGACGCGCTGGCGCAACTCCCTGTCCTTCATTCCTGGCTCAAGTCCGGCGCAGTCCACGATTGCAGTCAGTTCGGGCGGCCACGGGCGAGGATGGCGCATGATCTCCCGGAAGTAGTCGATCGTGGATCCGATGTGACTGGACACGAGCACCACATCGGGAGCGGAGCGTGCGATCCGATCCCTCATCACGAAGTAGTGATTCGGCAGCGAGCAGCCAGGCGTCGAGAAATTCAGGACCTCATAGTTCTGTCCTGTGGACGGCGTCAATTCCGCCGCCAGAAGACGCTCGAGCACCGCATCCCAGACCTCTGGGTTGTCTACGCCAACGCCCATTTCGACGCATGAACCCAGGGCGGCGATGCGAAGTGTGTTAGGTGGCTTCTCGAGCGCGTATTCCCGGTCTCGCATACCAAAGCTGTTCGTCTCCAGGACAGAGTTGGCATACCGAGCCCGTTGGAGTGGCAGAAACTCCCGAACGAATGGCGGCGGCCCGACCTTCACCAGCCCGGCCTTCACAAAGGGCCGTGTCTCGCGCGTTTCTTCATTTTGCTCACCCCACTCCCACTGCCGATGACGCTGATCGTCCAGCAGGTTGTCGTAGTAGGAGAGCCCGTTCCCGTCGGGATCGGTCCGCGTGCGTTCAGCGATCAGGGGCGCAAGAAAACTCTGCACGGACGGCGCAACTCGCGCCGAGAGTGAATCCAGGCCGAGCAGCGCCAGGGATCCGCAGGCGACCCACTGCAATGCTGCGCCCCTTGGCCCGGGCACGGCGTCAACCGCAGCACTCGGCTCGAGCAGAAAACGCGAGGCGACCGTTGTGAGAAGGAAGATCGCTGCCACTGCACCGCCAATCGAGGCAACTTGGATCGGCGTCGTGTTGCGCGACATCGAAAGTACATCGAGCCAATCCGAGGTTGATGGACTGGACCAGAAGGACCAGGTCACTGCGCAGGGAATGAACACCATAGCCGCCTTCAGCACAGCTCGCGCGCTCAGCCGCCAGCTGTTGACAGGGGGCTGCAGGGCGGAGGAATCGCCCCGGCGCGCCTCGCGCAGGACGCTTGCCAGGGCGAAGCCGCCCGCTAGGCCCCAGAAGAGTCCATCCGTGGTCACGGGCAGCTCACCTTGCAGCCAGAACCACTGCAGTGCGTGCAACAGCCAGGTTGCGACGAATACGAGCAACGTCGCGATGACCAGGGCAAACGTGTTCCCCTGTTTGCGCAGGCGCATGAACACCGGGAAGTAGACCAGCTTCTTCATGAAGTTGGTCCAGTAGATGTTCGTGCGCCGCCAGCAGTCGCTGAAACTCGTCGCCAGCCAGTAGAGGTGATTCGTCTCCGGCAGGTGGAATCCAAACAAGTGCAGGAATCCGATGATCAAGTGGAAGTGGCCGGAGATGCGCAGGTAGAGCAGGAAACTCGAACTGACAAAGCGCATCACCCCCGCGAGATCCACCACACCGGATGAATCAAGGCTCCAGTAATTGACGACGATTCGGTAGGCGAGCAGGTGTAGAACGCCGCGCAAGATCCAGCGCAGGCCCCGCGCATGGATCGCGGCGGCCGGTTGCTCGTAGTACGTGCGCTGATAGGTCCGATAGTCGATCACCGGGAACAGCAGGAAGCACACGTTGGGCAGCAGGCAGAAGTAGGAAAGCCGCATCCAAATCGACGCAGGCCGGCGACCCGTGTGCTCGTCGTAGAGGTAGATCGCGAGCCGAAACAGGAACATCGAACCGAGCATCGGCAGTACCGCCGGACTCCACGGGAGCGCAAGTGCGCCGCCGCGCAGCAGCGTCAGCCCGATTCCAATTCCAAGCAGCAGTGCAATGCGCCAGCCCAGTCGCAGGGGCAGATGGCAGACACCGATCAGCGCGAGTCCAAGCGCGAAGACCGTGGCGCAGGCCTGCACTCCGAGGACCAGGGAAAAGCCGAGGCACGAAAGCAGCAGGAAAAACGGCAACTTCCATGCAGCCGGCAGCCACGCGTGGGCGCAGTAGCCCAGGCCAATCACCGGCAAGATGGTAGGCAGGTCGAACCCAGACTCGATCTCGAGCCCGGCGATTGCGACCAGCAAGAGCCCAAGTTGAGCCCCATTCCGGACGAATGCACCCAAGTGTGCTCGCCGTGGTTGAGCATGCTCCAGAGCCGCGGGCGATAGATCCGCGGAAAGCAACTGCCAGCTCATGGTCGCAAGTATATCAGCCGTCATTTGCAGGGCTTCCGCCGGGGTGTCGGCGCTGCGGACAGTGCGCAATTCACACAGGCGGCGTGAATAGCCAAGTTACGTCCGGCATCTCACGCGCCAGTGGCTGCGCGCCGTGCCTGGCCTGCAGTCGGCGAGCTGACTCCATGGGCCGCCCGCGCGTGCGCGAGCCAGCGGCCTCGCGAACTCGCCGGCATCAGCTACTCCCCGCTGCTCCTGTCAGCGCGCCCTATCGCATCAGCGCGAATCCGATTCCGTTTCTGATATCGTTGGCGCAGCGCAGTCTGCACTCGACACTCTGACCTCACTCCCGCACGGCGATTCAAAGCATGGATCTCTCCCAGATCGCGCTCACGGTGCGGCAGGTGCTGCTGAGAGGCGTGCTGAAGGGGACTGCACACGCGGCTCTGGAGAACTCGACTCCACTGCTGACTGGCGGCGTTCTGGATTCCATCCGCATGTTGACCATGATCTCCGATCTGGAGCGCGAGTTCGGTATCAGTTTCGAGGCCTTCGAAATGAGCGCGGACTACTTGGACTCGATCGAGCACATCTCGCGCACAATTCAAGGCAAGCAAGCAAAGTGACCCTCGCAGCCGATTCCCTGCAGCGTCGCATCCGCGCGCGACTCGAAGCCCAACCGGAACATCGGGCGCTGGCGTTCCCCGGCGCAGGCGGACGACTTGTGTGGTGGACTCGCGGCGACCTGCACCTGCGAGCTGCTCGGGTCGCCGCGCAACTTGTGGATCGCGGCCTCGCTCCGGGGCAGGTCGTGGTCATCGTGTCGGTCGATCCCAAGGAGTGCGCGACCGCGCTCCACGGGGTTTTGCTGGCGGGCGCGGTACCGCTGCTGGCGGCACCGCCTTCGATTCAGGGCATGAACTCGAATCTGACGCAGATCCTGCACGACGTCGTGCGCCGCGCAAAAGCACGCATCGTGATCCTGCCGCGCGCAATGGCGGCCGAGGCCGCGACATTCGGCGCGCTACATCCGGCCGCGCACATCGAACCTGGATTCGAGAGGTTGCTCGAAGAGAGCGGACCCTGGAATGCAGCGGCTGTGGATCCGGCGCGAGCAGAGCGCGCGGGTTCGATCGCCGCACTACAGCAGACCTCGGGCACCACGCGCTTTCCGCGCATTGCGGTCTGGGAGCATGGGCGCGTACTCGCTGCCATCGACGGCATGGCGAGCGCCATGGGACTCGCCGCCGACGATGTCTACGTGAATTGGACGCCGCTCTATCACGACATGGGGCTGGTCAACAACTTGCTGACCTGCCTCGTGCTCGGGATTCCGCTCGCGCTGCTTTCACCCTTGGATGTCGTGCGCCAACCGGCGCGCTGGCTGCGGGCGCTCGACGAAGCGGGCGCGACCCAAACGTGGTCGCCGAATTTCGGCTACGCCCTCGCCACGCAGCGCTGCTCCGACGAGGAACTCGAGGGCCTGGATCTCTCCCGTGTGCGCGGTTTCTGGAACGCAGCTGAGCGCGTGCACTTTGAGACCTTCAGACGCTTTCACGCGCGCTTCGAGCGCCACGGCGCGCGTTGGAACGCCTGCAAGGCGGACTTCGGTTGTGTGGAGCTCATCGGCGGCGCGACCTTCACCGCTCCCACTGCTCCGCTGCTGGCCGAGCAAGTGGACCTTGACGTGCTGCGGCAGGATGGCATCGCGCGCGTCGCAAACAGGTCGACGCGCACGAGCCAGTGGTTCGTCAGCTGCGGGCGCCCACATCCGGGTCTGGAACTAGGCATTTTCGACGCCGAGGGCGAACGCCTGCCCGATGGAGTGGTCGGTGAACTTGGACTGCGCGGCGAGGCGCACTTCGAACGCTACCTCGGCGATCCCGAAGAGACCGCGCGCACGCGCCGCGGCGACTTGGTGTTTCCCGGCGACGAGGGCTACCTGCGCGACGGTGAGTTTTTCTGGACCGGACGCCGGAGCGAGCGCATCAATCTCCAAGGCAAGAAGCTCGGGCCGAGCGAACTCGAGCACGCGCTGTTCGAATTGCCCGGACTGCGCAAAGGCTGCTTCACGGCATTCGGTGTGGAAGACACTGAACGTGGCACAGAAGTGTTGGTCGTGGTCAGTGAGGTAGAGCCGGAAGCCGAAACTCGCCTGCCCGAACTCGACAAGGAAATCAGGCGCAAGCTGGCTGTGGAAGTCGGCGTGGTCGTCGAGGTGCTGTTGCTCGTGCGCAAGGGAGTGCTTGCGAAGACCTCCAGCGGCAAGCGCCGCCATCGGCACTTTCGCGAATGCTATTTGCGCGGTGAGCTGGAGTCGCTGCACACCTCGCGCGCGCGCGAAGTCGGCTGAGGGCAGTTGCCTTTGGCCGCGATGCGAAGCGAACGACGCGTGCGGAGAAAAATCGCGGCGGGGTGCGGCGAATGAAGGTGCGTGCGATAGCGTGCCAGATCAGTGTCGACGCACTGAGCGCCCGCTCAGTCCAGCGACTGTCGCAGCGCGCGCAATGCGGGTTCCAGCAGCGCGTCGCGCGGACTTGACTCCGGCGCGGCGAGCGCGGCATCGAGTTCCGCCCGCGCTTCTTCGTGCCTGTCCTGGGCGATCAGCACCTTGGCCAGGATCTGTCGATGCTCGCGACTGGGCGCGGCTTCCTGTGCGCTGCGCGCGAAGCGTTCGGCATCGGCCAGACTGGAGTCGGGCGCGCTCCAGGCCATCAGTTTCGCGATCCACGGCAGCGTCTGCAGTCGCAGGTTCACCACGGCCAGGGTTGCGAGCGCCGTTGCCTCGCGCGGATCCTGCGCCAGGGCCGCCTCGGCAGCCTCCAGCGTGCGCTGTGCGTGCCCCGCGCGATCGAACATTGGCTGCAGATGGGTGGTCGTGCCCAGGGCCCACGCCAGTTGCGCGCGATCACGGGCCGTGCTCGCGCCGAGGCGTTGCGCCGCGAGCGCGTAGTCGAGAGAACTGGCCGCAGCGTGATTGCGCGAGAGCTTGTCGCTCTCGGGGAACATGAACACGGCGTCCGATTCCGCGCGCGAGGCGGCCGTGAACACCGCAGGATCGTTGGAGTGCTCGGAAACCAAGGTCAGTGCAAGCTGTCTAGCCTGCTCCACTTGCCGCTGCGTGCGCAGCTGCTCGATGTGCGACAACCTCGCCGCGAGCGCACCCGGGGCGCGCGCTTCCATTGGAATCGCGGCCGTAATTGGCGCGGGAATTGCGGCGAGTTGCTCGGTCCGCCACGGCTTGAGGTCGATGCTCGGTCCTGTGCAGCCTGAGGAAAGGGCAGCCACCAGGGTTAGCGCGAGTAGCGCGTGGGCACGCAAATGAGAAGGCATCATGGGCGCGATCCTAGCAGGGTTTCGTGGACCCGGAACGCGGGTCGCAGCGCAGCCCGGATGCGATTCTGAAGTTTCGGCGTGCGCCGCTGCCTGCCGCGCTCGGGCTGGCTGTCGGCGGGTGCTGACGACGAATTAGATTGCGACGCCATCGTTCACGGCTGGGGCGTCCCCATCGGCGCACTGAATCGAGGTGCACCCCGAGGGCCTGCAGGTCGTCCGTGTTCGCGCGCGGCTGAGACTGCGCATGCCTTGATCAAGCCTTGACCGGGTGTTCCTCCTGCCTACACGCCGCGGGGCCATTTTTCTCGCACATCGAGTCGACGCCCCACCGAACTTCGTCGTGAACCCGGGCCATCACGTCCGCGGAGCACACATGGCAAATGTGCTGCTGGCTGCGGTCCCTGGTCTAGACCTGTAGGGCAAGGACCTTCGCGGGCGCCGAGCGCTGCACACCATGATGATCCAGCACACTTCCACCGCATCTTCGCTGAGCCACCACGCCGCAGCGCTTCGATGCCTCGCACTTGTGGCATCGATCGCGCTCGCTTGCGCCTGCGACTCCGATGCATCTGCTGCAAAACCAGAATCGGCGCTGGCCCGATCCACGCCTTCGACTCAGGCCCGGCCCCGGTCGGTGTCCCATGCCTTCCTTCTTGACGTCGCCTTCACGGCGGCCAGTGCCTTCCCGACGGTTCCCCACGCAAGGAATCGCGCTCGGATCCAGGAGAGTGTGGTCTCGACGTGCATCGCCTTGAACGAAGACCTGCTGGCCGTGCGCTGCATCGAAAAGATGGAAGGGTGGCGCCGCGGACTGGCAACTGCGAACTACGCATACCGGCTAGCACAGCGCGGCGAGCGCGAAAAGGCGCGGCACTATCTGGGTCTGGTCGTCGATCTGCTCGTTCCCCTGGGAGCCGTGACCGAGGAGGACACGGGCTCCCAGACCTGGCAAAAGGAGCGCATTCTGGCGCGCATCGCTGGTGCCTACACTTTGCTCGGCGAGCCGGAGCAGGCGGCGCGCCACGGGCAGGGACTGGGCGAGGCGGAGGTCGGCGTACTGCTTGCCGCGCGCGCCGGCGCTGCCAGTGGAGCTGAATTGGACTCTCACATCCTCCTGGTGGAGCAGCTCTTCGCCAACGGCAGTTTCGATCAGGCCCGTAGCGCCCTGGCGATCTGCGCCGAGTTGTTCGATCGATTGCGCGACGATCCCGAGCGCGCGGCGAAGCTCGGCGTCACGATGCGCGCGGGTTGGACGCGCGTGCCACTGTTCGTGCGGATCGAAGGCCTTGCGGACATGGCTCGCCGTGCCGCGGATCGACAGGACTTCGTGAAGACGCTCGAGCTTGTGGCGGAGGCCGAGGGTCTGGCCGATCAGGGCGCCTGGACGGCGCAAGATGGCATCGCCATGGGCGCGAAACTCGCTGGCCTGCGCCACGCTGCTGGGGACCCGGTGCGCGCGCGGGAATTGTTGGATCGCGAGGTTGCCGCCTACGCCACTCGGCGCGGTGAGATCAATGACATAGATCGATGCGATGTGGTCTTGGCCTTGGCCGAGGCATTCCACCTGGCTGGCCACGAGAGCGAAGCGCTGAGGCACTACCGCACGGCGCTCGAGGAGTCGCTCACGAATCCAAACTCACGTCCGCGGGCCGAGGACCTGGCGGCGATCTGCTGCTCGATGGCCCGCTGCAACGTGGAGCCCGACGAAGCGCTTCGGGCGCGCCTGGTTCAAGTCTGCGACGGACTGGGGAATCCCTGGTGACCTTCGGGGCAGTGTCTCCGCGCGGCGCGCGCGTCTTCACCTGTTTCTCATATTCGCTGCACATGGCGCTGATCGGAGACTCGTTGAATCTTGCCAGACAGCCCGCGCGAGTCGGAACAGGCGAATCGTAGTGAAAGGAAGTTCATCCCGCTGGCTGACCCTCGGAGCAATGGTCTCTCTCAGTGTCATGGCGTCTGCGCAGCAGGATTCGGGCTCGATCCGGGGCCTGGTGCGCGACAAGGACTTCGACGTGCCTCTCGCTGGCGCGAGCATCACGATCGTCGAGACCGGCCAGGTGGCGCTGAGCACAGGCGAGGGCAACTTCGTCTTCCCGCAGATTCCCGCGGGCCGTTACACCCTGATCTTCATCAAGGAGGGCTACTACCGCCAGGTGCGCGCGGACGTGCTGGTCACGGCTGGGCAACTGGCCGACGTAGACGTCGAACTGAACGGTGAGTTCACCGAACTCGACGAGTACATCGTCCGCGATCTGCTGCAGCCCGACGCGGGCTCCGAGGCTGCGCTCCTGCGCATGCGCTTCGAAAGCCCGGCGCTCATGGACTCCATCGGATCGGAGCTGATGAGTCGCGCGGGGGCCGGGGACGCGGCCACCGCCCTGAAGCTCGTGGCGGGAGCTTCGGTGCAAGGCGGGAAGTATGCAGTGATCCGCGGACTGCCGGATCGCTATGTCAACTCCCAGATGAACGGCGTGCGCCTGCCCTCGGCGGACGAGGACAAGCGCGCCGTGGAGCTCGACCAGTTCCCGACCGCCGTAATCAGCAGCATTCAGGTCAGCAAGACCTTCACGCCAGATCAGCAGGGCGATGCCTCAGGCGGCGCAGTGAACGTGATCCTGAAGGGCCTGCCGGACGAGCCGATTTTCCAGCTGAAGACCCAGTACACCTACAGCCCCGGGCTCACCGGTCGCGACGATTTCCTGACGTACCGCGGCGGCGGCCTGAGTTTCTTCGGTCTCGACGATGGCGGTCGGGACAAGCAGCTCCAGAACCTGGGTTCGAACTGGGACGGTGCGGCGGGAGTTTCAGAAGGGACAGCTCCCACAGACCACAAATGGTCCTTCACAGCCGGCAACGCACGTACCTTCGACAACGGCGTGAGGGTCGGCGGCATCGCCAGCCTGTTCTATGAGCGCTCGAGCTCCTTCCACGACGACGGTCGCGACGATTCGCTCTGGGTCGAGACGCCGGGCGCGGGAATGGTGCCGCAGACGAACCAGGGCACGCCGGGCGATGGCAACTTCAAGACCTCGCTCTTCGACGTGGTCCAAGGTTCACAGTCAGTGACCTGGGGCGGTCTCGCCAGCCTCGGCATCGAGACCGAGCGCAACTTCCTCGGGCTGTCCTACCTGTACACACGCAACGCGCGCGACACAGCGACGCTCGCGCAAGACACCCGCGGCAAGGAATATTTTTTCCCTGGCTACGACCCAAACAACCCGACCGGGAACGGCAACCAACCCAATCAACTCGATGCGGCGCCGCACCTGCGCCTCGAAACCCTCGAGTACACCGAACGCTCGACGAGCACGCTGCAGCTGGGGGGCAGGCACAGCCTCGACGTCGAGGACTATGTCGTCGGATCCAGCTTTCGGTTCAAGGCGCCGGAGCTGAGCTGGACCGCGTCCCATTCGACGGCCGACATGTATCAGCCCGACAAGCGGGTGTTCGGCGCACTCTTCCACGCCACGTCTTTTGATCCGGGCGTGCCGCCATTCACGCCGCCCTCCACGACGCCGGCTACGTGGTTTCCGTACTTCCCGGCTGCAAATTTCAACCTGGGGAACTTTCAGCGGATATGGAAGTCGGTGAACGAGGAGAGCGACCAGTACTCGATCAATCTCAATTTCCCGTTCGAGCAATGGACCGCAGACTCCGGCTACGTGAAGGTCGGCCTGTTCGACGACTCAGTGAAACGTGGGTTCGATCAGGACACATTCAGCAACTTCGGCGACGCAGGCGCGTTTTTCGTAGGGGAGTTCGACGAGTTCTGGAGCGCGAGCTTTCCGGCCGAGAGCCATCCGATTACCGAGTCACTGTTCGACGTCGACTATCGGGCCACGCAGGACATCAAGGCGCTCTATGCCATGGTCGACATGCCGCTTTCGAAGCGCTGGAGCGTCATCGGAGGCGCGCGCGCCGAATCCACGAGGCTCGACATCGCCAACGATCCGGAATCCAGCGCGACCTGGATTCCGCCCGGCGCCACGGCCCCGGTGTCCATGCAGCAGGGCGATGGCGACGTTTCCTTCCGACAGGACGACCTGCTGCCGTCGATCGGTGTGGTTTACGAACCAGCGGAGCGTTGGACCCTGCGCAGCTCCTTCAGTCAGACCGTCGCGCGCCAGACGTTCAAGGAACTCACGCCAATCCTGCAGCAGGAATACGCGGGCGGCCCGATCTTCATCGGCGAGCCGACGCTGGAAATGAGCGCGCTCGACAACTACGACTTGCGCGCGGACTACGTGCCCTATGAAGGCGGGCTCGTATCGTGCTCCTGGTTCAAGAAGGACATTCGCGATCCGATCGAGTACGTGCAGCGACTTGCCGGCTTCACATACACCACGCCGATCAACTATCCCAAGGGCGAGCTCACTGGCTTCGAATTGGAACTCCGCCAGGACATCGGCGTACTCTCGGATTCCTTCGCTGGCTTGACGGTCGGCGCCAACGGCACGCTCATCGAATCTGAAGTGATCCTGCCGGCCGCGGAAGCCGCCGCTTTCAATTTGCCGGGAATCCAGGCGCCGATGCGCTCGCGCGACATGACCAACGCGCCTGAGTACCTCTGCAACTTCTTCGTCACCTACGACATAGCGAAGACTGACACGCAGATTGCGCTGTTCTACACCATCCAAGGCGACACGCTGGTGGCCGGCGCGGGGCAGGCCCTGGGCAACTTCGTGCCGAACGCCTACGCGCTTGGGTACGACACTCTGAACCTGAGCGTCTCACAGCGTCTTGGCAAGTACTTCAAGCTGCAGTTCCAGGCCAAGAACCTCACCGACCCTTCGATCGAGGAGGTCTATCGCTCGCCCTACATCGGCGGAGACGTGGAAAAGAGCTCCTACTCCAGGGGAATCGAATACTCGCTGAGCCTCACCGCGACCATCGCACTTTGAATCATCGACATTGCACCGATCCACACATCGCAAACGAACCAGCGAACTGACGCATGAATAAGCAAATGACGAACTCCTGTTCACCCCAAGAACGCCCGCCGCGCCGCGCCAAGGCAGCGCGCCCGCGAGGGGGATTGCGCCGGTTCCTCACCGGAGCCGCCGCCTGCTCGGTCGTTTCGATCGGCAGCTTCGCCGGGCCCACGCCGGGGATTGGGGCGCCTGGCGAGTCAGCGGTGAGCGGCGACGATCCGCGATCTGCACCCTCGCTGGAGGAAACGCGCATGACCCTGACCAAGTGGATTGAAACCCAGCAGATCATCTCGCACGAACGCAATGACTGGCAGCAGGGTCGCGAGATCCTGGTCAGCCGACTGGAACTGGTCCAGCGCGAGGTCGCGCTCCTCGAGGAGAAGATCAAGCAGGCCGAGGCCAGCGTGGCCGAGGCGGACAAGAAGCGCGCGGAGTTGGTTGCCGAGAACGACCTTCTCAAGGCCGATGGCTCGAATCTCGCCGTGTCCGTGGGCGAGATGGAGTCGAGGATCCTGCGCCTGGTTCGGCAATTGCCTGAGCCGATGCAAGGGAAGCTCTCGCCCTTGACCCAGCGCGTCCCCGCGGACACGGCCGAGTCGCGGGTCAGTGTTGCGGAGCGTTTTCAAAACGTGCTCGGCATCCTCAATGAGGTCAACAAGCAGAACGGCGAGATCACGGTCAGCTACGAAGTGCGTGAACTGGCCAATGGGCGGCCTTCGGAAGTCCGTGCGCTGTACGTGGGCCTGGCCCAGGGCTACTACGTCAGCGCCTCGGGCGAAGCTGGCGTCGGCACGCCCACTGCTGATGGCTGGGCGTGGAAACCCTCGGCTGCCCTGGCCAAGGACGTTTTGAACGCACTGGAAATCCTCCAGGGCAAGCAAACTCCGGCCTTCGTGCCGTTGCCGGTGAGGATCCAATGAAACTCTTGACGATCACACTTTGGGCTCTGCTGCTCGCACTGCCCGCCGCTGCCCAAAGTTCGGCTGAAGGCACCATCGATCAGCTCGCGGGGTCCGCCAAGGCCCAGCTCGACATCAGCATTCTTGAGCTCAATCAACTGCGCGAGAAAATTGCCGGGGAGAAACTGCCCCTGGCCCAGGACCTGACTGTCGCCGAGGAGCAGCTGACTCGATTGCGCCGCGAGCACGAGCGCGTCACGCGCCTGATGGATCAGGGCAACCTGGATCTTCCCGGACTGCGCTCGGAGATCAAGTCGCGCCAGGACGAGTTCACCTATGTGGGCAACCTGCTGGACGAGTACGCGCGCACGTTCGAGTCCAAGATCAACGTCTGCGAATTGCAGTACTGCCAGGAGGCGATCGACCGGGCCAAGCAGGCCGGTGAGAACAGCGCGCTTTCCATGCCGCAGAAGTTCGCGATCCAGCTCGAGCTGGCCAATCTGTCGCTGCAACGGTTGTTCGATGCGGTCGGCGGCATGCGGTTCCCGGGAGTCGGAGTCGACTTGCTGGGTGCGGTGTCCCGCGGTCAGTTCGCCCTGCTCGGTCCGGTGGCCCTTTTTCGCTCCGACGGCGGCGGCGCCGCGGGCCTCGTCGTGCCCCAGTCCGGTTCCAGCCGTCCGCTGATTCGTCCGCTCGAAGGTGAGATGCAGGCAGGGCTGCTGTCGCTCGTGGACAGCGGAGAGGGGTTCATGCCGCTCGATCCGTCGCGCGGCGGCGCGCTCAAGGCCCTGGTGCAGCGCACGAACTTGTTCCACATCTTCGAGAAGGGCGGGCCGATCATGTGGCCGCTGCTATTGGCATCGATCCTCGCCCTGGGCACGGTGCTCGAGCGCGTCATCTTCCTGATGCGCGAACGAATCAAGCGCGATCCAGCGGCACTGGAGAGCTTCTTTGCCGCGGTCAACCGAGGCGATATCGAGTCCGCGATTCGCATCGGCAGGGAGAGCAAGTTCTACCTCGTGCGTGCCCTTGGCTACGCGCTCGGACACCAGGAGCAATCCCTGGCCAACGCGCTGTTCTTCGCCCAGGCTCAGGAGCTCAAGCGCTTCCGGCGCGGAATTCCGATTCTCGACACGGTGATCACCCTGGCACCGTTGCTCGGGCTGTTGGGCACGGTGGTGGGCATGATGGGTTCCTTCGCCTTGATCGGCGGCGAGCTCAGCGCGCCCGGAGCGATCACCGGCGGGATTGCCGAAGCGCTGATCGCGACCGCGTTCGGCCTGGGCATCGCGATCACGGCTCTGATCCCCTTCAACTTCCTGAATACGAAGATGGAGGAGGCCGGCCATGAAATCGAGTCCGCTGCCACGCAGCTCGAGTTGCTCGTTCATCCCCACGGGAATGCCGCGGCTGAAATCGCGCCCCAGGCCACCACCTAGCCATGCGACGTTCCAGAAGCAGCCAGTCACGCAAGCGGGCGCGGATCGAGATCATCCCGCTGATCGACATCATCTTCTTCCTGCTGGCCACGTTCATCATGGTCTCGCTCTCGATGACCAAGAACGAGGGCGTGCAAGTCGCGCTACCCACGGCGGCCACTGCGGCGTCGCTCGGCGATCAGCAGGAAATGGAGAAGGCCGTCACGCTGAGCGTGAATGAGAAGGGCGACGTCTTCTTCAACAAGGAGAAGATCACCTTGGCCCAACTGCCCCTCAAGCTGCAGACCTTCAAGGCGACTTCGAAGGACCCCAAGGTGATGATCAACAGCGATGGCGGCGCCAACTTCAAGCACGTGGTCGCCGTCCTCGACGAAGTTCGCCGGATCGGAATCGCCAAGGTCGGCATCAACACGGAGCGCAAGTGAAGGTCGCTTGGGGACTCGGAATCGTGGGGGCAGTGCTGCTCCACTTGGGGATCCTGCTGTTCGGTGGTCTGTTGTTCGGCCAGGGCGAGAGCAGCGTTGCGACCACGCAGGAAGTGGAATTGCTCGGCGCAGTCGAAGCGCAGAAACCCGAGGAGCCACAGGAGGAAGTGCCGCAGGAGCAGGAACTCGAGCAAGAAACCGAGAGTCCTCCGGACCCGATCGACGTGGCTCAAAGCAGCGCTCCCAGCCTCGAGGAGAGCGCTCCGGCGCTGGAGGCCGCCAGCCTGAGCGCGATCGAGGCGGCGCTGAACCAAACCGGTGGCGGCTCTGACTTCGGCGCCGCACTCAGTTTCAGCTCAGGCGGACGCATCGGCGGCACGGGCAAGGCTGGCGGTCCCGGCGACCCGATCGAGACCGCGCTCGGTTTGTCCGAATTCGATCAAAGTGCGCGCGCCATTTTCCAAGTGGCGCCGCTGTATCCCGCCGAACTGCGTCGCAAGAACATCGACGGACAAGTCACGCTGATCTTCAATCTCGACGAGAGCGGCAGCGTGAACACTCCCAAGGTCGCGGAGTCCTCGCACCCCGCCTTTGAGCGGCCCGCGCTGGAGGCCATTCGCCAGTGGCGCTTCGAGCCACGGCTCCAGGGTGGAAAACGTGTCCCCGCGAGGATGCGCTTGACCATGCGCTTTCAACCCGACTGAGGAACTTGAACATGAAAACCTTGAGCAATGGGCGCCGAGCACGGCGCAGCTTCACAATCCTGGGGACCTGCGTGGCGGGCTTGATCCTGGCAGCTGGCGCGGCCGCCCAGGAGAGCGCCCGAGGAACTATCGAATCGATCTGGAACGATCCCACGTTCCAGCGTCAGTTCGTCGCGGCCTACGGAGTCAACGCCGAGATCGAGCCGCGCGTCACCCTTGATGAGGTTGGGATTCTCGAGAAGGTGCGTCCATTGATGGCGGCGAACGACTTGGCCAAGGCCGAGGCGGCGCTGAAGAAGGCCATGAAGCCGGATTGCTCGGCGATCCTTGATTTCACCCTCGCCGGCATTCATTTCCAGCAGGAAAACTTCGATTCGGCGCTCGAGAGCTACGACAAGGCGATCAAGAAGTTCCCGAGCTTTCGCCGTGCCTGGCGCAACTTGGGGCTGATCCAGGTGCGTCAGGGCAAATACGATCCGGCGATTGCCGCGTTCGTGCGCATGCTCGAGCTTGGTGGCGGAGACGCCTATTCCTATGGGCTCCTCGGATTCGCGTATTCGTCCAAGCAGGACTATCAGCCCGCGGAGGCGGCGTACCGCAATGCGCTGTTGCTGCAGCCCGAAAACACCGAGTGGCGTCTGGGGCTCACGCGCTGTGTGTTTCGGCAGGGCAAGTTCGAGGATTGCGCCTCGCTATTGGAGGTCCTGATTGCGCGCTATCCGGACAAAGCAGAATTCTGGCTGTTGCAGGCACACGCCTATCTTGGGCTGAAGCAACCGCTGAAGGCTGCCGTCAACCTTGAGGCCATCGATCGCCTGGGGCTTGCGAGCGTCGACAGCGCGCACACGCTCGCCGACATTTACGTCGGGGAAAACCTGCTGGACCTCGCCGCCCGGGCTTACCTGCGCGCGATCGATGTCGATGTGAATCAACCCATCTCCCGCCCCATGCGAGCCGCGGAAATTCTCGCCTCGCGCGGGACGCCGCAACTGGCGCGCGAAGTTCTGGGGCGCATCAACAGCTCCTGGGCGGGACGAATCGAGCCGATCGAGCGCCAGAAGTTGCTGAAACTCGACGCGCGACTTGCCATGGCCGACGGTAGCGAGAACGAGGAAACTGCGAGCGTGCTCGAGGAGATCGTCAAGGTCGATCCACTGGATGGCGAGGCATTGATGCTCTTGGCCAAGCACTACTCGCGGACCAGCCAACCGGACCGCGCGATTTTCTACTACGAGCGCGCCGCGAGCCTGGATGCCTACGCGCCCCAGGCCCTGATCAGTCAAGCGCAGGTACTCGTGGGGATGGGCAGGTACAGCGACGCACTTGCGCCGTTGCGACGCACGCAGGAACTCAAGCCGCGCGAGGACATTGCGCGCTACCTCGAGCAGGTCGAGCGCCTTTCCAAGTCTCAGCGCTAACCCAGCCTTCGAACACAACTCCTTTTCGAGAGGAGTTCACAGCGCGCAGCCTCCTGCGCGTCATCCGGTGTCGTTTCTCTCGGGTCCGGCAGGCGGAAAGGTGCGCTGGCGGCGCGATCACGCTCTCAAGGTCCAGCGGTCCGCAGGGGTTCGCGCTGGATGCTGGGCCCTGATCCTGTGCTCTGGCGCGGTCGTTTTTCCCGGCGGACTTTCACTGTCGCTTCACGGGCCATGCACAAAGCGCTTCTAGCATCCCCCGCACGTGCAGCATTTCGCCGGGGAGTCTCCCTGGCCTGCGCGGAGATCCCCATCCGACTCCAAGGAGAGCCAACCGTGAGACGCCTCTTGAAGGGAACCGCCGTTCCCGCCCTGCTTTGCGCCGGCCTTGCTTCGACCGCCCAGGCCGCCGACATCCTCGTGACCGCAAACATCGCTGTTTCAACGACCTGGACAGCGAACAACACCTACAAGCTGCAGCAGCAGATCTACGTGCTGCCCGGCGCAACACTGACGATCGAGCCGGGCACCGTCATCGCAAGCCAGACCAACCTTGGCGGCAGCCTCGCGGTGTGCAAGGGCGCGCAGATCTTCGTCAACGGCACGCGCACCCAGCCCGTGATCATGACTTCCACGGCCGACCAGGCCACCTGGATCAGCGGCAACCCCCAGACCGGAACGTGGCGCGAGTCCGCCAACGAGTGGGGCAATCTCACGATCATGGGCGCGGCTTTCATTTCCGAAAACGCCATTGGTACGAACACACCTGTCCCGAGCGCCAGCAACGTCGCCGACATGGAAGGCCTCGTGAACGGGCCCTCGACGGATCGCTACGGCGGGGGCAACGACGACGATGACAGCGGCACGATCAGCTATCTGTCGCTGCGCTACGGCGGCAAGGTCGTCGGGCTGAACAACGAGTTGAACGGTCTGTCCCTCGGCGGCATCGGCCGTGGCACGGACATCCATCACGTTGAGATCATGAACAACGTCGACGACGGCATCGAGATTTGGGGCGGGACCGTCGGCCTGAAGTACATCAGCATCTGGAACATCGGTGACGACTCCTTCGACGTCGACCAGGGTTGGCGCGGGAAGGCGCAGTTTGGCCTGATCGTTCAAGGCCACAGCCTGAACGCGGCCCAGGGCTCGGGCGTCGGCGACAACTGCTTCGAGGTGGACGGCGCCGAGGACTCCAACTGGCAGCCCGTGACCACGACGACGATCTACAACTTCACGGTGATCGGCCAGCCGGTTGCCGGTGACCATGGAACGGCCTGGCGCGACAACGCTCGTGCTCAGTACCGCAACTGCATCTTCATGGACCTCGGCGAGGAGCTGGTCAAGTTCGACAACGTAGATGGCGATGGCGCCAACGGCTACGGATTCAATGGGACCTTGAGCTGGGCGAACACCTGGACGACCGACTTCAATGCAGTCCCGGCCCATGCCAATGATCCGGCGAATCCGGCAGCGTTCTACCAGGTGCAAACCTCGGGCAAATTGGCCGAGGTCACCGACAGCGTCTTCTTCCGCAATCCGTTCGCCTCGGCCTACACCCAGGCGACCACCGTTGGAGTGTTCGGTGCGGGCAACAACAACGTGCTGATCCCGGGCATCCTGGACGCTGACGCGCCCGTGGTGTCGGTCACCCGCGGCCCGGCCGTGGTCAAGGGGGGCAAGACGATGGTTCCGGTCATCGGGCTCAACCCGCGTCCGGCGAACGCCGCCATGGTCAGCGTTGCCTCGGCCCCCAACGACGGATTCTTCACCCCAGCGTCCTACCGCGGAGGCTTCGAGCCTGGCGCTTCCTGCAGGACCTGGCTTTCGGATTGGACCGCATCGTCCGCGTTCGGTTACACGCTCTCGGGCACCTGCCCGGTCGTCTACTGCACGGCGAAAGTGAACTCGCTGGGCTGCACGCCCTCGATCGGATCCTCGGGCGTTTCGAGCGCGACGGCCGGTGTGGGCTTCAGCGTCACCGCGACGAACGTGATCAACAACAAGCCGGGCCTCTTGCTTTACACCAATGGTGGTCAAGCGGCAGTTCCGTTCCAAGGCGGTCTGCGCTGCGTCGGCACGCCGGTCCGTCGCTCCACCGCGCTGAACTCGGGTGGCAATCCTCCGCCGAACGATTGCTCGGGCACCTACGCGATCGACATGAACACGTTCGCCGTTGGCGGTCTCGGTGGCAGCCCGCAGGCGTTCCTGACGGTTTTGGGCACGCTGGTGGATTGCCAGTTCTGGGGTCGCGACAACGGCTTCGCGTCCCCGAACAACTCGACGCTTTCCAACGGGCTCGAGTTCATCGTTGGCCCTTGATTCTCCAGCGAGTCTGTTGACTCGCATCCTCGGGATTCACGCGGCCCGCGCAGGAGTGCTCCTGCGCGGGCCGCAGCCATTATCGACGCTCGACGTCCTCGTGGGCCAGCAGGCGGCGGTCCAGCAGCCAGCGCTGGATTTCCACGGCCACGGTCTGGTTGCCGACGCTCGACAGGTGCGCGGCGACGAACAGCGTCGGGTGCAGCGGATCCTGTTCGCAGCGCAGGTCTTCGGCCGCCAGGGCAGGCGCCAAATCGATGCAGTCGATTCCGCGCGAAGTGAATTCGTCGGCCACGGCGCTCCAGTAGGCCTTGCCGCTCTCGCGATAGTCCGCCAGTTCCTCGCGCATCGGAAACAGCAATACGAGGAACTCCTTCGCGCCCAGGGCGCGCGCCCGTTCGCGGAGCGCTTCGATCAACGCGACGGTCACGCGAAAGGGCTCGCCGTCGCGATCAAGCCACAAACGCTGTGGGTCGCGCTCGCGGTAAGCGAACCAACCCGCGGCCAATCTTCCCAGCGACGACGCGCGACCGGTCCACAACTCAGGGCGTCCGCGCCAGTACTCGTGCTCGGCGAGAATTTCGAGCGCGGCGCCCGAGCGCGCGGCTTGCGCAAACTCGCGACCATCCGCGAAGGGCTGTGGAATCAACTGCAGCTGATCGTTCACGAGCACGAAGCGCGGCTTGGCCAAGGGCGACAGCGTGCGCGCGGTCCACAGCGGCCGGTAGCGATTCACATTGCGCCCGATGTTCTCCAACAGCAGTGACACGATCACCGCGCGCGCGCCGAGGATCCCATCGCGCTCCATGCGCAGCAGCGCCTGGTCCGTGCCGTAGGCCGACACCCCGAAGTTCAAGGCTTCGACCGAGGGCTGGATGCGCTCGAGAAACGACTCGTAGGTAGCTTCGTCGCCCACTTCGTCTCCGAAGGCGAAGGAATCGCCGTAGCAGGCCACGCGCAACTTGTCCGGCGGCGGAAGTTCCGAGTACTCGCGTTCGCCGCGCAGCCCGCGCGAATTGATTCGAATCGGCTGGGTGGGGTGTGCAGCAAGGGGGCGCACGCACCAGCCCAAATCGCGATCGAAGCCGACTACGCTGTTCTGATTGACTAGGCCCGCCTCCAGACGGGCGAGCACCGCCAACTGCGGCTCGTCGAACTCGATGCCAAATGGCGGCAGCGGGCGCTTGCCGACCCGGCCCTCCGAGAGCCAGGTAAGGCTCAGGATCACATCCACCGCCGCGACCAGTGCGAGCACCAAGAGGATGCGTAAGAAAAGAGTCCGCGGGCCCGTCACCGGGCCAGTCTAGCAGCGCGAGCCGCGCTGCTTCCCCTGTGCACACGCCCGGAATCCGCCGCGAATGAACCGCCCTGGACACGGGGCGTTTGCGGCTGCGGCAGATCGCCGACTTTGGACGCCCTCCACGCCGCACTACACTCCTGTCATGTCGCAAACCTCATCCCGCCTAACGAAGTTCGCGAGCGCGTTTGCGCTGATCGCGTTGCTTGCGGCCACGGCTCTGGCCTGGCGCTCCCACACCGCGACCCCGCAGTCGCCGGCCCAGGTTGGGCCTGAGGATCCTGCCCTCGCAGCCCTGGTGGAAGCCATGCGCGCCCAGGACGTGCATCTCGATCCGAAATCAAATGCGATGTGGATTCCGGTGCGCATCGAGGTGCGCGACGAATTGCTGGAGTACCTGCTCGTGGGCTCCGCGGGCGCGACCCACGAGAGCATGTTCAGCACGCACATTCGGCCCAGTGTGCTCAACACCGCTCTGCTCGCCCTCGGCGTCGCTCCGGGGCGCAATGCGAAGTGGCAGGCGCGCGAGCCGCGGCCCAGCGAAGCGGAAATGCGCGCAGGCGTCACGCCCTATGAAGTGACCGTGCCCGAGGGCGACGGATTCGAACTCAACCTCGCCTGGCGCCAGGGCGAGGAGCTGTTCTTTTATCGCGTCGAGGACTTGCTGCGGAACTTGCTCACGGGTGCGAGCATGCAGCGCCATCGCTGGGTGTATCTGGGATCGAAGATGCTGCCGCCGGATCCGCGCAAGAAAGACAAGGATCCGCGGGAGCAATTCGCCGCGGACGTGTACCAGAATCTGATCAACGTCGCCTACTTCAACGAGGCGTACACCCTGATCACGTCGGCCCTGCCCGAATGCGTCGAGCAGACCATCTGGCTGCCGAACGCGTGGCTGATTCCCCAGCGCGGCGAGCAGGTGGCGCTATTTTTCTCGCGCGGGAGGCTCACGGAAATTCCCGCTGCCCTGGCCGCCGGCCTGCCCAAAATTGAGCCGGCTGCCCGCGACGCGCGCCGCGTCCTCGCGCCCGGGGACGAAGGCCCGCCGCCGCCCAAGGACGGTCGTTGATGCCAACGGGGCACGACCGCCGCGATGCACCGAATTCGATCGTCGAATTCGTTGCCGAAGTTCGCCGCCGGCGCAGAGCTTTCACGGCCCTTGAGTCCGCTGCCCTCGGGCTGTGCGCCGGGGCTCTCGGCGCCGCGGCCGCGATCCTCTCGTTCGATGCTCACACTTCGATAAGGGACCGACTCGCCGGGTTGGTCGCATGCGCCGCGTTGTCTGGCGCAGCGGCCGCCGCCACGTGGTGGGTCGAGCGCGCAAAGCGAACTGATCTCGAGTTGGCGCAGCAAATCGACGGGCGCTTGGGGCGCGGTGGAGCCCTGGCAAGCGTGTACGAGGCGCTGTGTCGCGGTGAAGTGGGGGCCCTGGCACGCTCACTGGAGCAGCGCGAATTGTCGGCGCTCACCAAAGTGAGCCTTGCACGGGCTCAGCCCGCCCCGGGCTGGATCTGGCTCGCGCCACCTGCCGTAGGTTTGTCGCTCGCAGCCTTGGCCCTGGAGGCGCCCGGGCGCGTGAGCAGCGCGCATCTGGGGCAGGAAAGCGAACTTGCCGCGGCCGGCGGCGACCGGCGGACACCCCCTCAATCCTCGGCACGGGCCGCGCTCTCCAGGGCCCGCGAGCAGCGCGCGGCGGCTGCGGTGGATCCCCAGGCCCGCGCGCGACGGCTCGCGGATCTCGATCTTGCCGGGGTCGAGCTGGGCCGCGAGCGCGAGCGCGCCGCTTCTAGGTCCGCCGCGCGCGAAGCGATCGACCGGCTGCAGCAGGAAATCGACCGCGAACGCGCGCTGCCGGTCACGGAATTGGCCAGCGCTGAAAAGGGAGCCTCGCCAGCGCCTGTTCGCGCTTCGGGCGCCTCCCCGGGCCTCGGCGGCGGGCCCGAGGACTCCGCGGGAATGGACGCGACAAAGTCTGCGCTGGCCAACGGGCCGCCGGACCGCACAATGGTCGGCTCGAATCGATCGACGGTTGCGGCGCCCGGCGCGCCCGGCTCCCCGGATCAGCCCAGTACGGGGCTGTCAGCGGAGGCGGGAGCGATCTCCGGACGCTGGTGGCCCGAGCGCTACGATCCAGTCGTGCAAGGCTGGAGGCGGGCGCTCGCCGCGCGGCGGGGAGAGCAATAACCGCCCGCGGTCCGGTCCCGATCAAGACAGAGCCAAGCCTTGCCCCAACAACAGAAAACTGTGCCCCAGCGCCGCGTCGGCCTGTGGTTGATCGGTGGACGCGGCTCGGTGTCCACATGCGTCGTCTACGGCCTGGCGGGTTTGCGCGAGGGCTGGCTCGAGCCCACGGGCCTGATCACGGCGCAGCTGCCACTCAGCGCATTGCAGCTGGCGGGCTTTGACGAGTTCGTCGTCGGCGGTCACGACGTGTGCCGTCGCCCGATGACCGAGTCAGCCGGCGAGCTCGTGGCGAGCCACATCCTCACCCAGGAGCTGGTGACATTGGCTGCGCCGCACGCGGGAGCTTACGAAGCGCGCTTGCGTCCCGGTTTGCTTGACGACGCCGACGTCGGATTCGCCAACCTCGATCCGGCCAGCGCGCGACTGGGCGGGCTCTCGCCGCGGGAGAAAATCGCGCAGGTCGCCGCGGACATCGAGCAATTCGCGCGCAGCGAAGACCTGCAACGCGTCGTCGTCGTGCACCTTGCGAGCACCGAGGCCTACCGACCCGCCCACGCCTCTTGGCGCAGCCTGGAAGCCTTTGAAAAGGCACTCGATGAAGGCGTCTCGCAGCCGGCGTCGTGTCTATACGCCTACGCGGCCCTGTCCAACGGCCATCCCCACGTCAATTTCACGCCCAGTCCGGGCGCGTCGATCCCTGCCCTGCGCGAGCTGGCCCGTGCGCACGGGGTGCCGCACTGCGGCAGCGACGGAAAGACCGGCGAGACGTTATTGAAAACCGTGCTCGCGCCGATGTTTGTGGCGCGCGCCCTGCGCGTGCGCGCCTGGCAGGGCTACAACATGCTCGGCAATCGCGACGGTGAAGTGCTTTCGGATCCGCTGCACAAGGAATCCAAGCTGCGCAACAAGGACGACGCCCTGCGCTCGATCCTGGGCGACGATCAAGCCCACACCCACGTTGGCATCGATTTCGTGCCGTCCCTGGAGGACTGGAAGACCGCTTTCGACCTGATCCATTTCGAGGGCTTCCTGCGCACGCGCATGACGCTGTCGTTTACCTGGACCGGGTCGGATTCGGCCTTGGCCGCGCCGCTGGTCCTGGATCTCGCGCGCCTCGCGGATTTCGCGGCGGAGCGCGGCGAAGTGGGCGATATGGCGCACACCGCTAGCTTCTTCAAGTCGCCGATCGGTGGGGGCACCCACGATTTCCACGCGCAATTCGAGCGTCTGATGGAGTACGCAAGACTCCACGCCGGGCGTCCATGAGCGCAGAGCGTTGGCTGGCCGATGCGCGCGCGACGATCCGCGCTGCGCGGGCGCGGCGCGACGCATTCGTTGCGCTCCCCCCCAATACGCCGGCCGTGGAAGCCGCGCGCGCTTTCGATCGCATCGGTGTGCCCCTTGACGCCTACCTCGGCTGGGCTGGGCTGTTCTCCCAGGTGCACCCCGCCGCACAGATGCGCCAGGCCGCGCGGGAACTCGAGCAGGATTTCGCCTCGTTTCAGACGGAGCTGAGTCTGGATCGCGGAGCCTATGAGCGCCTGTCGGCGGTCCCCTCGGCGACGCTTCGGGGAGCGGACGCGCGCGCAGTTCGCCACGCGGCCCGCGACTACAAACGCAGCGGAGTGGATCGCGACGAAGCCACACGGGCCCGGATCCAGGCGCTCTCCGATGAGTTGACCAAAGTCGGTCAGGCCTTCGACCTGGCGATTGTCGGAGATGTGCGCGGCGTGATCTTCGCCGAGGGAGTGAGCGCGCTCGAGGGCTTGCCCCAGGACTGGATCGCCAACCACCCGCCGGACGCCCAGGGTGCCGTTAGCGTCAGCACAGATCCAACGGACTTCGTTCCGTTCATGTGCTACGCGAAGAGCGGAAAGGCGCGTCGCAGGCTGTACCGCGAGTACGTCAATCGCGGCCACCCGGCCAACCTCGCCAACCTGGGGAAGCTCTTGGGGCTGCGGCACGAGCTCGCGGGCCTCTTGGGTCATCGCTCCTTCGCCGACTACGTCACCGAAGACAAGATGGTGAAGTCCGCCGACGCCGCACGCGCCTTTGTCGATCGCATCGGCGTTGAAGCGCGCGGCGCGGTCGAACGCGAATTGCAGGTGCTCCTGACCCACAAACGCGTCCTCGATCCCGGGGCGGAACAGGTTTTCGATTGGGAGCGCGCCTACCTCGTTGAGTGCGTGAAGGCGGACCAATTCGCGTTCGATTCCCAGTCCGTGCGGCCGTATTTCGCATACGACAACGTCAAGCGCGGCGTCCTCAACCTTGCCGCCGAGCTTTTTGGCGTGCGCTTCAAATTGAATCTCGAGGAGGCGCGCTGGCACGAATCCGTCGAGTGCTACGACGTCTTCGAGGGCGATGGCGCGCGCGTCGCTCGCCTATGGCTCGACATGCACCCCAGGAAGGACAAGTACAAGCACGCCGCGATGTTCCCGCTGCACGCTGGAATTGCGGGCGAGATCCTGCCGGAGGCTTGTCTGGTCTGCAATTTCAGCCAGTCCAGCGCCAGCGACCCCGGGCTGCTTCAACATCGCGACGTCACGACGTTCTTCCACGAATTCGGGCACCTACTGCACCACCTGTTCGCCGGACGCGGGCGGCAGTTCGCGTTCTCAGGCATCGCAACCGAATGGGACTTTGTTGAAGTGCCCAGCCAACTGTTCGAGGAATGGGCCTGGGACCCCGCGGTCCTGGCGCGCTTCGCCAAGCATCACAAGACTGGCGAACTCCTGCCCCAGGAACTCGCGCGCTCCATGCGCGCTGCCGACGAATTCGGAAAGGGCCTCGGCGTCGCGCAGCAGATGTTCTACGCGAGGCTGGCGATCGCGTACCACGAAGTCGATCCCCGGGACTTGGACACGACCGCGCGCATGATCGAACTCAAGCGCGCGATGCTGCCCTTCCCCCACGAGGAGGGGACGCATTTTCAGTGCTCCTTCGGCCACCTGCACGGCTACTCGGCGATCTACTACACCTACATGTGGTCGCTGGTCATCGCCAAGGACCTGCACAGCCGCTTCGCCGCCAATCCCATGGACCGCGAGGTCGCTCGTGAGTATCGCGAGAAGATCCTCGCTCCGGGGGGCGCCAAGGACGCGAACGAACTTGTCGAGGACTTCCTCGGCCGGTCGTACTCGATCGACGCCTGGCGGCGCTGGCTCGAGGCGTAGGGCGGGGGCACCCCGGGGGCGCGATTTCGGCGTGATCCGTCTCAGCTCCTGGCCTGGCTCGCAGCCCGCCCGAAAAAGTGCCCTGCTGCGGTTTCGCGCTCTTCGCCGTGGCGTCGTCACACTCGTCGGGCCGTGCTCAGGGGCCAGGAAGGCCGCCTCCGCCGTCCCCCCGTCGTCCCTTCAGCGCGTTCCTAGCCACGACGAAGATCGCTCCGCCTCGCAACGGGACTTTTTCGGGCGGGCTGCGAGGGCACTCCCAGCCCCATTTATTGAATTTTTTCCGGCACCGTACGTGCGAGCGACGTATCCCCGGGAATTCCGCCGGTTAGTGTTCGTCGGTTACCCCAGTCAAGGACCGTGCCCATGTCGATCAAGAGTCTCGCCGCGCTTGTTTTCCTGCTGGTGTCCGGCGTTCTTGGTAGTGCCTACTGCTATCTCTCCGCAGACCGCAGCCCGGCGGCGCGCGAATCGGCGACTGCGGTGGACTGCTGTAACACCCAGACGGAGACATTTGGAGCAAAGGCCGAGGGCTGTGTCGATGGCCAGACGCGCCAGCTGCCCTGCGAGACCAGCTGCTCGCAGGTGCGCCAATCGCTTGCCGTCCGCAGCCGCATGGGCACGGCCCAGGAGCTTTCGGTGGAGTCCGCCGCGGATCGCCGCGGGGCCGGAACTTCCCTGGGCGGTTCCTGAGCTATCCGGTGCCTCTGGCTCACTCGGGCCAGGTTGTATCCACCCAGGCGCTGATGTGTCGGGCCAGCGCGGCGGCAGCGGCGTCGCAACTGACCGAGCGCTGCGCAAAGTCATGGTCGGCGCCCTCGATTTCCACCAGCGTGGCCGGCCCGCCATAGCTCGCCAAGGCCCGGCGCAGGAGCGGCAATTCACACAGGGCGTCCCGGGTCCCCGACAGAAACAGAGCCGGTTGAACCAAGGCCCTGAAGTGTTCGCTGCGCTGCTTTTGGGGGACCTTGGCCGGATGAAGGGGATATCCCACCAGCACTAGTCCCGCCGCGGAGGCACCCTTGGCTGCGATGTGGCTCCCCACCCGGCCGCCCATGGACTTGCCGATCAACAGCGCGCGCCTCCCGGGCCGCAGCTTGGACAACTCCTCCAAGGCCCGATCATGGACTGCTTCGAGACGCTCCATCGGATCCGGCGGCCGGCGCCGACCTTCGCGCAGCATGCGCGTCATGTATGCGTAGTGGAAGGAGAGGACATCGAAGCGTTGAGTTGCGAGCGCTAGCTCCAGTGCCGCGAGAAGTGGGTGAGCGTGACCGGCGCCGGCGCCGTGGGCCAGCAGCACGGGCCGAGGTCGTGCCGTGGCATGGGGCCTCCAGCGCGCCTCGAAGCGCGCCCCTGATTCCAGTTCGAATTCGAGGTTGAACGTCGGTTCGCTGTTCACCGCGTTTTGCCTCCCGCGCCGGATGCACTACAACCCTGCCCGTGAACCTCCCGCCGCTGCGATTGCAAACCACGACCCTGTGGTACTACCCGTCCCAACAGTATCCGGGCGAGCCCAAGGGCGATCCGCGGTTCGAGGGTGCGACGCCGGCCTACGTGGTCTGGAATCTTCTGGAGCGCTACACCCGCGAGGGCGACTTGGTGATCGACCCCTTCGCGGGCGGCGGGACCACGCTTGATGTGGCGCGCGAGGGCAAGCGCCGCGCCCTGGGTTACGACGTGCATCCGACGCGCGACGACATCTTTCGCGCTGACGCGCGCGCACTGCCGCTTGAGGACGGCAAAGCCGACTTCGTTTTCATGGATCCGCCCTATTCGACGCACCTGGACTACGGGGACGACCCCCGCGACATCGGAAAGCTCGATGCCCTCGAAGGCGGCGAATACTACCGGGCCATGGACCAAGTCTTCGCGGAGGTCGAGCGCGTGCTGCTCGACCGCCGCTACCTCGCGCTTTACGTCTCCGACAGTTTCAAGAAGGGCCAGCCCTTCGGAGGCCTGGGGGCCGAGTTGTTCGCGCTGCTCTCCAAGCGTTTTCGCCCTGTCGATCACATCGCCGTTGTGCGCGGCAACCGCACTCTGGAAAAGCCCAACTTTCACCGCGCGGCGGCCGAGGGCAACTTTTTCCTGCGCGGTTTCAATCACCTCCTGATCTTCAAGAAGCAACGGGGCCCCTAGGTCGTTCGGCGAGCCATTGCCGCGCTGCGGCGGTGTCGAGGATCCACAAGAGGCGCTCCCTCGCGCGCACCTGTTCCGCCGGGTGCCGACCGCGGCCCGCGAGCACGTCCGCCACCAACGGCGACTTGCTGGAGCCGCAGACCTGGAAGACGACTTCGCGCGCAGCTTGAAAGGCAGCGAAGGTCAAAGTCAGTCGGCGCTCCACGGGACTGGTGGCCGGCGCCTTGGCCGCGACGACCCAGCGCGCAGGCGGCAGGCCGTCGATGCGCCCCGGGAACAGCGACGCCGTGTGTCCGTCGTCGCCCAGTCCGAGCATCACGAAGTCCAGTCCCTCGGGCGCCACGGAACGCAGCTCGCGCTCGTAGCTGCGCGCGGCACCGTCGTCGTCCAAGTCCACGGGCATCGGATGCAGCACCTGCGTCGGGAGCGCGAGTCGGCCCAGCCACACGCTGCGGGCGACGCCGTAGTTCGAGCGCGGGTCGTCGTAGGGGACTAGGCGCTCATCGCCGACGAAGAAATGCACGCGCTTCCAATCCAGATCGTCGGCGTGCTGTTTGGCCAGGATTTCGTACGTGGCCAGTGGCGTCGAACCGCCGGTGATCGCCAGCGTGAACTTTCCGCGCGCCGCGATGGCCGAGCGGGCCGCGGCCACGATCGACACCGCGCAGGCCTGCGCCGCGGCCATAGCGTCCTGGGTCACTTTGACTTCCGGTTGATTCAGCGCCGCCATTCGCGTTCCTCAGCGCCGGGATTCCCGGACGTTCGCAGGGTGTGGATTCACGATCGGCAGCAACCGATCGCGCGTCTAGTCTGAACTCGCGCCGCCGCGACGACAATCGCGAGCACTGCTGAGCTTCGTCGGCGCCTAGCCGTGCTATCGTGCGCGGGAATGGGCACCCACAACCCCATGGAGGACTTGGCGCTGGTGTGTTGCACCGCGGCCTTGACCGCCGTCCTCTGTCACCGACTGCGTCAGCCCCTGGTCCTGGGCTACCTGCTGGCTGGAGTACTGGTGGGGCCCCATGTGACCCTGATTTTCAACGCGAACGTGGAAAACGTGCGCGTGCTCTCGGAGCTTGGCGTCACGCTGCTGATGTTCTCCATCGGCCTGGGTTTCACCCTGAGACGGTTCACGCGCCTCTTGCCCACTGCGGGGGCCATGGTCGCCGTCTCAGTGCCGCTTTTGTTCGCGGCGGGATTTCTGGTGGGGCAGGCCTTTGGCTGGACGCCGCTGGAATCCATTTTCGCGGCCGCGACCTTGGTGATCTCCAGCTCGATGCTGGTGGAGCGAGCCCTGCGCGACTCGAAGTCCAGGCCAGAATTCCGCGAACTCGTGTTTGGCGTGATGGTCATCGAGGACCTCGTCGTCGTGCTGCTACTGGCGGTGCTGACTGCGGTGGCCTCCGGCAGCGACGTGTCCGCCAGCGAACTGAGCTGGACCGTGGCGCGCCTATCGGGTTTCCTCGCGGCACTGGTGGCCGTGGGGATGTACGTCGTGCCGCCCATGGTGCGCGCCGTGGCGCGCGTGGCCAGCCCGGAAGTCAACGTGGTTGCCTCCGTCGGTCTGTGCTTTGCATTCTCCTGGCTCGCCCACGCGGCCGGATATTCCGTGGCCCTGGGCGCGTTCTTGGCGGGCATGCTCGTAGCAGAGTCCGGCGCCGGGGGCCGGATCGGCACTCTGATCACTCCGCTTCGCGATCTGTTCGCTGCGGTGTTTTTCGTCTCGGTCGGAATGCTGCTCGATCCCGCGCTGGTGGTTGAGAACCTCGGCGCCGTGTTTGCCTTGCTAGCCGTCGTTCTCGTGGGCCGGGCCGGCGCTGTGTTTCTCGGGGCCTTCCTCACGGGACATGGCATTCACGAATCCGTGCGCGCGGGTCTGACCCTGGCTCAGATCGGCGAATTCTCATTCATCATCGCTGCCGTCGGCGTGCAAAGCGGTGCAGTCGGCGAGTTCCTCTACCCAGTCGCCGTGGCGGTCGCTGTGCTGGCGGCCATGCTCAACCCCTGGCTCGTGCGGGCCTCTCCGTGGATCGCCGAGGCCTTCGAGCGCAATTTGCCAGAGCGCATGCGGACCTTTGTTTCGCTGTACGCCACGTGGCTCGAGGGTTGGCGCGCGGGCAAACAGAATCCACTGCCGCGGCGCCGCCTGTGGCGCATGTTCGCCTGGCTTGCGGCCGACGTGCTGCTGCTCGCCGGAGTCATCGCGAACGCTGCCATCTGGCACGAGGAATTGGGCGGACTGCTCTCGCGGCAGATCGGCGATCGTCCCGATCTCGTGCGCGGTCTGATCGTCGGCTGCGCAACACTGGCTTCCCTGCCATTCGGCCTGGGATTGTTGCGGATGGGCGCGCGTATCGGCGGCCTGATCGCGGAGTCCGCGCTGCCCCTGCCCGAAGCGACCCGAGTGGATCCGGCCTACACGCCCCGGCGCGCACTGGCCATTGCACTGGAGTGCGGCATCGTGCTCGTGGCGGGGTTGATGGTCCAGGCGATCACCCAACCATTCGTGCCGCCGCTGGGTGGACTGATCGTGTTGTCCCTGGTGCTCGGGGCCCTGGCGTTTTCCTTCTGGCGACGCGCCAACGAACTCGAAGGGCACGTGCAGGCGGGCGCCCAGATCATCGCCGCTGCTCTGACGCGCACGGGGGCGACAATCCCGACGCCGAGCATCGAGGACCTGGAACAAATGCTGCCCGGGATCGGACACCTCTCCATGCTCGGGCTCTCCTCACAGTCGTTGGCCGTGGGACGCAGTCTCGATGCCCTCGACCTTCAGGCCCGCACAGGGGCCTGCGTCGTGGCCATCGACCGCGAAGGGGTGGTTCTGGTGCAGCCCGAGGACGAGGAGGTCCTGCGCAGCGGCGACGTTATCGCCCTGTCGGGCACCCAGGACGCCGTGCGAGAAGCGGCGCGCTTGCTGGCGGAGGCCCGCGAACTCGAGGTGACCAGCAGTTTCTAGAAGGACGGCCAGGGGGCCACTGCGGCAAAGTTCCGAGCCGTCTGAGGGGTCAGCTTCCCTTGCGCTCGAACACGACCCAATAAGTGTGGGCAAAGAGATTGTCGTAACGATCTGCGACGGGGTGGCGCATATGGCGCAGGAAGCGAACCACTGCGGGCCGAGGTTTCTCACTGATGCGCGTTTCAATCACGGACAAGCCGTGCTGCTCGGCCATCGACTGGCAAAAAGCACGCGCCTCGGTGAGCGAGAAGAACCACTTGTGTCGGTCCGGCGGACGCCGCAACGGCAATCCGTAGTGGCCGATGCTTCCTTTTCCGCGCGAGAGCGGCTTGCGCGCCGCGGTCCAGCAGTTGGGCAACGAAATCAGGATCTTCGAACGCGACACGCGCACGAGCTCAGCAAACACACGGTGCAAGGCGTCTAGGTGCTCGAGCACCTCCGAGCAGATCACCAGGTCGAAATCGCGATCGCCAAAGGGCAAGCGCTCCGTCGCCTCCAGGTCGATCGTCAGGTCGGGTTGGCCGCCCACGTCGATTCCGATGTAGTCGAGATCGGGGCGCAGCTGTTTCAGGTGTCGCACGTCGCAGCCGACGTCGAGGACCCTGCCGCGGACGATCCCGTGGAAAGTACGCTCCAGGAACCGAACTCGATCCGAACGCTCTTCGAAGGCGATCAGGTCGCGGAACGTCGGCGCGCTGGGGGAAGGCGTCATTGGGCCGCACGCTACCGGGGGCTCCGCAGCAAATCCACCCGGGCCTGCGGGCGGGATCGATTCCACAGGCGCCGAAGGGCTTCATGAACCCAGGGCCGTCCTTTCGTCCAGACGCAGCGAGTACTCCCTAGTGGAGCTGCGGGCCCTCTTTCCTCCGGCACCCGACCGAGACCAGCGTCCCAGGGGATCGAGTCCGCGAGGGGCTCGACATCCAACAGGCGGAGCCCTGCCTGACTGGGATTTGCGCTCCTGCACCGAATGGCCCGGCTGACAGAGTCTTCACGAATCATTGACGAACCGTCCCAGGGTGTAGGATCCAGGGGCGACATACTCGCGATTGCCCCTACCCGATTCGCACCGCAGGAGCCCTTCCATGATCGGTTCACCCCGCAACCTGTTCCTCGCCTTGGCAGCTGCCATGACCCTCGGCGCCCTAGTTGGCGCCCACGATGGCGACGGAAAGGTGCTTGATCGCCGCGCGCCCTACACGGGGCCCGGGTACCACAGCCCCCTGGGCCCGCTGGGCGCGCCTTTGCCTGGATTCGTGCCCGCCGGCCCCGGCAGTTCCGGTTCCTACAGTTCGTCGCCGTTCAGTTCATTCAACGTCAAGCTCCTGTCGTGGCTGCCCCTGAACACCTGGGGCGCGAACCAGCAGAACGGCAATTCCGGCTGGGGCTACGTTTCCGCCTCGGGTCGGCGCTACGCATTGATGGGGCTCTACGGCGGCACCGGGTTCGCTGAGATCACGGCGCCGGGGCAAACCGTGAACGTCGGCTACATCGCGGGACCAGACAGTCTGTGGCGCGACGTGCGCGTGTTCTCGCACTACGCCTACGCAGTGAGCGAGGGCGGCGGCGGCATCCAGGTGATCGATCTGGCGAACATCGACAGTGGCGTCGTCACCCTGGTGAACACGATTACCTCGGGCCCGTCGCCTGCGGCGACACACTCGATGGAGATCAACACTCAAACCGGATACCTCTATCGCTCCGGCGGAGGTTCGAACGGTCTGCGGATCTACAACCTGAATCCCAACCCCGCGGCGCCGTTGTACGTGGCGTCCTGGTCCTCTCGGTACACACACGAAGTCACCCTGGTGAACTACACCAGCGGTCCGCTCGCGGGCAAAGAGATCGCCTTCGCCTGCGGCGGCGATAACGGCGGTTGGGCGAACACCGGCGTCGATATCCTCGATGTAACCAACAAGGCCAACATCACAGCGGTGACGCCGCGCATCACCTGGCCGAACGGTCAGTACGGCCATCAGTGCACGCTGTCCGCCGACAAGTCGCGCCTGTACCTCAACGACGAACTCTACGTGCCCAACCTCGGCGGTCCGACGATCAACCACGTCTTTGACATCTCGGGTCTGGGCACATCGGCGCCCGTGTTCCTCGGCTCCTTCAACAATGGCAATTCGGCCATTCCGCACAACGAGTACACCCTGGGGACAAAGCTGTTCCAGGCCGCGTACACCAGCGGAGTGCGCGTCTACGACCTGGCGCAGAATCCGAACAATCCTCCCGAAATCGCCTGGTTCGACACGCGCACCACGGACGACAACCCGACCTACAACGGGCTTTGGAACGTCTATCCGTTCCACCCCGGTGGCGTGGTCACCGGCTCCGACTTGGAGAGCGGCCTGTTCGTGTGGTGGGTCGGCGCGCACCAACTCACCTTTTCGTTCCCCAACGGTCAACCCGCGGCCGTTTCCAACCTGGGACACAGCCTGCGCGTGCAGATCAACCAGTCCCAGGCGGGCCTTTTGACCGCTGGCACCGAGCGCCTTTGGTATCGCACGACCGGCAACTGGATCAGCGTGCCCCTGGTGGCGCTCGGCGGGGGACTCTACGACGCGAATTTTCCGGCGGTGGCCTGCAACACGACCTTCCAGTACTACGTGACCGGCACCACGGCCAGCAACGGAATCGTCTGGTCGAGCCCCGAGGACGCACCCACCGCGTTCCACACATCCACTGCGTCGATCTGCACCACGCCGCCGGTTGTGTACTGCACGCCGAAGGTGAACTCACTGGGCTGCACGCCGTCGATCGGTTTCATCGGCAGCAATCCGTCCGTCAGCGCGGGCAGCGGCTTCACGGTCCGCGGCACGAACGTGCGCAACAACAAGCCGGGGCTCTTGATGTACAGCCTGACCGGTCGCGCCGCGGCGCCGTTCTCCGGAGGCACGCTGTGCGTGGCCAGCCCTGTTCGCCGCTCGTCGGCGCTCAATTCGGGCGGCAATCCCACGGGCAATGACTGCAGCGGGGTGTACACGCTCGACTTGAACGCCTTCATCACCGGCGGCACGGGCGATCCGGGCTTGCAGGTGGTTGGCAACACAGTGCGCACCCAGTTCTGGGGCCGCGACCAGGGATTCGCCGCGCCGAACAACGCGACGTTGACCAACGCGCTCGAAGCGCAAATCGCGCCCTGAGCAGGCCAGAAGCAACTCGCGGCCGCATTCAGTCGCCCTGCGCGGCTGAGTGCGGCTGCGACGCTTTTCTAGCGCAGTGTCTTTGCCACGTAGGCGTCGATGGCGCCAAGGGTCGCGTCGCTGCACCAGTTGTCGAGGATCGCCGCGGCGTTGCGCTCGCGCTCGTGCTCCCAGGCCACGCGCGCGGGCAGGCGCAGGAAACGTTTGGTCAAGGCGTAGGAATTCGGCGGCGTGGCCGCGAGCTTCGCCGCACTGTCGAGGGCGCGCGAAAGCAGCGCTTCGGGGCCGAGCAACTCATGGGCCAGCCCGCGCTCCAGGGATTCTTCGCCGTTGTAGGTGCGGCCTTCGAGCACGAGCTCGGCCGCGACCAACGGGCCCACGGCCGCGCGCACAATCTCCAGGGCCAGATAGGGAAACGGCACTCCGACTTTCAACTCTGGCGTGCCCACGAGCCCTTTGCCGCGCGCCAAGAGACGGTGGTCGCAGCACAGGGCCAGCACAGCGCCGCCGGCGATCGCGTGGCCGTTGATCGCCGCCACCACGGGCTTCTCGAGGAAAAACAGCTGCGCGAAGGCGCGCTCCAGCGCGGGCAAGAAGGCCTCGATGTAGGCGCGCCGGCCCTCGACGATGCGCTTGAGATCTACGCCGGCTGAGAAAATCGAGCCCGTGCCGGTGAGCACCAGCGCGCGCTCTTTCGAGTCCTGCTCGGCGCGAAACGCAGACTCCAGTGCACCGAGGAACTCGAGGTCCAGTGCGCTGGCCTTGCCGTGGGCGAGGCGCAGCACGGCGACGTCGCCGTGGATCTCGCGCTCGATCATTGGCCGCCGCCGGTGGGCGGGGGAGGCACTTCCGCGGGGGGGACCTCGGTTGGGTCTTGGATTCCGCCTTCGTCGCCCCCGTCGACGTCGCCGTCTCCGATCACGGGGCCCAATGGCGGACCGACTTCCTTGAGCATCTCGCCCATGGACTTGGAGAAGTTCGAGGCGGCGTAGCCCGGGAGCACGTAGGTCCACTTGGAAAAGCGCTCGGACAGCTCAGCGGCTTCCTTGGCGACCTCTTCCGCGGACTTGCCGGGCACGGAGCGAGTTTCCACCGGTTGCGCCGCGGCGGGGTCCGCCGCCGGGTCCGTGGCGGGCAGTTCGGGGCCGACCTGCGGGAGTTCGTACTTCACCACCTCGACCCGCAAACTCGGATCGAAGCGCGCACCGAACTGCGCATAGAACTTGCCCTCTTGCTCGATCACCTTGACCGTGACTTCGAGTCCATCGAATGTCCGCAGGGTCATCGTGGAACTCTGCGGCGCGCCAAAATCCACTGCGCCCGCGGCCTGAACGTCGTCGAAATTCAGGTACTCCATGGCGCCGGCGATTCCGTCAGCCACGCCGGGCCACTTCAGCTCCGCGCCCGCCGGAAGATCTTGGACCGAGAAGTTCTTTTCATCGGGCGACGCCTTGGAGATCAGCAGGCGTTCGCCGTCACCGCGCAGCGTTTCGGCGCGGTGCACGCGTGCGCGCTCGAGTTTGACGATCTGTTTGTCGAGCCAATTGCTCGCCGTGCCGTCGATGTACACCGAACCGTTGACCTCGTAGGTCTGGTTCTCGCCCGGACGGCGCACATACATCGACGACAAGCCCGGACCGCCGCCGCTGGCGTTCTTGCCCAGCAGAATGTCGGCGAGCGCCGTGCCCGAAGCATCGGAGAGCGTTACGCGCGTCGATTTCGCGCCCTCGGCGCCCGCGTCTTCCAGCTCGAGCTTGCCGAAAAGTTCGGGTGAGTCGGTCTTCTTCTCGAGGACCGCGAAGTAGGCGAGCTTCGACACCAGATCCTTCACCTTGTCGAAGTTGACGGCATAGCCGCCCTTGTCGGTCATTCCCCAGGTGTCGCCCTGCTTCTGAAGGGTGAAGCTCTGACCCTTGGACTGCACGAGGATCGACTGGACAGCGGCAGACTTCGCCGCCAGTTCAGGGAAGAACAGCGCGCCGTTCGAGGCGGCTTTGGCCGCGCTCGAGCTGGTGGTGCGCGAGACGTACCACGCCGCGCCGGCTGCGCCGAGCGCCACGATCGTCATGACTTGGAGTGTGCGTGCGTTCATGCTGTGCCTCCGTAAACTAGGACTTGCGCCGCAAACGTTGCCAACGCGAGAGCCCCAGGGCAAACGCCACCAGGAGCGCCGGGATCAGGGCAATGTTGATCATCTTTACCCGCGAGCCCAGGCTCTCGATGTCTTTGTTTAGCGAGAGGCGCACCTCGCGCAGCTCCTTGCGCGCGCTCAGCTGATCCTCGCGCAGCTTCTCGATCTCCACCTGCACGTCGGCCGAGAGGAGGTCGAAGCTGGCGCCCTGGCGCTTGCTCAGCAGTTCCTCGATGCGCTTCGAAGCATCGTCGGACTTCGTCAGTAGTGCCTGCTCGCGCGCGCGGAAGCGTTGATCGGCGGCCGTTTTCAGGGCTTCGACGACCTCGAAGGGCCGGCGCGAACTACCGCGGCTGCGCAGGCTGACCAGATCAGTGGAGCCCTCGAGGAAGTCCACGGAGTTCGAGACGAAGGCCATGTTTCCGTTGGCCGGGGAAGCGAAGCGCATGCCACCGATGTTCTGTGAACTGAAGGCCCAGCGGTCCTGGAGCATGTCGCAGTCGCTGACCACGATCACGCTGATCGGCGACTTGGATTCCGTCAGCACCGTTCCTTCCGCGGGCGCAGGTGTGGGAACTTCGTCCATGCTCTCCGGCGCCTTCGGCCGTCCGCCGGGGAAGGCCGTCTTGACATTGCCAGTGATGTGCGCGGCCAAGGTCAGGGCCTTGTCGCCCGCCATGTAGTCATTGAGCAGCGTTTTCGGATCCGCCTGGAACTGCACCGATGACACCAGGACCGTGGAGGCCTTGTCTCCGGTGGAAATCAACGGCGTGAACTTGGTTGTCGCCTCCGCCGGTTGTGAGAGCACGCCAGCCGAGATCAGATTCATGGACTTGATCTGATCGGTGACCACCGTCTCCTTGGAGAGCGTGCTCGAATTCAGGTCGAGCCAGACCACGTATTTTCCGGAGTCATCCCGTGAGCGGTTCGAGAACTGCACCCGCAACGAGTTGTCGAGGTCCGCGGCGATCTTGCCCGCTTCCAGTTGCACGCCCCAGGCGCTGAACAGCAGACCGAGGTCCGAGCCGCGCTGGGCCTTGAACTGCGACATAGGATCACTCGGGTCCTGGGGCGGTTGATCCGCTTCGCAGAACGGATCGACGAACACCATCAGGCGCCCGCCGCCGAGCACGTACTGATCGAGGGCGAACAGCGTCTCCTGACCGAGAGCCTTGGGGTGCACGACCATCAACACGCTGATTTCGGAGGGAATCTCCTTCGCGTTCGGTTGCACGGTCTTGACCTCGTACAACTCGCGCATCTGCTCCACCACAAGCCAGGGCTCGGCGCCGGGGCCGCGCGTCATGGGATTGGCCATGGCGCCGTCGAGCGGAAGCGTGCTGAGCATGCCGAGCACTTTCTTCGTCGGGTTCGACAGCGAGAAAACCAACTTGGTGACGTCGTACTCGATGAACGCCTCCTTGTCCGGCTGCAGGAACGGAATCACGTCCTTTTCATCGGTCGTGTTCGTGCCCGCGAGGCCGAAGTACAACAGGTCCTGGCCCGGCGCGACCTGCACGCCCTTCAGACCGAATTGCACCGCGCGGTCCTCGGTTTCGCTGAAGGGCTCGGGGTCGATCACCTCGAGCGTCAGCTTGCCCTTGGAGTGCACCGTCATCTCTCGCAGCAGTTCTTCGACGCGCTGCGCATACTTCGCGATCGAGGCGATGTCGCCGCCGACCTTGTGCGAGTAGTACAGGCGCAGCGTCACGCTCTCTTTCAGGTTGCCGAGAATGTTGATTGCCCCGGCTGAGAGCGTGAACAGCTTGTCCTCGGTCAAATCGACGCGCGTCGAGCGCAGGGTCGCGTTCGAGACCACGTTGATCGAAATCAGCATTGCGGCCGCGATGCCCAGGCCGCCCAGGGTGAGGAAGCGTTTGTTCATGGACTAGTCCGCCTTCTTGAGTTCGACCAACGCAGCATTCGCGAACAAGAAGCAACCGATCAGTGATCCGAAGTACACCAGGTCGCGCACGTCGATGACTCCGGTGGTGATGGCATAGAAGTGCGTCAAGAAACTAAGCGAGCTGACCGCGTCGACCAGCGTCTGACCGCTTCCGGGGATCGCCTTGATGAAGTTCAGCACGGCTGGATAGCCGGCCATCACGAACATGAACGAGATCGCCACCCCGATCACGAAGGCGATCACCTGGTTCTTGGTCGAGGCGGAGACGCAACTGCCTATGGCCAAAAAGCCGCCGGCCATCAGGAAGCTGCCGAGGTAGCTCGCCAGAATCACTCCGTTGTCGGGGCTGCCGAGGAAATTGACGGTGATCCAGAAGGGGAATGTCAGCGCCAGGGCGATCCCGGCGAACAGCCAGGCGGCAATGAACTTCGCCAGCACGGCTTGGCCCAGGGAGACCGGCAAGGTCATCAACAGTTCGATCGTGCCGCTCTTGCGTTCTTCGGCCCACAGGCGCATCGAAATGGCTGGGATCAGGAACAGGTACAGCCAGGGCTGAAAGGCGAACATCGCCTGCAGGTCTGCCTGACCGTTCTCGTAGAAGTTGCCGACGTAGAAAGTCAGGATCCCGCTCAGCAGCAAGAAGATGACCAGGAAGACGTAGGCGACCGGCGTGGCGAAGTAGCCCGCCAACTCGCGCTTCATGAGTGTGATTGTCTTGGACATGACGCGTGGTTCAGAGGGCGGACGGCGAGGTGGCGCCCGTCAGGGTGCGGAAGACTTCGTCGAGCCGGCCGGCCTCGACGCGCAATTCATCAATTTCCCAGCGTTCATCGCGCGCTTTTGCGCCAATGTCCGCTGCGATCGAGGCGCCGTTGCGCGGAAAAGCGACCAGTGTGTCGCGACCTTGATTTCCCGGGACGGTTTCGAGCTTGGCAATTTGCTCCATGGCCCCCAGGGTCTTAGCGATGCGTTCACTTTGACTGGAGGGAACGCGAAGCGAGACCGCGTTGTGATAGCGCGACTTCGCCGCCAGTTCCGCCGGTGAGCAATCCACGACCAGTTTCCCGTTGGAGATGATGATCGTGCGGGTGCACAGGGCCTCGACTTCCTCGAGGATGTGCGTGGAGAGGATCACGACCTTGTCGCGGGCCATGGAGCGAATCAGGGCGCGCACCTCGTGCTTTTGGTTGGGATCGAGTCCATCCGTGGGTTCGTCGAGCACCAAGACCTCAGGGTCGTGCAGGATCGCCTGGGCGATTCCGACGCGGCGCTTGTAGCCCTTCGAAAGATGCTCGATCGGCACATCGAGCACGCTCTGCAGATTGATTTTGGCCACGACCTCCTCGATGCGCGCGCGACGATCGCCAGCCATGCCGCGCAGCTCGGCGATGAAGCCGAGGAACGCCCGCGGCGTCATATCGGGGTACAGGGGCGCGCCTTCGGGCAGGTAGCCCAGGCGCGACTTGGCTGCGATGGGCTCCGACTCGACGTCGTGGCCGCAGACCTTCGCGCTGCCCGACGTGGGCGACAGGAAGCCTGTGATCATTTTCATCGTGGTCGACTTGCCCGCTCCGTTGGGACCTAGGAAGCCAAGCACGGTGCCCTTCTGGACGGAAAAGGAGATGTCGTCGACTGCGGTGAACAGGCCGAACCGCTTGGTCAGCTTGTGGATCTCGATCATGGGGGCGGAGAGTGGGAGAGCGAGACGTGGGAAAGCTCAGCGTCCGCGAAGTCGATCGGCAGCCCACGCGCGGTGAGCGGTGATTCCGCCTCAGGGCGGAGACTTCGAGGGGCGAAGAGGTTACGCAGGACGGCGCATGGGGGGCAAGCGATAGACACCGGATCGTGACCGTGGCCCCGGTCGGCGCTCGGACGAGGCCAGTTTGGCGCCCTTACGCGCGGGGGCGCGGGAGCGTTGGCGGCAGTCTGGGTCCAATCCTGCAGCGCGTCGCGGTCGCCGTGGCCCGGGGACCGACATTTGGACGCAGTTAGCGCCCCGCGGCCCGCAGTCGAGCTAGGCCTGCGATTTCATTTGGGCCCGGTTCACTGGGACCCGGACTTAGGCCCTGCCGAAGTCGTCCTCGAGTCGCTGGATGTCGTCCTCGCCGAAGTAGGTCCCCGTCTGAACCTCGATGAACACCAAGGTCTCCGAGCTGATGCACTCCACGCGATGGGCGGCTCCGGCGGGCACGTCCAGGGCCTGGCCCGGGCCGAGTTCGATGTCGCGGCCATCCAGCGTGACACGCGCACGTCCGTGGATGACCATCCAATGCTCGTTGCGCCGTTCATGGCGCTGGTAGGACAGCCGCTTGCCCGGGAGGACGTCGATGCGCTTGAGCTTGAATCCGGCGCCCTGCTCCAGAACGCGGTACTCGCCCCAGGGCTTCTTTTCGTAGTTCGGGCTCGACATCTGCGTCAGCTTTGGCGAATTGCGTCCGTGACTTTCATGCGCGCCGCACGCCAGGCCGGCAGGGCGCCGCCGAGCAGACCAAGCATGACGGAGAAGGAGATGGCCACGATCAACACGGTCGGGGTGACTTGGAACGCGAAAGCCATCTCCGTGAAAGTCTGAAAATTCATGGTGCCGGCGCTCACGCCATTGAAAGGCAGCGCCATCAGGCAGCCGACGAGTCCCCCGATCAAGCCGAGGAGCAGCGCCTCGATCATGAACGAGATGAAAATCGGGATCGGGCGATAGCCCATGGCCAGCAGGATCCCGATCTCCTTGGTGCGCGCGGCCAAGGCCGAGAGCATCGTGTTGGTGGCTGTGAACACCGCGGCAGTTCCCATGATCAGCCCGAGCCCGACGCCCAATCCCACGAGCATGAAGGTCAGCATCACCGTCTGCGAGGCGAGGAACTGCTTCTCCGAAAAAACCTTGGCGGGGACTTCCGTGTCGCTGCGCAGGCGGTCCGCCAGGGAGCCGGGCGTGGGATCGAGCTTGGCCCGCGCCTGCTCCAGATAGGTCAGGATTTCCGTGGCCAGTGCGAGATCCGCGCCGGACCCTTCCGCGGGCGCGGGCCCGACGCCCGACAGGGACAGCTGAAGCTGGAACTCCTCCGGCGACAGGTCCAGGAGCGCGCGCCAATCGCTCCGACCCGAGAGCAGCTTGGCCGTTGAATGCACGGCGGCCGTGGACTCCATCTTGGACTCGAGGATGCGCTCAATGCCGCGCTCGGGCTCCTCCATGTTGAAGGCCGCCATGGGATTGGGCGCGCCGACCTCCGTGCCCGGTTTCAACTGCGCGATCATGCGGTTCGGGCCGTAGCGGCCCATGGCGCTGACCAGTCGATCGAGGTCGCCCCAGACCTCCCCGCCGAATTGTCCCGGATGCTCGAACACGCCCACCACGCGGAAGGGCGTCTTGTTGAGTTTGATCTCGCCGCCGATGAAGCAGTTGTCGATGCGGCCGATCAAACGCCGCCCAACGATCAACTCGTCGCTGCCGGGATTGAAGTTCCGGCCTTCGGTGATGCGCAGCTCGTTTTTGCGAATCTCGAAAGTCATCGGCTGAACGCCGCGCAAGGGCACATTGGTCACGCCTCCGCGCGAAGGCGAAAGCAGCACGGCCAAGTAGGCTTCCATCGACGCGACCGGCCCGTTGGGACCGAGTTCGATCTCAGGAATCGACTTGATCAATTTCAATCCGCGGTCGCGGCTGAATTGACTGTCGCCCTCGCTGTTGGCGCCCGGACGCAGGAAGATCGCGACGTCGTCGCGGCCCCCGGCGGTGAACATCGAACTGAATCCCTGCTGCAGGGCGATGACACCCGACACGATCGCCACGGTGGCGCCGATGCCAAGCACGGTCAGCAGCGTGGCGCTCTTGCGAACGAACAGGCTGCGAAGGTTGTAGCTGAGCGGTACGAACATGGCGGTTAGTCCATCCCTCGCAGGGCATCGACGCAGCGCAAGCGCCGTGCCTGCATCGCGGGCATCACGCCCGCTGCGATTCCCAGCCCGAGCGTTACGGCGGAAGCGAACAGGTACGTCCCGTTGGTGATCGCGTAGCCGGGGAAAGTGGCCGCAAACCAGTTGGAAACCATGGGCTGCGTGCCCCGGGCGAGCAACAGACCCAAGGCGCCGCCGAGCGTGCACAAGAACAGCGATTGGGCGATCAACAGGCCGAACATCGAGCGATCGCTAAAGCCGATCGACTTCAAGATGCCGATGTCCGTGGTCTGCTCGCGCATGCTCATCAGCATCGTGTTGACGCAGGCCAGCAAGATCGCGAGGACCACACCACCGCCGATCCAACCGACGAACAGCGGGATGTTCCCGAACATCGTCACGAACTGGCGCTGGAATTCAGCCTCCGTTTCGCAGGAGACCAGCTGCTCGGAGTCCTTGAAGAGGTTTTCGACGTCCGCGATCACCTGTGGCACATCGGTGCCGGGCTTGACGCGAATGGAAAACACGCCGACGCCCGGGGTCACGCCGCCGGACTCGAGCGTCTTCTCGTAATAGTCCCAGTGGAAGAACAGTGTGCGGTTGTCGAAGTTCGGAGCGTCCGAGCGATAGACGCCCGCGACATAGAACTCCCAGGCCTTGTTCTCCGGATGGGGATGCAGGGCGCCGATGATCGGGACCGTGTCGCCCACCTTCCAACCGTAGTCCGCAGCCAGGCCTTTGCCGACGATGCAACTGACGCGATTCTTGAGGAACGTCTGCTGCTGCTCCGGAGGCACCTGGCACTCTGGGTACATCGAGAACAGCGTCGCGGGATCGATCGCGAACTGGGCGAAAAAGTTCTTCGGGCTCCTGTAGTAGCCGCCGAACCACTGGAATTTCGTCGTCTGCTCCACAGCATCGAGGCGATCGATCTGGGCCTGGTATTTCATCGGCAGTTCGACGAAGAGCCCGGTGGAGGACATCACCGCGAGCCGGCGGTTGTCCGCGTTCGCGACGCCTGCGTTGAGCGTCGTGATCAGCGTGCGCAGACCGCAGATCAAGAAGATCGCCACGGTCAGCGACAGGATCGTCAACACCGAGCGCAGCGGGTGGCGCATCAAGTTGCGCCAGACGAGTTTCATCGATGCCATGGATTCACTTCGGGCCCAGGGCCATGGGCTGGTTGTCCACGATGCTGCCGAGCTGACCCTTGTCGAGGTGCACGATCGATTGCGCGTGGGCCGCGGCGTGGGGGTCGTGGGTGACCATCAGAATCGTTTTCTTGAACTCGCGGTTGAGGCGCACGAGCAACTCGAGCACCTGCTCCGCCGACTTGCGGTCGAGGTCGCCGGTGGGCTCGTCGGCCAGGATCACTTTCGGATCGCTGGCGACTGCGCGCGCGATTGCGACGCGCTGCTCCTGTCCGCCTGAGAGTTGCTTGGGCCGGTGGTGCATGCGGTCTTCGAGGCCCACGAGCTTGAGCGCGTGCTCGGCGTGCTCACGGCGCTCCTTGCGCGACAGCGGCGTCAACTTCAGCGGCAATTCCACGTTCTCGAAGGCCGAGAGCACCGGGATCAGGTTGAAGCCCTGGAACACGAAGCCGACGTTCGCCGCGCGCCAGTTGGCCAACTCGCCTTTGGAAAGGTCCGACAGATTCTCGCCGGAAACGTACAGTTCGCCGGCGTCGGGCTGATCGAGGCCGCCGATCAAATTGAGCAGCGTCGTCTTGCCCGAACCTGACGGTCCCATCAATGCGTAAAAGCGGCCTTCCTCCATCTGGAGGTTCAACTTGTCGAGCACCACCAGGGTCTCGCCGCCGCGGCGGTAGGACTTGGTGACGGCCTGGACCCGGATCATCGCCTGGCTCATTCGCTACTCCTTGACTCGCACTCGGTCGCCGGATTTGAGGAACGCGGGCGGTTCATTCACCAGCCGCTCGCCACCGACGAGACCTGACTTGACCAACACGCGACCGCCGCGCTCATCGCCCGTTTCCACCGGCGAAAAGCGCGCGACATCGCGCTCCAGAATGAAAACTCCCTGGACGCCATCCACAAGGGTCAGGGCGCCGCGCGGGATCATGATCGCGGGCTCGCCTTCGGTTGCGCTTCCCTCTGCGGGCTGGGGCGTCGCCCCGAAGACGACGCGGGCTCCCATCTCGGGTCGCAGGCGCTCGCCTGGTTCGTTGAATCCGACGCGCACTTCGACCGTGGCCTTCTGGCGATTCGCCGTGGGCCAGATGCGCTGCACCGTGCCGTGGTAGAGCTGGTCGGGATAGGCGTCGAGGTAGATGTTCGCGCTCTCGCCGACCACGGCTGACGCGAGGCTGGTCTCCTGCAGTTCGACTTGGACTTCCAAGGACGCCCAATCGACCATGGTGGCCACCGAGCCGCGCGAGTTGCCGCCCTGGGAGTTCGGGCTGACGACCTCGCCCACTTCGGCGTCCTTGAGAACCACGACGCCGTCGAAGGGCGCGCGGACTTCGAGCTTGTCCAGGGCCGCCAAGGCCTGGGCGCGCTCGGCCTCGACGATGGCGATGCGCGACCCGGCTTCCTTCAACGAAGCGTCGAGCACGCGCACCTGGGCCTCGCCCTGGGAAAACATGGCGCGCGCCTGGGCCACGCCGGCTTCAGCGCTCTTCACCGAGGCCTCGGCGCGGGCCAATTGCGACACTGCCTCGTCCGCGGTGCGCTGATCCTGGATCTGCTCCTTGGCGAGCTTCTCAAAGCGCGCCACCTCGGTGCGGTACCAGTCGCGCTGCAACTGCGGTTCGACCACCAAGGCCTCGGCGCGCGCGATCTCCGCGCGCAGGCGCTCGAGGTCGGCCGCGGCGGCCTCCAACTGGACCTGGGCCCGGGCCACGGATGCGTTGGCAGCAATGAGGTCCGCGTCGGCGCGCTGCACCAGGGCCTTCACTTCCTCCGAGTACAGGCGCGCAACCACCTGGCCCTTCTTGACCACGGAGCCCTCGACCACGTTCATCTCGACGATGCGCCCCGGCGAGTCCGCGGACAGGGCCGCGCGCTTGGCGGCGATGATGTAGCCATTGGCAGCCGTGCCCGACACGGCGCTCGCGGCGAGGGGACTGGAGCGCAGGGCCTTGACCGCGCTGACTTCGGGGAGGCGCAGATCATCGACGTAGCGATTCAGTGGCTCCCAAAAAACGTAGACCGCGCCGCCCAGGATCGCGAGCGTCACCAGCCAGCCGATCGGGAAGCGCGAACGTCGCTTGCGCGCGCCGCCGTTGGCGTCGCGGTCGATTTTCAGTTGATTGAGGTCCACGCTTCGTGCGCCAGGTGAGTGTGCGAGGGGCGGCGGGGAGTTCCCAGCCAGCTTCGGGGGGGCAGGATTCTAGCCGAAGGGGGCGCCCCGATTGAATGCTCCCCGTGCCGACTCGCGCGTGTCCCTGCGATCAGGACGACCCGCCGCGCTTTCAGACGTGAACAGCGGCGTTCTCCTCGCGCTGCGCCTCCTCGCGCCAGAAAAAATCGCTGATCCGTTGCTCCGCCCAAAAACGCTCGCGCCCCGTGGCACTGGAGATGAAAGCGCAGTGACCGCCAAAGGCCGGACCGTGGAACTCGAAGCGTGCCCTCGGGCGCAGATCGGGATCGTGCCAGGGCGCAAAGGGAACGAAGGGATCGTCCTGGGCGTGGACCACGCACACGGGGACACAGATGCGCTCAAACACCGACCGCGCCGCGCCGCGGCGATAGAAGTCGGGCGCATCTGCGAAACCGAAGTAGGGCGCGGTCACGCGCTCGTCCCAATGGCGAAAGGTCTCGATCCGCTCCAGTCCCAGACTGGAGTAGCGTCCAGGCCAGCGCGCTTCCTTGCGTCGGATCAGGTCCCGCATCTGGCCCAGGAAAAAACGCCGGTAGACCTCATTGGAGACCACTTCGTCGAGCGAGCGTTGAGCCGCTTCGAGGTCCAGCGCAGGCGACACCGCAGCTACGGCCGCGAGCCACGGCGGCCTTTGGTCCGCAAGTTCACCGGCGAGCTTGAGCACCATGTTGCCGCCCATGGACCAACCGCAGACGTAGACGCGCGGCGCGTCGCAGCGCTCGCGAGCCGCGCGGGCGACCTCGAACACGTCGCCGCTCTGGGCCGTGCAATAAAAGGTCGCGCTCAGGTGTTCGCTGCCGCCGCAATTGCGCATGTTCATGCGCGCCACATGGAAACCGCGGGCATAAAGGCGCGCTCCGAGCCCGTGGATGTAGCGCGACTCCGCGCTGCCGGAGAGTCCGTGCAGCAGCACGGCGAGCGGCGCGTCACTGTCGTGGGGCTGTCTGTGCACCCAGACGAAGACCTCGGTCTCGCGGTCGACCCGCACGTGCAGCGGCTCGCCGCGGGCCAGTGGCGCAAAGGAAGGATCCAACCACTTGCGCGGCAGCATCCCCGCCAGGGTCATCGCGTGCGCATCGCGCAGCAGCGGATGGGGTTCGAACTCCATGGCCCGGCCCTACGCGCGCGCCAGGGCGACCGCGCGCGCGATCACGGCGTCGAACATCGCGGCGGTCAGGCGTCCTGTGCGCGTGTTGAGTTGGCTCGGGTGGTAAGAGCCAAGCACGTGCAGCGCGCCGATCTTGGCTACGGCCCCGTGGCCAAAGCGCGTTCGCCGCAGCGCTGGACCGTCGGTTCGGCGCGCCAGGGCTCCGTGGGCCGCGCGCCATGAAATTTCGCCCAGGCAGAGGATCACGCGCAGTTCCCCGAGCAGCTCCAACTCGCGATCCAAGAATGGCGCGCAGCGCAGACTCTCGCTCGGGCTCGGTTTGTTCCCCGGGGGGACGCAGCGCACCGCATTGGCGATCCGCGCGCCCCGCAGCTCGAGCCCGTCGTCCCGTGACACCGATTCTGGTCCCGTGGCGAGCCCGGCCCGGTGCAGCGCTCCATAAAGGAAGGGACCGGCGCCGTCGCCCGTGAAGGGCCGCCCCGTGCGGTTGGCCCCGTGGGCCCCCGGGGCGAGACCCAGCAGCAGGATGCGCGCGTCCTGGGGCCCGAAGGAAGGCACCGGCAGGCCCCAGTAGTCCTTCTCAGCGTGGGCGCGGCGTTTGACGCAGGAGATTTCCTCGCGCCAGCGCACCAAGCGCGGGCAGGCGCGGCAGCCGACGATTTCGCGCTCGAGGGTCGTCCAGGCTGAAGCTCGGCCGTTGGACTTCGTGCTTCGGCGCGCCATGGAGTTTCAGATCCTAGCAGCCCATTGAAAAAGAGCCCTGCTGCGGCTTCGCGATCTTCGCCGTGGCGTCGTCACGCTCGTCGGGCCGTGCTCAGCGGCCAGGAAGGCCGCCTCCGCCGTCCCTCCGTCGCGTTCCTAGCCACGACGAAGATCGCTGCGCCTCGCGACGGGATTTTTTCAACGGGCTGCTAGGAACGCGGGCGTCGAACCTCCAGGCCATGGCCTGCGAGCGATAGCCGAAGATGCGCCGCAGTCTGCGCCCCACGGTCAGCGCGACGATCGCGCGTTCCATCCATCCGAGCCAACCGATCCAGCGGGGGAGCACCGCGAAGAACACGCGGTCGCGCATCAGCGTGCCCTCCCCCTGGGCCTCGAAGCGATGTTCGTGCCACCAACAATGGAACGGCCCGCGTTCCTCCGCGTCGCTGAAACCTGCGCTGTCGTCCCAGACTTCGATCGATGTGCGCCAGCGCAAGGGAAACGGTCCAAGGCGCAGCGTGTAGTCGATGCGCGTGCCCTTGGCCATGGCGATCGGTCGCGGCGTCTCGACGCGGAAGACCATCGACGGCGGCGTCAGGATCCCGAGGTTTTCCGCCTTGGAAAAAAACTGCGCCACCTGCGCCAGGGGCGCGCGAATTTCGGTGGTCTGCTCCAAGACGTGAGTCGGTCGTCGAGCGCGCAAGTAGGCGTGATCTGGAACTTCGCGCGCGGGGCCGAGGCGCAGTCCGTGATCGCCGCGCAGAATCTCGCGCAACGCCGACTCGATCTGGCGATGAACGAAAGCGAAGCCGCGGCCGAGGAAGCGCTCTGGAATCGCGCGCTGACTGCCGAGGGGCGCAGAAGCCGACGCGCCCAGGGCTGCGTACAGCGCGAACTTCGGCACGGTAAAAATGGCGGGGCGTCGGAGAACGCGGCCCAGGGCGCGAGTGAACTCCGCATTGGTCACCGGTTCTGGAGCGGTCGCGTTCCACGGGCCTTCGATGGTCGGATCCGTCAGGGCGAGGGCGTACATCTCCAACAGATCGTCGAGGTGAACCCAGGGCACGTACTGGCGGCCGGAACCCAGGGGGCCGCCGAGGCCCAATTGAAACGGCAAGCGCATCGCGCCGAGCACGCCGCCCTCGGGGCCCAGGACGATTCCGGTGCGCATGCAGACGACGCGCGCGCCGTGCTTTGCGGCAGCTTGGGCCGCCTGTTCCCAGTCGACGCACAGGCGCGCGAGGAAATCGTCCCCCGCGGGAGAATTCTCGCCCAAGCGATCGTCGCCGCGCTCGCCGTAATAACCCACGGCGCTCGAACTGACGAAGGTGTGCGGAGCGCGCGAGGACTTGGACATGGCTGCTACGAGGCGATTCGCCAGGCCGACGCGACTCAAGTGCAATCGCTCCCGTTGCGTCGCGCTCCAGCGCTTGCCGATCACCGGTTCGCCCGCGAGGTGCACGATCGCGTCGCAGGTCGAGAGTTCCCGTGCGAGTTCCCCGCCGGAATCGTCGTTGCGGGCGCCAGCGCCAGCATCGATAGCGACAAGTTCGACATCCGCCCCGAGCAAGTGCCGCGCGCGCTCTGGACTGCGCACCCAGGCCACGACTTGGTGCCCGTCGCGCGCAAGGCGCAGGCAAAGGGCGCGGCCGACAAATCCCGTGGCTCCGCTGACGAGTACCCGCATGTTGCGCAGACCATAGCGGATGGGTGAAGGAACTGTGCCGTTCCTTCACCCATCCGCTATGGTCGTGGCCATGGACAAGCTCTTGCTGCTCTTGACTCTCGCGTTGTGCGGTTGCTCTACCCTGGCGAGGCCCGACTTCGATCAGGCCTTCACCGGGAAGTGCATGCAGGTCGGCTACAACCACGCCAACCGCAAGGGCGGGTCAGGGGAAATCGGCTTCGAACATGTGGTCATCTCCGGCGACTGGCCCGGCTCGCGCACGCAATTGATCGACCCCAACGACTTCGGCAAGTACCGCGTGGAAATGCGCGACCTCGCCAGTCAGCGGCTCTTGTACTCGCGCGGTTTCGCGAGCATTTTCGGCGAGTGGGAGACCACGGCCGAGGCCAAGGAGTTCCTCAAGGCGTTCGAGGAGACTGTGCGCCTGCCCGAGCCGCGTCTGCCATTCCGGCTCGCGATCCAGAAGCGCGCAGACGACGGGAGTTTTCAGGATCTAGCCACGCGGGACGTCGACCTTGCCGTGGACCGACCGTGGCGACGTGATCCGGAACAACTTGGTGAGACCGTGCCGATCTTCGTCCATGGCGACAATGCAACCCACGTCGACCTCTTGATCGTCTCAGACGGCTACACGCGGGAGCAGCGCGACAAATTCGTCGCCGACACGCGCCGTCTGGTGGAGGTCATGTTCACGACCGAGCCCTTCCAGCGCCGCAAGTCCGACTTCAACGTGCGCGCGCTGTTCGTGCCCTCGAAGGAAGCGGGCATCGCGAATCCGCGCAAGGAAGTGGCGCGCAAGAGCGCCCTGGGCCTTTCCTACAACGCGTTTGGATCCGATCGCTACGTCCTGACCATGGACGACTTCGCACTGCGACAGACCTGTGCCCAGGCGCCCTACGACACGCTGATTCTGCTGTTCAACGAGCGCAAGTACGGCGGCGGCGGCATCTACAACCTGTGGGCCACCGTCGCCGCCGACACCGAGCCCGCTGCGTACGTCTTCGTCCACGAGTTCGGCCATTCCTTCGCCGGGCTCGCGGATGAGTACTACTCCTCCCAGGTTGCCTACGAAGAGTTCATCAAGCCCGGCGTCGAACCCTGGGAGCCGAACGTCACCGCCCTGCTCGATCCCGCGAACTTGAAGTGGAAGGACCTTGTGGCCAAGGACACACCGCTGCCGACGCCCTGGGGTCAGCAACACTTCGACGAAATCGACCTGGCCTACCAGGCCCGTCGCGCGCAGATGCTCGAGGCCAAGGCCAGCGAGGAAGCGATGGAAGGCCTGTTCCGCGAAGTCAAAGGCTCCACGGCGCCGCTCCTGGCTCGGGAGCGTTACGCCAACGCGGTCGGAGCCTTTGAAGGGGCGAGCTACCAGGCCAAGGGCCTTTTTCGGCCCGAGGTCGATTGCATCATGTTCACACGCAACCCCACGCGCTTTTGCGCCGTGTGCGAGCGCGCGATCGAACGTGTGATCGACAGCTACGCTCGCTGATCGATCCACGACGCCCTCCGGCCGGCCGCGTCGCCGGGGCCTTGCGCTTGTTCGAAATCCATACCGTGGCGCGCTCAACTGGGCGGCCGCCGTGGTCTACACTGCGCGCGGCAGGAGCGATCCAGTGAGCGGACGAACGCCCGAGAAGGCTCCGCGAAAGGCGGGCAGCATGCGGCGCTGGACCAAGCGGGTCGGCGCGCTGGTGTGTGTGTTGTTCTTGCTTTCGGGCGCTGCGTACTTGGGGCGCGAGCGCGTTCTCGCACCCTTCGTTGTCGCGCGCGCGGCCGAGGTCCTGCGCGCATCGACGGGATTGGAACTGCGAGTGGGCCGTCTCGGCGGCAACTGGTGGAGCGAAATCGAGCTCGAGGACTGCCGTTTGGACGGCGGAACACCGACTACGGAGCTCACCTCGCTGCATGTTGGCAAGGCAGTGGCGCACTTCGACCTGCGCGGATTAATCAGCGGCGATTTGAACGCGATTCACTCGATCGACTTGGGTGACGCGTCCGTGAAAATTGACTTGGCGGAGCGTTCTTCTGCCGAGCGCCCCGTTGTGGTCCCCGGAGCGGACTTGCCTCCCTTCCCCTGGCCCGCGAATTTGCCGCCGATCGAGGTCCGCGACGCGTCGGTTTCGCTCGATTTTGGCGCGGGAATGCTCCTGGAGCTCGGGGCGCTGGACTTGCTTCGCGCTCCGGCGCCGAACGCGGGCACCTTCGCCTGGAAACTCGTCATCGGGCGCGGCTTGTATCGCGACGTCAACTACGGCGAGCGCTCCTTTCGTCTGGCAGGCGAAGCACGCTACCGCGCGGGAGTGTTCGAGTCCCCGCGACTGGACCTTGAAGGCGGCGCCAGTTGCCGCGATTTCACTTTGGACCTGCGGGAACTCGAGCGCTCGCGCGCGAGGTTCGGTGGAACGCTCGACCTTGGGGCCGGGGAATTGGAACTGCACGGCGCAGTGGGCGGCGGAGGATTGGAGCTCTGGGTCGGCGCGCGCGAATTGGAGCTCGCGGCGTTGCTGAGCGAACTTCGCGTCACCACGACCTTGGCGGGCCGCGCCAACCTGACCGGAGTCTTCCGCGCGCCTTTGGCGTCGATTGCAGATTGGACGGCCCACGCCAGCGGTCAGGTGGACGAAGTGAGGTTTCTTGAGCGGCACTACGATCACCTCGAATTTGCGGGCAGTTTCGATGCCGAGGATTTCGAGATTCGCGAGGGCACGCTGATCCGTGGGCCCAACACCCTGGCTCTCTCCAATTTCGGCTTTTCCCTCGCGGATACAGGGCTCGAGGGAGTTCTTCGCTCGCTTCACGGTTCGGCGAAGCTGGAAGTTCTCGACGCAGGTTCGCTGCTGGTCGCTGCCGCGCCGGAGGTCCTGCGCGCCGCTGATCGTGTGCGACGGGCGCAGCTCTCGTTCGAATTCTCTCCCACAGGCTTTCAAGTGCGCACCGGACTGGTTCGCACGGATGTGGGCGGACTCGTGGTCCAGCGCGGCAGCGGGAGCTGGGGACCGCGCAGTCTGCCGTGGTACGAGGGCCTGCTCATAGATCTCGATGCAGTGCTGTCCTTCGAGGATCTCGCACCCGTGGCGGCGTTGTTCGGCCAGGGCGATGTCCAGGGCGCGCTTGCGGGCACACTTGCATTGAGCGGTCCGCTGACCAGCCCCTCGGGGCGATTCCGACTCTCGGGCAGCGACTTGTCCCTCTTTGGATCGAAGGTCGGCGCCGTGGCCATCGAGGCGCGCGCGGACAATGCGCGCCTGCGTCTCGAGCGGCTCGAACTCGACGGCCCCCTCGGGTACGCCAGCGCCAGCGGCGACTTCGAATACGCGAATGGCGTGCTTTCGAACGCGCGCGTTCGCGGGCGCACATTCGCACTAGAGCAGTGGAGCAATTCGCGGGCCTCCGCGGGGCTCCTGACATTCGACGCGAATTTCGCAGGACCTTGGCGCGACCCGAGAGTCGGCGCGACGGTCCAAGCCTGGGACCTCGAATTTCCGGAAGCTGCGGCTGCGGGCAGCCCCAGGATGATCGAGCAGCTTGAACTCTCAGGCGCCTTTGCAGCCGGCTGTGCGCGCATCGATCAACTCGAGGCCAAGGTTGCCGGTGTCGACGTGAGTGCGAGCGGGAGTTTCCGTATTCCGACCGACCTTTCTGGCCCCAAGGTCCTGCTCGATCGCGCGCGACTCTCGCGCCAGGAGTTGGACCTCACGTTGGAATCGCAGGTGGAATTGGAGTTTCCTCCGGCGGGACTGATCGTTCGAGGTCTGTGCGTAAGCGGGAGCGCCGGTCGAGCGAACGCGGACATCGTGTGGACGGGGAATGAAAAGTCGATTGCGATCGATGCCGCCGAACTCCATCCGATGCAGCTCCTGCGACCGTTCCTGCCCGAGGGCATGACGATCGAGGGAGTGCACGGTTCGCTGGCCTACCGCCACACGGGCGCTGATCTGGCCCTCGACGTGGATTTACGCGTGGACGAACTGGGCCTCTTCGCGGACGCACCACCGGGCACGCTGTCCTTCATCGGAAAACTCTCGGGCCGGGAGCTCTTGATTCGGCAATTGGTGCTCTCGGCGCCGGGGCATTTTGGACTGGCGCTCAGCGGTCGCGTTCCCGTGGATCCGCTTGCGACTCCGTGGATTGGCGAAGGCCCGCTGGAACTTGCTGGCGATGCGATCATCTCCGACTTGTCGCGATTGCCCCTGCGGCGCCTAGGCCTGTCCGAGGATTGGCGCGGCAATGGCACCGCGCGGTTTCAGCTGGACGGCACGAGTTCGCAGGTCGGCGGCAGCTTAGAGACGCGCGTGGAGATCGCTGGGTTTCCCGACGATCCCGGCTTGAGCCGCGGGCCCTCGGGCACCTTCCAATTCGAAGGCGCTGCGCGACTAGGCGAGAGCTTGAAATTGGAGCGTGCGCGCCTGTGGCTCCCCGAGCGAGTCGAGGCGAATTTCGAGGGTGAAATCGGCTTGCGCTTGAACCTGAGGCGTTGGCTCATCGACGGGCCGCCAGTCTGGGACGAACTCCCCTTGTCGTTTTCCTCGCGTATCAGCGTTGCGGATCTGGGTTTCGTCGCCGGACTCTCAAGCAACCTAAGGCGCACCGCCGGTGAGCTGACTGGGAAGCTCGACATCGGTGGCACTCTCGGCGCGCCGACACTTACGGGCAACCTGGACTTGTCGCGCGCCGAAGTGCGTCTCGCCAACAGTTTGGCGGCATTCGAGAACCTCGCGGCCGCGATCGAGCTCGACGGAATGGACCTGCGCATCAACTCCTTGACGGGGGACTACGGCGCAGCACCCTTCGCAGCCAGCGGGACCGTGGCGTTCGGCAGACACGAGCCGCAGCTGGACCTCAAGGTCAAAGGCGAAGGTCTGCTGCTCGCCCGCGACGAAGGCCTGCGCCTGCGCGCGGACGCCGACCTTGCGCTTGTCGGTGCCCTCAGTGCCTTGAAACTGAGCGGCGAATTCATGGTGGTCGACGGGCGCTTCTCCAAGGACTTCAAGCTCGTCTCACTGCCGGGGAGTGTGAACACGGGTCGCACAAGCGAAGTCGAACTGCCCTTCCTGCGCGAGCTACCTTGGGCCAACATCGAGTTCGACGTCAGAATCGGTTCGCGCCGGCCCATCCGCGTTGAGACGAACATCGTGTGGGGCACGCTCGAGCCGCAGCTGGAACTGCGCGGAAGCGGCGCGGCTCCGCGGCTCGAGGGCACGCTCGTGATTGGGTCCGGGCGCGTAAAACTGCCTGCGGCGAACTTGGACGTGACGTCTGGGTTGTTGACCTTTCGCGGTGGCAATCGGCTCACTCCGGACCTCGACATCTCCGCGATCACGCGCGTGCGCGGCTATGACATCACGGCCCGCGTGAGCGGCACCTCGGCCGAGCCGGAGCTTCTGTTCAGTTCCTCGCCTCCGCTCGCCAGCGAAGAACTCGCGGTGCTCGTGCTGACCGGTCAACTGCCCGAGACCGCGCTCAGTGCCCGAGGCAGCGAAGCCGCCGTCGAGACCGTGGCAGTGTATCTCGGCCGCGACATCATGACCCGCTGGCTGGGGATCGAAGGCGAGAGCGAGGATCCGATCTCGGAGCGCTTTGAGTTCTACCGCGGCGCGGAAGTCAGCCAGACAGGAATCGAATCCACCGAGTTCATTTTTCGCCTGACGCCCAATCCCAAGGGCAAGTCGCGGATCCTGTTCCTGCGCGCGGAGGAGGACGTGTACGAGCACGTCAACTTCGGCGTCAAACTTCTCTTTCGTTTCCGGTGAACGTGCGCGGCCTTCAGTTCCTTCTCTTGCCTGCGGGGCTGTGCCTTTGCGCCTGCGCGAGCACCGTGGGAAGTGGGGGCGGGCTGCCGCCTCTGCGGATCGAGGGCGCAAGCACCTTCTCCGCGCAGCGCTTGCGCGAGCTCGTAGCCGCGGAGGTCGGAGATGGCATCTCGGACAAATGGGCGCGCTCCGCGGTGGACGACGGCGCCTTCGCCATCGAACGCTTCTACGCAAGTCAAGGCTTCCCCTCCGCGCGCGTGGCGTACGAGTTCGCGCGCGATCCCGAGCAGGTCGAACGCGCGATTTTCAACGTGGTGGAGGGCCCGCGCGTGGCGCTCGCGTCGATTCGCATCGAGGGCGCGACTTCGCTCAATCGCAAGACTCTAGAAAATCTCTTTCCGGAGGTACCGCGTCTTCTCATTGGGGAGGCCGACACGGAGGCCGAGTTGAAGCTTCCCGGCGTCGGTCCACCGTGGTGGGTCGAGTCCGCACTCGAGAGTGCCGCGGGCGACCTGGAGGATTACTACTACAGGAACGGATTCCTGGATGTTCGCGTCGCGCAGCCGCGCGCCACACTCGACGCGGAGAGGACCCACGCGCGCGTCGTGATCGAAGTCCGCGAAGGGGTGCGCTCCAAGTTGACGCAGGTGGATCTTCGCGGCGCGCCCGAGCACACACTGGTCGCCCTGAACCGCGTCGCAGAGTCCTATGTGCAAAGGGCCTACTCGCCGCTCTTGGCGGGCGAGATTCGCGCGCGCCTGGAAGAGTCGCTCGGCTCCCAGGGGTATCCGGAAGCGCGAGCTGCCGTGCAGGCGATCGAGGGCCGCGATGACGGAGGAACGGCGGTTGTGTTCGAAGTCGACGCCGGCCAGCGCGTCAGCATTTCCTCGATCGAAATCCGCGGTGCGGAGCGCACGCGCTCGTCAACGATCTTGGCGCTGGTCAAATTCTCCCCGGGGGACTTCTACAACTCCGAGAAGGAGCGCGAGAGTTTTCGTGCCCTGTACCAGAGCGGCCTGTTCTCCGGCGTCAGCGTGAGCCTCGAATCCGGTGCCGGGGCGGAACGCGCTTTGGTTGTAGAAGTCAGCGAAGCGCCCTGGGCTGAGCTGTTCGTCGAACCCGGCTACGGATCCTACGAGCGCTTCCGGATTGGACTTGGTGGGCGGCATAACAACCTCTTCGGCACAGGTCGCTCGGTGGAACTGGAGACCACGCTTTCCGAGCTGGCACAGAGCGGTCGACTGAGTGTGATCAATCCGCGCTTCTTCGGCAGCGACGTGCGCTCCACCACCAGCCTGTTCGCCAACCGCCGCGAAGAACCCTCGTTCACCAGTCGCGAGACCGGCGTCGGCTGGAATCTTTCCCGCCGGTTCACCCGGCGGCTTTCGGCGACCCTGGGCTACGCGTTTCGCTCGACGTCGGTCACGGGCGTGACCCTCGTCGGCCCAGCCGTGCAGGCGTTGATCGACGCAGTGGAGATCAGCTCGATTTCACTCACGCCGGTGTACGACACCCGTGATTCCGTGTTTGCGCCGTCGAGTGGATCCGTCACGCGTGTCACTCTGGAATTCGCCGACTCGACCATCGGCTCTGAATTGGGTTTCGTTCGTCTTCGGCTCGGCCATTCGACGTACAGCCCGTTGTGGAGCGGTGGCGTCCTGGCCCTGTCATGGCGCGCCGGTTCGATCACGCCGATCGGCTCCTCTGATTCGATTCCGCTGCAGGAGCGCTTCTTCAACGGCGGTGAGAACACCGTGCGCTCCTTCCGTGAGGACCGCCTGGGTCCGACGGATGTTTTCGGCAATCATCTTGGAGGCGAGACCTTCCATGTCTTCTCGCTCGAGTTGCGCCAAAAGCTGACAGGCAATCTTGACTGCGCCCTGTTCGTCGACACCGGCAACGTGCAGCTCAAGGCCAGCGAGTTCTTCGACACCGAAGACTTCCGCTCGGCCTATGGCGCTGGCCTGCGCTACGTTTTGCCGATCGGCCCGATTCGCCTGGACTACGGCATCAATCCTGATCCAGACACTGGCGAGAGTCGCGCAGTGCTGCACTTTACTGTAGGCATGGCTTTCTGAATCCGATTCCCAAGGCATGATCCACACATGAGCTCGCGCCAAATTCTCGCCTGGATCCTGATCACGCTCCTGGTCCTTTTCGTCGTCTTCAATCTGCAGGCGGCACGCATCTGGCTCTTCGGCATCAAGCTCGAGATGCCGATTGGATTGGTCGTGATCATCTCGGCCCTCCTGGGCTCGGGAGCCACGGGGCTGCTCTCGCGCCTGGGCCTGAAGAAGCCATCCAAATAGGGGCGGAGGAACCCGAACCACGGGCGGCACGCGCCCTGTGCCGCCGCTCAAGCCGGTGAGCGATCCGGTCGACCACTATTGCCTATGAAGGCCTCCCTCATTGCCGTCGCGCTGGTCGTCTTGTCCGTCGTCGGGGTCGTGCTGCTCACGGGCGTGACCCGCAAGCCGCAGAAGCCTCCGGCGCCGGTGATCTCCGCGCCGGTCGCGCCGTCCGTGGAGGTGCCGCCGTTTCCTGATATGGATGGTGTGCTGTGGAACCTGACCTCCGTGGATGCACGCATCAGGATTCCGACGAACTGGACCCTCGGTCGCGTGAACGGCGACGAGCGCCTGTTGCGCAATGAGGCCGATCCTCTCGACGGCAATATGAACCTGCTCCTGATGCCGAATGCCTTCGGCCTCTCGCTCGACGATTTGCTGCGCGAGAACCTCGAGGAACTGGCCGTCAATCCCGACTTGCACTTGGAGGACCGGCGTGAAATCTACGTCATGGGCCGCAAAGTACTGCGGTTCGACTACAACGGCACGCCGCGCAACGGCTCCGAACCCATGCGCTTCGTCGCCGTCGTTTGGCGGCGCGGCAAATATCAGGTGGTTCTGACCACGACTGTGCGCGCCGTGAAGTGGGGCGAAGTTGCGGCCGAGGTGGACGGCGCCCTGGAGTCGCTGCAGATCCGCTGGCCAGCCGAGCGTTCGAAGTAGTCTCGGCCCGCAAAGTGCGCTTCGGTCGCGCGGCCTGAAATCTCAGACGCCCATAATGTTGTATCCAGCGTCCACGTAGATCGTGGAGCCGGTGATTCCGCGCGACAAATTGCTGGCGAGGAACAGACAGGCGTCGCCGACTTCCTCGGCGGTAATGTTGCGTCGCAGGGGCGCGTTGGTGGCGATGTGGTCGAGCACCTCGCTGAAACCGGAGACGCCCGAGGCGGACAGCGTGCGCACGGGCCCCGCGCTAATCGCGTTGACGCGAATCCCCCGCGGTCCAAGGTCGTGTGCCAAGTAGCGCACGCTGGCTTCGAGAGCTGCTTTGGCGATGCCCATCACGTTGTAGTTCTTCACCACGCGCTCGCCGCCGATATAGCTCAGCGTCACGATCGAACCCTGGCGATTCTCCATCAACGGCAGTGCGCAGCGCGCGATCTCGGTCAGCGAGTAGCACGACACCTCGTGGGCGATCATGTAGCCGGCCTTCGACGTGTGATAGAAATCGCCTTCGAGTTCCTCGCGCTTCGCGTAGGCAATGGCATGGACGATCGTGTCGAGGAAACCGAATTCGGCCTTCAGCTTGGCGAACACCGCCTCGACTTCCTCCGACTTGGTCACGTCGCAGGGCAGCACGAGCGCGCCCGGCAGATCCGCGGCGAGCTCGCGCACCGTTCGCTCCATGCGCTCGCTCGCGTAGGTCAGAGCCAACCGCATGCCGGACTGGGACAGCGACTTGGTGCAGGCCCAGGCCAGCGAGCGCTTGTTCGCCACACCGAAAACGATGCCGGTGCGGCCAGTGAGCAATTGAAGCGGAGTGTCTTTTGATTCCATGCGTGGTCTTGCCGGTGGCGAGGGCGGTGATCCTAGCCTGCGCACCTGCGACCACAAGCACGGCAAGGGAACGCTGGCCCCCTGCCCAGCGGTTGCGTAGGCTCGCTGCCCGTTCTGGGCTGAATTCCCTTCGGGTCATCGACGTATGACGCGCGCTCGGCGAACTCGCACGCGCGCGACAGCGTCGATCCACGAGACATCCACCGTATGAACATGTCCCAACTCGCCCTCGCATACATCGGGGCCTTCTCCGGCTTTCCCTGGTTGAAGGCGGACTCGGCTATCGAGTGGCTGTACCTAGGTGCCTCGATCATTGGCGGAGTGGTCCTGCTGTTGCAGGTGCTGCTTTCCTTGTTCGGCGTCGGTCACGACGTGGACACGGAGGTCGGGTCTGACGGCGACGTCAGTCACGACGGCGGGGCAGGCGGCTGGTTGTCCTTTCGCGCCGTGGTGGCGTTCCTCACGTTCTTCGGCCTGGGTGGAATGGTTGCGGTCTCCCAAGGAACCACTGGCCTGATTTCCGTGATCGTCGCCTTCGGCGTGGGCTCGATGGCGTTCGTGTTGACGCGCCTCGCCCTGATGCAGTTCGACAAGCTGCGCTCCTCGGGCACGGTCGACGTCAAGAACACTGTGGGCGTGGAAGGCCGCGTCTACCTCACGATTCCCACCGAAAAGTCCGGACAGGGCGCAGTCACGGTCGTCGTCCAGGGCCGCACGATGCAGTACCGAGCGATCACCGCGGGGCCGGAATTGAAAACCGGTTCGCTGTGCAAAGTCACCGCCGTCCAGGCGGGCAATACGCTGCTTGTTGACCCCATCTGAGTTTCCACCCGAGTCCGAGATCCCAAGCGAACCCAAGCGACTCCCATGACAAGCTCGTTCTTGCTGCTTCAAGACACCCCTCCGCGCGACTTCTGGTTGGTGGTGATCGCGATCGCGGTCCTGCTTTTCGGCTTGAGCCTCGTGCTCGTGCTTGTGCGCCGCTACAAGCGCTGCCCCTCGAACCGCGTGCTGGTGATCTACGGCAAGGTCGGCGGCGGCCAGTCGTCGCGCTGCCTCCACGGCGGTGGGGCCTTCGTTTGGCCCCTGGTGCAGGAGTACGAATTCCTCAGCCTGGATCCGATTCAGATCGAGGTGCCGCTGAAGGGTGCCCTCTCCGCGGAGAACATCCGCGTCAACGTGCCGTCGTACTTCACGGTAGCGATCGGCACCGAGCCCGCCGCAATGCAGAACGCGGCCATTCGTCTGCTGGGCCTGACGACCGATCAGATCAAGAACCAGGCCATGGACATCATCTTCGGCCAGCTGCGCCAGGTGATCGCGTCGATGCCGATCGAAGCGATCAACAAGGACCGCGACGGGTTCCTGAAGAGCATCCAGCACAATCTCGAGCCTGAGCTGGAGAAAATCGGTCTGGTGCTGATCAACGTCAACATCACCGACATCACCGACGAGTCCGGCTACATCGAGGCCATCGGCAAGAAGGCTGCCAGCGAAGCGATCCAAAAGGCTCAGGTGGACGTGGCCGAGCAGGTCAAACTTGGCGCCATCGGCGTCGCCAAGGCCGATCGCGAGCGCGCGATCCAGGTTTCCGAGGCGGTCAAGGATCAGGAAGTAGGGACGAAAACAGCCGAGCGCGAGATGGCCGTGCGCGTCGCGGACTTGATGAAAGAGCGTCAAATCGGCGAGCAATCCGCCGAATATCAGCGCGAGGCCACGGTCAAGGAGGCCGAACGCGCGATGCGCATCGAAGTCGCGCGCGCCAATGCCGAAGCGGTCACCGGCGAGAACAAGTCGAAGGCCGCGGTGGCCGAGTCCGAGGCTGAATTGCAGGTGCGTCAGGCCGAGGCCTACGCGGTCGGCGAGCGCCGCAAGCGCGAAGCCGAAGCCGAAGTGCTCGCAGCGCAGTACCGCGCCCAAACCCTGGCCGCCGAGGCGAAATCCAAGCAGATCGAAGCCGAGCAGCGCGCCATGTTCGAAGCACCCGCGCGCGCGCAAAAGGCGCGTATCGTTGTCGAGGCCGAGGCGGCTGCGGCCAAGCTCAACTTGGAGGCCCAGGCACGCGCGAACGCCACGGCGATCGAAGCCGAGGGCGAGGCCAAGGCGATCTTCGCCAAGCTGGAGGCCCAGGCGCGCGGGGAGTACGAGATCCTGGCCAAGAAGGGCGAGGGTTTGCGCGAGATCATCAAGGGAACGGGCAACGCGAACGCAGCGTTCCAGTTGATGATGCTCGAGCACCTCGATCACCTGGCGGACTCCGCCTCCAAAGCAATTTCGAACATCAAGTTCGACAAGATCACGGTCTGGGACGGTGGTAAGGACGGCGGCGGCACTGCCGGTTTTCTGAAGAACCTCGGCTCCGCCGTTCCGCCCTTGATGGATGTGATGCGCACGATCGGAGGCGTCGAACTGCCGCCATACTTCGGCAAGTTGACCACGCAGGACACGCCCGCCGCGGCCGCGCCAGCCGAAGACGCTGCGGGCGCAGTCCATGAGACCCCTGCGAAACCTGAGAAGCCCGCGAAGGGCGCGTGAGTTCGCTGCGCCGCTGACCAAACGCTGCCCCCCCTTGCCCCCCTGATGGGCGGGAGCGCCAATTGCCGGGCCCGCATCGCCGAAGCGGCGAGCGGAGTTCCACTGCAGTTCTCCACAGTTGCGCCGGTGCTACGGGATAGACCCCGTGCACCTAATGGGGGGATTTCGTGCCACCACGGGCTCGGTTCCCGCTCTGGAGCCCCGCGCGCGTGGCCGACTCGAATCGACCACCCCTGTTCTTAGAGCTGTCTCTAAACTGCGGCGGAGAAGCGCGAGGAACCCCGCGCGGCTCGGCCGGAGTTCCTCCGGCTCTGTTCCACCCGGCGCCATTCAGAGGGATCGTCCCGTGAGCAGCGAAGAGACCTGCCGACTCCGCGAGAACAGCCCCTCGCAAACTGGCTATGAACCGGAGGATGCGCCTCGCGCACGCCAGCACTGGCGCGCTGTCCTCGGCGGTCAGAGCCCGCGTGAAGTTCTGGCGCGGATGCTCCAGGGTGATCCCCTCGACATGCGCGTCGTCGTCTCCAGGCGCTTGACGGAACGGGCCTACCTGTTCGACGCTGACCGAGTTCACCTGCGTGCCCTGGCACACTGCGCGCGCCGGGCCCTCCGCTACCGCGGCAATCCGCCGTTGGAAACGTGGTTGGCAGAACTGGTCGATTTGGCGCTCTTCGAGTTGCTGCGCGAGGACGCGGCCGCCGAGCGCCGTGGCAGCGCGCCCGATGCCGAGATCCTCGCGGCCTTCGTGGAATTGGCGAGACCTCTCGGTCTGGAGCCCACAGCCATGGGGCGAGTTTGCCTGGCTCACAATCTTCTTCGAGAACCCGACCGACAGGCGTTCTACGGACTGGTGATCGCCGGCCGTTCATTGGAAGAACTCGCAAAAGCGCAGGGCGTCAGCGGAGTCGAAATCGCCCGTCGCGCGCGCCACGGCCTCGAGGCTGTGTTGATCGCAGCTGGGCAACTTCCCGGGGCGCAGGTCGCCGCGGTTGAAGTGGAACAGGAGAATCGACTTGGAGCGGAATCGACGTCAGGAGTCTGCGCCAGCACCGAGGCGCGGGAACCCGAGTGCACACAAGGACAGGAGCCCTCATGACCCCCCGAAACACAAGCACCCCTTTCGCTCGACTGCTGTTCGAACTCTCGCGCTGCTCGGGAGCAGAACTCGAGCGCGCACTGGCGGACTCCGCGCACATTTTCGCGCGCCTGGGTCCTGCGGCAGAGCCGCGTTGCTCCAGTGCGACGGGCGCACCTCCGGCGATCTGCTCGCTGGAGCGAGCGGAGCTCGAACTTGCGGGCCTGATCGCGCGCGCTGTGGCCGTGCTGTTCGATCAGGCCGCAGACGCACTCGAGCGTGGCGAGGACCTGCCTGCTGGGCGCCGCGAGATGGGCGCGTTGCTGCGCGAGGAACTGCAGTGCGCCGCGAGTACGCACCTTTTCCCCTCGTCGCTGCTCGCCCATGGACGCAAGCTGGCCGGACGACTCCCGCGCGCCGCCTGCGGTCTCGCCACATTGCGCGATGCGGCCCAGCAATTTCGCGCCCTGCCGCTGTCCGGCAACTTGTGCTGAGTTCCTGAGCAACAACCGCGAGGACTGCGATGAACGAGCGATCTGCCGATGCGCTGGAGCTGTTGCTGCCTGATGCCGCGCCTGCATTCTGGCAGCGGGCCCAGCGCGTGACGACCTTCCTGCGGCTGCTCTCCGACGATGCGCGCAGCCACGGGAGCGCCAGCGTTCACGTCAGCTTGCCGCGTGCGAGGAACGAGTTGGATCGCTCCGCCGCTGATCGTCGGATTCGCGTCCACGAGGAGCTCCTGCGTCATCACCTCTACGCGCTCGTGGGTGCTGACTCCTTCGCGCACTTCGGCGAATGCACGGGCGAACTGCAGCAGGCCTGGAGCGACCTCGAGGAGGAGCGCACTGATTCGTGCCCACTGGCCCACGTGCCGCTCCCCGGCGAACGCGCCGAGCAAGTCGCACAGCGACTTGTGGCGGGACTCGAGTCTGTTGGCGCCAGCGTGCCGCGCGTGGAACTGTGGCGCGCGCGCTGTGAACGTGCCTCGCGAGGTGCGCAGGCAGGCGCCGCGGCCTTCGAACGCCTGCTCTCGCAGCAAGGCAAGTCGCGCGGAGACGTACGCAATTCTGCCCTTGCCAATTTTGCACTTGCTGGTCTCGTCGAGTGTCTCTTGGATCGCGGTGCGGTCCGCGCGGCGCGCGCGCGACTGGAGTCTGCCTCGGCGCGCCTCCCGGCCGATCCGCGGCTGAAGTGCTTGTGGACCTGGACCGCGGCACTGTCCGGTGAAGCCGTGAACTCGGCAGGCTTTCCTGCCTCAAGTTCACAGGCTCGAGCGCGGCTGCCACGCTCGCTGGGGGAGTTGCGCGCCCGGCTTCCGTCTGTGGGGATCTGGTTTCCAGGTCAGGAGAGTTCCGGGGAGCCCCTATGCCCGCCTGGAGTTGAGCTTGACGGTGCGGCGCTTGAACAGCGAGCCGACGGCGCCCGCAAGAGCCACGGCGCCGCGCTGTTTTCGGCTTGGTCATTGGTTGGGCCAGGCCGCGCGCAAATCGTGGCCAGCGCCCATGCGCCGGCCCACGGCGGTCGCCTGAGTGCGTGGCTCACCGGTCGCGATGGAGCCGCCTCGGATGCGCGCGAACCCGAGTGCCAGATGCTCGGCGACGCTCGCGCGCGCATCGAGCACTTCGGCGCACTGGCGCAGTGCGCGCCAGCGCGAACCGCAATCGATCCGCAGTCAATACTCGCCCTGGCCGTCGTGCCTGTGTCCGACGTGGACGGTGATCTGCGCGGGTGGCTGCGCTTGGAGTTCGAGCACCACCTCGTGCCCTCGCGCGCCGCCCTGGCGCGACTTGCAGTTGAATGGTCGATTCACCTCGCCCCGCGTGCAGGTCGCTCCCTTGCCGTCATACCCACCCAACTTGCGGACGAGGCCTCCTTCGCGGCTGCCGTCCTGCGCGACTTTGTCGAAGGCTTGTCGCTGAAGACCAGTCAACGGCGCTGGTCGGCCTTCGACGTGCGCGAGGGCGGCGCCTTGCTAGTGGCCCGGGGCGGCGAGGGCCTCGAGTCCAGCGACTTCTCGACTACGCCCGACCTCGCGTCTGGGGCTGACTCCTGCGCGACTAGTGCAGGCCGCGCCATTTCCCGGGCCATTTCCACGGGCCTCCCGGTGACGATCAGCGAAGCGGAGCGGAGTCTCGCGCTTCATCCCGCAGCACTGAGCGGCGTTGCGATTCCCGTGGGATTGCGCGGCCGTGTCTTGGGGGTCTGGCTGGTGGAGTCCGCGCGCCGGGGTGATTTCTCAGTCGCGGACTTAAAGCGCTTTCGTGCGCGCGCCGACGTGCTCGCACCAGAGCTCGCCGCTGCGCAATTCCGAACTTGGCACCTACAGCGCTTTGGTCACGATGCGCACGTCGAGCCTGCGTCCGCCGTCGCGGTGTTAGGGCCGGAACAACTGGTCGCGCTCGCCAGCGCGCGCGGCCCTGTCGCGATCAGCGGGCCCTTTGGATCGGGGCGCCGCATTCTGGCGCGCAGGCTGCACTTCGAGGGCCCAAGCCGCGCCGGTGTCCTGCGGCGACTTTCGTGCGCTGCTGCGGATTTCGAGCGCACCCTGGAAACGCGTGGCGCTGACGGCGGCTGGATCGTGGAGGGCCTCCTGGATCAGCCTCGGGATCGTCAGGCGCGAGTGGCTCAGCTCATCGAAGAAAATGGCGACGCTCCGGGACGGTTGTATTTTGTTCTAGACCGCTCGATTTCCACTGCCGCGGAAGACTCCACACTGACCTCCGAGTTGGCCTGGTTGTTGTCACGCATCGAATTGCGCGTCGAACCCTTGGCCAAGCGCCGCGCGGAAATCGCGCCCCTGGCGCGCCTGTTCGCGCACCACTTCGCGGCCCATTCAGGACTGCGTACACCGATGCTCGAGGACTCTGCTCTGGCTTTTCTTTGGCGCCAGCCGTGGCCGGGCAACGTGCGCGAACTCGCCCAGTGGATGTATCGGTTGGTCCTATGCCCCGTGGACCGCGCCGTGGACGCGGGCATGTTTATGGGACTTGCTGAGCGTTTCGGCCACGAGGCCCTTGCCCGTCTGCCGTCGCGTCATCCCGACAAGGACTTGCTGATCTCGGCCCTGAAGTGCACCGCTACCGGCAAGGGCACCTGGAACAAGACGCGCGCGGCGCTCTACCTCGGCTGGGACACGGACACGCTGCAGAATCGCATCCTAGAAGCTGGCCTGACGTGTGAGAACGGCTGAGCGCGTCTAGTGCACCCATCCGATTCACTTCGGCGGCGCGCTCTGCCACACCACCTGACGGATTTTCCACGCATCTCGTTCCTTGATGAGATGCATGTAATCGATCCCCCAAAACGCCTCAACCTTGACTGCAGCAGTCTTGTCCATCAAATCGAGAATCGCGATCTTGTGCGTAGCCCCGTCGGGAACCTGGCCACTGGCTTTGAGGCCTGCCGCCAGTTCCTTCGCTTGGGCCAGGCTCATTGTCATGAGCGTGTACTCCGTCGCGTCCGGCGCGCGGTAGAAGCCAAGCTTGTCCAGCTTCTTGTCGACGCTCCGATCCAGCAGCTCCGGTTTGCCCTCGGTGAACGCCTCGACGTAATCGAGTGCGGCACGATTCACCAAAATTCGATCCTCCTCCCTAGGGTCCTGGGTGGACAAGCCGAGAGTCACGAGGAGTGCGGGGGCAGCGAGCAGCTGTAGTGATCGGAGCATGTCGGTTCCGGGAGATGGGGGAGGGCGGAGTTGCGAACGCGCCCCCCCAGAATACTGCCCCCCATGGCTGGGCCCTAAGTGAGTAGATCCACCCTCCACTTGAGGAGCCGCCGCACGCTCCACTGGTGCTCCTGCGCGCCCAGCGCCATTGCAGGCGTCCTACTTGGCTCCTTGTTGGTTCGCCCGCGAACGTAGTTTCG
>CANKOY010000016.1 GCA_947484275.1 Planctomycetota bacterium | reverse complement strand
TTATGACCGAGGCATTCAGCCCGCTGGCCCTGGCGTTCGTCCAGGAGGCGGCCGAGCCCTTCTCTCCGCTGGGCATTCGCATTGAGTTCATTTTTTTCGCGCTGACGCTACTCGGCGTGGCGCTGTTCCACCACCACACGCTGAAGGTGGCGCTGACCGGGTTGGTCGTGATCACGGGCTACAAGCTCCTGTTCACGACCTACGACATCTCCGGGCACTTTCTCGGCGCCCACGGCGAGGAGGGCGAGTGGAGGTTGATCCTCAACCTGCTCGGCCTCCTTGTGGGCTTCTCTCTGCTGGCCAAGCAGTTCGAGGACTCGCAGTTGCCAGAGCTGTTGCCGCGCTGGTTGCCCAATGATTGGAAAGGCGGCTTCGTGTTGCTGGGCCTAGTGTTCGTGCTCTCGGCGTTCCTCGACAACATCGCCGCGGCAATCATCGGGGGCACGGTCGCCAAGGTCGTCTTCAAGAACAAGCTGCACATCGGCTACCTCGCGGCGCTGGTGGCGGCATCGAACGCCGGCGGGTCGGGCTCCGTGGTCGGCGACACGACCACGACGATGATCTGGCTCGCCGGCGTCAGTCCGTGGGACGTGACCCACGCCTATGCCGGAGCCGCGGCGGCGTTCCTGTTCTTCGCCGTGATCGCCGCCAGGCAGCAGGATCGCTTCCAGCCGATCGAAAAGGACCCTCACGGGAAGGTGAAGGTCGACGGTATGCGGCTCGTCGTTGTCGGTCTGATCCTCGCCGGCGCGATCCTCACCAATGTCATCAAGGTGGATGGCGTGCAGTTGGGTTTCCCCGCCCTGGGCGTGTGGGCCGCGATCCTGCTGTGCGCGCCCCTGCGCGCGCCGGCCTGGCACGAAATCGCCCCGGCGACCAAAGGTGCGGTGTTCCTGTTGTCGTTGGTCTGGTGTGCGTCGCTGATGCCCGTGGAGGAACTTCCCGGCGCTTCGTGGCAAACCGTGCTCGGCCTGGGCTTCGTGTCGGCGGTGTTCGACAACATCCCCCTGACCAAGCTTGCGATCGAGCAGGGTGGCTACGACTGGGGCTTCCTCGCATATGGAGTCGGTTTTGGCGGCTCGATGATCTGGTTCGGCTCCAGTGCCGGCGTCGCCATTTGCAACAACTTTCCCCAGGGCAAGAGCGTCTTCCAGTGGGTCAAGTGCGGCTGGCACATCCCCGTGGGCTACGTGATCGGGTTCTTCGCGATGTTCTATCTGATGGGCTGGCAACCGCACGAGCCGCATAAGGAGGGGACTTCGCTACCCGCTGCCCCCGCGGGAATCGAAGCGCCGGTGAGTCCAGGTCACTAGACTCCGCCCGATGGTCAATCCCGCACCCACGCCGCCGACCACGAAGCGGCCCAACATCGTGCGCCGACTGTACGCCTGGGTGCTCTCCTGGGCGGAGACGCGCTACGGAACCCCGGCGTTGTTCATCATCGCCTTCGCGGAGAGTTCGTTCTTTCCTATTCCACCCGACGTGCTGCAGATCGCGCTGTCGGTCTCGCGGCCCAAGCGCGCGTTTCTCTACGCGGCGGTCGCCACAGTGGGCTCGGTCCTGGGCGGACTGGCGGGTTGGTACATTGGCTACGCGCTGTGGGATTCCCTCGGGAACTTCTTCTTCGATCACATCCCGGGCTTCACGCGCGAACTTTTCGACAAGGTAGGCACGAAGTACGAGGACAACGCCTTCCTGGCGATCTTCGGTGCCGCGTTCACGCCGATTCCCTACAAGGTGTTCACCATCGCCGGGGGCGTGTTCAAGATCGCGATTCCGACGTTGATCTTTGCCTCAGTGCTCGGCCGCGGCGCGCGCTTCTTTCTCGTGGCTGGCACGATCTTCTTCTTTGGGCCGCGCGTGAAAGTCTGGCTCGAGAAGTATTTCGAAATCGCGACCCTGGCGCTGCTCGCCCTGGGCATCGCTGGCTTCGTCGCCGTCAAGTACCTCGCCTGAGCGTGCGGGCCCTCTACCAGCCGCCACCCGCCTCGGGCCCCCGCGCGCTCGCCCAGAGTTCGCCAGGCCGATTTTTTGAGTCGATGTGCGCGCCCCTGGGCGAAATCGTGCGCCCCGGGGGCGAGAACTCTGGCATCAGGTCACTTCGACCCTCAGGATCTGCTGCGAGTCCATGAGCGATCCTGCTCCCAGTGCGAACCCAGGCGGCGTCCACTCCGCCAAGGTCACGACCGGCGACCACCTGCGGCAGCTGTCTCCGCTCCTGGTGTGGGCCGTGGTCTTCGCGGACATCGGGACCAGTGTCTACTACGTCCCCGGGATCCTCTACGAACAGGTCGGCGAGTTTGCTCCGCTGTTCGTCCTGATCGGGCTGATCGGCTTCGTCCTCCTGGCCCACAAGTACATCGAGGTCTGCTGGCGCAGGCCCGATGGCGGGGGCGTGGTTTCGATCGCCGACGACGCCTTCTCTCCGCGCGTTGGCCTGCTGGGCGGACTGTTGGTTTCGGTCAGCTACTTCCTGACCTCTTCGATTTCGACCGTCGCTGGCGTCCGTTACGTCGGAAGCGTGCTGCCGTTCTTCGACGAGCACATTCTCTCGCTCTCCGTCGCCCTGCTCGTGTTCCTGATGGTGATCAACATCATCGGGATCCGCGAGAGCGCGATGCTCTCGCTCTTGATCGCCATGTGCGCCCTGGGCGTGAACTTGATCCTGATCTGCGTGACCTTATGGCGCGCGGACAGTGTGGACTTCGGCCAGATGCGCGAGCACTTGACCATGATCAAGGACCTCGAGCCACACGTGTTCTTCGTGGGGTTCGCGGGCGCATGGCTGGCCTTCTCGGGTCTGGAATCAATCAGCCAGCTTTCGCCGGCCATGCGCTTGCCGATCCAGGGGACGGCCAAGCGCGGAATGTTGTACGTGGTCGTGACAATGGTGGTGACGTCGCCGCTTTTGACGCTGTTTGCGGTGTCGATGCTCAGCCCAGAGACAAAGATGGACGCACTGGCGTCCGAGCGCTTCATTTCGGAGCTTGGCTTGACCGTCGGGGGCTGGCCGCTGAAGCTCGCCGTCGTCGCCAGTGGGGCGTCGTTGCTCCTGTTCGCGTCGAACACGGCGATCATCGGCGGCTACCACGTGTTCCTGGCCCTGGTCGAACAGGGGTTCTTGCCAGCGCAGCTTGCGGCGCGCAACCGCCGCTTCCACACGCCGCACGTGGCAATCGTCGTCGCAACCGTGCTGCCGATCCTGGTGATCATGATCATCGGCAGCGACCTGGTGCAGTTGGGTCACCTGTATGCGTTCGGACTGCTCGGCGCATTCCTGATCACTTCCGCGAGCGTCGACGCCATCCGCTGGCGCGAGGGTGTGCGAGGCTGGCGTCTGATGCTTGGTATGTTCACGACGCTGCTCGTGTTCACGGCCTGGCTGGTGAACATGTTCGTGCACACGGATGCGACTGTGATCGGGATCGTGCTGGTGGGCTTTGGACTGCTCCTGGCCCTGGGCACGCAGCAACGCTGGTTCTCCGACTTGCTGTACACGCTCCCGGTGGTCAAGCGCCGCGCCGTGCGCATGATCGCCAAATCCGAAGAGGGTCTAGAGACCAAGACCAGCGCCGAAATTCTCAGCCTGGCCCAGGCCGAGGCCATAGTCGATCTGTTTCCGTCGCACACATTGGTGGCGATTCGCAGCCCCAATCCCGCCGTGATCGAGGAGGCCCTCGTGCGCGAGCGCGGCTGTGGTGGCAAGACCCTGTACGCGATCTACGTCGAGGAGCGCGCAGGCCTGTTCGTTGGCGCCAGCGAATTTGAACCCGATGAGGAGGGCGTTGACGCGTTGCGCTCCGCGGTGTTGGCCGGCGAACGCATGGGGATCGAGGTCATCCCAATCTGGACCGTCGCGCACAATGCCGTGGAGGGCATTGCGCGCGCGGCCGAGCGTTTGGAAGTCAATGCCCTGGTGATCGGCGCAAGCCAGCGCCCTGCGATCTACCACCTGCTGCGCGGTCACGTGGTGGCGGGCCTGACACGCCAGTTGCCGAGCCACATTCGGCTGGTGCTGTGCACTTGAATCTTCTCGCAGGAGAGCAATGAATCATTGGGCGTTGTGGTTGGTCTTTGCTGCGGTCGTGCTGACGATGATGGCGCTGGATCTTGGGATCCATCAGCGCGAAGCGAAGGCAGTCAGCGTGCGCTCTGCGCTGCTGCGCACGGCCATGTGGGGAGCCTTGGCCATGGGCTTCAACGGGTTGATCCTGTGGCAGGACGGGGCGGACAAGGCCGGAGAGTTCCTGCTTTGCTACCTGACGGAGCAGGCGCTGTCGATCGACAACATCTTCGTCTTCGTCGTCATTTTTCGCTATTTCGCGATCGAGCCCGCGCAACAACATCGCGTGCTGTTCTGGGGCATCCTCGGCGCCGTCGTGTTCCGCGCGATCTTCATCCTCGCGGGCGTGGAACTGGTCTCGCGCTTCGAGTGGTCGATGTACCTGCTCGGCGCCTTTCTGGTGTTCACCGGGATCAAGCTGTTTCTCTCCGGTGATTCCCAGGAGATGGATCCAGAGAAGAACTTTGCGCTGCGGATGACGAAGAAATTCCTGCCGGTGACCACGCGCGCACCGGATTCGAGGTTCTTCACGGTTGAGAACGGGAAGCGTTTGGCTACGCCGCTGTTCGTGGCCCTGGTGGTGGTCGAGTTGACCGATGTGATGTTCGCGGTGGACTCAGTGCCCGCGGCCTTGGCGATCACGCAGGATCGATTCGTGCTTTACACATCCAATGTGTTCGCAATCTGCGGCCTGCGCTCCTTGTACTTCGCCGTGGCGGGGATCATTCCCTACTTGCACTACCTGCAGCACGGTCTGTCGGCGATCCTGGTGTTCATCGGCGTGAAGATGCTGCTTGCCCACCACTATCCGATCCCGATTCCGCGCTCACTGGGGGTGGTCGGTGGAATCCTCGTCGTGTCGATCGTGGCCAGCGTGGTGCGCGCGAGGTTTGCCAAGCAAGAGTCGCCGCCGCCGAATTCCACGGAGAGCCGGAAGGACTGAGCCCGGCATGACTCTCGCGATTGTCGCCATCGGCTTCCTCGGGATCCTGGCGCTGGCCTATCGCTTCTACGGCCGCTTCGTCGCGCGCCAGTTCGCTATCGACGATTCGCGCCCCACGCCGGCGACCGTGCGCGAGGACGGCGTGGACTTCGTGCCCACGGCGCCGTTCTACCTGTTCGGTCAGCACTTTTCGGCCATCGCCGCGGCAGGTCCGATCGCCGGCCCGATCCTCGCCTGCCAAGTGTTCGGTTGGGTGCCGTGTCTTGTGTGGATCGGCCTCGGCGTCGTGTTCATCGGAGCCGTGCACGATTTTTCCAGCCTGGCTGCTTCGGTGCGCCACGGCGCCACTTCGGTGGCCGAGATCGCGCGCGAGCGCCTGGGTACTCCCGCCGGGCGCGCGATGATGCTGTTCATCTGGATCGCGCTGATCTACGTGATCGTCGCTTTCACCGACATCACCGCCGGGTCATTTACCGAAGGCACCGAGGAACTCGCTGCTGGCTCCATCGCTTTCAATCCCGGCGGCGCTGTGGCCATGGCCAGCGTCCTGTATCTGGCGCTGTCAGTGGCGATGGGGCTGGTGCAGCGCTTCCTCAGGCCGCCGCTGTTGCTGGTGACGCTGATTTTCGTTCCAGCCACTTTCGCGTTGGCCCTTGCAGGCACGCACCTATCAAACGTCTTGGTGTTCGACCGGCTCACTTGGGCCTTCGCGATTCTCGCCTATTGTGCTGTGGCTTCGGTCACTCCGGTTTGGGCGCTACTCCAACCGCGCGGCTACCTCGGCGGCTTCGTGCTTTACAGCGCGCTCGCCATCGGCGTGATCGGAGTCCTGTTCGGCGGCTATGAAATCCAGCAGCCCGGCTTCAAGGCCTGGGACAGCGGCACGAACACCGGGGCGATGTTCCCATTCCTTTTTGTGACCATCGCCTGTGGCGCCTGCTCGGGCTTCCACGGACTGGTGTGCTCTGGGACCACGGCCAAGCAAGTCAGTCGCGAGTCGCACATGCACTTCGTCGGCTACGGCGCGATGTTGGCGGAAGCATTCGTGGCTCTGATCGCGCTGGTGACCGTGATGATCGTGCTGCCCGCCGATTTGACCGGAATGAAGCCGGGCACGATCTACGGGAATGGAATCGGACGCTTTCTGACGATCCTGATCGGGCCGGAGAACCTGAATTTCGCGATCACCTTCGGCGCCATGGCCTTCTCGACGTTCGTGTTCGACACGCTCGATGTGTGCACGCGGCTTGGGCGCTACATGCTCGAAGAGCTGTTTGGCTGGCGCACGAAGCTCGGGAGCGCAGCGGCGACGGCGATCACGATCGTGCCGACCGCGTTGATCCTCGGATTGGCTGAAAAGGCATCCTGGGCCGACTACTGGACGCTTTTTGGCGCGTCGAATCAGTTGCTGGCGGGTTTGACGCTAATCGCTGTCAGCGTGTGGCTGCGGCAGATGGGACGCAGCACCTGGTTCACGCTCGCGCCCGCGGCTTTCGTGCTCTCGATCACGCTCTGGGCCCTGGCGCGCATCGCCATTTTCAGCTTCAACGAGTCCAGCGGATTTGACGCCAAGCTGTGCAACTCCGTGGCGGCGAGCGCCCTGATCGCGCTGGCGGCATTCATCGTGTACTCCGCGGTTTCGCGTTGGAAGTCGCCGCCGCTCAAGGCTTGAGATCCCCAGGGCGGCCCACCCACGGCGGCGCGATCAGACGCCGTCGTCCGTCCGAGGAGCGCTTCGGCTCCGCCACTGACGACGCCAGTGGATCCGCATGCGCGAAGTCCCGATCCCAAAGCTGACAGGTCACCTGTCGGTGCATTTGGTCGAGGCCTTCGCAGTAGTTCGTGAATTTACAGCGCCGAATTTGCGCACCTTCGCCCAGTTCGATCTTCGAGAACCAATCGGGATCCGCCAGGGACTGGCGCGCGCTGGCCACGAAATCACAGGCGCCGCTCGCGAGCGCGCGCTCGGCCATTTCAAACGTGTTGAATCCACCCGCAGCGACGATCGGAGTCCCGAAGCCCGCGGCCCGCACGGCTGCCCGAACGCTCGAGGCCGAGTGCAAATTGCGTCCGAAGGGACCGCGCGATAATTCGTCCCGCGGATCGTCGATGCGCACCGTCGGCATGCACTCGTGACCGCTCGGGCCGGTGTAGGGGTACGCGGCGTGGCCGACCTTGGGCGGTTTCGCATCGTCGAACTTCCCGCCCGTGGAGAGCGAGAGGAAGTCGAGTCCCGCCTCCGCGAAGGCCAGGCCGTAGTTCACGGCGTCGCCCACGCGGCCGCCGCCTTCGATCACCTCATCACCGAGAAAGCGAATGCCCACGGCAAAGGAAGGTGACACCGAAGCGCGCACGCTCGCTGCAACCTCCAACGGCAAACGCAGGCGCCCCGCAAGCGTGATGCCATAGCCATCGGAGCGCGTGTTCGCGGGCGAGAGAAACGACGCCAGGGTGTAGGCGTGAGCCGCGTGAATCTCGACGCCGTCGAATCCGGCGCTCTCTGCGCGTCGGGCCGCGTTGGCGAACAGGGCCGGCAATTCGCGCGGCAGATTCGCGATGTGATCGAGGTGCACATCGGACACCCGCTCGCGGGCGCCGCGCTCGAGGCTTTCGCGCTCGCGCTCGTCGAGCAGCGCAAGCAACCTGTCGTGGGGCAGGCGCAGGAGCGCAGCGCGCACATCGTCGTCGCAAGCGTCGATCGTGGACTCGAATCCAGGTATGCGCGCCAATCCAACGCGGTGTTCCTGCCGCAGAACGAGGAACCGTCGCAGGAATTTTTCCTTCTCTGGCCTGCGGCGAATCGCGAGGAAATCGAGAATCTGGATCAACAATCGCGTGCGCCCGCCGGAGCGCCGCGACACCACATCGACCAGACGCGCCAGGCCCGGTACGAAACGATCGTCCCCGATGCGCAACAAGGGGCCGCTGGGAACGTCGCGAATTCCCGTGGCTTCGACCACCAGGACGCCTGGCGCGCCGTCGGCGAAGCGCCCATACCAATCGAGCACGTCCTCGGTCAGGGTGCCATCTTCCGTGGCGCGCCAGGGCACCATGGCTGGAACCCAAGTGCGTGTGCGTGTTCCGTGGGGCCCGATGCGACCGCTGGAGAACAGACGGCTGGCGCGCGCCTCGGTGCGCGACGGCCAGCGCGTCGGTTCAATGCGGTGCGGAGGCGCCGGCGTCGTGGGGTCGTGGGGCACACCGCCCAGGGTACTTCCGCCGGGTCGCCCGCGACTAGCGGTCGTTACAACCCTCTAGAAGCTCAGCTTGAGCACTTCGCCGGGCCTTAGTTCGATGCGACGCCGCGAGACCTCAACTCCGCCCTTGAGTAGCACGAGCATCACGCCGTCGTCGGGGCAGGCGATGACCTCGGATCGTCCCTGCTTCAGCGGCTGACGGTCGTTCTCGCGGCGGCTGTTTCCCACGAAGACGGAGAGTGCGACCTGCTTGAACGCGTCATCGCGCACCTCAAGCTCATCGGCGAATTCCGGATCGTTCAATTCCACCTGAAAGTGGCAGCGACGGCCGACGGTGATCTGCAGATCCTCGATCCGATCCCGCGGGAGTCCGCTGACTGCTTTGCCCCCGAGCAGGGCCGAGCCGGTGACGCGCCCATATTCAAGAGGAACAAGGTCCTCGCCGTCGATGCGCAAGTACACCAGTGAATCGGGCACGTTCTTCAGCTCGAAGCGTCCCTCGGCGTCGGTCGTCGTTCCGGCCAGGCTCCCGTGACTGGTGCCCACAGTGCTACCCATGTGTTTCATGCAGAAGGCGTCGCACATGGGGCCCACGGAGGCGTGTGCCACAGGTTTTCCGTCGCGTCCCACGATTCTTCCGGCCACGCGCGGGTGCAGCCGCGAGGTGTCCAGTCGGATCTTCACGTCGACGCTCCCGGCGGCAATGAGCTCGGTTTCCGCGATCAGCAGCGTGTCAGCATCCATGGCGCGCACGCGATAGTCCTGCGGCAGCAGCCCATCGATCACGAAGCGCCCTTCAGCGTCCGATGTCGTGGTGCGCCAACTCGGACCAGACTCCGCGCCGGCCAAGTAGTTCTCGAGCACGATCGGGCCCCCGCGATCGCCGCCCAGAATGGCCGCTTCGCTCAGGAACACACTGACGCCGCCCAGTGGACCGCCGCTTGAATCCACGACCTGCCCGCTGATCTCTAACGCGTTTTCCCCCAGGCGCATGGTGACGAACGCGGGCCACTGGGGTTTGTTGCCCACCCGAGGCGGCTCGTAGGTCGCGGGCAGCAATCCAGGGCTCGCGGCGGTCATGGTGCGCGCCGGATTTCCCATGCGTGCGTTCATGGACTCGGGATCGTCGATCAGGAACAGGAAATTGCCCTCGGAGTCCGCGGTCTGGATCGCCAGGCCCAATGCCACGCGCGCGGCCGCCACCGGGACTCCGAGCCTGTCGATCACTTGTCCGCGCACCGTGCCGTCGCTGCTCAGGGGCCTGTGAAGCTGGATCAGCAGGTTTTGGTCCGAGCCTGTGGGCAGGGCATCGTCGTGTCCCAGGAACTGCTCCATCGAAGCTGTGATGCGCCCGCCCTCGAGCAGCGCCACGGCATCGAGGACAAATCTTCCGTCGGCATCGGTAACCGTCTGCGCCGAGACATCCTCACTCAAGTCGAGCACTTCGTTGAACCGCGAACGGAATCCGTCGGGCATGGGCGCGCGCACCGACGCGCCCGCAAGGGGCAGCCCAAGTTCATCGACCACGCGTCCTCCCAGGGACAGTTTGCGCGCGGCAACCACCACGGGCGCGACTTCACGTCGACCGGCGCGAGCGACGGCGCGCATCACGGTGCACCATGAGGGATCATCGACAGTGACTCGCCCGGCGCGCGCCTCGCCTTCGAAGACAAAAGCACCCCCCGCCGCGCTTTGGGTGCGGTCCAGCGTCGATTTGCCGGAGCCTTCAAGGACCAGCGTCACGCCGGACAAACCGCGGCCGAGATCGTCGATCAACTTGCCTACCAGAGGCGGAAGCTCAGGCTTCGGCGGCTCGTCGATCACCTTCGGCGTGCTTGGGGCCGGCAAGCTCACCGGCGCGCGGGATTTCGTCGGCGCGGGGGTCTCCTGACCTGGCGCAGGTTCCGGCGTGCGCCCGATGTTCGCGATTCCGTCGGAAATCGCTGTCACCCCGCCGCTCACGGCAGTGTTCGGCGTCGTCGAGTCGTCGGGCTCGAAGGTCATCCAGGCGATCGCACCCAAAACCAAAAGGGCACCGGCGGCCAAGGGCAGTTTCAAGTTCATGGTGATCCATCCCAGCGCGCTAGGGCCGTAGAACTGCGGCGCGCGCGCGAGCGGCAGCAGTGCGGAGAGCCACGCGTTTTTATCCGCGCCGTGGCGTTGTTCGAGGACGCTGCGAAGTCGTTGGAGCCCGCGGCGCAGGCGCGTGTGCACCGTTTCCACGGAAATTTCCAAGCGGGCGGCGATGCGCCGCGGTGGCAGCGCGTGGAAGTAGCGCAGCAAAAGGGTCGTGCGCTGGGGCTCCTCGAGCGCCAGCAGTGCCTCCACCAGATCCCGTTGGCGCGCCGCAAGCTCCACGACATCGTGGGCCGAGGCCAGGGCCTCCGAGCGCGCGGCCAGGCGTTCGCGCGCTGTGCGCCGCTCTGAACCACGAACTGACATGCGCGCAGCGTTTCGAAGCACGCGCGCCAGCCATGGACGCAGGGGCACACCGCGCGCGGGAGGCTGCACGAGAGCCGCTGTCCACGTTTCCTGCACCAAGTCGTCCGCGCTCGCCCCATCGGCGACCAGTTGACGCGCGAGGGCTCGCACCCAGGCGGAGTGCTCGAGTAGTTCCTCGATGCTTACGGTGGCGGTTCGAATCATGGCTGGCACCCTTCCAATGCCACGGAATTGAATTCCGGTTCAGAAATTCCCGTGCGAGGCTCGGGTTGTAGGAGACCCTGCGATCGCTCGCGCGAGGATGTGTTTTGGGTAAGAGCGGGTCGCGGACAACTCGTTTCAGCCCGCGCGGGCTGCGTTTCGAGGCGTCCCCAAAGACATTCCTCCTCACTGGCGCGTTCTCCCTCGGGCGAGATCCTGCGAGCGTTCTGGGTTCCGAACCGCGGCTTAGGGCGAAACATCGGCACTTCCCGTTGCGGGCCGCGGGCCACGGGAAAGTAGAATGCCGCGTCACACATGGGCCCACAGGCAGGCACCACCAACGACCCGATAATGCTCCGGCGCCGGACCGCGCTGTTCGGCCTCCTGCTGCTGGTACCCGCGCCGAGCATTGGGGTGGGAGCCGAGATGGTGTGGTTCCCCGGAGCACTGGGACTCTTGGTGCTCGCGGCGACGAAGGTTTGGATCTTTGCCTTTCCGGTGGCTTGGACGTTCTTCGTTGAGGCCAGGCCCGTAGCGCGACCGAGGCCGAGCGCCACGGGCTTGGGTTTGGGTATCGCAAGCGGCCTCTTGGGCGCTGCGGTCGTCGTGCTCGCCTACACGTACGCGCTGCGCGAGCGCATCGATCCAGCGGCGATTCGCGAGATGGCCCGCGCGAATCATCTGCTGACGCCGGTGGCCTACTTGTCTGTCGCCGCGTACATCTGCGCCGCGAATTCCCTGTTGGAAGAGTACGTGTGGCGCTGGTTCGTTTTCGGCCGCCTCGAGCAACTGTGTCCGCGGCCCCTGGCCGTGATCCTCGCCGCCGCGGCGTTCACCTTGCACCATTCCGTGATCCTCGCCACACAGTTCGGCGCGGAGATTTGCGTCGTCGGCTCCCTGGCCGTGTTCGTCGCTGGTGTCACCTGGTCGTGGATCTACGCGAGAACGCGCTCGATTTGGAGCGCGTGGATCAGCCACGCGCTGATCGACGTCGCGGTGTTCTGGGTCGGCTGGGACTTGTTGTTCGTGTAGGCGCGCAGTCAGGCAGCCAACCCCGCTGCCTTCACACCTACACCGCCACGCCGAAGGCGCGGCCGATGCCGTAGGTGACCAAGGCCGCCGCCGCGCCGATCGCCGCCAAGCGCGCGCCGCTGTAGAGCGCATTGCGCCCGGTAAACAACGAAAGCGCGGCGCCCACGGCGAACAGCGCCGCGAAGGCGACGCCCGCCGACCAGTACACGCTGTGCGGTCCGGAACAAAGCAAGAGGGGCAGTAGCGGCAGCACCGCGCCCATGGCGAAGGCCAGGAAGGAGTAGCTCGCGGCCGACCAGGGCGAACCGAGCGACGCGGGGTCGAGGCCGAGTTCATCGCGCGCCAAAGTGTCGAGCGCGCGCTCCGGATCGGCCATCAGAGCCTTGGCCAGGGCCTGGGCCTCGTCGTCCGATAGCCCCCGCGCGCGGTAGATCATCGCCAGCTCGGCCTGCTCCTCCTCTGGGTACTGGGCGAGTTCGTCTCGCTCCAAGCCGATCTGGTGTTCGAATAGCTCGCGTTGGGAACGGACGGAAACGTATTCGCCCGCAGCCATGGACGACGCACCGGCGAGCAAGCCCGCCACGCCAGCAATTACCAGGGTCCGAGGATCTGCGCTCGCGCCGCTGACGCCCAGAATCAGGCTGACGTTTGAAACGATGCCGTCGCTGACGCCGAACACGACGGCCCGCAGGTTGGATCCTTGGCTTGCGGCGCGGTGTCGTGCGCCTTCGTACTCGCTGGCGTGAACTTGGCCATGGGCAGCGGGCGGGTGGACGGACCAGACCGAGAGTCCGCGGACCTTCATGGCAGCGAGCATCGGACGCATCCGCCGCGCGCCGACGCGCCGGGCGATCCGTGCCACGATTCGAGTGCGCAGCCCGGGCTGGAAGGCGGGCAGGCTCGAACCCGCGCCAGGGTCCAAAGCGCCGACCCAGATTGCCGCCTGGCGCTCCGCTGCCCCGGCAAGTTCTGCAAACAGCGCGCGCACGCGCGGATCCGATTCGCTGGCGGCGAGCTGACGGTAGAGATAGGCCGAGTCCAGTTCCTCGTCGCGCTTCGCTTGGGCGTCTTCGCGCGCGGTGCGCACCTTGGGAGCGTCAGGCGCGGGAGCCATGGGCCCGCAGTCTAGCGAGCGCCGTGCATGGCGCCCCAGACCGCAATTGAGGATGGCACCAGCGCGGGCCTGAGCGCAGACTCACGCCTCCCATGGCAGGTCGGAAACTCTTGATCAGCGGCGGCGGCGGCGGCATCGGCGCGGCCTGTGCTCGGCGCGCGGCGCGCGAGGGCTGGTTCGTACTCGTGGCGGGGCGAAATCGCGGGCGATTGGACCTGATCGTGGGCGAACTCGTCGCCCTGGGAGGCCGCGCGACGGCGATCGATTTGGATCTCGAGGATCCCGCCAGCGTGCGCGGCGCGATCGAAGCGGCTTCGCGGGCCTGCGGAGACGGCGAGCCCCTGACGGCCCTGGTCAACGCGGCCGGAATTGCGATCAGCGCGCCGTTCTTGGCCGACGACTCGACCGCTCGGCTGTTCGATCGCCACATGGAAGTCAATTTCCACGGGGCGCGGCGACTGATCGAGGCTTTTGCGCCCGCGATGAAGGCCAAAGGCCACGGACGCATCGTCAATGTTGCTTCCTCGGCTGGCCTGCGCGGCTACGGGTACACCGCGGCCTACTGCGCGTCGAAGCACGCGCTGGTGGGCTACACGCGCGCGGTGGCCCAGGAACTCTCAGGCAGCGGCGTGTCGATCGCTGCGGTCTGTCCGCACTTCGTCGATTCGCCGCTGACCGACGCCTCGGTGCGGCGCATCGTCGAGAAAACAAAGCAGAGCGAAGCAGAGGCGCGCGCGTTCCTCGCCCAACAAAATCCAGGCGGCCGCCTGATCACCTGCGACGAAGTCTCCGACGCCATCTGGTCGTTGATCGAGGGCGACGAGAACGGCAGCGTGCTCGAACTCGACGGCGCGCGCCGCGTGCGTCTGGAGGGTCCCGTTACCAGAAGGCCAAAGACGTGAACGACTTTGAGATCATTCAACCGGCGGGCTGGAAAGCGCCGCGCGGCTACTCGAACGGCATTCTCGCGCCCGCCGGAGCGCGGACCCTGTACATCGCGGGCCAGATCGCCTGGGACAAGGACCAACGGCTTGTGGGCGGAGCGAATTTCGCGCTGCAATTTCGTCAGGCCCTCTCCAATGTCGCGGCCGTGATGGCACAGGCGGGTGGCCCCGAGTCGCGGCTCGTGCGCGTCACCGTGTACGTCAGCGACAAGCGGGCCTACTTGGCGGCGACGCGCGAAATCGGCGCCGCCTGGCGCGAGATCATCGGCCCCTGGTACCCGGCGATGTCCCTGGTGGAAGTGGCCGCGCTGCTCGAGGACGGAGCGCTGGTCGAAATCGAAGGCACGGCCGTGGTCGTGAAGTAGGATGCGCCGCCAATCCACGTAAAGAGCCCGATGAAGAAACTCGAAAGTCTGCTCCAGAGTGCACTCGACCCCGGCGTGATCCGCGAATTGCGCGCGCGGCTGGAGGTTGTGCGCGTGGAGCGCGCCAACCGCATGCGCCAGGCCCAGGCGCGCGTGCTGCAACTGGAGGAAGACGTGGCGCGCGTGGCGTTGTTGTCGCGCGCCCTGGCCGAGTTGTGTTTGAAGAAGGGCGTGTTCACCAAGCGCGAGCTGGCGGAACAACTGGTGGCCACCGACATTGTCGACGGGGCTCTCGATTTTGGCCTGGACCCCGCGCTCACGCTGCCGGGCGAGGAGCAACTGCAGCAGCGGCCCGCGAAGCAGGCCCGGCGCAAGGCGGCTTCGAAGCGCAAGCGTTGAGTCGCGCGACGCACACGGGGAATCCATGAATCCGCAGCATTTCCGCTACAGCGAACACGGAGGCGTGGCCACGATCCGCCTCGATCGGCCGGAGCGGCTGAACGCGTTGACTTTCGATTCCTACGCCGAGTTGCGCGACACGTTCTTGGCTCTGCGCACGCGCGCGAGCGTGCGTTCCGTGATCATCACGGGCACTGGGCGCGCATTCTGTTCCGGCGGCGATGTGCGCGACATCATCGGACGCCTGTTCGGTGTGTCGGACGCAGAATTGCTCGCCTTCACGCGCATGACCTGCGACTTGATTTTGAACATGCGCCTTTTGGAAAAGCCCATCGTCGCGGCTCTCAATGGCACGGTGTGCGGCGCGGGGGCGGTGATCGCCGCCGCGAGCGACGTACGCGTGGCCAGCGAGGACGCCAAGATCGCTTTCCTGTTCACGAAGGTGGGATTGTGCGGCGCGGACATGGGCGCCGCGTGGCTCTTGCCGCGCATCGTGGGACTGGGCCACGCCAGCGAACTCTTGATGCTCGGCGATTTCATCGACGCGGCGCGCGCCCATGAAATTGGGCTGTACAACAAGGTCGTGCCGCGCGCAGAACTGGACGCGGAGGCGAAGACCTGGGCCGAAAAGTTGGCGGGCGGGCCGACCATGGGGTTGGCGGTGACGAAGCGCATGCTCAATCTCGAGGCGCACATGCCGCTCGAAGCCGCGATGCAAATGGAAGGCTGGATTCAGGCCGAGTGCATGAAGCATCCGGATTACCGCGAGGCCTTTGACGCGGCCACCGCCAAGCGCGCGCCCGATTTCACCAAGAGCGCCAAGCCCAACGCTGCGCAATGAGCTCGGCTGCGGACATCCTGGCGCGTCTTGGGCCGGCGGCCGACGATCTCGGCCGCGCCCATGCCGAGGAACTTGCGCGCCTGGACGAAACGGCCGCGGCTCGGCGAGCGCTGGCTTTGCTTGGCGACAGCGGACTGTGCGCCTGGATGGTGCCCGCGGATTTCGGAGGTGCCGATGCGTCGGCCCTGGTGGGCAGCGACACCCTGAGTGTGCGCGCCGCCGTGGTCCTGCGCAGGGGCCTGGCCTATCGCTCGGCGATGCTCGATGTGATGCTCGTGATGCAAGGCCTGGGCTCTTACGCCATCGCCAATGCTGTGGATCGCGCGCTGGCGCAGGAGCTGCTGCGCGCTGTGGCCGCCGGTCGCGTCTGCGCAGCCTTCGCATTGACCGAACCGGGCGCCGGTTCATCGCTCACGGACATTGCCCTGCGTGCGCGGCAGGTAGCCGGCGGTTGGCGGCTCAGCGGGCACAAGACCTTCATCTCCAATGCGGGGATAGCAGACGTCTACACGGTCCTCGCGCGCACCGGAGACGAGCCGGACAACCTGACGATGTTTTGCGTGCGTGCGCCAACCCGGGGCCTGCGCTGCGAGCGCTTCGAGGTGCTCGGTCCTCACCCGATCGGGGATGTGTACTTCGAGGAGGTCGAAGTCTCCGACGGTGCGCGCCTCGGCGCGGTCGGCGCAGGACTGGGGCTCGCGCTCTCCGTGCTTGCGCGCTTGCGCACTTCCGTGGCCGCGGCAGCAGTGGGCTTCGGTCGTCGTGCGTTCGACGAATCACGGCGCCATCTGCTCGAGCGCAAGCAATTCGGCAAGCCGCTCGCCACCTTCCAGGCCCTCGGATTCGACATCGCCGAGATGGACACGCGCCTGCGCGCTGCGGAACTCTTGGTGGACGAGGCCGCGACCGTCGTCGACGGCGGCGGAGCGGGCACGCTCGAGGTTGCGCGCGCGAAGCTCTTCGCCACCGAGACCGCGGGCTGGGTGTGCGACCGAGCAGTTCAGCACCTCGGTGGCCTCGGGGTGAAGCGCGGTCAGGTGGTCGAAGCGCTGTACCGCGACGTCCGCGCCTTGCGCATCTACGAAGGATCGTCGGAGGTTCAGAAGTTGATCCTCGCCAAGGAACTTTTCCGCCAGGCCAAGTGACATTCGTTCCAACCCCATGGCCAAGTTCCAACGACACGTTTTCGTCTGCACCAACGAGCGCACCGAGCAGGACCCGCGCGGTTCCTGCGCGGCGCGAGGATCCGCCAAGGTCCTCGAGGCCTTCAAGTCCAAGCTCGTGGCCGCAGGCTACAAGCGCATCGTGCGCCCGAACAAAGCCGGATGCCTGGACCAGTGCGCCCACGGCGTGTGCGTCGTCGTGTACCCCGACAGCGTTTGGTACGGCGGCGTGACGGCCGAGGATGTGGGGGAGATCATCGAGAAGCACATTGTCGGCGGTCGGCCTGTGGCCCGACTGGTCATCCCCGACGCTGAACTGACCGGGATCGATCCGTTCGCTGGCAGTGCGCCTGCGCAATCACCGTAGCGAGAAGCCCCTTCGATGAATCCCAACGCAGCACCGCGCGCAGCCTCGCTCCACGACCCGGAGCCCTGGCGCAAGCAGTTTCCAATCCTGGCCACGACCAACTACCTCGTGACCCATAGCCTGGGGGCGATGCCCATCGGCGTCTACGACAAGCTGCGCGCCTACGCCGATCAATGGGCCACGCGCGGCGTGCGCGCCTGGGCCGAGGGTTGGTGGGATGCGCCGATCGATGTGGGGAACCTGATCGCGCGCATCATGAACGCGCCGCAGGGATCGGTCGTGATGCACCAGAACGTGTCGGTGATCGAGAGTCTGATTGCATCGTGCCTCGACTTCGGCACAACGCGAAACCGAGTCGTGTACGACGATCAGAATTTCCCCACGAACATGTACGTCTGGGAGGGCTATCGGCGTTTTGGCGCGGAGATTGTCTGCTTGCCGTCCCGTGGTAGGCTCGGCGTGCCGCTCGAGGAAATGCTCGCCGCCATCGACGAGCGCACTCTGATCGTTCCGATCAGCCACGTGTGCTTTCGAAACTCGTTCAAGCACGACGCCCAGGCGATTTGCGCGCGCGCGCGCGAAGTCGGGGCCTTGGTCTTGCTCGACACCTATCAGGCCCTGGGCACCGTGCCCATCGATGTGCGCCAACTGGACGTCGACATGGTCTGCGGCGGCTCCGTGAAATGGCTGTGCGGCGGACCCGGCGCTGGCTATCTGTACGTGCGGCCCGAGTTGGCGGCCCGATTGGAACCGCGCATCACGGGCTGGGCGGCACACGCTGCGCCCTTTGCCTTTGAACTCGGCGCACAACGCTACGCGGGCGGTGCGGCGCGGCTCCTGCACGGTTCTCCCGCGGTGCCCGCGCTGCAGGCGGCCACCGCCGGTTACGAGTTGATCCTCGACGTTGGAGTGGACCGCATCCGTTCGTGGTCGATCGAGCGCACCGAGGCCCTGCGTGAAAATCTCCTGAGCCGCGGCTTCGACGTGCCCAGTCCGAAGGATCCGCAGGCGCGCGGAGGAACTTTGACCGTGGGGCTGCGGCCCCAGGAAAACGGCGCGGCATTCGTCGCAGCTTTGGAACAGCGCGGAATCCTCGTGGATCATCGGCCCGAGGCCGGGATCCGCGTCAGTCCGCATTTCTACACGCGCGCCGAGGAACTCGACGCGTTCGCCGAAGCGCTCAGCGACCTGCGCGAGACGCGTCGCTGGACGGATTTCGTGCAATCGCAGAAGAGCTACTGAGAGCACGTCCCAATGCCGGGCAGATCCAGAAGCTGCGCCAGGTATTAGGACGTGCTCTTAGGCAGGCCGGAGCGGTCGGCGCTACCATGGCCGTGCGAGCCGCAAGCGAATCTGCGCGGGCGACTCGTTCGATCCGCCCATGACCACTGCTTCGTTTTCGCTCTTCGATCTCGCCCCGGGCAAACTTGTTCTCGGCCGCTATCGCGTGGAACGCGCGGCGCGCTCCAGCGGACTCTCGGCCACGTTTTGCGTGACCGATGAAACCTCAGCGTCCACCTGCGAGTTGACCGCGTTTCCGCCGGTCCTCTTCGAGTCGGCGTCCCAAGCGACGGACTACAAGAAGGCGCTGGACCAGTGGCGCAAGATAGAACACAGAGGCGTCGCGCGCGTGCTCGACGTGTTGATGCCCGCGGCCGCGACGATCGTGGTGATCAGCGAAACGCCCCGCGGCGAGCCTCTGGCGGACTGGGTCAAGGCCCGCGGGCGACCGGACCAGGCCGAGGTGGCGTCGATCGGCGTTTCGGCTCTCGAAGCGCTCGAGGCGATTCACAGCAGGAAGTTGATCCACGGCGACATCAAGCCCGCGACGCTTTTCGTTGGCAGCGCTTCCGGGAAAACCGGCGCGCTCGAAGTTCAACTGATCGATGGGGGCGTGACGCCGGGCCTGTGGAATGCAAAGCACCTCGGCGATCGCACGGCATTGATCGGCACGCCGTTCTACGCTCCCGTTGAGCAGTTCGGCGGCGAATCGCCCGACGTGGCCTCAGACGTGTACAACGTCGCGGCCGTTCTTTTTGAACTCGCGACCGGCGTGCTGCCCTGGCCCGGGCGCTCGTTCCTGGAGATTTTTCAGGCCAAGCTCGACAAGCAGGCGCCGTCGATGAAAAAGCGCGCGCCTGCGATCGAAGTGGATCCGGGCTTCGAGATTGCCGTGCAACGGGGCCTGTTCGCCGACAAACGCCAGCGCTACGGCGCCGCTGCGCCATTCAAGGCCGCGCTCCAGGTCTTCGCGAAACAATGACGGCGGCGCGCGCGTACTACGGCGATGTCGAATTGCCGGAACGCTTCAATCTCTGCGAGTATTTCCTCGACCACAATCTCACCGCGGGCCGCGGAGAGAAAGTCGCACTGAATTGCAGCGGAGTCACGCGAACGTACGCGCAGTTGTCGACCCGCGCCCGGCAAGTCGCCGCGGCCCTGCGCAGGCGCAAGGTGCGGCCCGAAGAGCGCGTGCTGTTTGTGCTGCCCGACGGGCTTGAATTCGCCGAAGCATGGTTCGGCACCCTGCGCGCTGGAGCGGTGTTCGCGATGGTCAATCCGCTGCTCAAGGCTGAGCAGTTCACTTACTACCTTGAGTACACCAAGGCGCGCGTCGCGTTCGTCCACCGCGAAGCCCTGGGGGAATTTGGTTCGGTCGCCCGCAATTCGCGCTGGCTCGAGACCATGTTCGTGATCGATGGGGCCGGCCATGAGGGCGTGGACTACGAGCGCGCCATCGACGCCGAGGATCCGCAATCCGAGCTCGCAAAACTCGAGCCCACCGGGCCCGACGATCTTGCCGGCTGGCTTTTCACCTCGGGCTCCACGGGCCATCCGAAGGCTTGCGTGCATTCACACGGCGACTTCGCCTACTCGACGGAGACCTATGCGCTCCAGGTGGCAGGCTACCGTGAGAGCGACGTGTGCCTGTCGGTGCCCAAGCTGTTTTTCGGCTACGCCACCGGGACCAACTTGATGTTCCCGTTCCGGGTTGGGGCGAGCGTCGTGTTGTTCCCGGGCCGCGCGACCGCCGACGAATTGTTCGATCAGATCGAGCGTCATCGGCCGACGTTACTGACTAGCGTGCCGACGATGATCAACAACATGTTGCGCTCGCCGCGCTGCGACACAGCCGACTTGAGTTCGCTGCGCGTGGCGCTCTCGGCGGGCGAGGCTTTGCCGGCGCAGCTCTACGGGGAATGGAAGGCGCGCACCGGCGTGGAGATTCTCGACGGAATCGGCTCGGCGGAGATGTTCCACATCTACATTTCCAATCGCGAGGCAGACGTCAAGCTCGGCAGCCTCGGGCGCATTGTCCCCGGCTACGAAGCGCAAATCGTCGGCCCCGACGGGCTTCAAGTTGCCGACGGGGAGCCGGGGCGACTGCGCGTGCGAGGCGGTTCCACCGCCCTGTGCTATTGGGCCGACCGCAAGAAGTCGATCGAGACCTTTCAGGCTGATTGGTGCACTTCGGCGGACATCTTTCGCCGCGATCAAGAGGGCTACTACTTCTACGAGGGCCGCGACGACGACCTGCTCAAGGTCTCCGGCATCTGGGTTTCCCCCCTGGAGATCGAGAACGCGCTGTTGAAGCACCCCGCGATCGCGGAGGTTTGCGTCGTGGGCGCCGAAGACGAGGAGCGCCTCATCAAGCCCATGGCCTACGCGGTGCTCAATCCTGGCTACGTCGGGGGCCCTGAGCTTGCCTTGGAATTGAAGGAGCACGTCAAGCGACTTCTGGCTCCCTACAAGTACCCGCGCTGGTTCGAATGGCGCGAGAGCCTGCCCAAGAACGACCGCGGCAAGGTGGCGCGCAAGGAATTGAAGCTGCGCTGACTTTCGTAGCGCCGCGCCATCAACGCGACGCCTTGCTCCCCAAGCCCATCACCAGCGCCACGCCGATCGCCACGAGGACCAGGCCGAGCACGCGCAGGGAAGTCAGGGGAAAGCGCTGGCCCGCGGTGGCGAAGCGATCGAGCACGAGCGCCGTCACCAGCTGACTGGCCACGGCCAGGGCCGTGGTCGTGCTCGCCCCAAGACGCGGGTAGGCCACCGCGGCGCAGCTGAGGATCAACAGACCGCAAATGCCGCCGCAGTAGAACAGCCAGGGTGCACTCAGGCGTTCTGGAGCGGTGTCCGATGCCATGCGCGAGATCCCAAACCAGATCAGCGAGCCGGCGAAGACCAGTCCTGAGTTGATCGAGAGCGTCAGGGGCAGTCCGATGCGGCCGGCCAAGAGTCCGTTGGCCGCGCCCTGGAGGCAGATGGAAATTCCAAGCACCACCGCGAGGACGTAAAGAAACAGCATCAGTGCGCTCCTTCGATTCCGGCCAAGTCCAGGATCAAACCTTCGGCCACGCGCTGCAGCGTGGCGCGACGGTAGCGCGCCGTGGAGCGCACGTCATCGATCGGGCGCGCGTCCACGCGAGCCGAGTCGCGCGTCGCGTCGGAGACGAGCGCGCGCGAGGGACGCTGGCCGTCGAGGGCGCGCTCGAGCGTGCTCAGGCGCACGATGCGTTCGGCGACGGAACCGGCTGCGGAACGCACTCCCTGGAGCACGCCGCCGTCGACGCGAAGCGCCATGGCGACCACAACCTTCGAGATCGACTGCGCGCGCCGTGTGCCGACCTTGCGAAAGCCGCGGCGCTCGTCCCTCGGGCAAGTGGGAATGAACACGGACTCGATCAACTCGTCGTTGGCGCGCTGCGTGGCGCGGTAGCCCGTCCAAAAGTCGTCCACCGATACTTCGCGCTCGCCGCGCAGCGAGACCAGGCGCACACGCGCCCGAAGAACCGACAACACGGGCCCGAGGTCGCTGGCGGGCGAGGCGGTGCCGAGATTGCCGCCGAGCGTCGCACGATTCTTGATCTGTTCCGCGCCCACTTCATCGGCGGCGAGCACCAGGAGATCGGCGCCTTCGCGCGCGAGCGCGGAATCGAGCAAGTCGCGGCATGTGCTCAGGGACCCCAGCCGCAGGCCACCATTCTCGGCGCGCACGTAGCGCAACTCCTTCACCCCCCAGAGGTCGAAAACCACATCCGGATGTGTGCGACCGGTTTCGAACTCGACCATCAAGTCGGTGCCGCCCGCGAGCAGGCGCGCGGAAGACGTCGCACGGGCCAGGACCTCCAAGGCCTGCTCGAGCGTGCGCGGTCGTTGCACCGCGCAATTCAAGGCTTCACCGCCGCCGCGGCCAGGGCCGACGTGAGGATTTTTGCGTAGCCCGTGCAGCGACACAGGTTGCCTGCGAGGGCCTTGCGCGCGCTCTCCAGGTCCACAGCAGCCCCGAGTCGACTGCGCTCCTCGAGCCAGGCGCGCGTCATCACGATCATCCCCGGCGTGCAGATGCCGCACTGCGCGCCACCGTGCTCCAGAAACGCAGCCTGCACGCCCTCGAAGCCGCTGCCTTCGATAGTCGTGACGCTGCAGGCGTCAACTTGACAGACGGGCACCAGGCAGGAATTGACCGGCTCGCCGTTGACGAGCACCGTGCACGCCCCGCATTCGCCCTCGCCGCAGCCCTCCTTGGTCCCCGTGAGCCCGAGGTCGTCGCGCAACACGTCGAGCAAACGGCGCAGGGGCGCGGCGCGCAGTTCGCGCGCGACGCCATTGATCGTGCAGCGCAGATCCACGGGCTCCTGCACGCTCACAGCTCCTCCTTGGGATGGGCCGCGAGCCAAGCCTCTAACAGACGCTCGGGGGTGGCGGGCATGTGATCCATGTGGATTCCCAGGGCGTCCTCGATCGCCGATGCGATCGCGGGAGCGCCGCCGTCCATGGGCAACTCGCCGACGCCCTTCGCGCCAAAGGGGCCGTGCTCGAAGGGCACTTCGATCAGCGCGACGTCGAACGTTGGCGTGTCGAGTGTCGTCGGAATGACACAGGTCGCCATGCGATTCTGCTGAAACTGCCCGTGCTTCATCGTGGCCGCCTCGAGGTGCGCGAAGCCGATCGCCTGCAGCGAGCCGCCCTCGATCTGGCCCTCGACCATCTGCGGTTGAATGGCCTTGCCCACGTCCACTGCGCTAGTGAAGCGCTTGACGCGGACCTCGAAACTGTCGAGCGAGACTTCGACTTCCGCCACATCCGCGGCCCAGCCGTAGGCCGGGTAAGCGTCGCCGCGGTACGTCGCGTCGTCCCAGGCAAGTCCCGGCGGCGACGTGTAGGTGATTTCGATCTGGCTGTCTCCGCCGCGCTGCACGAAGGCGCGCGCGCGCTCACGGAAGGGCGCGGGACCGGGGCCCACGCGAACGAGCAGTTCCGCGCAGGCCTTTTGCAGCGAGCCGCCGACGATCATGCAGGTGCGCGAGGCAACTGTGGGACCGGAGTTCGGCACCCCCTGCGTGTCGGCATCGGCGATGATCACGTCGCGCGCATCGCAGCCCAGGGCCTGGGCCACAATCGCCGTGAACATGGTCAGCGTCCCCTGGCCAAACTCTGTCGAAGCGCTGCGCACGATCACGCAGCCTTCGCGGTCCAATTCCACGGCAACGCGTGCCTTGAGCAGCGCCTCTCCGGAGCCGGTGAAGCCCGCCCCGTGGAAGAAGAACGCGAGACCCAGCCCACGGCGCACGTTTCCCGTCTGCTGCGCGCGCCAGGGGTGCCTGTCGATTTTCGTGCGCGCGAGGATTTCGTCCATGACCTCCACGGAGCCGACGCTGTGCTCGAGCACCTGTCCCGTGGCCGTAACATCGCCGCGGCGCAGCATGTTGCAGAGGCGCAGTTCCACCGGATGGAGCCCCAGGGCAACCGCGATCCGGTCCATTTGCCGCTCCACCGCGAAGCACACCTGCGGCGCGCCAAACCCGCGGAAAGCACCGAAGGGAACGTGATTCGTCGCCACCGCGCGGCCGCGGATGCGCACGTTTTCGCAGCGATAGGCTCCGGCGGCGTGGATGCATGCGCGCGAGAGCACCACCGGGGAAAGCGTCGTGTAGGCGCCGCCGTCGAGCAGCACGTCGATGTCCATGGCCAGCAAACGGCCGTCGCTCGCGACCGCCGTGCGATGGCGCACGCGCGAAGGATGGCGCTTGGGCGTCACCGCCAGGTCCTCGTGGCGGTCGTAGAGCATCCGAATCGGCCGTCCACAGACGCGTGCCATCAGCGCCGCGTGACAGGCGAGCACCGACGGATAATCCTCCTTGCCTCCGAATCCGCCGCCCGTGGCGGCCTGCACGACGCGCGCATTGTGCGCTTCGACGCCAAACGCTCGCATCAGGGACTTCTGCACGTAATAGGGGCACTGCATCGAACCGGTGACCGCGATCGTGCCGTTCGCATCCGGCGGCCAGGCCACGAAGCCCTGGGGCTCGATGTACATCTGCTCCTGCGTGTCGGTGCGGTAGGTGCCCTCGAGCACGCGAATCGCCGCGCCGTCGGCTGCTGCGAAGACCGCCTCCACATCGCCCTTGTCGATCGCGATGCGCTTGAAGAGCTGTTCGCTCGCTTCCATGTCGAGCATCGCTGGCCTGACTTCGATGCGCGGTCGAATGGCCGCTAAGGCCGCGCGCAGCGTGAGCGGAGTTTCCGCAGCCACGATCAAGAGTGGCTCGCCGAAGTGCTCGATCGCGTCAGCGCACAGGAGCGGTTGATCGTCCACGATCATCGCCACCAAGTTTGCTCCGGGGATCGCTTCGGGCCCGGCGATGACGACGCGCTTCCAGTCGAACGCGGGATCGAAATCAAATCCCAGCAATCGGCCGCGGGCCACATTGGAGCGCACGGTGCCCGCGACCCAGGCGCCCTCGACGCGCAGGTCGGCCACATAGAGCGCCCGGCCCGTGACCTTGGCCGGGCCCTCGGGCCTGGCCAGCACGCCTCCAACACTGCGATTCATGGCTCGCCAGTCTTCGCATCGGCGAGCCGAGCGCAAGGCTCCGTGCGCTTCGATTTCTTTGAGCGAGACCGGGTCGCGAGACCGGTTCGCGGGCCTCCGCCACCCCGCGGCGGAGGCCAGGGCGCTCGCAAAGCCGCTCAGACCCTGCGCACGGCCGCCAAGATCGAGCGCGTGGCCCAGCTCTTGTTCAGCGTGTAGAAATGCAGCCCCGGCGCGCCGCCCTCGAGCAGTTCGCGGCACTGCATGATCGCGTGCTCGATGCCGATGGCCATGACTGCCGCCGGATCGTCGCGGAAGCGCTGCAGCCGCGCCGAGAGTTCGGCGGGGATCTTGGCGCCGCACATTTTCGTGAAGCGCTCCATCTGAGCGACATTCGTGATCGGCATGATCCCAGGGACGATCGGCACGCGGATTCCGCGGTCCCGTGCGCGGTTGAGGAACCCGAAGTAGTCGCGGTTGTCGAGGAACAACTGCGTCACCAGGAAATCCACACCCTGGCGCACCTTGTGCACGGTCCAATCCAGATCGCGGGCCGCGTCCGCGGACTCGACGTGTCCTTCGGGATAACAGGCCCCGCCGATTTCGACGTCGAAGTTCGTGCGCAGGAACGCCACCAGATCCGAGGCGTGTGCGAAGCCACCCTGGGGCGGCTTGTAGGTCGCGTTGCCCAGGGGCGGATCGCCGCGCAAGGCGAGGATGTTCTCGATCCCCGCGTCAGTCAGTCGGTCGATTTCATCGGCAAGCTCCGCCTCGGTCGCGCCGACGCAGGTCAAGTGTGCCATGGCCGTCAGGCCCAGTTCCTTTTGGATGCGCACCACAGACTCGAGGGTGCGCTCGCGCGTCGAACCGCCGGCGCCGCAGGTCACCGAGACGAAGTCCGGGGCGAGCACGTCGCGCAGGTCCGCGACAGTGGTCATCAACGCGCGCGCGCCTTCGTCGGTCTTCGGCGGGAAGAACTCGAAGCTGAAAACCGGCCGTCCGCGGCCGTGCTTTGCACCAACTCTCATGGGGCCCTCATCGAGTGCCGGCCTTGTCTGCTTGAGGATTGCCCGGGGCCGAGCGAATTTCTTCCAGCTTGGCGCGCCAGGCCGCGGGGATCGGTTTGCTCTTCAGGTTGGCGACGTCGGTGCAGACCGTGGTCATGCGGGCGACCAGCGCCACTTCGCCGTGCAGTTCGAAGATGAAGTGCAGACCGAGCGAAGACGTGCCCAGGTGAAAACAAGTCACGCGGACGATGGGCCGATCGCCAAAGCGCAGGGGCCGGCGAAAGTCGACCTCGGAGTGCACCAGGGGAAAGCCGATCTTCTCCACGAGCAACAAGTGGTCGTAGCGCACGCCCACGTGCTGCTCCCACAATTCCTCGGTGACCGCGTGAACGTATTCGAAAATCCGCGGGTAGTAGGCAATGCCCGCCGGATCGACGTGGCCAAAGCGCACTCGGATCTGAGTCGTGAAGTCCTTCAATGGAACAGGTCCGGCCAGGTTTCGCGCGCGGAGGTCACCACGATTTCGGCCAGGCGTTCGACGAGCTCGCGGCCTTCGGCGCTGCTGGCCGCCGCGGGATCGCCGCAGTAGGCCGCACTGGCGCCCGCATCGCGAAAACTCTTGACGCCCGCGTCCATCTTTTCGAGCAGGCCAATTTTCACCGGCGCCAGCCGAAGGCGCGAGTCGCGCACGTTCGCAGCATCGGCGAAAAGCACCAGGCTCGATTCGTAGCGCCCCGCGTGGCAGTCGCCGCTCTTGAATTCCTCGCCCAGGGTAGCGGCCCAGCGCCGGCGCGTGTTGTCGGCCAGGATTGCCTGGGCCTTCACCGCGGTGCGCTCGGCGTGGTCGAGGATCACGCCGCGGAGCACGGCGACGTGGGCGGGTTCGAGATGGCCGTTGACCAGCACGATTTGGCGCACGCCTTCCTGCTCGAGGGCCGTGATCACGTCCTCGATCAGGGCCCATAGTGTGCCCGGCCGAATCGTCACTCGCCCAGCGAACCCGTCGGTGTAGTTAGTCACGCCGTAAGCCAGGGGCGGGAGCACGATCGCGGGGACGCCCGCCGCCTCCAACAATTCCGCAGCGCGCCGCGACTGAGCCACGGCGATAGTCACGTCCGTGTCCAGGGGCAAGTGCGGACCGTGGGGTTCGGTGCATCCGATCGGCAATAGCGCAACAACCGGTTTGGACAAAAGATCGCGCGCTTCGATCCAGGTGCGCTTGGCCCATTCAGTCATCGGGGCGGAGCTTAGCAAGTCCGATGCGAATTCACCTGACTGCGGCCCGCATGAATGTGCGGGTTGTCCGGGGCCCTGGCCAGGGTGAGGATCGAGCTCCAGTGGGCTTCGCGGCCCGGCGCATTTCGCGCCGCGCGTGATCAACCCCAAACGGACTGAGGGAAGCCATGAACAAGTACTGGGCATTGATCGGGATCGTCGCCGTCGTCGGGCTGACGGGCATGGCGAGTTTCGCCACGGCGGAGGATGGCGCGCAGAAACCGACAGCCGCGAAGATCACAGGCAAGTCGTTGATCGCGGTGAGCGAGCTCAAGTGGGTGCCGCTACCTGGCATCGATGGCGCCCAGGAGGCGTTGCTCGTCGGCGATCCGGCCAAGGAAGCTCACCGCGCGTTCTTCAAGTACCCCGCGGGGTTGAAGTCACCGATGCACAATCATTCCTACGGTGATCGCGGCGTGATCATCTCGGGCACGCTCTCTTTGGCCGTGGAAGGCGCGCCGGCCAAGAAACTGCCGCCAGGTTCGTTCTTCTCGATCGCAGCCGGAATTCCCCATGTGACCGCGGTCGAAGGCAAGGAACCTTGCGTGTTCTTCATGGAGCGCGAGGGTCCGTTCGATGTCGTCGTAGTCGACGAATCGGCGGGGAAGAGGAAGTAGCCCGTGAGTTCAGGGAGCCGAGCGATAGCAAGCCGCCGCGGGGCGCGACGCCCTTGGCCGAAAGCTGACCCCGCGCCCCGAGGGGCCGAGCCGAACGGCAAGGGTCCCCGAGCTTGCGGTCGCTCCGCTCCCTGCTCAGACTTTCCGACGTGATCTTGCAGTTCGCGATGGTCCTGTGCTGCCTGGTCGCACCGCGACTCGGCCCACAGGAATTGCCGATCCGAACCTGGAGCGTGCGCGATGGGCTAGCGAACTCGCGGGTGAATTCCATTCGCCGCGATGCCCATGGGTTCCTGTGGTTCTCGACCTGGGAAGGTGCGAGCCGCTTCGACGGTCGGCATTTCGTGAACTACAGCTCCCGCGAGGGCCTGCCCAATCCGCTGGTGTGGTGCACGGCAGAAAGCGCGGACGGCGTCGTCTGGCTCGGCACCCACGGCGGCGGGCTGGCGAGCTTGGCGCCGAACGGTGGCACGCTCGATGTCGATCCGATTGGACTCGCCAATCCCTCTGAACGCGTTTTCGAGATCGCCTTCGATCGGGATGGACGGATGTGGATTGTCACGGATCGTGGGCTATTTCGCGCCGAGCGCGCCGTGGGCGGAAGACTGCAGTTCGAGCATGTCGCTGAACTCGGCGCGCAGTTTTTCGGTCGAGCTCAGTTGGACGAGGCTTCTGAGTTGTGGTTCATCTCTGCCGATGAAATGGTCCGTTGTCGCGGTCGCGAAATCGAACGCTGGCCCTTGCCGCAAGGGGACTTCGGAGAGCTGCGCGCAATCGCTTCGCGGCGTACAGGTGGATTCTGGGTTGCCTACGTGCGTTCACTGCACAGCATCGTACCGCCTGACCCTGAATCGCCCGCGCCGCGGAGAACCGTGCAGCAGATTGACTTCGGGCCTAACACCTCGCTGTACGACGTGTGCGAGAACGAGGCGGGTGAGGCGTGGATCGCAACCAGCCGCGGCTTGTTTCGCTTCGACGGTACCCAAGCGCAGTTGTACACCGCGGCGCACGGACTGCCGGACGCCTGGGTGCACTCCCTTGCTGCTGACCCCGTGGGCGGGCTGTGGGTCGGGATGCACCAGGGTGGCGTCGCCCATCTGTCCGCATCGGGAGTCGAGCACTACACCGCGCGCAGCGGACTGGGGGATGGCCACGCCGTAAAGCTCGTCAATCTCGGCTCCCAGCGCTGGCTGGTGGCCACCGAAGTTGCCGGAATTTTCGAGCTGAATCAGGGTCGCGCGCGCCTCTTGCCTGGAAGCGACGCTCCGCCGTTCGAGCGCGTGCAGCACAACTTCGCTCGCGACGGCTCGGGGACGTGGTGGATCGCGACAAGTTCCGGGGTATTCAACGCGGGCAGCGGGGAGCTCGACCTAACGCGCGCTGTGTCCATGAACGACGTGCTTGGAGCGCCGGCGACTGCGGCCACGGTCCTCGGAGTCGATCCCGCGGGCGACGTGCTGCTCGGCCTTGGCGACGGGCGCGTTGTCGCCGGCGGCAATGGAGGCAGGGACTTTCGCGAGATTGCACGTTCTCCGTCGCGGCCCGAAGTCCGTGCCTTTGCGCTGGGTTTGAATGGCGCGAGCTGGCTCAGCGACGGAGTCGGCCTGTGGCGCACACGCGCTGGGCAGCCGGAGGCAATCGATCCTTGGCCGGGAGCCCAGGGCAAGAGCTCGCCGCGCGTGTTGCTTTTCGATTCCCGCGGTTGGCTGTGGGTTGGGACCCGATTCGGTGGCCTCGCGGTCACGCGCGAACCCGATGCGCCACGTCCTCAGTTTGAACGACTGAGCACACAGGACGGGCTGGTGAGCGACTCCGTGTGGACCCTGTGCGAGGACCGAGATGGCACGCTCTACATTGGCACCGGGCGCGGCATTCAGCGCTATCACCCCGAGCAGGACGCACTCGAGCCCATCGGCGTCGACGATGAACTCGCCGGGGAGTGGATCACGGACCTTGAGTTCGACTCCCGCGGGGAACTGTGGGTTGCAGCGGTCAACGGTGTCTCGCGTCTGCCTTCGACTGTCAGGCACCATTGGCTCGCTCCCCCCCGGGTGCGATTCATGCGCTGCGTCCTGGCGGGGGACGAAATCGAGTTGCCCGCTGCTGGGACTTTCGAACCGCCGCCGATCGAGGCCGGAGCCCGCGACAGCCGCCTTAGCTTCGAATTTGTCGCGGTGGATCCCGTCTACGGTGCGGGACTGCTCTACCAAACGCGACTCGAGGGCCTCGACCTGAATTGGAGTACGCCGGGGAAGGAACTCGGAGTGCGCTACGGCCAGTTGGCCGCGGGCAGCTATCGACTGAGTGTGCGCTGCGTCAGTCCGGGGACCGGCGCGGTGGGGGAGGCGTCACACTGCGACATCGAGATCGTTCCCGTGCTGTGGATGCGACCATGGTTCGTCGCCATGACGGCAATCGGCCTACTCGGATTGGGTTACTGGGCGCACCGGATGCGCCTGCAGCGCGGGCTCGCGCTGGAGCGCTTGCGCACGCAGATTTCCAGCGACATGCACGATGACTTCGGCGGCGGGCTGGTGCAGATCGCCATTTCCAGCGAGCTGGCTCGGCGCTCCAATGCCGACGAGGCCCGCGCGCTCATGGGGGAGATCGCCGCGCGCGCGAGGGAACTTCGCGCCTCCATGAGCGACCTCGTGTGGGCCGTGGACTCCAGGCACGACACGCTGTCCGACGTGGTGCTCCGAATGCGCCATTGCGCGGGCGACATGCTGGCGGGAGAGGAGCAGGTCGTCGCGTTCACGGCACCGGAGGACAACCTGCTGGCTCGGTACGTGGTCACGCCGGACTGGCGCCGAAACATCTACCTGAGCTACAAGGAGTCGATCGCAAATGTCGCCAGGCACGCTCGCGCTCAGCACATTTCGATCGAAATCACTCTGACTCCGCGGCGCGTGAGAATCATCATCGTGGACGACGGCTGCGGCTTCGACGCCGAGGCCAGCCACGGCGGCAATGGTCTGCGCAATCTGTACAGGCGCGCCGAGCAGCTTGGCGCCGAACTCGCCATCCGCTCCGCTCCGGGGAGCGGAACCAGAGTCGTGATCGAGGTGCCGCTGTGAAATCACTCAGGTCGACGGCGTCGTGAGCAGCGGGCCCGAGCACGGCTGAATCCATGCAAGCGACCATCACCGTCGTCATCGTCGAGGACCAGGCCAGAACGCGCGAAGGCCTCGCAGCGGAGATCTCGTCGGAGGACGATCTTCGGCTGCTGGGCGCGTATGGGTCGATGGAGGAGGCGCTGCCGCGGATCGAGAGTGTGCCGCCCGACGTTCTCCTGACCGACCTGGGGCTGCCTGGGATGAGTGGCATCGAAGGCGTGCGCAGCTATCGCGCGCGCCACGGCAAGGCTTTGGTCCTCGTGCTCTCGGTGTTCGGCGACGATCGGCACGTGTTCGAGGCGATCTGCGCCGGCGCGTCGGGCTACCTGCTCAAGGACACTCAGCCCGAGCGCCTGCGCAATGCGATCCGCGAGCTGGTGGCCGGCGGAGCGCCGATGTCGCCGGAAATCGCCCTGCGCGTCGTGCAGACCTTCCGCAGATTTCCGCAGGTGTCCAGCGAGCACGAACTCTCGCCGCGGGAGCTCGATGTCCTGCGCGCCCTGGTGCAGGGCCACAGCTACAAGACCGCCGCCGCGGCCCTTGACATGAGCATCGACACCGTGCGGTTCCACATCCGCAACATCTACAGCAAGCTGCATGTGCACTCGAAGTCCGAGGCCGTGGTCGAAGCGCTGAAACGCGGGTTGATGTGATTGGGTCGTGCGCTAGTTCACGCGAACCGCTGCAAGAAATCGCGCAGGGCCGTGGCGAACACGACGATCGTGATCAGTCCGATCGTGATCTTCAGCCACTTCGCCACGCGCCGGCGCGTGCGCAGCCAATCCACGGCGAGAAATGCGGCGCCGAGGGCGCAGCCCACGAGCCAAGCGTGAGTGAACTCTTCGCGCGTGACATCGGGATGCCAAGGGAGCGCGAGCGCGAAAGCGCCGAGCACGGTCCAGGAGATCACCGCCGTCCACAAAAGTGGACTGGCGCGCTTCTTGAGCAGCGCCAGGATCCCGAGCAGTGGAAAAACGAGCAACGTGACGAAGCCGAAAATCGCCTGCCAAGTCGTTTCCACGGCACGCCATGAAAGCGGCGCGACGGTCCTGCTTCAAGCTCCGATAACGCGGCGTTCGTGGGCCAAGAGCCAGCGCTTGCGGTCCAACCCACCGGCGTAGCCCGTCAAATCCCCCGAGGCGCCGATCACGCGATGGCAGGGCACGAGAATCGCGATCGGATTGCGCCCGTTCGCGCGGCCCACGGGTCGGGTGCCGTTGGGCCGGCCCAGATCCCGGGCGATCTCTCCGTAGGTCGCGGTCGAACCGTAGGGGACGTCGCGCAGTCGGCGCCAGACTTCCAGCTCGAAATCCGTTCCGATCATGGAGCAGGGCACGTCGAAGGTCCGCCGCGAACCCCGAAACCACTGCGCTAGTTCCGCGGCCAGCCGTTCCAGGTGCGGGTTCGTACCGACCACGACCGCGGCGTTGGAGCGCGCGGCGATTGAGAGCAAGCGCGCCTTCGCGTCCACGCCGTCGGCAGAGGCGTCGAATTCCACAAGGCAGACTCCCTCGGAATTCGCCGCTGCGAGAAGTGATCCAAGGGGTGAGGACAAGTGCGTGAATTCGATCGCAGAGCGCACGCGCGCCTGGGCCGGAGTCGCGTCGAGCACGGCGCGAAAGGCCGCGCGCAGGCCGCTTTCGGAATCGAACCCGCTCCGCGCGCCGGCCTCCGAAAGCGTGCGACCTGCGTCGAGTTGCCTGCGCGCTCGCACGACCCGCAGCGCCCGCAGGTGGCCGTGGAAGGTGTGTCCAAATCGCGCCAGGAATGCGCGCCTGACTTGCACCGGATCGAAGCCCCGGCGCGACAGTTCGAGATCGCTCCAGCGCCGAGCAGGCTCGGCCAGGACCGCAGTGAGGACGGTTTGACAAAACGCGAGTCCCGGCTCGGGCGGGTCTTCAGGACGGCAGCGCAGGCAGGGGCGCAGTCCGCCGTTGCGCGCAGCCTCAGCGGAGGCGAAGAAAAGCGCGTTCTCGCGTCGCGGCCGCCGCGCGGGACAGGAGGGGCGACAGAAAATTCCCGTGGTCACGACGCCGAGAAAAAACAGGCCGTCCGCGGCGCGATCGCGCGACTCCACGGCGCGCCACATGGCCGCTTCGCTCATCTTTGTCGCGGAAATCGCTGGGTGAGGCATGAAAGAGAGCTTCGGGCCCGTTCCGCCCTTCGTCCAGCGCTGTTTGGACTTCAAATTCGGTTCCGTGCCGGGGCTTCGTCGCGAAACCGGGTCACCCCGCGGCGTAGAATCTCGGGCCAATGAAGATCGTCAGCATCGGTGGTGGCCCGGCGGGTTTGTACTTCGCCCTGCTGCACAAGCGCCGTCATCCAGACCACCAGATCACGGTCTACGAGCGCAACCGGCCCGACGACACCTTCGGTTGGGGAGTGGTGTTCTCTGACGAGACCCTGTCCAACTTTGGCGCGGCCGATCCGGAGTCCTACCGCGAGATCCGCGACAATTTTGCCTACTGGGGCGACATCGACACGTTCTATCACGGCGTGCGCGTGCGCTCGAGCGGCCACGGATTCTGCGGACTGCCGCGCAAGAAGTTGCTGGAGATTTTTCAACGCCGCTGTCGCGATCTGGGCGTCGAGCTCGTGTTCGAGCGCGAGATCCGTGACGTCGCCGAAGTGGGCGACGCGGACCTGATCCTTGCCGCAGACGGGCTCAATAGCGTGATACGCACGCAGTTCGAGTCAGCCTTCCGGCCCAGCCTCGACTGGCGCCAATGCCGCTTCACCTGGCTTGGCACCACGCTGCCGCTCGAAGCATTCACGTTCATTTTCATCGAGAACCAGCACGGACTGTTTCAGGTTCACGCCTATCCGTTCCAGCGCGGCGCCGAGCCCATGTCGACTTGGATCGTCGAGTGCCACGCCGACACCTTCGAGAGGGCAGGGCTCCACAAAGCCAGCGAGGCAGAGACCGTTGCCTACTGCGAGCGCCTGTTCGAGCAGTTCCTCAAAGGCCATCGCCTGCAGTCGAACCGTTCGATCTGGCGTCAGTTCCCGACCGTCACCTGCGAAAAGTGGCACCACGGGAACATCGTGCTGCTGGGCGACAGCGCCCACACGGCCCATTTTTCCATCGGCTCGGGCACGAAGCTCGCGATGGAGGACGCCATCGCACTGTCGGCGGCGTTCGAGCAGAAAGGCGACGCGGGCGTGGGCGCTGTGCTGGAGCAGTACGAATCCTCGCGGCGCGTCGATGTGCTCAAGGTCCAGCGCGCGGCTCAGACCAGTCTGGAGTGGTTCGAGAACTCGCGCCGCTACCTGCACCAGCATCCGCTGGAGTTCACGTTCAACTTGATGACGCGCTCCAAGCGCATCACCTACGACAATTTGTCCAAGCGCGATCCTGCGCTGGTTGAGAAGGTCCGCAACTGGTACGCGGACAAGATGAACATGGTCGCCGACGCCAAGGGTGTCGCGCCGCCGCCGATGTTCGCGAAATTCCGCCTGCGCGGAATGGAACTGCAGAATCGCGTCGTGGTCTCGCCGATGTGTCAGTACTCGGCGGTCGACGGACTGCCGAACGATTGGCACTTCGTGCACCTCACCAGTCGCGCGATCGGAGGTGCGGGCCTGGTGTTCAGCGAGATGACCGATGTGCTCGCCGAGGGCCGCATCACTTTGGGCTGCACAGGGATGTACAACGAGGCCCACGTCGCCGCCTGGAAGCGCATCGTCGATTTCGTCCACGTGAACACGCGGGCGAAGATCGGCATGCAACTGGCGCACGCTGGCCGCAAGGGCTCCTGCAATTTGCCCTGGGAGGGCGACGATCCCCTGCGCGACGCTCGCGCCTGGCCCACGATCGGACCGAGTGGCGAGCCCTTCGGCCCAAAGTGGCCGTTGCCGCGCGCCATGGATCGCGCTGACATGGACATTGTGCGCGATGCCTTCGCGAACGCCGCGCGGCGCTGCGACGCGGCGGGCTTCGACATCCTCGAAGTGCACATGGCCCACGGCTATTTGCTGTCGAGTTTTCTCTCGCCCCTGGCGAACTCGCGCACGGACGGGTACGGCGGCGCGTTGGAAAACCGCATGCGCTTCCCGCTCGAGGTCTTCGACGCCGTGCGCCGCGCCTGGCCCCAACACAAGCCGATCAGCGTGCGCATCTCAGCCACCGACTGGCTCGACGATGACGGCGGTCAGACGATCGAAGAGTCGGTTGTCATCGCGCGCGCGCTGGCGGAGCGCGGCTGCGACTTGATCGATGTGTCTTCCGCGGGCAATTCGCCGCGATCGAAGCCCCAATACGGCCGCATGTACCAGGTGCCCTTTGCCGAGCGGATCCGCGCGGAGGTCGGGATCCCGGTGCTCGCGGTGGGCGGCATCCAAGGTGCCGACCACGTGAACACCGTGCTCGCGGCAGGTCGCACGGATCTGTGCGCCCTCGCGCGCCCGCACCTGCTGGATCCCTACCTGACTCTTCGCGCCGCCGTCCAGTACGGACACCGCGGCCAACACTTCCCGCCCCAGTACCTTGCGGGGACGTGACCGGGATCGATGTCACGACCTCGGGCGGCGGATGAGCCCACTCGCCGGCGCGATGCGTGCCCGCTTGGGGTGAGACGCAGGAACGAGAGCGCGAGCGCAAGTGGTTGGAAAGCGCTGAAGGCCGATGCGGGTTGCGCCACGCGTGCTACCCTGCGCCGATGACCAAGATCACCGTCAATGACAATGGCCCGCTGCGGATCGAAGGCGAAATGACCATCTGCGACGCGACCGGCAAGGAGTTTGGCCTGGGAGGGCGCGCGGTCGTTTCGCTCTGCCGCTGCGGCAAGTCGGAAAACATGCCCTTCTGCGACGGCCAACATGCCCGCCAGGGCTTCCGATCCGTCTGCGCCGCGCGCGACCTGCCCCCGCCCAAGCCGAAGGTATAGGCCGCGACACTCTCGGGGGCAGCGCACCGAGGCGCAGCGCGTGGCTCAGCGAAGGGACCACCTCACGGCATCCTCGCGGCGCGATTCCCCGCACTCTTTGTCGTGGCAGCCTCGCGCGGCTACGCTCACGCGATGGAGCTTGCTGCATTCTGGCGTCGATTCGCGCTCGTTCTGATCGCTGGGCTTGGTCTTTGCTCGTCCGCAGGGGCACAGCGGGCGCCCGCGCAGCCCGATTCAGCTCAGATCCTGCACCGCATGCAGAAGCTGGAGGTGCTGGGCAGTGTCCTCTACATCGCCGCTCACCCCGACGATGAGAACACGCGGCTGATCAGTTACCTCTCCAACGGCCGCAAGCTGCGCACGGGTTACCTGAGCCTGACCCGCGGCGACGGCGGACAAAACCTGATCGGCGCGGAGATCGGTGATGCGCTTGGGATCATTCGCACCCAGGAACTGCTCGAGGCGCGGCGCATCGATGGGGGCGAGCAGTTTTTCACACGCGCAGTCGATTTTGGCTACAGCAAGAGCGCCGAGGAGAGCTTCGAGAAGTGGGGCAAGCAGGAGATCCTCGGCGATGTGGTGCGCGCAATCCGCGCCTTCCGGCCCGATGTGATCATCACGCGCTTTTCCACTGACGGCAGCGGCGGACACGGACACCACACTTGCTCGGCGATCCTGGCCAACGAGGCTTTTTCGCTGGCGGCGGATCCCAAGTCCTATCCCGAGCAAATCGCAGAGGGGCTCGAGCCCTGGCAGACCAAGCGCCTGTTCTTCAACGCCAGCACCTGGTGGCGGGCGGATCTGGCCAAGATCGCCGAGGCTGATCCGCAGCTTTGGCTGTCCATCGACGTCGGCGGCTACGAACCGCTGCTCGGGGCGAGCTTCAATGAAATCGCCGGCCGCAGTCGCAGCTTGCACAAGAGTCAGGGCTTCGGTTCCGCGGAACTGCGCGGCGAAATGATCGAGTACTTGAGGCTCGATCAGGGCAGCGCACTGTCCCAAGCAGAGCTGCTCGAAGGCGTCGAAACCTCCTGGCGTCGCGTCCCCGGCGCCGAGGCCTTTGCCGGCCAGATCCAAGCCATGATCGCCGCCTACGATCCGAAGGCGCCGGAGAAGAGTCACGCGGAGCTGCTGCGTCTCGCGGATGCGCTCACGGCACTCGGCTACGGACAGCCGGCGGGACGCGGATGGATTGCTCAACACCTGCGCGCCGTGGAGGCACTGCTGCTCGACAGCTGCGGGGTTGTGATCGAAGCGACCGCGCGCACGTCTGCTGTGGCCGTGGGGGACACGGTCGCGGTGACACTCAGCGCCCTGCAGAGACGCGCCGGTCCGCGCCTTCGCTTGCGACAGGTTCGCGGCCCCGGAGGCGCGCTGCTCGACATGGACGAAGAGTTGACCACCAACCGCGCCAGCTCGAAGGAGTTGCAACTCTCCTTTGCCGCGGACTCTGCGATCGACCAGCCGCATTGGTTGGCCAAGGCCCACGGCACGTTGCACCGCACGGAGGACCAGCCGCTCTGGATGAATGCCCCGGTCATGCCCAGGCAAGTGCGCTGCACGGTTCAGCTCGAGCTCGGTGGCGGGCGCCTGCTCGAAGTGGACGCGCCGGTCGTGTTCAAGTGGGTCGATCCCGTGGTCGGCGAACGCACGCGGCCCGTGGTGCTGACACCGATTGCTTCCGTGGTGCCCAAAGACGTGGTCCTGATCGCAGGCGACTTTCCCGTGACCGCGAGTTTCGAGATTGAGGCGCTGTGCGACGGCGAGCAGAGCGACTTGGTCCTGGCGCTCGAGCCGCTTCCGCCAGGCTGGTCCATCGCTGGAAAGTCCAAACTGCCCGGCACGCTGCGGCGCGGCGAAAAACGCTCCGTGAGCTTCACTCTGACCCGGGATTCGGACGCGGTTGCGGGCCCACTCAAAGTGCGTTTCCAGAGTTCGCGCGGTACTGCCGGACTCGACCGGCACGTTATCGATCACCCGCACATCCTCCCGCAGACCTGGTACACGCCAGCGGAAATCCAACTGGTGCCCACGAACGCTCGAGTGACCTCTTATGCAGTGGGCTACGTGCGCGGGGCGGGCGATGAGGTGGCCCGTGCGCTCGAACGTCTCGGTGTTCGGATCGAGATCGTCGACCCCGCCACGGCCGACCCGAGCCAGCTCGCGAAGTTCGATGCCATCGTCACCGGCGTGCGCGCCTACAACACGGTGGATTCCCTGGCGACGTTCCAGGCAGCGTTGCTCGAGTTCGTGAATCAGGGCGGTACCCTGCTCGTGCAGTACAACACCGCGGGCGGAAGCCTCGTGCTCCCCGCTGAAAAGCTCGGGCCTTTTCCCTTTCAACTGACGCGCAACCGCGTGACAGTCGAAGAAGCGCTGCCGACCATCGTTGACCCTTCCCATCCGCTCATGACCACGCCCAATGTGATCGACCCCGCGGACTTTGAAGGCTGGGTGCAGGAGCGCGGGCTTTACTTCGCCGGAGGATTCGGTGAGCAGTACAGCGCGCCCCTGACCTGGAGCGACCCCGGCGAAGCGCCCCAGAGCGGCGCGCTGATCAGCGCGGACTTCGGCAAGGGCCGCTTCATCTACACCGGCATCAGTTTCTTCCGTCAATTGCCCGCGGGCGTGCCAGGCGCGTACAGGCTGTTCGCGAACCTGATTTCGCGCCGCGCGCCGCGCCAGTGATCTGCCTGCGCGAACTTCGCCGTCAAATTCCATGAGTGCCCCCGATTGGGCCGTGCTGCTTTGCACGCTGGGTTTCATCGTCGCCTACGGCGTCTGGAAGACGCGCGGCGCGAAGACCAGCGAGAGTTTTCTGCGCGGCGGGTCCGACAACCGCTGGTGGACTGTGGGCCTGAGCGTCATGGCGACTCAGGCCAGCGCGGTCACTTTCCTCTCCACGCCGGGCCAGGGCTACCTCGACGGCATGGGCTTCGTGCAGTTCTACTTCGGCCTGCCCCTGGCGATGATCGTGATCGGCGCGGTGTTCATTCCGATGTACTACCGCTGGAAGGTCTACACGGCCTACGAGTTCATAGGCAAACGCTTCGACGGCCGCGCGCGCTTGCTGACCGCAGGCTTGTTCCTGATCCAGCGCAGTCTCGCCGCGGGAATCACGATCTACGCGCCGAGCATCATCCTCAGCAAGGTCCTCAACTGGCCCCTGTCGTGGACCTGCGTGTTCATCGGCGCCCTTGTGATCCTGTACACGACCAGCGGCGGAGCGCGCGCAGTGGGCGTGACGCACAAGCAGCAGATGGTGGTGATCTTCCTAGGGATGTTCCTGGCCTTCGGCCTGACAGTCCACTACCTCGGCGGCGTGCTGGGCTTTGGCGAGAGCCTTCGGCTCGCGAAGGCCATGGGCAAGCTCGAGGTGATCAACTCCTCTTGGAATCCCGCGGACAAATACACGCTCTGGAGCGGACTGATCGGCGGCTTTTTCCTGCAGTTGTCCTACTTCGGCACGGACCAAAGTCAGGTGCAGCGCTACTTGAGCGGCCAGTCCGTGGCCCAGGCGCGCCAGGGCCTGTGGATGAACGGCCTGCTGAAGATCCCGATGCAGCTGTTCATCCTGCTGACAGGCGTGCTCGTCTTCGTCTTCTATCAATTTCACGCCACGCCGCTGCACTGGAACGATGCGAACCTGGTGAGCGCACGCGCCCTGGACGAATCGGGCGTGGTAGCGGGCCTCGAAGCGGAACACGCGGCGCTGCACCTAGAGCGCCAGGCGAGCGCCAATGCCGTGCTCGCGTTGTGGCGCGAGGGTGCGACGGATGTGGAAGTGCCGCTCGCAGAATGGCGAGCGCTCGATGCGCGCGACAAAATTCTGCGCCAGGAGTTCACGCAGCGCCTCGCGGTGCTCTCACCAGACGCCGAGACCAACGACAAGGACTACATTTTCGTCGGCTACGTCATGGACCACTTGCCGGTGGGCATCATCGGCCTCCTGTTGGCGATGATTTTTTGCGCCGGCATGAGCAGCACCAGCGCCGAACTCAGCGCCTTGGCGACCACGGGCGTTGTCGATGTCTGGCGCAAGCCGCGCGATGATGCACAGCAGGTGCGCGCGACAAAGTGGGCCACGATCCTGTTCGGCGCCCTGGCCCTGGGATTCGCCGCGCTATTTTCTCTGTTTGAGAACTTGATCCAAGCCGTCAACATCCTGGGCTCGCTGTTCTACGGCACGATTCTGGGCATTTTCCTCGTGGCGTTCTTCATCAAGCGCGTGCAGGGCACCGCGGTTTTCGTCGCCGCATTGATCGCGCAAGCAGCGATCCTGTGGATCCACTTCGCCAGCGTCGACATCGCGTTCCTCTGGTACAACCTGATCGCGCCCGCGATCTTGGTCGTGCTTGCCCTCGCGCTGCAGCCATTTTTCCCCGGTCGACCGGGGCAAACCGCGCCCGAGGAAATTCAGCGCTGACGGCCGTGGGCCTGGATCAAGGCGCTGGCGGCATCGTCGCAGGCCTTTTGCGCCACGTCGCCGCCTTGATTGGCGCAGACGAGCACGGCGAAGTCCTTCTTGGGCGCGAGCCAAGCGACGGCATACCACATCGTGTTGCTGCCAGAGTGGGTCAAGACCGTGCCGCCGGCCCAGGAGCGTTCCGTGACGACCCAGCCCATGGCGTAGGCCTGGCCTTCACCGGCGGCCGGGGCGTGCAGGCGCGCGAAGGACTCCGGCGAGAGTAGCCGCGGGCGTCCGTTCTCGGCGTCGACGTGCAGCGCAATGAACTTGGCCCAATCGCCGATCGTGCAGTGCACTCTGCCCGCGGGCGCAATCGCGGCGGGATTGTCGGCGCGCACGCCCCAGGGGACAGCGACGCCCTTCGACGTGTGACCCAGGGGTTGCGAGAGCTTCTTTCCGTCCCCCGGAGGCCCGAAGCCTGCGCTGTCCATGCCAAGGGGCGCGAACAACTCACGCTGCATCAGCGCTTCGAAGTCCAGCTTCGCCGCCCGTTCCGCCATGGCGCCAGCCAGTGAAAAGCCAGCGTTCGAGTAGATGTAGCGCGCGCCGGCCGCCGCCTCGGGCTCGCGCCCAAGCACACCGCGCGCGAGGAGCAGCCTCTGGCCCGCAGGTTTTTCCTTGGACGCCCAGAGACTCGCCCACAGCCCGTCGGCGTCGAGGTTTCCGGGGGCGCCGCTGCGGTTGGTCAAGAGGTGCTGCAGTTGAACGTCCTTCCACGCGGGCGACTGCTTCGCCACGGCGCTCCCGAAGGAATCGGCGACGCTGCCCTCCCAAGTCAGTTGCCCTTTTTCCACAAGGATCGCGCACAGAGTCGCGGTCATCGCCTTCGTGCAGGATCCAAGGTGGAAGCGGTCGTCGATGGTCACCGCCACTTCGCCACCGCGCTCGCGCACACCGCAGACGCCGATGGCTTCGAGTTCGCCGCGCGAGACGATCGCTCCCGCGAGCGCGGGGATGTCGTGCTTGGCGCGGATCGGCTCGAGGATCGAGCTGAGATCGGTGAGTTGCGCCGGCTCGGCCGTCGGAACCTGGGAGCCAGCGACCGCTCGCGTGCCGGTCAGTAGAACGAGGGCCACCGCGAAGGCGATCTTCATGGGCGCCAATGTAGCGGCTGAATGTCGCGCCTACTGCAGGATCGGCAGGCTCTTGTGAGCCTTGATCGCCACGCGCTGGGCCATGCGACCCGCGATTTCGCGGAAGGCCTTGGCTTCGGGCGAATTCGGGTGGGAGATCGCCACGGGCAGGCCGCCGTCGCCGCCCACGCGCACGATCGGATTGAGCGGGATGCGGCCGAGCAACGGGAAACCGTGCTTGGCGCACAGGCGATCGGCGCCGCCGGAGCCGAAGAGCTCCATCACAGTTTCGAAGCTGCCGCCCGCGCCAATCGTGGCGACCTGATCGCTGCCGCCGGACTCGAAGCGAATCGCCTGTCCTTCCACGGCACCTTCAACGCGGCCGCGGACAACGAAGCCCGACATGTTTTCCACCAGGCCGAGCAGCTCGACCTTGACCTGATTGAACATCCCGATCGCCTTGCCCACGTCGAACGTCGAGACCGCCTGGGGCGTGGTGACGAGCACGGCGCCGGTCAGCGGCACGAGTTGCGCGAGCGAAAGCTGCGCATCTCCGGTTCCCGGCGGCATGTCCACCAGCAAGTAGTCGAGATCGCCCCAGATGACGTCGCCGAGGAACTGCTCGATCAGCTTGTGCATCATCGGTCCGCGCCAGACCACGGGCTTGTCCTCCTCGAGCAGGTAGCCAATCGACATGGTCTTCACGCCGTGGCGCTCTTTGGGCAGAAGCTTGCGCTCCTGCTGCAACGGCGGGCCCGACAGGCCCATCATCATCGGAATGTCCGGGCCGTAGACGTCGCAGTCGAGCAGGCCGACTCTGGCGCCGGTTTGGGCCAGGGCCACTGCGAGGTTCACCGCGACCGTGCTCTTTCCGACTCCGCCCTTGCCGCTGGAGACGGCGACGATGTGCCGCGCGCCCGTGGCCAGGTTGCGCTCTGGCCCCGCGGGTTTGGAGGAGACCGCCGTCATTTCCACGCTGACCGAGCGCACGCCGGGAAGCGCGCGAATCAGGCTCTCGGCCTGGGACTTCATCTGCTCCTTCACGGGGCAGGCGGGGGTGGTCAAGTTGATCGTGACTGCGACCGCGCCGTCCTTGACCTCGTTGCGGGTGATGAAACCCAAACTGACGATGTCCTGGTGCAGGTCGGGATCCTGGATGCGGCGCAGGACGTCGAGGACCAGGGCAGGATTGAGGACAGGAAGTGTGGCGCTCAAGGGAGGACTTTCGGTTGCGGTGGCAGGGCGTTGGACTGCACACCTTAGCGCACGGTCGCCCAACGTAGGAGCATGCGCGCGCGAATCGAGCCTGCGGCTATTCTATCGCCATGCCGAACTCCGCTCGTCCGCTTGCGGTCTGCCTGCTATCGGGCGGCATGGACTCTGCGGTCACCTTGGCCGAGGCGCGGCGCGACGGCTTCGACGTCCATTGCCTGAGCTTTCGCTACGGCCAGCGCCACAGTTGTGAGTTGCAGGCCGCCGAGCGCGTCGCCCGGGCCCTCGGCGCGCGCGAGCAGCGCGTCGTCGAGATCGATCTGCGGGCCCTCGGCGGCAGCGCCCTGACCGACGCCATCGACGTGCCCAAGGATCGCGACGTGACAGCGCCACAGCGCGGCGTGCCGCCGACCTACGTGCCCGCGCGCAACACGGTGTTCCTTGCCGTTGCTCTCGGCTGGGCCGAGACGCTCGGCGCGCGCGATCTGTACATCGGCGTCAATCAAGTGGACTACTCGGGTTATCCCGATTGCCGTCCTGAGTTCTTGCGCGCTTTCGAATCTCTGGCGGCCCTCGCCACCGCGGCGGGTACCGAGCAGGGCGTCCGATACAAGGTCCACGCGCCGTTGCTGGAGCTGAGCAAGCGCGAGATCGTGTTGCGCGCAGAAGCACTCGGCGTCGATCTCGGCCTGACGCACACGTGTTACGACCCGCTGGTGCGCGCGAGCGAAGTGTTGGCCTGCGGGCGCTGCGACGCGTGTTTGCTGCGCCTTGGGGGCTTCGCCGCTGCTGGTCGGCGCGACCCGCTCGACTACGCCAGCGTTGAAGGCACAAGGATATGAGCACTCCGCGAGCGTTCGAAGCCCCGCCGCCCTCGGGCGACACGCGCGTTGACGCCTTGCGCTCCCTGCTCGCGATCGTAGATCGATTGCGAGCTGGCGACGGCTGCCCGTGGGACCTGAAACAGACCTTGGCCAGCGTCGCGCCGCACTTGATCGAAGAATCCCACGAGCTGCTCGAGGCCGTCGAAATGGCGCCGAGCGCGGAGGTCGGGAACATCGTCGAGGAGGCGGGGGACCTGTTGATGGGGATCTTCCTGCTGTCGCGCATCGGCCAGGACGAAGCGCGCTTCGACATCGCGCGCGTGGCGAACGCCGTGTGCGAGAAACTGATCCGCAGGCATCCCCATGTTTTTGGCGAAGGGGAAGCCAAAGATGCCGAGGCCGCGCTTTCCAACTGGGAGGCGATCAAGCGCGCCGAGCGCGGTGCAAAGGCCGAGGACGCGAGCGCCCTTGCCGGTGCGCCGGTCGCCATGCCCGCCCTGCAGCGCGCCAAGCGTCTGGGGGAAAAGGCGCTATCGGCCGGCTTTCGCTGGGCCGACGCCCGCGGCGCCTTGAGCAAGCTCAAGGAAGAGATGGAAGAACTCGAAGCTGCCTTCGAGGAGGCCCAGGGGCCGAATGCCGGCGAAGTGGAGCGCGCTCACCTCGAGCACGAGCTCGGCGATGTGCTCCTGGCCGCGGCCTTTCTGGGCAACTACGTCAGCCTGGACCCAGAACGGGCTGCGCGTTTGGCACTGAGGCGATTCGAAGCGCGCTTTCGCTGGATGGAAGGGGCACTGGCCCGGCCGCTCGCCGATTGCTCACTGGCCGAAATGATGGCTGCCTGGGGAAAAGCCAAGGAACAGGTGGGCTGAGAAGGCAATCGCGCCTGGCGCTTGACTACTTTGCGCGACAAAGTAGACTTGGGTGCCTGCACACCGCGACCGGGTCCGAGAGCCTGCATCCAGGAACGAGCCACTTCCATGTCAACACTGGCGCGCGTCACCAAACTCTACAAGTTCCACGACATCGACGGTCAGCGGGCCGCTGTGCTCGCTGATGTCAGCTTCGAGGTCGCCGCGGGGGAGTTCGTCTGCATCATGGGGCCCTCGGGTTCTGGAAAATCGACGCTGTTGCAATTGATGAGCGGCCTCGACGAGGCTGACGGTGGTGCGGTGGAACTGGCGGGCAAGGCCTTGAGTTCGCTCTCCGAGCGCGAGCGCACTCTGCTGCGGCGCGAAACGATCGGACACGTTTTCCAGTTCTTCAATCTCCTGACGAATTTGACAGTGCTCGAAAACGTCGCACTGCCCCTGGCGATCGCGGGCAAGCGGATCGCCGAACAAGTTGCGCCCGTTTCGGCCCTGCTCGAGCGCTTCGAACTTGCGCACAAAGTCAACGCATTCCCGCATCAACTGTCCGGCGGCGAAATGCAGCGCGTTTCGATCGCGCGCGCCCTGGCCGGTGGCCAGCCGCTGCTCTTGTGCGACGAGCCCACGGGAAATCTCTCGCAGAAGGCCGGCGCCGAAGTGATGCAGTTGCTGCGCGAAGTCGCGGACAGAGATCGCCGCGCGGTGTTGCTCGTGACACACAATCCGCGCGATGCGGCGTTCGCCGATCGGGTCCTGTTCCTCGTGGACGGTTCGCTCCACGGGCGCAGTGACCTGTGTGGACCGGGACTGACTGTGGAGCGAATTCACTCGGCGCTCAGCGAACTGCACATCTGATGGGAGTTTCCGCTTTTCTCGCGCGCAAGAACCTGACGCGGAAATTCTCTCGAACGGTCTTTTCGATCCTGGGCATCGCCGTCGGCATTGCGACGGTTGTTGGAGTCTTCACGCTCGACCACAACACCATCGTCGGTCGCTCGAAGCTGGCAGACTCCGGATGGCAGGCGGAAATCGAAGTCTCGCCCAGCGCCGCGGTCAGCGATCCGCCGGCGACCCTGGCCAAAGTTCCCGGAGTGACCGCCTTCGCGGCCGCATTCCAAAACGAGGTCGTGTTGCACGTCCCTGGGAGCGATCGCTCCAGCCGAGCGCACCTGGTGGCGATCGAGCCCGAGCACGCGGCCGACATCGGTGCCTACGCGATTCGCTCTGGCCGCGCGCTCGAGACGGGCAGCAGTGCACCCGGCGTGCTCCTCGGCGACGAAATGGCGCGCAGCCTCGCTGTGGAAGTCGGCGACAAGTTGCTGCTCTCGCGGCCGCGCGTGGAACCGGGCAAGGAGTGCGTGGACGGGCTATGGCAAGCGAAGGTCGGACTTCCCGCGGCGGCGCCTGTCCCGGAGCCGCGCGAATTCACCGTGCTGGGCATCCTGGCGCGCGAGGGCGTCGGCCGAGTCTCTCGCGGCGAAGTGGCGGTCGTCGACTATCGCTTCGGCCGCCAGCTTTTCGATGGCGTCAGTGTCAACACGCGCTACTGGCTCAAGCACGATTCCTCGATGAATATCGAGCGAATCCAGTCGGCCCTGGGCCGCGCCTGGTCCTATGACCTGAAGAAAAGCGTGATCATCGGTCAGGCGGCGGACGAGCGCGCGTTTCGCAACGGCGTGCGCTTCGCGGGCCTGTTCGCGATGGTGCTGGGGCTCTATGTGATTTTTCACACGCTCTCCATGGCCCTGATCGAGCGCGTGCGTGAAATCGGCGTGCTGCACGCATTGGGCGCGAGCCGCGCACAGATCGCGCGCATTTTCTTCACCGAAGCGCTGACCGTGGCTGTGTGCGGTGGCGCCTTGGGACTCTCCTGCGGCATCTACGGCGCGCGCGAATGTCTGCGGGTCGGCATCACCACGGTCGGGGCGGGCGAGCACATCAACTTCTTCGAGGTCCCCTGGCCCACTGTCCTCGCCTTGACCGCGGCGGGAGTCGGCATCGCACTCGCGGGATCGATCTATCCGCTGTCGCGCTTGCAGGGCAGCCGCTCCACGCTCGCCTCGGCGTCCCCGGGAATCGGACGGCGCGCTCCCGATCCGCACCGCGGGTCCCGTGGCTTTCGTTTTTTTGCCGTGGCGTTGATCGCCGTGGTCCTGCCCGCGATCTACCTCTGGCTCGTGCCTGTGGTCGGCGAGGCCCAGGCGGAACTGGTCGGCATCCTCACCGTGGGCCTTGGAATTCTGGCCCTGTTCGTCAGCTTGCCGATGCTGCTTCCCGGGCTCTTGAGTTGGCTGTGCGCGCAGCTCGCCGGCCCCTTCGAGCGTCACTTTCCGCTGGCGGGCAAGCTCGCGGCGCGCGGCATGCGCGACGCTCCGCTGCGAATCGCAGGCGGCGTGTCGGCGATCGCGCTTGTTACCGCTGCCTACGTCGGCCTGAACGGAATGACCCAGAGCCTCGAGGCGGAGACTCGGCTGTGGGGCGAGCAGGCGTTCCTCGACAAGGTCTACGTGCGCAACCTGCCGGACGTGGAGTTGGCTCCGCTGATCGCTCAATTGGAGCGCTACCCGGGCGTGCTGGGCATCGAGCCCAATGCCGCGCGCACCTACGTGCCCTTTCTCATGATCGGTCTCAAGCCGGAGCAACTGGCCAAGTACGGTCCCTGCGCCAAAGAGCCCGCACTGATGGAGCGCATGCGCTCGGAGAACGGCGTCATCATCTCGCGCCGACTGGCGCGCCACCGCCAGTACTCCGTCGGCGACTCCATCCACGTCAAGGGGCCGGGCGGCGATGTGCTCTCGCTGCCCGTGATCGCGATCAGCGACGCCTACGGTTACTATCCCCATCCAGACGAGCGCCTCTACGGCGTCGTGGACGAGCGCTTCCTCGATCGCACCTTCTGCCTGGGAAGCGAACGCGTGCGCGACGTTGCCGTGCGTCTTGCCAAGGGCACCGATTCGTCCGTAGTCGAGAGCGCCGTGCGCGAACTTTATCCAGAGGCGCGCGGGATCAACTTCGAGGACGGGCCCTACCTCTACCGTTGGTACACGACGGACATCGCGCGCGATTTCATCCTCTTCGATCTGGTTCTCGCGGGCACGGTGTTGCTTGCCGCCTTCGGCGTGCTCAACGGACAGTTGCTGGCTGCGCTGGAGCGCGCCAAGGAGCTGGGCGTGCTGCGCGCCCTGGGCGCCACGCAGTCACAAATCGCGGGGATGATCCTGTTGGAGGCCACGGTCGTGGGGGCCACGGCAGGTGCCCTGGGCCTGCTGCTCGGCGGCGCTCTAGCGCCCGTGATCGTGCGCGCACTGCGCGTGGTGTCAGGCCTGCCGCTGCCGTTCCCAGGGCCCTCATGGCATCTCCTGTGGGGCGCAGGAGGAGCGCTTGTCGTTGCGATTGTCGCCGTCCTCTTCCCAATGTGGCGCATGGTGCGCGCGCGTCCCTCCGAAGCGGTCCGATCCGGCTGACTTTGCCGCCTTCCCTCGCAGCCCGTTGAAAAAGTCCCTACTACGGCAAGACGTGCTTCGGCGCCGCGTCGTTGCGCTCGGAAAGTCGTGCTCAGCGGCCAGGAAGGCCGCCTGTCCGCGACTTTCCGTCGCGCTCCTTGCTCCGCCTTCGCACCCCTTGCCTCGCGACGGGACTTTTTCAACGGACTGCTAGGCGGGTCGAGCTCCTTTGCGGCACCCGTGGGACCCGGCCTGGGCCTTGCGAGTCCACAGGCCCGCCGATAGAGTTTGCCGCCCACAAGCGGGGATGTAGCTCAATTGGTTAGAGCGCCGGCCTGTCACGCCGGAGGTTGCGGGTTCAAGTCCCGTCATCCTCGCCATCTCCGCCGCCTGAACGTGCCCTGCGGCGGGTCCCAGACGGCCCGGAAAGTCAGCCCCTGATGTCCCCCGACCTGCCGCCGCCGACCCTGGTCCAGACCGCGAAGGGCTTGGATCTCTTGCTTGCGGACTTGGCCTCCCAGACGGAGATCGCCGTCGACACCGAGGCGGATTCCTTTTTCAACTACCGGGAGAAGGTCTGCCTGATCCAGGTCACGGTGGAGGACCGCGACTACCTGCTGGACCCCCTGGCCGGCTTTGACCTGGCGCCCCTGGGCGAGATCCTCGCGGATCCGACCAAGGAAAAGATCTTCCACGACGGGGAATACGACGTCCTGATCATGAAGCGGAACTTTGGATTCCGCTTCCAGAGCCTGTTCGACACCCGCGTCGCCGCGGCGGCCCTGGGCGATACGCAGCCGGGGCTCGCCAGCGTGCTGCGCGCGCGCTTCAGCGTGGAACTGGACAAGTCGATGCAGCGCTCGAACTGGAGCGCGCGCCCCCTCTCGGACAAGCAGATCGCCTACGCGCGGCTAGATACGCGTTTCTTGATCCCCCTGGCGCGGGCGCAGAAGCTCGAGCTGGAGTCCACCCGCCGTCGGCGCATCGTCGATGGCGAGTGCCGGCGGCTGGAACAGTTGATTCCCCAGGACAACGGCTTCGAGCCCGAGGAATACTCGCGCATCCAGGGCGCCCGCGGGCTCTCAGGCGAGGGTCTGAGCGCCCTGCGCGAACTGTTCATCCTGCGCGACCGTCTGGCCCGCGAGAGCGACCTGCCGCCGTTCAAGGTGATCCACAACGATGTGCTGATCGCACTGGCGGCCAGCGCCCCCGCGCGCCCCAACAGCCTTGGCGAAATTCCGGGTCTTTCCCCGCGGCAGGCTCGACGCTTCGGCGCGGAGATCCTCGATGCCCTAGCGCGGGCGCGGGAGTCGGGGCCCATCACCAAGATGCCCCAGTTGCCGTCGCGCGACGGCACCGGCGAGCTCGACGACCAGGAATACGAACTGCACGAGCGGCTGAAGGAGTGGCGCCGGACGCGCGCCGCCGCGGAGGGCTACGACGCGAGCTTGGTGCTCAATCGCCACGTGCTGCTGCGCCTGGCGAAGCAAAAGCCGCGTGCGTCGGCGGATCTTGGCGCGATCGATGGCCTGCTCCACTGGCAAGCCGCGGAAATCGGCCCGGAGCTAGTGGCCCTGATCGATCGCAGCCTGCGGGAATTCCAATCCCAGCCGCCGCGGGCCCGTCGCCGCAACAGCCGGCGGACCTAGGCGCCGGACCGGGCCGGCGGGGTCACGGGCCGACCCGCAGAGTACTGCCCGAAAGAAAACTGGTGGAGGCTAAGGGAGTCGAACCCTCGACCTTCGCATTGCGAACGCGACGCTCTACCAACTGAGCTAAGCCCCCGAGGGGCGGGGATCCTACCCGCGACGCCTCAGGTAGGGAAGGGCCGCGCGGCGCCAGGCCGGGCAGGGGCGCGAGGCGCCGGGGGAGCTCCGCCGCGAAATCGGGCCCTTTTTCGCGCGCTTCAGGCGCTCGGGATCCGCCGCGGCGCCGGGCTGCGTACAACTGTTCCTGTGGCCAGATCGTGGAGGCTCTGCCCACGACTCGTCATCGCCGCGCTGGCGAGATAAATCCCGATCCAGAGGTTCGAACCGAGGAGGATCAGCAATCGAGAGCGCTCCAGCGCGTCGGTGGGTTCCCAGGGTTTGGGGAACAGAAACGCCATGGCGCCCACGAGCCAGGGCACCAACTTGATCGCGGTGCGCAGCGCGATTTTGGCCAGGGGCGGCGCCGTCCCGCGCGTGCTCTCGAGGCGCAGTCCAAGGGCGCGTTTGCCCACTCCGGCGCGGCCGGGCAGGGCCTCGAGGAGCGCGAGGGCGAGCCATGCCGGAAGTGCGAAGGTCGCGCTCCAGCCCAAGCGCGGGTTGGCTGCGATCCACTCTCCCAGGGCAGAGTTGCTCGACCCAGGAGCTGTCCATTGGCCCATCAGTCCCTGGACGGCCGTGCCCACCAAAGCCGCGATTGCCAGGTCGATGCACAGCGCGCATCCGCGGCGCGCTAGGCCTGCGGGTTCGCGCGCGGGATCCGCTGCGCTGCGCTGAGCTTGGCGAGCGTCAGGGGCATGGTTCTTCATCGTCGAGGGGCTCCCGGGAGGAGTCCTGGAGTTCAAGACCGTAGACTCTTCGCCGACACCTTCCGAAGGACATTCCCCGTGCACGATAGTTTCTCCTCACGCTCGACCCTCGCGGTCGGCTCTCGCTCCTTTGAAATCCGCCGCCTGGGGGCCCTGGAGGGCCGGGGAGTGGACCTCGCCAAGCTGCCATTCTCGATCAGGATCCTGCTGGAAAACCTGTTGCGAACCGAGGACGGTGTGAATGTCACTCGCAAGGACATCGAAGCGGTCCTGAACTGGAAGGCCGCGGCAGAGCCCGACGCCGAGATCGCCTTCACGCCCGCGCGCGTCTTGATGCAAGACTTCACGGGAGTGCCGGCGGTCGTCGACCTGGCGGCCATGCGCGACGCGATGAAGCGCCTCGGTGGCGATCCCGAAAAGGTCAACCCGGGGCAGCCGGTGGAGCTTGTGATCGACCACTCCGTGCAGGTGGACAATTTCGGCACGCCGGATTCCCTGCGCGCGAACACCGAAGTCGAGTTCGCCCGCAACCGCGAGCGCTACCTGTTCCTGCGCTGGGGCCAGCAGGCGTTCCAGAACTTCAAGGTCGTTCCGCCGTCCACGGGCATCGTGCACCAGGTCAACCTCGAGTACTTGGCGCGCGTTGTGATGACCAAGGAAGTCAGTGGCGTGGTCCAGGCGTTCCCGGACACTTTGGTGGGGACGGATTCGCACACGACGATGATCAACGGCCTGGGCGTGCTCGGCTGGGGCGTCGGCGGGATCGAGGCCGAGGCGGCGATGCTCGGTCAACCGGTGTCGATGCTGTTGCCTCAGGTGGTCGGCTTCAAGATTTCGGGCCAGCTGGCGGAGGGATCCACCGCGACCGATCTCGTGCTGCGCGTGACGGAGATGCTGCGCAAGAAGGGCGTGGTCGGAAAATTCGTCGAGTTCTACGGACCCGGACTCGCGAGTTTGCCGCTCGCAGACCGAGCGACGATCGCGAACATGGCGCCCGAATACGGCGCCACCTGCGGGATTTTTCCCGTGGACGCCGAGACGATCGCCTACCTGCGTTTCAGCGGTCGCTCCGCGGATTCCGTAGCGCTGGTAGAGGCGTACATGAAAGCGCAGGGGCTGTTCTTCGACTCGAAATCGCCCGAGGCGAACTACACGGACACGCTCGCACTGGATCTCGCCACTGTCGAACCGAGCCTCGCTGGGCCGAAGCGGCCCCAGGATCGCGTGACTTTGAGTCAGGTCAAAGCGTCCTTCGACGAGGCCCTGCGCACGGCGCCCGCACCGAAGACGGCAAAGCAAGCCGCTCCGTCGTCGAGCGCCACTGCGGTGGCCACTGCGCCGGCGAGGGTCTCGGTCAACTACAAGAATCAGACCTTTGAGCTGTCCAGTGGCGCTGTGGTGATCGCCGCGATCACCAGTTGCACGAACACCTCGAATCCGTCGGTGATGCTCGCCGCGGGGCTCGTGGCGAAGAAGGCGAGCGCGCGCGGGCTCTCCACCAAGCCTTGGGTCAAGACCAGCCTCGCCCCCGGTTCGAAGGTGGTCAGCGACTACCTCGCGGCCTCGGGGCTCGACAAGCATCTTGAAGCGCTCGGATTCTTCACGGTCGGCTACGGCTGCACCACGTGCATCGGCAACTCGGGTCCCTTGCCCGCGCCGATCCAGGCTGCGATCGACCAGGGCGGGCTGTACGTCGCGGGCGTTCTGTCGGGCAATCGCAACTTCGAGGGCCGAATCCACGCTGCGGTGCAAGCCAACTACCTCGCCTCGCCACCCTTGGTCGTCGCTTACGCGATCGCGGGTCGCGTGAACTTCGATCCGAAGACCGAGGCCCTGGGCACTGGCTCCGACGGCAAGCCTGTTTTCCTGCGGGACATCTGGCCGACCCAGAAGGAGATTCGCGACGCGGTGCAGCAGCATGTGAATCCCGAGCAATTCACGCGCAACTACTCGAACGTGTACCGCGGCGACGACGCTTGGCGCACCCTGGCGGTGCCCCAGGGTTCGACCTACGCGTGGGATCGCAAATCCACCTACGTGCAGGAGCCGCCATACTTCGACGGCCTGACGCGCGAGCTCGTGCCGTTCAAGAAAATCGAAGGCGCGCGCGTGCTGGCGTTTCTCGGCGACAGCGTGACCACCGATCACATTTCTCCCGCGGGCTCGATCAAGGCCAGCAGTTCCGCAGGCCGCTACCTCGTGGACAACGGTGTGGCCGCAGCGGACTTCAACCAGTACGGCGCGCGCCGCGGCAACCACCAGGTCATGGTGCGCGGAACGTTCGCCAACGTGCGTCTGCGCAATAAGTTGCTCGTCAACGTCGAAGGCGGAGAGACGCTGCACCTGCCGAGCGGCAAGCAGATGTCGATCTTCGATGCTTCCGCGCGTTACGCAGAGGACAAGACTTCCTTGATCGTGCTCGCGGGCAAGGAATACGGCGCCGGTTCTTCGCGCGATTGGGCCGCCAAGGGCCCGTACCTGCAGGGCGTGCGCGCGGCGATCGCCGAGAGTTTTGAGCGCATCCACCGCTCGAATCTGGTGGGCATGGGAATCGTCCCGATGCAGTTCAAGGCCGGCGAGAGCGCGGAATCCCTCGGGCTCTCGGGCCGCGAGCATTTCGCCTTCCCGGGCTTGGGCGAAGCGATCGAGTCCGGCTTCAAGTCGGGCCGCGAACAAATAGTGCGCGCGACCGCGGAGGACAAGAGCGTCAAGGAATTCAGCGTGCGCGTGCGCATCGACACGCCGCAAGAGATTCAATACGTCAGAAACGGCGGCATCCTGCAGTACGTGCTGCGGCGCTTGCTGGCCGAGACTCGCTGAACGACATGACATAGGACCGTCGCTCGCCATGGCGCGGCGAATCGAAGTCTTCGATAGCATCCCCAAGCTCGCCCACGCCGCCGCGGCGCATCTCGCCGCCTGCGTGGAGCGCGCGACCCTGGAGCGCGGTTGGTGCAACGTCGCGTTGCCCGGAGGTCCGTTCGTGCGGCCGATCTACACGGAACTGGCGCAGTTCCAACTGCGCTGGTCGGACGTGACGTTCTACTTCACGGACGAGCGCTGTATTCCGATCTCGCACCCCGCGTCGAACTACGGCGAAGCGATCGACAAGTTCCTGAAGAACCCGCGCATCGACCTTTTCCAGTTCCGGCGCATCGAAGCCGAACTGCCGGATCGCGACCTGACGGCGGAAGAGTACGCACGCATGTTGCCGGATGAGTTCGACGTGCTGCTCGCCGAACTCGGCCCAGACGGACACATCGCTGGGCTGTATCCGAATTCGCCCGCGGTGCGCGAGCGCGAGCGCCTGGCCATGCCGGTCCAGGCTCCGACGCGTCCCGTGCAACGCATCACGCTGACGCCGCCCGCACTCGCAAGCGCGCGCGAGGTCCTAATTGTCGCCACCGGCCGCGACCGCGCCGAGAGCGTTCAGCGCGCCCTCGCGCCCGAGGGGAATGAGCACGCAAGTCCTGCCCGCATTTTCGGTGACGCCACGTGGTTCGTCGATCGCGAGGCGCATGAAATCACCTGACTAAGACCACGTCCCAATCCGAAGCGGCCAGCCAGGGATTGGGACGCGCTCTGAGTCCTTCAGTTCCCGACGACATACTCGAGAGCGTTGCTCAGGGACGAGCCGTACTGATCTTGGGGATCGCGCGACCACCACTGGCAATAGACGCTGCGGCCAGGTTGCGAGAGTTCAGGCGCGGGAGATCCGCCGAGCGCTCCCGCCGCGAAGGCGTTCATGTCGATTGAAAGCAGTCCGGAGCAGTCGTTCGCCGGCGCGCCGGTGCCGCCCGAGTTCGTCCCCAGTGTGCGCCGGATCGGCGGCTGCAGGCACAGCGTCCCGCCCTGAAACGCATTCGAGCCGCGACCCTGCAGGCCGTAGAGGAGCACGCCGGGCTTGTTGTTGCGCACCTGCGCGCAGCTCACGCTGAATCCGTTCGATGCGCTGGCGCTCGGCATTCCCTGGGAAGTGATCGCGGGCGTGCAGCCCAAGGAGTTCGTTTTTCCAACACAGTAAGTGAGCGGCTCGAGGTCGCTCAGGTCGAGACTGAGCTGCAGCATTTGCTGGCTGGTCGCATTGAATGCGTAGAACTCGTAGTGCCTGTCCACAAGTGAGTTCAACAGCGCCAGTGCGAGGCTGAAGTCCTGATCGGGCAGCAGGCCAAGACCGAGCGTGTGCCAGAGGACGCCGCCGAGCGGACGCTGACCGCCGAGCGGAGTCTGGTACACCACCGAGGAGGTCCAGCTACCGCTCGCCACCGGCGCGCTGAAGGGCTGCAAAGCCGCGGGATTCACGGGAACCGTCGCTGGGAAAATCCAAAGCGCGTTGAATCGCGGCGTTCCATACATGGCGCCGGGCGTGGCCGAGCCGATCGAGCCTGCGTCGACGATCAGCGAACTCGTCAGCAAATCGGGCCGGCTGTTTGCGCAGGCGCTGCCCGCGGAGACGTTGACGATCACCGCCGCGCCGCCCGCGGGATTCGTGTAGGAGATGCGCTCCCATTCGGGCTGTGGCGTGAAGCGGTATTCGCGCACCGCCAGATTGCCGTCGAGGTAGGAGGACACGAACTTCTTGGACACCGGACTGTCGTCACCTGCGTCTGAGAAGCCGGCTGCGCTCCCGAACGTCAGGCCGAGCAGTCCTCCGGCCGGCGCGCTCATTTCAAAGCGGAAGTATTTGCGCTTGTCGGGGTCGGGCGTATTCAGGAAGCCAAACCAGATCGTCTGACCCGGGGCAATCGTCACCGGGGCCCCGGCGGCGGGCGCGCCCCAGGGATTCGCAAGCACGCTCGTGGGCTTCGTGCTCGCGATGTCGGGGTCGGTTGTGGTGTAGACCTGCAGCGCGTCGGCCGGCAGAGCGAACGCTCCGAGGCTCGGGCCTAGGATCGTCAGGACAGCGGCAAGCAGCAGAGTGGAGGGACGCATGGCGTGGGGCCTTCTGTGGGGTGTGTGCGGCGCCCGGAGAATTCGCGGGATCGAAGGGTCCAGCGCAGAGCAGGCCACCCGACTGCAGGCGTTTCTGCAGGAATCACCCGACTCCCTGCCCGCCCTTGCACAGGGCGGCGGCGGCTGCGATGGTCTGCGATCCATGAACGCGGTATGCGCTTTCCTCGCCCTGATCCTCGGCGCCGCACCCCTGGCTGCCCAGAACGGCGATGTGGCCGGGGAGGAGCAGCCGCCGGTTTCACCGAGCCTGTCGATCCCACCCTCGCCGCCCTTGTCGTGGGAGGAGCAGCACGCAACCTTCGCGTTGCCGCCTGGCTTCGCAATCGAATTGGTCGCCGCCGAGCCCTTGGTCCAGGACCCCGTGGCCATGACCTTCGGCATCGACGGCCGACTGTGGGTGGTCGAGATGAGCGGGTACATGCACGACCTCGCGGCGACGGGCGAAGCCCTGCCCACGGGATCGATCGCCGTGCTGCGCGACACCGACGGCGACGGACGCATGGACGAGCGCACGATCTTCGCCGACGGACTGGTGCTGCCGCGCGCGATTGCACTGACGCGCGACGGTGCTCTGGTGATTTCTCCGCCTGAACTGTTGTTCCTGCAGGACACTGACGACGACGGTGTCGCGGACGAACGCACGGTGATCGATCGCGGGCTGGCGGGAATCTCGAGCCCCGAGCACGCGATCAACGGGCTCTTGCCGACCTTGGACAACGCCTTCGCCTGCGCCAACGTTCCCTGGCGGTACGTCTGGCGCGACAAGCGCTTTCAGCGCGAAGCTACGGCGGGCGGTGGGCAGTGGGGGATCACCCAGGACGATCGCGGTCGGCTGTACTTCAACGACAACTCCGATCCACTGCGCGGCGATCGCATCGCCGCTCGCTATGCGGTGCGCAATCCGAATTCTGGAACAGCCCGCGGCACGAACGAGCGCATCGCCGCGGATCTGAGCGTGCGACCCTCGCGCGTTACACCGGGCGTGAACCGCGGCTATCGCGCGGGGACTTTGGTGGACGGCAAGCTCGCCAAGGCGACCGCGACCTGCGCGCCGTGGATCTACCGCGGCGGCACGTTTCCGGCGCCCTACGGCGGTGGCGCGTTCGTCTGCGAGCCGTCAGCCAACCTTGTCCTCGCCTACGAGCTCACTGAACTCGAGGGAATGGTCAGCGCGCGCCCCTTGCGCCACGGCGAAAGCGGCCTCGACTTCCTGACGTCCACGGACGAGCGCTTTCGCCCGACGTTCCTGTGCGACGGACCCGATGGCGCACTGTACGTGGCCGACATGTACCGCGGGCTGATCCAACATCGCCTGTTCGTAACCACGTTTCTGGCGAAGCAAGTCCAGGCGCGCGGGTTGGAGCAGCCCATTGGCCGCGGACGCATCTGGCGCGTGCGCGCCACGGGAGCGCCGAAAGTCGCGGCGCCAGATTTCAGCGAGACTTCCTGGGCAGACCTTGCGCGCGCGCTCGAGTCGGACAACGGCTGGATCCGCGATCGCGTGCAACAGGTCTTTGTCGAAGAAGGTGCGGAGGAGAGCAAGGCCCACGGGGCGCTGCGCGAACTCGTCGCGAACACGACCAAGCCGCTGGCGCGGCTGCATGGGGCCTGGGCACTGGCCGGCATGCGCGGAGTTGTTCCTGAATTGTGGAAGACGTTGCTCGCGGATCCCGACGAGCGCGTTCGCGAAGGCGCGCTGCGAACCAGCGAGCCCTTCGTTGGCAGCGACTCTGCAATGCTGACCCAGTGGCTTCAGATGGCGCGCAAGGACACGGCCCTCATTCGCGCGCAGGTGATTTTCTCCCTTGGGGAAGTTCACACCGATCGCGCGGAGCGCGCGCTGCTCGAGCTGCTCCTCGAAGATGCATCGGATGCAGGCGATCGCGGCCGTGTGCTTTCGAGCTTGGCGCGCCGCGAGGTGTTTTTCCTCGAGCAATTGCTGAACGCGGACGCGTTCGAGTCCGAACGACCGGGGCGCGTTGAACTCCTGCGGCTCGTGGCGGCGTCCATTGCGCGCGAGGGCAACCACGGCAGCATGGCGCGCGTGCTCGAGTGGATCGTCGAAGGGCGGCGGATCACTTGGCAGCGCGACGCGCTGATCGCGGGTCTCCTGCAAGGCCGCAGCACGCCAAGTCCCGGACGGCCGGCGGCACTGCGCTTCATCGAAGAGCCGCGCGCAATGCGAAACCTATCGAGGCTTGCGCAGCAACTCGATCCCGAGAGCGGCAAACCGCTGCGAGAATTGCAAGACTCCATCTCTTGGCCAGGACACGCCCTCGACGGCGAAATTCCCGTGCGCCCGTTGGATGCGGCGGAGTTGAAGCGCTTCGAGCACGGCCGCGCCTTCTTCGCCAATCTGTGCGCCAGTTGCCATCAGAGTTCTGGCCAGGGCCTCGAAGGCATGGGGCCGCCTCTGCGCGGTTCCGAATGGGTGCAAGGCGATCCGACGACACTGGGCCGCATCCTGCTCAATGGCCTGTCGGGGCCGATCGAGGTCCGCGGCAACACTTGGGACTTGGAGATGCCTGCGGTCGTGGGGACGGACGAAGACCTGGCGGGCGCGCTCACCTACGTGCGCCGCGAGTGGGGCCACGGTGCAGATCCGGTGACGCCGGAAGAAATCAAGGCGATCCGAGCGCAATTGCGCGGCCGCACGCGGATGTTCACGGCTGGCGAATTGAAGGCGCTCGCGAAGCAGTGAAGCGCGCGCAGCCAGCCTGCGCGCGACCCGCGGCTAGCGAAGCAGCGCATTGAGTCAGTGCTCGCGCTACTTGTCCGCGACGTCCTCGAAGTCGATCGAGTTGCGCTTGGGATCCGCTGGGGCGATCTTGAACTCGTACTTGAGGCCGGGCTTTTGGACTCCCGGAGCGAGAGGGGTACCGGGAATGCCCGTGGCATTGGCCGCGGGGTCGCCTTGCTTGGGCGGAGTGCTCGGGGTCGGTGAGCTGCGGGGCGCGGGTGTGTTGTCGCTCATTGGATCCAGGTGTGGGCCGCCAGTTGTTCGACGCAGCGCAGGGCGTCGTCGCGAACGGGAGCGGGGACGATTTCGATGACTTGTTCCAGGGTGCGCGTGCCGTTGCAGCGCTCGAGCAGCACGGCGGTGGCGGGCGACACACAGTGGAGTTCCGCGGTGCGCGTGTCGTAGATCAACGTGGAAGCATCCTTGGGCTCGATGGTCAGCGTGCGGTCCAAGTGCGCGCGGTCCTCGTCGTCGACCATGTCGGATTGATAGCGCGGCCGCAGCGTTGCGGAATCGATCTTGGACAAGCGTTGATCGATGCGCGCGCGGTCGAAGCCGAGCTCGAGCGTGCGCAACTCCGACGCGGCCTGGGGTTTGACGCTGGAGCTGGAAAGGGACGCGCGTCTGTCGTCGCGTTCGAGCACGTTGTCGCGCAGGGCCTCCCAGGATCCGGCCTTCGCCAGGTAGAGGAAGTAGTGACTCTTCAGCTCGTGGTAGAGCATGTTCGTGTTCTGGAACACCGGAAAATGCGAGCGCAGTGCCTGGGTGAATTCCAGATACACGTCGCGCGCTTCGCGGCGCGTCATGCCGCTGCCGGGTTTGAAGTCGTAGTAGACCTGCAAGTCCGATTGGGGATCCGGGTAGACCTCGAGAATGTCGAACTCCGCGCGGCGCTTGTAGATCTCGCTCGATTCGTCGAGGTAGAAGACGCGCACGCTGACCTCTTGAATCAGATCGCGATTGGCCAGCACGGTCGCAAGTGTATGGCGTGCCTCCTCGGTGGTTTCCGTTGGGAATCCGATCATGGCGTAGAGCGTGACCGAGATGCCCGCATTGCGCACGCGCCGCACGAGGTCCATGCTGGCGAGGGGATCGATGCCCTTGCACATGCGGTCGAGCACGCGCTGAGACGCCGACTCGTAGCCAAAGGCCAAGCGCTTGCAGCCCGAGGCCGCCAGCTTGTCGCAGACCTCTTGATCGAACACATCGTGCTCCAGGCGCGCATCGGCCCACCAGGCGACGTCGAGCTTTGCGTCGAGAATCGCCTGGGGCAGGGCCTTGGCCATGTTCGGCGGCAGGTCCTCGATCGCCAGATAGAAGTAGCGCGTGTTGTACTTCGCTTTGAGCACGCGCATGTCCTCCACGGTCTGCGCGATGCTGCGTCCGCGATAGCCGGGACCGATCACGGTGTAGAGCGTGCAGAAGACACACTTGCCCCAATAACACCCGCGCGTGGCGGCGAGCGGCAGGACGAGTTCCGGCGTGAAGTACTTCTTCAGCGGCAGCCCGTCGAAATCCGGCGTCGGCAACGTCTTGATGTCGAGCGGTTCGGCGCGCGCGGTTTGCACGACTTCTCCCGCAGCATTGCGATAGATCAAGTTCCCGATGCGCGAAAGGTCGAGATCGCCGCGCTCGATGCCCTGGGCCAGCTTGAGCAGCGGGCCTTCGCCTTCGAGCATCACGAACGAATCGATGAGGTCCCAGATTTCAGGCCGCTTGGACAGCTTTTCCGCCACGTAGGCCAACAATCCGCCGCCGAGGGTGATGTGCACCGACGGTTTCCAGGCCTTGATCAATTTGCAAAGGGTCAAGGCCGGGATCGCCTGACTGGGAAACGTGACCGAGATCCCGATCAAGTCCGGATCGAGCGCCTGCAACTGGGGCAGCGTGTGCTCGCGGAAGTATTCGATGTAGGGATTCTCCGCCTCGTCGCTCAGGGCCGCGACGATTTCACTCGAACGCTCGACCGAGTAACGCGTCACGAATCCGTGGGCTGTCAAGCGCGACGGCGAATACTCGGCGGAGAACAGGCGCAAGCCCTGCTCGAGCGTGCGACCGGCCCACAGGTAGCGCTCGTAGTCGTAGAAGTCCTCGGCCGTGCGCAGGATGCGCTTGGCTTCGTCGATGTTCGCGACCAAGTCGTCGCCGATCAGCGCAATTTCTGACAGACGCTGGTAGCGCTCCATGGCGCTGAAATCGAGCCCGTCGCGCATTTCGAGTTCCGCCAGGGCCGCCGAGGCGCGCACGCGCACCAACGAACGTCCCAGGCGTTCGCGGCTCATGAAGTAGTCGTAGGACTCGATCGAAGCGTCGAGCGTATGTACGTCGCTGATCCCATTGGCGCGCAAATACGCCGCCAGCGACGGAAGCGAGAGGTACGGCTGCGTGAAATGTCCCTGAGGCGGAAAGACCAGCGCGACTCTCATTTTGTGTTCTCCATGGGTTCTTCGATCACATGCAAGCGATCGAGGGCCGGCTTGACCAGGCGCGAGCGCGCGCCGCTGGGCCAGCGTACTTCGATCGACTCGATTCCGTCCACCGCGCCGAGGCCGAAGTGGATTCGCGGATCGTTCGCGCTGTAGAGGCCGCTGGAACTGCGCGACTCGGCTGCGAACGTCCGGCCGCCGGCGGTGACGCGAATCACTGCGCCGTATCCGTCGCGGTTGGAGCGCGTGCCGCGGGTGCGCACACTGACCCAATGGCCCCGGCGCGGGCTTTGGTTTTCCAGAAGTCTGACCTGCTCATCGATTGCGAGTACCGCGACATCGATGTCTCCGTCGTCGTCGGCGTCACCGAGCGCCAGTCCCCGCGCCGCGTGAGCGCCACTCAGGCCTGCGCCAGCACGCGCCGTGACATCCTCGTAGCGCAAGCCTGCCCCGCCGTCGCGCCGCGCCTCGAAGAACTGAGTCACCTGTTTCCACGGCCCCATGTCGATCTGGGTTCCCTGGGGATAGACGTGTCCGTTGGCGACCATGAGGTCGAGATCGCCGTCGAGCTCGGCGTCGAAGAAGCCGCCGTCCCAGCCGAGCTTGTCCACGCTGGGCTCACCCAGCCCGAGGGCTCCCGCGACGTCCTTGAAATTGCCCTTGCCGTCATTGATCAACAGCGAGTTCGCTTCGAAATCGAAGTTGGTGCGCAGCACGTCGAAATCCCCGTCGCCGTCGATGTCCGCGGCGATCATGCCCATGGCGCCGGTCGGGGCGCCTGCTGCGGTCAGGGCAAAGCCGCGCTGCAGTCCCTGCTCTCGAAAGCGTCCGCGGCCGTCGTTGTGAAACAAATCACAGGGCTGCAGATCATTGGCCACCAGTACGTCTTGCCAACCGTCGCCGTCCACGTCGCTGAAGGTCACGCCGTAGGAGCAATGGGGTTTATCCAGCACGAAGCCGAACGCCGCGGTGGCCTCGCGGAACTTTCCGGCGCCGAGGTTTTCAAAAAAAACGTCGGGCGCGCCGACATTGAAGCCGCGCTTGTTCTCGCCCTCGGGTCCCCAGCCGACTTCGATCTCGCCGATCTTGTTGCGCGCGCCCCCGTCGGGAGGCGCTGCGAGGTCGAACTCGCAGTAGTTTGCCACGTACAAATCGAGATCGCCGTCGTTGTCGACGTCGCCGAAGGCCGCGGAGGCCGCCCACTTCAAGTTGCCAAGGCCGCTCTCTTGCGTGGCGTCCACGAAGCGGCCGCCGTCGTTGCGCAGATACACGTCCGCCCCAAAGCAGGCCAGGTACATGTCCGTGTCGCCGTCGTTGTCGCCGTCGCCGGTGGCGACGCCGTTGACCCAATCAGCGCGGTCGAGGCCGGATGCCACGCTGACGTCGGTGAATTTCATCCCGCCGTCGTTGCGGTACAACTTCGAGCGCCCGTCGGCTCGCGCGCGCAAGCGTGCGCCGTTCTCCAGGTACTCGAGCGTGGATCCATTGCCGAGGAACAGGTCCATGTCCCCGTCGCCGTCGCAGTCCAGCCACGCGGCGCCGTTGCCATTGGACTCGACGATGTACCAGCGCCGCGGATCGCCGCTCAGGCACACGTGATCGATGCCGCCGGCCCGCGCAACGTCGACGAATGCAAACGCGGCCGGTGTCTGGGTGGACGGTAGGCCATCGCAGGCGCATGGGAGGAGGGCTGCCAGCACAATCAGTGGGCGCTTCGCTGCGGAATGCATCATCCGAAAATCCTAAGGTCGCTGTAGACTCGCGTCGTGGCCAGACCCGGAATCCCAGCGCGAGATCGCGCTGAATGCGCGATCCCAAGTCGCGAGCGGATCCCGGTGGGTCGCAGGACCCGAACACCCCAGCCCCCGGACCGCGGCCCCGCAGCGCTGACTCACGCGCGCCCGGTTGGCTAGGATTGGAGCATCGTGACCGACCGACCTGCGCTTGATCGACCGGGGTCGTCCCCTGTACGCAAGAAATATGTCCCCGCCGTTGGCCCAAGGCAGGCTCGGCTACTGGCCTGGCTGCTTGGGACCTTTGCAATCCTGAGCGTCAACTCGATCTACCTGGGCGCGATCACATTTCTTGAATGGAGCACGGGGGCGCTGTACCAGACGGCGTTTTACCACTTGATGGCATTCGGTCACGTGGGGGTCGGCGTGCTGATCACGGCGCCGACCCTGATTTTTGCGGCCATTCATTTGCGCGCTGCCCACGACCGGCCAAATCGCCGCGCGGTGCGCGCGGGGATTGGGCTCTTGCTCTCTGTGCTCGTGATGCTGGCGAGCGGATTCTTGATCGTGCGCCTCGATGGCTATTCGCCGCTAAAGACGCCGGAATCGCGCTCGTTGAGCTATTGGGCGCACGTGATTTCGCCGGTGTTCGTCGTGTGGTTGTTCGTGCTGCACCGATTGGCGGGCAAGCGGATCCGCTGGAAAGTCGGATTCACTTGGGGCGGGATCGGTGTGGGGTTCGCCGGCCTCATGGCCCTGTTGCACGCCCAGGACCCGCGCGCGGCGGCCGTGGGACCCAAGGCGGGACAGGAGTACTTCTTTCCATCGCAGGCCCTGACGGCCGACGGAAAGTTCATTCCTTCGGAGGCGATGCTCAACGACGGCTACTGCCTGCAGTGCCACGCGGACATCCACAAGACCTGGAGCGAGAGCGTGCACCGCTTCTCGTCGTTCAACAATCCGGCCTACCTGTTCAGTGTCAAGAACACGCGCAAGGTTTTGTTCGAGCGCGACGGGCACGTGCGCGGCTCGCGTTTTTGCGCCGGCTGCCACGACCCTGTGCCCTTTTTCAGCGGCGAGTTCGAGGATCCGCGCTTCGACGATCCCGAGTACGACTTGGCCAGCGACAAGGACGCCCAGGCGGGAATCACCTGCACGGTGTGCCATTCGATCACCGCGATCAACAGCGTCAAGGGGAACGCCTCGTACACGATCGAGCAGGCCCAGCACTATCCCTTCGCCTTCAGTGACAATGCGATGCTGCGCTGGGTCAATCGCCAGATGATCTTGAGCAAGCCCGCGTTTCACAAGGCCACCTTCCTCAAGCCGCTGCACAAGACGCCCGAGTTCTGCGGCTCATGCCACAAAGTTCACTTGCCGCCCGAACTGAACGACTACAAGTGGCTGCGCGGCCAGAACCACTACGACGCTTTCTTGCTTTCCGGCGTTTCGGGGCACGGGGTCACGTCCTTCTACTATCCGCCCAAGGCGGAGACCGCGTGCAACGCGTGCCACATGCCCCTGGTGGATTCCGACGACTTCGGCGCGAAGGACTTCGGCGGAAAGGGAGCAATGCAGGTCCACAGCCACCAGTTTCCTTCGGCGAACACGGCGCTTCCGCACCTGCTCAAGCTCCCCCCGTCGGTGAACGAGGCCCACGCTGCGTTCGTGAAGGGCGTAATGCGCGTCGACATCTTCGGTCTGCGCCAGGGAGGCACCATCGACGGCGCGCTCAGCGCACCGCTGCGGCCCCAGGTGCCCGCTCTGGAAGCCGGCAAGCGCTACCTCCTCGACGTAGTCATCCGCGCAGTCAAGATGGGGCACTTGTTCACGCAGGGAACCGCCGACAGCAACGAGGTCTGGCTCGACGTCACGGTCAGGAACGGCGAGCGAATCATCGGCCGCAGTGGCGGCCTGAGCGAGCCGGATCGCGAAGTGGATCCCTGGTCGCACTTCGTCAACGCCTTCGTGATCGATCGCGAGGGTCGGCGCATCGACCGACGCAACGCCGAGAGCATTTTCCTGCCGCTCTACAACCATCAGATCCCGCCGGGCGCGGCAGACGTCGTTCACTTCCGTCTCGACGTACCCGCGGACGCGCGCGGCGAGATTCAGGTGGAAGTGGCGCTGCGCTATCGCAAGTTCGACGCGACCTACGTGCGCTTGTTTCAGGGCGAAGCGTTCAGGACGAACGACTTGCCGATCCTGACTCTGGCCACGGATGTGCTCACCTTCCCGGTCGGCAACTCGCCGCAGCCGAACAACGCCGAGTCCGCAATCCCTCCGTGGCAGCGCTGGAACGACTACGGCATTGGCGGACTGCTGAAGGGCGGCGAGGGCGGTCCGCACAAGGGCGAATTGCGCCAAGCGGAGGAGGCTTTCCTGCGCGTGGAGGAGCTGAAACGGCCGGACGGTCCACTCAATTTGGCGCGCGTGTACATCCGCGAAGGTCGTCTCGACGAAGCGGTGGCAGCGCTGCAGCGGGCCGCGGCCTTCGAGCCTGCGGCGCCGCCCTGGTCGATCGCCTGGCACACTGGGGTGCTCAACAAGCAGAACGGCGACTTCGACGCCGCGCTGGAGAACTTCCGCTCCCTGGCGACGATGGATACGCAAGAAACGCGCGAGCGCGGCTTCGATTTTTCCAAGGACTATCGCCTGCTCAATGAGCTGGGCCGGACGTGCTACGAGCGAGCCAAGCAGGAGCGCGGCGAGGAACGGCGCAGTGCGCGCGAGACGCTCGTGCGCGAAGCCGTGGAGTGGCACGCGCGCGCGTTGCGGATCGACCCGGAAAACGCGGACGCGCACTACGGCCTCGCGCTGCTCTTCGAGGAACTGGGCGATGCGAATCAGGCGCGCTTGCACCGGAGCGAGCACGAGCGCTACCGCCCCGACGACAACGCCAGCGACATGGCGATCTCCGCCGCACGCAAACGCTATCCTGCGGCGGACCGCGCCTCGGAGGCCGTTGTGATCTACGACCTCGGCCGCTCCGGTGCCTACGGACTCGGGGACGGCCCTTCCGCGATGGACGTGAAGTGACCATAGTCGACTCTGGCAACGGCACGGAAGAGGAACCCGTCGACGACGGCGACCTCGCACCCGTCGACGACGCAGTGATAGGCCGCGCGTTCCGCTGGTCGGCCCTGGCTTTGGTGTTGCTCACTTGCGCTGGCTTTGCCCTGTGGGCGTACCTGCGTCCCGATCCCAAGGCCGCGCCCCAGTTGGCGCCAACGCTCGCACCGGCCCAGGCCCAGGAGAAAGCCCTGGCCGCGCCCGAGTTGCCGTTCACGGACATCACCGCGGAAGCGGGCATCCAATTCCGGCACGTGACCGGCGGCTACGGGGAGAAGTGGCTGCCGGAGACCATGGGCGCCGGCTGCGCCTTCTTCGATCTCGAGGGCGACGGAGACATGGACCTCATGCTGGTCAACGGTGCCAACTGGCCGGAGCGCGGGCCCGTGGACGCACCCACGCCGACCCCGGCCCTGTACCGCAACGACGGACGCGGCAACTTCGAGGACGTGACTCGCGCCTTCGGCCTCGATACGTCCTTCTACGGCATGGGCGTGGCGGTGGCGGACGTGGACGGCGATGGCGATCGCGATCTGTTTTTCACCGGCGTCGGCGGCAACCGGTTGTTCTTGCGCGAGGGCGAGCGCTTTGTCGAGCGCGCCGATTCCTCGGGCGTGCGCGGCGATCCCCTGGGCTGGAGCACAGGCGCAGGTTTCTTCGATTGCGACCGCGACGGCGATTTGGACCTGTTCGTGTGCTCCTACGTGCGCTGGTCCCGTGAGATCGATCAGGGCATCGCATATTCGATCGACGGCACGAACCGCAACTTTGGGCCGCCCAAGAACTACGGCGGCTCGCACTGCTCGCTTTACCTCAACAACGGCAGCGGCAGCTTCCGCGATGTTTCCAAGGCCGCCGGAGTGACGGTGACCAACCGCGCCATGGGCACGCCCGTGGGCAAGGCCCTTGGACTGGCCTTCACGGATTTCGACAGCGATGGTTGGCCGGACGTCTTCGTGGCCAACGACACGACCGCGAATTTCCTGTTCAGGAACCGGGGCGATGGGAGCTTCGAGGAAATCGGCGTCCAGGCCGGCGTGGCTTACGACGCCACGGGCGCCAGCACCGGAGCCATGGGCGTGGACGTCGGCGATTTCCGCAACGAGGGCAGCCTCGCGATCGCCGTGGGCAACTTCGCCAACGAGCCGACTTCCTTTTATGTCGCCGCGCGCGACACCTGGCGCTTCTCGGACACGACCCTGGCCGAGGGAGTCGGAGGACCAAGCCGGCAAGCGCTGAAATTCGGCGTGCTTTTCCTCGACGTGGATCTCGACGGCAGGCTGGATTTGTTCCAGACCAACGGGCACCTCGACGAGGACATCGAGCGCTTGCAGAAAAGTCAGCGCTACCGACAGCCGTCCCAACTGTTCTGGAACGTCGGGCCCCGGGCGCGCGCGTCCTTCGCCGAAGTGCCGCGCGAAAAGGTGGGAGCCCTCGCCACACCGGTCGTGGGCCGCGGCGCGGCCTACGCCGACGTGGACGGCGACGGGGACCTCGACTTGCTGATCACCCAGTGCGGCGACCGGCCCCTGCTCCTGCGCAACGAGCAATCCCTGGCTCCGCACTGGTTGCGCGTGCGCTTGGTGGGGGGGCCAGGCAACCCAGACGGCATCGGCGCGCGCCTGACCCTGGCCGCTGGCGGTCTAACCCAGCGCCGTGATCTGTGGCCGACCCGTTCCTACCTTTCCCAGGTGGAGCCGGTCGTTACCTTTGGGCTCGGCACCTGCGCAAAGGTCGATTCACTGGAAGTCCTGTGGCCCGACGGCGTGGCTCAGCAGCATCCCGTGGACGCCATCGACCGCGTCATCGTCGTCGAACGCCGCTGAGCGCCGCGCTGCCAGCGGCTCAGCGCGCGGCGTCGACCTGAATCGCGGCTTCGCGGGCTCGTTCCGCGCTCCCGACGCGCTCGTGTTCCGCCGCAGTGATGATCCCGCTGCGCTCGGCTGCGGCGAGCACATCAGAAAGCTTGCCCCTGGGCAGGGCGCCTTCGCGTTGAGCCTGCTTCAGCTTTTCGCGGATCGGGGTGGCGGCCACGGACAACTCCAGCGCGTGCTCGATCGTCGCGATGCCCGGTTGCACTTTGTACTGCCCACGGGACTTCACAGGCGGGGGCACGAAAATGTCCATGGACAACCGCGTGCGCAGGGGCCTGCCGTCCTGTATTCCGCGCGCCACCGCCGCGCCCAGCTGGTCGCTCGGGGGTTTCGCACGCGCGCCGAGGGGGAAAATCACCGGGCGCAACAGCAAGGCCGCGGGGCGATTGGGGAGATTGTCGAGCACGCCGATCATGGCGCGCTGGATCTCGTACAGCGCGTGCTCCAGCGCCCAGCGGAACACGGCGCGATCCGATTCGGGCTGACCGTCGTCGTGGAAGCGTTTGACGCAACCGCTGGCGAGCAGTTGCCACGCCAGCGCATCGGCGAGACGGCCGCAGATCAGTTCCTTGCGTTTGAGCGTGCCGCCCAAGGTCCCCATGGCAGCATCGGCCAGCAATGCGAAGGACGAACTGGCGCGCGTCAGTTGCCGCACGTAGTGCGCAGCGCTTCCGCCCACGGGCGACGCGGCCAGGGCGCTGTTCGACAATCCAAGGAACAGCGAGCGGCCGACATTCTGGAACACGAAGTTGACGTGGCCAAAGAACGCGCGGTCGAAGCTCGCGACGTTGCCGCACTCCGCCGCCGCCATCTCCTGTTGCACGAAAGGGTGACAGCGGATCGCGCCCTGACCGAAAATGATCATCGTGCGCGTCAGGATGTTCGCGCCCTCGACGGTGACGCCGATCGGGATCGCTTGATAGGCGTGTGCGAGTACGTTGCGCGGTCCGCGGCAGATGCCTGAGCCGCCGAGCACGTCCATGGCGTCGTTGACGACCAGGCGCATGGACTCCGTGGAGTAGGCCTTCATGATCGCGGTCATGACCGCGGGCTTGCCACCGGCGTCGATCTCGCCGATCACGAGCCTGCGCCCAGCATCGATGGCGTAGGTCAGGCCCGCGATGCGCGCCAGATGCGCCTCGACGCCTTCGAAGCGCCCGATCGGCAAGTTGAACTGTTCGCGAATCGACGCGTAGGCGCCGACCGCGCGCACGGAAAGCTGTGCCGCGCCCACCGACAGCGATGGCAGCGAAATCCCGCGCCCCGCCGACAGCGATTGCATCAGCATGTTCCAGCCCAGGCCCGCGTTGTCCGCGCCGCCAATGATGCAATCGAGGGGCACGAACACATCGACGCCCGTCGTCGGTCCGTTCATGAACGGAACGCCGAGGGGGTCGTGTCGCTCGCCCGTCTCGATGCCCGGCAAGCTCGCGGGAATCAGCGCACAGGTGATGCCCCGTTCGACCTCACCTCCGAGCAGGCGTTCAGGATCGTGCAGCTTGAACGCCAGCCCAATCACCGTCGCCACCGGCGCGAGAGTGATGTAGCGCTTCGACCAGTTCAGTCGCATGCCGAGGACTTCGCGACCTTCATACGTTCCCCTGCACACGACGCCTGTGGCGGCCATGGACGAGGCGTCGCTCCCGGCGCCGGGCTCGGTCAGGGCGAAGCAGGGCACCTCTTCGCCGCGAGCCAGTCGCGGCAGATAGTGTTTCTTCTGCGCATCCGTGCCGTAGTGCAACAGCAATTCCGCCGGCCCAAGGGAGTTCGGAACCATCACGGTCACGGCGGCGGTGATGCAGTGGCTGGAGAGCTTGACCACCACTTGCGAATGGGCCAGGGCCGACATGCCCAGGCCGCCGTACTCGCGCGGAATGATCATGCCCATGAATCCCTGGGTCTTGATCAGTTCCCAGACCTCGGGCGAGAGGTCGCCTTCGCGCGTCACGCGATCGTCGTCCACCAGACGACAGAGGTCCTCGACCGGGCCCGCGAGGAACTCTTGCTCGCGTTCGGTCAACCCGATGATCTTCCTATCCGCGAGCGCGCGCCAATTAGGGGCGCCAGAAAACAACTCGCCGTCCCAACCGACCGTGCCCGCTTCCAGGGCTGAGCGCTCCGTGGCGCTCATCTTCGGCAGGATGGCGCCGACGATGCGCAGGATCACGGGCGACAGAATCGCGCGGCGCAGTGGCACGATGCCAGTGATCAACACGAGCACGAGGAAGACACCTGCTACGCTCCAAAATGCGTTGACGTAGGTCGGCGTCGAGAGCCACCACAGGCCCAGGATGCCGCAGATCGCAAGCACCCAGCCGAGCCACGCGCGGCCAGCGGCGGCGAGGCCGAGGAAGACGGCCGCGAGGGACAGCGCCAGGAGTGCGATGGACAAGAATTGCATGCGTGGTTCCTTGGGCGCGGCCCGGTTTGAGGGCGCGCGACGAGAAACGTATCCTCCGGAACCCTCCACGGGAAACCCCATGACGAAGAGCCACTCGCTGATCGACGTCAGCCACACGGTCGAGCACGGCATGGTGACCTACAAGGGTCTGCCGGCGCCGGTGATCTGCGACTACCTGAGCCGAGAGGCGTCGCGGGCGCGCTACAGCCCGGGCACGGAATTCCAGATCGGGAAGATTGAGCTGGTGGCGAACACGGGGACCTACGTGGACAGCCCGTTCCATCGCTTTTCAGAGGGGCAGGACCTGTCGGAGCTGCCTCTCGATTCGCTCGCCAATCTCGAGTGCCTGGTGGTTCGAGCGCTGGGGCCAGCGGGCCGCGAGATCAACCGGCTCGACCTCGATCCCAAGGAGGTCAAAGGCCGCGCGATCCTCGTTCGGACGGACTGGGATCGACACTGGAGGACCGATCAGTACTTCGAGGGCCACCCGCACCTGACAGGGGACCTGGCGCAGTGGCTGGTGGACTGCGGCGCGGTCCTGGTAGGCATCGATTCCTACAACATCGATTCCGTGGACAGCGGCGAGCGCGCGGTGCACACGGTCCTCTTGGGCAACGACATTCCGATCGTCGAGCATCTATGCGGACTGTCAGCGCTGCCCGAGCGCGGCGCGCGATTTTTCGCCGTGCCGGTGAAGGTCAAGGGCTTCGGGACGTTTCCTGTGCGCGCGTTCGGCGTGGTCTGAGGCTGCGAAACATGGCTACTCGCAAACACGTGCACACTGAGGTCTTCCCCGTGGCGCCGGAGCAACTCTTCGCGCTGCTGCACACGCCGCTCGCGATCCAAAGTTGGTGGCAGGCCGCCCGGGCCAGCGTCGAGCCACGCGCCGGCGGGACTTTCAGCGCGATCTGGGGCGCGGACGTCGACGATCCGGACTACGACACCGAGGCGAAGATCCTCGTGTTCGATCCGCCGCGGCGCATGGTGCTCGGCGACTACCGCTACAGCGCGAAGTCGGGCCCGCTGCCCTTCGAGGCAGAGTTCGTCACGGAATTCGCGGTGGCTCCGCACGCACAGGGCGCGAGTCTGTGCGTCACCCAGGATGGGTTTCCGCTGGGGAAGGAGGCCGACCTGTTCTTCGCGGGCTGCGAAGTGGGTTGGCGCAACACCTTCGCCGGAATCCGCCGTCACCTCGAAGCGAACA
>CANKOY010000015.1 GCA_947484275.1 Planctomycetota bacterium | reverse complement strand
TCGGAAAGTCGTGCTCAGCGGCCAGGAAGGCCGCACCCCACTGCGAAGGCTCCGCAGGAGCCTTCACTACGAGCGCTTCGCGCTCTAACGCGGGGACACCTGCGCAACTTTCTGTCGCGCTCCTTGCTCCGCCTTCGCACGCCTTGCCTGGCGACGGGACTTTTTCAACGGACTCCTAGTACCGGCCGGGCTCGCGATCGTCGCGCCTGCCTTTGGCGATCAGGTGCGTTTTCGCGCTTTCTCTCGATCATTCACCGCCATCGATTTCTTGCCCAATTCAGGCGGCGGATCTTCACGGGCCTTGACCGGCCCGCCGCGCGAGCGGAGGCTGGTGAGCGAGGGTCTCCAACCGCACCTATCTATGAATACAGCTTCAATCGCCTGGTCTGCTTCCTTGATCCTGTTGTCTTTGGCCACCTTGACCCTTGCATCCCGCGAGGACGACCTGCGCACGCGCTTCGAGGGCCTCGACGACAAGCGCGATCACGCCGCGATCGTGAAACTGTGGAAGGAACACCCGACGGAAGCCTTGGGAACGATCGATGCCTACCTTGAGGGCAGCCTGAAACTCCTCGAGGACAACCGGGACGCGGCCCCCGATGTGATTCTCTCGATGGAGGCTCGCGCGTTGCGCGGAGCTGCCGCGGCCGACGAGGCCTTTGGCACGGCGATTTTCGCCGACTACGCTGCGGCCTTCGGCAGTTGGAATGCCGACGAGCAGGGGCGCTTCCGCCGCGGTCAGGCCCTGTTCGGCGAAGCGTCTAAGGCCCTGCGCTCGAAGAATTTCGACATCGGTCTGTCCAAGGCCACCGAGTCGCTGGAATTGGCGCGGCCACTGGGCGATTGGTGGGGGACTGCCATGGCCCTCTGCGCCATGGGCCGTGCCCACGCGGGACTTGGCCAGCCTCTCAAGGCCCTGGAGTGCGCCAGCCAGGCACGCCTGATCAATCATGATCTCCGGCTGAGCAGCGACGAGTACACCTGTCTCGAGGTCATGACGCGCGCGGCAGAGGCCGCGGGCCGAAACGAACGCGCGCTGGTCTCGGCCCAGGCAGCCAGCGCTTTCGCTAGCCAGCTTGGGGATGCAAAGGGCGCCGCGGACCTCGAAAAAGTCGTTGTCGAGTTGAAGGCCAAGCTCGGGCGCTGATGTCCCGCAGCGAAAGTACCTCGAAACTGGACCGCGCCTACTTCCTCGCAGGCGGGGAACTTCCGTACTGAGGATCCGCGATTCGCAACTGCGCGGGGTCGAGCGCTTCCAGCTCGAATCCGCGCGATCCCGCCTTCAGCTTGCCGCGCACCCAGAGGTAATTCTGCCGGTTTTCCTCGTGCAGGTGTTCGAGGTCGAACTTCGCGAAGGCCGCGCGCTTCTCCTTGGGCACGCGCACGCGCAATTGTGCTTGTTTGTCTTCGCCGCGCAGAAGCAAGGTCCAGTCGCCGCTCTTTTCATCGAACAGGCGCTCGATCGTGCCGAACACCTCAACCTCGCCAGCGCGCTCGGCAGCGGCCTTGAGACTTGCGGGATTCTCCGCGTCGGCCACGTTGTCGGTTCCCTTGCGCTCGCGTTCACGGAAACCATCGATGGCTGCGGCGCGGGCGTTCCACCACGGCAGGAGCAATTCATAGGGTCGGCGCGCACTGGGGGCAGTCTCGCTCTCCGGAACATTCGTCTTGGGGTTCCAGATGCCTTTTTGCGCAACCGTGGCGCGCATCTGGGCGGCCAGAAACAGTTGATGTGCCGCGAGCGAATTGCCGTACTTGTTGAAGTAGGGACTCTTGCCCTCCTCGACCAGCAGCAGATTGAAATCGCGCCCGTCGGGGAGGATCACGTGGCATAGCAGGCGGCCGAATGCGTCGCGCTGTTCGCGGCCGCCGGGGAAGTACAGACCGACCTTCGGCTTCGCGCCCTTGGCGGCGAGCCCGGCGAAGAACTCCTGCGCCCACAGGGCGCAGGTCTCGCCGAAGACGGTCCCGGGCTTGGAGGCCGAGCCAGTTCCGACGCCGAGTTTCTCCTCGGTGTCCACGCACAAGAGCCGCAGCTTCTCCAGCTTTCCGTGGTGCTGGATCCAGATCGTGTCGCCGTCCACGACTCGGTCCACTTCCCAGAATTCCGTTGGCACGCCGGGCGGGTAGTCGGCGACCTCCGACAAAGCCGGCTGCGTTGAGGCTTGCGGGGCGCGCGGAAGCTCGGCTACGGGCCGCTGGCTTGTGCAGACAGGCAGCGCCGCGAGGACGAACACGAGGAACATTCGGGGATGCATGGGATTGGCGGGCATTGTCTCCGCAAGACGGCGGCCTGTCGCGCCGGTCTAGCGGCTTTTTTCAGGTCCCCGGGCCAGTACCATGCACTCATGGCCGAAGCGTCCAAGAGTCCTGGTCCCGCGGGGTCCGAAATCCCCGTGCCGAGCGAAACAACCGTCCGACCTGATGCGGACGCGTCCGCCCTGTCCGTGGCGGAGTCGGCTCCACCCCCGGCGCCCACGTTGCGCGGGGTTTGCGTTGCCCCGGGTCTGGTGCTTGGGCGCGTGCACCTGAAGGATCACGAACTATCGCGCGCTGCCTTGGCGCGAGTGCCTGTGGAGGGCGTGGAAGCCGAACTCAATCGATTTCACCAGGCACTCTCGGGCGCGCGGCTGCAATTGAAGGAACTGAAGACGCGCCTCTCGGGGAAAGTCTCGGCCAATGACGCTCGGATCCTCGACACGCACGTGGCGTACCTCAAGGACTCGGTGTTCATCTCAGACGTCGAGAATCTGATCCTCAACGAGCAACTGGCGCTGGAAGCGGCGATCTCGAAGGTGATCTCGGACTTCGATCGCATTTTCCGCCTCGTGAAGAGCGAAACCCTGCGCGAGCGCGCCGTGGACCTGCGCGACGTGGCGATTCGCGTCTTGCGCCAGCTCGAACATCCCAAGGACGGCCTGGTCCCGGATCCTCCGCGCGACTACATCCTCGCGGCGCGCGAACTGTCGATCGTGGACATGTTCAACCTCCAGGGCGAACACGTGCAAGGCATCCTGACGGAAGAGGGCGGCTTGACCAGTCACGCGGCGATCTTCGCGCGCACGATGCGGATCCCGACCATGACCGGAGTTGCCGGCCTGCTCGAGACAGTGCGCGAGGGAGATTTTGCGATCGTGGATGCTACCGAGGGCAGTGTGCGCATCAATCCCGACGAACGCGTGCGCCAGCAGTATCAGGCCGCAGTTGAAGCGCAGCCGCTTGTGGAGGACGAGAGCGGTGGCCCTCCTCAGTGGGCGACAAAACCTGCGCGAACCAAGGACGGTCAACGCCTGAGCGTTTCTGCCGCCTGCGGCAATGTGCCCGAAGTGAGCCAGGCGTTCGGCCTGGGGTTCACTGCACTGGGGATGTTCCGCACTGAACTTCTGTACCTAGTGGACAAGGAGCCGCCCTCGCGCGAGGGCTTGATCGCGCACTACTCCGCGGTCGTGTCCGCCGCGGCGGGGAACAAGGTCACGTTCCGACTGCTGCACGCCGACTCCAGCCTGGGCCTTGGCTACCTGCACGAGACGCGCGAGCAGAACCCTTCCCTGGGCCGCGCCGGAGTGCGCGCACTGCTCGCGCGCGAATCCGTGCTGCGTCGGCAGCTGCAGGCCATATCCGTCGCGGCTGCCGGCGCTCAGGTGCGCATCGCGATCCCTTTCGTCAACGACTGCGCCGACTTGCGCCGAGTCAAAGAGATCCTGTTCGAGGAGCGACTCTTGCTGCGCAAGGGTTCGGAACCCTTCCAGGAGCGCATCGACGTCGGCGTCGTTGTCGAGTCTCCCTCGGCTTTCTTCGGAGCCCAGGACCTCGCGCGCGAGAGCGACTTCCTGATGTTGTCGCTAGACCAGACCGTGCAGTACCTGCTTGCGGCCGATCGCGACAATCCCTCACAGCAGGCGAAATTCGAGTCGATCCACCCGTTCGTGTTGCGCGCGGTGAAGCTCTTGGTGGAGGCGTGTGCAGGCGAGTCGAAGTCGCTTTCGGTTTTCGGGGTCTCGGCGACGACCGCGCACAATCTGCCGTTGCTCATTGGTGTCGGCCTGCGCGAATTCTGCGTCGCCCCGGCGCATTTGCGCGAATTCCTGGAGACTGTGGCGACCATCGACACGCGCCGCGCACGCAAGGCCACGGAATCCGTGACCGCCAGCGCATGTTCTGCCGAGGCCTCGAGTTTCGTCCAGGGATACCGCCATGGCTTCGCAAACGGCTGAGCGCGCCGGAATCTAGCGCCCTCAGCCCAGCGTGATCACTCGCGGCCCATCGCGCACGATGTGGCACTTTTCGCCGATGGCGCGAGCGCCCGCGCTCTCGAATCCGCGCACCATTGCGGCGGCGATGCGCTCCTGGTCTCCCAGCCTGCAGATGGCGAACATGCCTGAGCCGCTGCCTGAAATCACGGCGGCGTGGGCGCCGGCCTCGCGCGCACTCTCCAGAGCCTCGCGACCGCCGCGAATCAACGGCAGGCGATAGCGCTCGTGCAGGCGATCGTGACTTCCGAGCTGAATCAACCGCGGATCTCCGCTGCGCAAGCCCTCCAACAGGAATGCGAGCCGGCGCGGATTCTCCAGCGCGTCGGCGAAATCCACGGACTGAGGGAGACTGCGACGCGCCTGTTCGGTTTCGAGTTGTGCATCGGGCCAGGCGAGAGCGAAACCCAACGATTCATGCACGTTTTCCTCGATCACTTGCGCGCGACCACGATCGAGAAACGAAAGCGTGAGCCCCCCGAACAGCGCTGGCGTTGCGTTGTCCGGATGGCCCTCAAGCGCGATGCACTCTTCAAGCAGCTCATTGCGGCTCGCTGGAAGTTCCAGCAAGGAATCCGCCAGCAGCACCGCTGCGACGCGCGCTGCGCCGCTCGAACCCATGCCGCGGCCCACGGGAATTTCTGAGCGCACGCTCAACTCGAAGACAGTTGGGTCGATATTGCGCGCGCGCGCAGCTTTCGAAAATGCCTGCACGAGCAGGTTTTGATTTCCGGCGGGCCACTCCTCGCAACCTTCACCGAGCACGAGCGCGGTTTCGCGCGCGTTGGAATTCGCGCGCAATTCAACTTCGAGGAATCGATCCAGTGCGAGGCCGACAAGATCGAAACCAGGGCCTAGATTCGACGTCGACGCGCTCACCCGGACGCGTCGCGCCGTGCTTTGCATGGGGCGATTGTGGCGAGGTGCACACTGGGCGGATAGCACCCTGCATTCCCGAATTCGAGACGGCTCCGAATGCGTCGAGCAGACGGAACCTATTGTGCTTGTGGGACTTAGTTCCACCAGATACTGTGGGATCGGCACGGGCTCGGGGGGGTCGCTTCTGCTGATCAGGGGTGAACTCCCGCTGTCTGGACGCCAATTCGAACCGTTCCCAGGCGCCAGGGTCGGCCCGACCGCTTCAGGTCAGACTGCCCACGCGCCGCCTGCTCGCCGGGACTTTTCGGGCGAGACATCCGTTGAGGTACATCGTGGTCGACGAGAATGCAGTGGCGGAAAAGGATCGTTTCTACTCGCGCCTCTCCCTGATTCCTGGAGTGCGACCGTTGCACTCGATCGGGGATTGGATCTTGTTGCAGTGTGAGAAACCCCAGGATTTGGCGCGCCGCGTCGCGCGCCGCCTGGATCCGACCCTTGTCAGCGTGCCCCGCCACATCGAAGGCGTGGTGCGCGTGATCGTCTCCGATCCGAAGACCAACGAGCGCCTGCTGCGCACGATCCGAGAAGCGGTCGCGTAGGCGAGACCTCGACGGGTAGGGCCGCGCCTCCCGAACGCCAGCTTCCACCGTGACCCGGGGGCCCGCGGAGTCATCGTCCGAGCAATCTTGGCGGCGCGCCTGCCAAGCGCGAGCCCCCCGTGCACTGGGGGCCGCTCCGGCCGTCAGGGGTTCACTCGCTAAGCTGTGAGCCATGACCACGTCCAGCCTTCGCTCTGCATCCATTCTCCTGCTCCTGGCGCTGGGTTCGCCTCGACTCGAGGCTCAAACCACCGCCGACGTCACCGCGGCAGACTTGCGTCGGCACGTAATTGCTCTGGCGGCGGACTCGATGCAGGGGCGCTCCGCCGGCAGCCCCGAGGGCATGCTCGCTGCGCGCTATCTTGCCGAGGAGTTGAAGCGCTTCGGCGTCGCGCCCGCGGGCGACGACGGGACGTACTTCCAGCGCGTCCCCATGGGGCGCACGGAATTCCTCGCGATCCCGGAGCTCAAATGCGCCGACACCGCTGGCGCCGAGATCACAGCACGCGCGGGCGTGGATTTCGATTTGGCCGAGGGCGGCTGCGATGCGCGGGAACTTAAGGTCGTCACCGTCGCTTCCGCCGCTGAGATCCCCAAGCAGGCCGACAGCGGGGCCGCCTTGGTGCTCCTGGCCGCAAACGCGACCGAGCGCGGTGCGTGGCTCAGCGCCGCTGGAATTCCCGACGGCACGGGCTGGGGACTGATCGTCGCACTTGGTGCCAAGGAGGCGGGCAGTCGGCCCATGGAGCGGCCACCGCGCGCGCGCGGGCGAGTTGCGCCACAGACGCCGCGCATCAGCGTCCGCGGCACGTTGCGCGCGGCCTTCGCGGAACGCCGCATCGCCAGCCTCACGCTGCACGCGCCCATTCGCTCGATTGAATTGGAGTCCGCGAACGTGATCGGGATCATCCGCGGCGCGAGCGCACAACTCGCCGAAGATGTGATCGCGCTCAGCGCCCATTACGACCACCTGCCGCCTCGAGTTGTTCCCGAGGGTCAGGACGGGATTTTCAATGGCGCGGACGACGATGCCTCCGGTTGCGCGGTCGTCCTTGAACTTGCGGAGGCCTTCGCTGCGGGCAAGCGGCCCCCCCGCACGCTGCTGTTCTTCTTCGCCACCGGGGAGGAGATCGGGTTAGTTGGGACGAACTACGCCCTCGATCATCCGCCCGTGCCGATCGACAAAATCGTCGTTGACATCAACTTTGAGATGCTCGGGCGGCCGGACCCGGAATTGAAGCCGCCGGCGCGCATGTGGCTCACGGGTTTCGAGCGCAGCGATCTCGGCGACGAACTGGTGCGGCTTGGCGTGCCGGTCGTGGCAGACTTCCGACTGCAGCAGAGTTTCTTCACGCGCTCCGACAATTACGCCCTCGCCCTGCGCGGAGTGGTGGCCCAGACACTTTCGTCCTTTGGTCTGCACGAGGACTACCACAAGGTCTCGGACGAGATCGAGAGCCTGGACTACACGCACATGGAGGCCTGCGCACAGGGTGCCCTAGTGGGCTGTCGCAGGATCGCGGACGGCGAGTTTCGTCCCAGTTGGCGACCGGGCCTTGACCCGTCGAAGCCCAAGGCGCGCGAGCGAAACACCGAACGCCAGGACCCGACTCCTCCCAAGGACGGATGATCGACTTGGTCCTCGCGCTCCTGGCCCCTCGGCCATAGGCTCTTCGCGCTTCAAACCCAAGGAATGTGATGAGCGCCAGCACCCAAGCGAAGTCGTCCAAGAGTCCAGCCAAGCCCAAGTCCCGCCCCGCTCGCCGCCCTGCCGGGGCCAAATCGAGCGCGCGCGTGGTCGGCGGACAGGTCGTGCGCAAGCCGGCGAAGACCGGGAAATCGCGTGCAAAGAAGTCTTCGCGTCGGACGGCGAAGACCGCGGACAAGTACGAGCTCTACCAACTCGCCGTGCAGTCAGCGGAGACCGACGTCGCCTTTCACCGCAACGTGTACAAGAGTCTGCGCGGTCGCGAGCCGCTGCACTTCCGCGAGGATTTTTGCGGCACGGGCCTGTTGTCCTCGGAGTGGATCCAACTCTCGAAGCACCATACCGCGGAGGGGTTCGACATCGATCCCGAGCCTATCGCCTGGGGCCTGGCCCACAATTTCGACGAGCTCGGCGAAGCCGCGCAGCGCTACACGGTGCATCTCAAAGACGTGCGCTCCAAGGGCGACGTGCCCGCGGACGTGCGCGTGGCGCAGAATTTTTCCTACTACTGTCTGACCACTCGCACGGAGTTGCTCGAGTACTTTCGTGCCGCGCGCGCGGACCTCGACGACGACGGCATTTTCGTCATCGACCTATACGGCGGATCGGAATCCAACGACGAGATGGAGGAGAGTCTGCGCTGCTCGGGCTTCCACTACATCTGGGAACAGGCGGAGTTTTTTCCCGGCACCGGCGAGTACGTCTGCCACATTCACTTCCGCTTCCCCGATGGCACGGAAATGCGTCGCGCGTTCACCTACAAGTGGCGCCAGTGGTACTTGACCGAATTGCGCGACATCCTTGCGGACGCGGGCTTCAGCCAAGTGCACAACTACTTCGAGGGCACCGAGAAGGACGGCGTCAGCGGCAACGGGGTGTTTCGCAGGGGACGCCGCGGCGAAAACTGCCCGGCCTGGATCGCGTACCTCGTGGCGACGAAGTGAGTTACTGCACGCCTTCGCCGGCGACCACTGACTTGATCACGCCACCCTCGAGCTCCAGCGTCCACGGCGTCTGACCCATGTACCCGCGAGCCAGGGGCGGGAGAATCGCTTCCTGGTGCATCGGCGGATAGTGGGCCGGGAGCACCTGGCGAAATTGCTCCTCGTCGGGTTCTGGGATCCGCACAAGCACATAGAGCTTCTGGGAGAGCACCGGGTCGTTGGTGATCGCCTGCAGTTCCTTGGCGCAATGATCGCAGGTGATGCGATACAGGATCCATGTGGCGTCCTGGGGATAGAGATCGACATCGATCAGAGCCCCCAGGGGCGTTTCCTTCACGTGCTTGCCGAGCCAAGCCTGCTTGTTCGGATTGATGACCTGGAACTCAGGCATTTTCGCCGGAAGCTGCCAGGCTACGGTCCCCGAATGATCTGGCTGCTGGGTCGGCAGCTGTTCGTTCTTGAAAATCAAGAACGGCGCGACCCAGGCCGCGGCGAGCGCCGTGACTGTCAACAGCCAGGGCGTTGGGGTCGCGAGCAGATTTCTCCAGGGCCGCGTGGCGATCAGCCCGGCGAGGCAGATTCCGTCGAGCACGAGCATCGTTGCGGGCTTGATCTTGATCGCCCCGCCGAAGCAACCGCAGGAGTCCGAACCTTCGGCGATCAGCTTGACCAGGATCGCGACGAAGAGGCTGAACATGCCGACCAGGAGCGGCCAGGCCCAGGTGGGACGCAGAAAGGCCAGAAACACGACCGACAACTCGATCGCCACCACCACCCGGAATTTCTGGCCCACGTCCATCCCGTCCATGAAGTTCTGGACTACCAAGGGCAAATCGCTGGGGGAGCCTTGGAACAACTTGATCGAGGCCACAATCAGGACCCACAGGGCGGACAGCCGGATGGCCAGCAGCGCCAGGCGCACGCGCGATTTGGGGGGCAGGCGGGTGTCCACTCGCCGTGCTGATGTGGTCGATGACTTCATGCATTGCATTCTGCCAGGGATCCTGTGTGCCGATCCACCGCAATGGGGCGGGTAGAATCCGCGCAGCTTGAAATCGCCCAAGAAGAAGTCCAGTCGTCCGAAAGGTTTGCAGGATCCAAAGCGCCCGGGACAATCGGGAGGCCGCGGGGGCTCTCGCGCGAAAAGGAGCCGGCGTCCGCAGCGCGGAGGCGATGCCCGCGAACTCCCTTGGCCGGGGATCGTCTTGCCCAAGGACCAGTGGGTGCGCACGCGGCTGCCCCTTGGAAATCCGGGCACGCAATTCGATTGGACGGCCTCCTTCGGCCGCGACGGCGGTCGCGTGCTCGACCTGGGCTGCGGCAACGGATTCTGGCTCGTGAATTCGGGCCTCCAACGCCCGCACCTGGATCACCTCGGAATTGAGCTGGTGCCGCCTGCCTTGCGCACCGGATCCCTGCGCGCGGGGCAGCGCGGATTGTTCCACGTCAAGTTCGCCTGGGGCGACGCCACGGAGTTCGTGGTCGAGCGCTGTCCCGCCGCGAGCGTCGATGAGGTGCACCTTTACCACCCGCAGCCCTACTACGAGAAGAATCGCGTGGTCCGGCGGCAGCTGACGCCGGAGGTGCTCGGCGCAATCCACCGCGTGCTCCGGCCCGGCGGAGTGTTCGTGTTCCAGACCGACAACCCGGCGTACATGACATACGCTCGACTCGTCGTGCAGCAGTTGTTCGAGTTCAAGGAGCGCTTTGAACCCTGGGACGACATGCCGCGCGGACGCACGCTGCGCGAGGTCGTCGCGCGCTCGCAAGGCTGGGAGATTTTTCGCGCCGTGGGAACGCGAATCGAACTCACTGCGCACGAACGCGACGCGCGCGTGGGGCTAATGCCCGCGCCGGACTTCGACGCCAACAAGCCGGACTGGCAGGCGGGGCGACGAGGCTAGTGAGGATCGCGCGGGTGAGCTTCGTGGGCCATGCGCTCCGCGAGCTCGCGGCCCAGCCAGCGATCGACCGCGCCGTGAACGAGGTACAGGATCGGCGTCGTGCCGACCGCGATCGCAAACTTGTAGACGTAGTTGGTGGTCGCGATCATCAATGCCACGCCTAGTGTCATGTGCGCGCTGCCGGTGAGCGCAGGCAGGGCCACGAAGGCCAGCAAGATCACGACGAAGGTGTCGACGAACTGACTGACGACGGTGCTGCCCTGGGCGCGCAGCCAGAGCATTTTTCCGCCCGTTCGCTGGCGCAGCCAAGTGAACACGCGCGCGTCGAGCCACTGGCCGACCCCGAAGGCCACCATGCTGGCGACCACGATCGACCAAGTCTGGCCAAGGGCCAGGGTGTAGGCGTCCTGCACGGCCTGATCGCTGACGCCTTCCGTGAAACTGCGCGCGGGCACGCGAATCGCGGCCTGCACGACGAACTGCAGGATCACGTTGACGCCCAGGGCCAGGAACGTGAACACGCGCACGGTGCGCTTGCCGAAGTACTCGTTGATGACGTCGGTCAGGATGAACGTCAGCGGAAAGGCCAAGATGCCGGCTGTGGCGACAAATTCCCTCGAATCGCCAAGCCCTAGGTGCGCCGGGCCCAGGCCGAAGAGCGTGAAGTGGAACAGCTTCGCGCCAAGCATCTCGGCCGTGACGAAGAAGCCAACGAACAGCGTCAGCAGGCTGAGCAGCAGAAGTTCGCGGCGATCCGTCGGGCGCGCCGAACGGGACAGGGGTTCCGACTGCGAGTCAGCCATGGGAGCGCCCTTGTAGTGCTCGCGCGCTTCCACGGCAATGAATCAATTGGCCCCGAGTCGATTGGCGGGCCGATCAGCGGGCTTTGGGCGGCAGCACGGGGAATTCGAAACGAGTATTGGCCCAGACGCGCTGCCGCGCCGACTTGAAGTCGGCGTCCTTCGCGTCGTAGATGCTCGGCACGAACGTCTGCGGATTGCGGTCGATCAGCGGAAACCAGGTGCAGTGGACTTGGATCTGGATCCGATGTCCGCGTTTGAACGTGTGCAGCACATCCTGCAGGCGCACATTCACCGCGGTCTCCTCTTCCGGCACGAAGGCCTCGGGCTTGGAGGGGTCGTTGCGGAATCTACCGCGCATCACTTCGCTGCGAACGAGCATTTGAAAGCCCCCGAGGCGCTGACCGATGCTCAGAGCTTCGTCTCCGACCGGGTCCGTCGCGTCAGGTGGGAACTCGTCGATCACTTTCACAATCCAGTCGCTGTCGGTACCGGTTGTGGAGACGCGCAGGAGCGCGTCGATCGGTCCTGCGATGGTGACCTCGCGCTCCAGGGGCGCGGTGCGGTAGCACAGCACGTCCGGACGCGTGGCGACGAAGCGCTGGTCGTCGGTCATGTGCTCCTTGGTCATCGCGGTCGCGATCGACGTCGTGAAGGGCACGGGGTGCGCGGGGTCGCTGGTGAACTCGTCGAAAGCATCCCGCTTGAGGCTCACTTTCCGTTCGAATTGACTGAGCAGCACTAGGTCCATCCCGCCGCCCATAACTAGGGCATCCTGATTCACGCCAGTGGGCGGCCAGGCATCGAAGCTACGCCATTGATTCGCGCCCGTGTCGAACACACTGGCCTCGGCCGGTGCGTTGACTTCTGCGCCGCGCAAGAAGTGCTCGAAGAAGGCGAGCTCCATCTCCTTGCGGTAGTGCACGGCGGACTTCTCGCCAAAGCGCGCGTTTCCCAGGCGATCGCCGTCCGTGCGCGACCAGCCGCCGTGGGACCAGGGCCCCATGACGAGCACGTTGTAGATGCCAGGATTCTGGACCTCGATCGCGCGGTAGGTGTTGAGCGCTCCGTACAGATCCTCCGCGTCGAACCAACCGCCCACAGTCATCACCGCCGGCGCGACGCGCTTCAAATGCGGCAGGAGATTGCGTGCGGCCCAGAACTCGTCGTAGTTGGGGTGCGCGACGATGTCGTTCCACATCGCGATGTTGCCGTGGAACCACTTGGCGTTGACGTTGGCCAGGGATCCGAGCTCCAGGAAGAACCGGTACCCATCCGGCGTGCCGTGGTCCAACTTGAACGAGCGATCCGACGTGGGCTCGGGCCGCGGCCGACCAAAGCTCGCCAGGAAATTGAAAGCGTGGGGCAGAAACAGGGCACCGTTGTGGTGGAAATCGTCGTACCACCAGTCGGCGATCGGCGCCTGGGGCGAGACTGCCTGCAGCGCCGGGTGCGCGTCGATCATGCCGGCCGAGGCGTAGAAGCCCGGATAGCTGATGCCCCACATGCCGACCTTGCCGTTGTTGCCCTCCAGGTTCTTCACCAGCCAATCGATCGTGTCGAAGGCGTCGCTGGACTCGTCGAACTGCACTTTGGTTTTCACGCCAGCGATGTGCGGCCGCATGTCGACGAACTCGCCCTCGCTCATGTACGCGCCGCGCACGTCCTGGCTGACGAAGGCGTAGCCCTTGTCGAGGAACAAACGACTGGGCGCGGGATTGTCCGCGAAGTCGTCCGCGCCGTAGGGCCGGCACGAATATGGCGTGCGCTTGAGCAGGATCGGAAACGCCTCCGAGTGTTTTTTCGGCGTGTAAATGCTCGTGAACAGCTTCACGCCGTCGCGCATCGGCACCAGCACTTCGCGCTTGTCGTAGTGGGCGACGATCCACTCCTTGCCGAGGTCCTCCTGGGCCGCCGCAATCCCCGGAGTTACGAAAAGCGCGAGAACAAGGACGCCCAGTCGATGCGTGTGGCCCATGACTGCGCATGGTACGAATTCCCCAGTGCCGCGGTGGTCGGACCTTGACGACTCCAGCTCGCGAGGTGAGATTCGCTCGCACCCCATGGCCCCTCAAACAGACATCGAACAATGAAACCCAGCCCGCCCGGCTGGCCGCGACTGACCAGCGCGGTCTTCTATCAGGACGCGTCCGCCGCGATCGATTGGCTGTGCGCCACCTTAGGTTTCAAGATCCGGCTCAAGATCGTCGGTGAAGATGGCGGCATCGTGCACTCCGAGCTCGAGCTCGCCGACGGATTGATCATGGTCGGCAGCGCGGAGATCAAACGCGCCTGGTGTCGCTCGCCGAAGGCACTGAACGGCGCAAACACGCAATGTCTGATGGCCTACGTGGACGACGTCGATGCTCACTGCGCCCACGCGCGCGCTGGGGGAGCGAAGATCCTCTCCGAGCCGACGACCGTGGACTACGGCGAGGAGTATTGGACCGACCGCAACTACGAGTGCGCCGACCCCGAGGGTCACCACTGGTGGTTCATTCAGCGCATGTGCACCGCTGCACCGAAGAGCTGAGCGCGAACTAGTTGGGCGCGGTTAGTTCCACCGTGGCGATCCGGACGCCTGCGGAGTCAACCGTGGCGCTCGTGGCTTTTCCCACTCGGGTCCACTGATCGCCGGACTCGCGTTCGAGCCAAACGTCGTACGTTCCACTGGCGAGCCCGCTGAGTTGGGCTTGGCCGACACCCTCATCAGAGAAGTGGCATGTTTGACGGGTGATGCTCTGAGCTGTTCCTGGTAGCGCCACCGAGATCCGCCAGCCAGATCGCGCAGCCTTGTCCTCAATGCGCACGCTTGCGCGGATCACGCACGGCTCCACTACGATTCTCACGAATCCGATGTTCGTATCGTGAAGCCGCGAGCTCCAATGTTCGCCGCCGCGGACCACAAGCAGCACCTCCTCCGTCGGCAAGTCGTCGAGCCGAAAGCGTCCAGGGCCGATGGCCTTGGCCTGTGATGTCTGGTGGCGTCCTTGCAATTCGGCGTGGACTTGGCCGTCGCTCACGAGCGAACCGGCCGCATCCAGGAGTTCGATCTCGATGCTGCGACCCGTGTCCAATTGGATCTCCACAGTCCCACTCGGGAGCGGACGCAGAAACACGGTCTTCTGCCCGTAGCCCGGAGCCTTGGCCATGAGCCTGCAGCTGTCGCCGTACACCGAGTCGAGCGTCAATTCGCCCTCGGCGTTCACACCGCGTCCACGCCATTGCTCCTCGGCAGCGACGTAGACAGTCGCCTGCCGCAGCGGTTTGCCCTCCGGCGAAACCACGCGGACGCTGAAGGACTGACCGAGTTGGCTGCGCTGCATTTGGATCACGCGGTGTTCACCGCGCGCCAGGGGCGCGATCTCGATCTCGGACATCGCCAGGCCCGTGCCCTTGAGCGTTCCGCGCAAGGCTTGATTCGCCACCAGCCCCGAGACTCGCCAGCGTCCGCTGCGCTCCGGCTCGAACTCCAGGGAGACCTTCTCCTCACTGTTCGATTTGCTCCAACCGCCGCCCAACGTCATGTCAGCAGTCGGACGCTCACCCAGCGCACCGTCGTCGCTGGTGAACATCGGAGAGGGGCTCTCCAATCTGATCTTCAGGCCCTGTTTGTTGTCCGAAACGCCCTCGACGAAGAACTCGAGCATGCAGGCGCTTTCCAGTGTGGCGACCACTTCGCTGGCGTCCGCGGGCACCGGGACTCGCGCGCTCTCGTACCCGAAGGCCCGCGCCGCGATCTCGGCTGTTTCCATCGCGATGGTGATCTGGATTCGGCCGTCGGCATCGCTGCGCACGTTGGAGCGCAGGGCGGTGTCGGGCCACGCGGTGGCATCACCCTCTGGGATCGGCTGCCCGAAGCTGTCACGGATCAGCACTGAGAGTGTGCGCGTCTGGGCCGTCGCCAGGTCCCCGAGGTCCCAGACGCCGCGCAGATTGGGCGGAGTCGTGAACTCGTACGCGCGCGCAACGCCGCCGATCGTGGCGGCCACACCGAAAGTCAGCTTGTCACAGGAATCCCGCTGCATGGCCTGGACGATGCGGCCAGCTGAGTCGGCGGTCGCGCTGTTGGAGTTTGAAGAACTCGAACCTCCAGCGTAGGTCTTCTCGCGTTTCACGGACACGGGAGCACTGGCGACTCCCACGCCCAGATGATCGACGACACGCAGTCGCACTTCGACTCCCGTGACCAGCTCCAGTCTCAGATCGCGGCGCGGGGTCGGAACCTGAAACGTGCGGCCCTCGTGCTCGTTGTCACTGTCCTTGAGGTAGCACGCGGCGCTCCAGCGGAGCTGACCCGCTGCGTCGGGCGGCAATCCGCGCAGCTCGAAAGTCCCGTCCGGTCGCGTCCGAATCAGAGGCGTGGTGCGATTTCCGCGCGCGACTCGCAGCGCCTTGACCACAGCCGGAGGCAATGCCTCCGCTCCGGACGTGCGGTCGGTTGAGTGCCATGACAATTCCATGGGCTCCAGCGGCGCAAGTTCATCGACGAGGACAGCGCCACCGAGGGAGGTGCCTTGCGGCAAGGTCAGCGTGCGCTGTCCCTCGGACAGATCGAGTTCCCCGCGGGCGAAGTCCCAACCGTCAGCAGCGAGTGCGTACTCGCCCGCGCCCTCGAGCGCTTCGAAGGCCGCCATGCCTTGATCATCGGTCTCGCCCTGGACCAGAACCTGCCCCTCGCGGAACAGGACTAGCTTTGCGCCCGCGACGGGCGCGCTGTCGAGATCGAGCACCAGGATTTCAAGCCGCGGGCCACTGACTTTGGGGCGTCCCAAGACGCTGGGCGCCTCCGAGCGCTGCGCGAGCTCCGATTCGAGCTGAGGAGCTTCCAGATTCTGCGCGAGCGGCATCGACGTCAGTGGCTCGGCGTTGTGGTCGGATGCCGGCGCCTCCAACTCCGCCTGGGGCGTCTCGCCCTGGGACGAAAACAGCTGGTGCGTGAGGAACGCACAGAAGCCGATCGCAACGGCGATCAGCAGCAAGAGCAGCGGCAAGGCAGGCCTCTTGGTCATGGGCGTGTGGATTGAACATGCTCAGCATAGTGATCCAGGCGAGGAGCCTGACATCTCGGTCCCCGCTCGATCGGCTGTGCAGTGTGAGGGGCGGCGGCCGATTGCGCTCGAAAGCGGAATTGGCCAGTGAGCTCGAGCAGCATGTCCGCCAGGGACGACCCGCGGTCGACATTCATCCGGGTTTCTGTGGTCCCATCAATGAGGATCCCGCGCGGCCGGGGACCATCCAGGCCATGGCGGGGACCTGGCTCGCGCCCGCGACCAGTTCGGAGACCGCGGGCGAGACCGCTTGAGTCGTCGCAGACGGCAATTCGATCGCCTCGGCGTTCGAGGACAGCAGTTCGTCGGTGTTTTCGATCGCGGACGAAGTCTCTCCGAGCGCTGCAACAGCGTCGCGACTGTCAAAAGGCAACGGGGACCGCCCCGGGCAGGGACGGCCCCCATTGGGCCCAGGCCTCGGAGCACCGGCGCCGGCCCCGTGGGCGGGGGGACTGCAGGGGGACCCGGGGCGCCAGGGCGGCGCCGCAGGGGCGCTCGCGCTTGAAGGATGGCTTGCCGCCAGGGTGGGGGCCTGAGGAAAACCCTCGCGCCCCCGCACTGCGCCCACACCGGGCCGGTTCCGTGCTCGTCGAGCCTGGGACCACGGGAAACATACCCCCGAGTTTGGTGCGGGGCATTTTCAACAATGGGCTTCGCGCAGGCCGATGGGGAAAACCGACCGCGTCAATGCGTGTTTCCGCGCTACAGCTTCGCGCACTAGCGCCGGCCACCAGCGCAAAGCTCTATCGGCCTCGCAGGCGCTGCTTTTCAGCCGACTCCTAAAGGTGGTGAACCGGCCCCGTGCCCGCGGCCGCGGCCAGCAGAGTTCTGCGCGCGTACACGGCAACCATCGCCTTTCGCCAGGGAGCGTCGCCGGGGATGTTCTCCAGCGGATGGCATTGCTTGTGCGCCAAACGCGCGAGCTCTCCGACCCGAGTGACGAAGTCCTCGCTGCCGACTTGAGTGCCGCGCAGAATTTCTCCCGCCCGCTGCACGCGGTGAGGCCGGGCAGCGAGGGCCGTGATCACCAAATCGGCGCGCTCGACGCGTTCGTCCTTGCCCAGGTCCAATCGCGCGGCAACGCCGAGCAGCGGGAAATCGATCGAGCCGCGTTCGCGCAATTTTCCGTAGGCGCTGCGGTGGCCGCTCGGCGTCGAGGGCAGCGTGATCTCCACCAGAATTTCTCCGGCGTTGATCTTCTTGTTGAAGACGCCGTCGCCGAGCCAGAACTCCTCAATGCGCACACTGCGTCGGCCTTCGACGCTTTCGAAGTGCAGCTCCGCGTCCAGAGTCATCAAAGCCGGCGCGCTGTCGTTCGACGCGGCGGCGACGCATTTCGCTCCGCCCTCGACCACGTGGCACTTCGTGCCGTCCTTCTTGATGCAAAAGCCCAGGGCCTGGCGCCAGAAGTAGGACTGGTTGTACCACTGGCAACGCGTCTCCAGCAGCACGTTGCCGCCGAGCGTGCCCATGGTTCGCAACTGCGGACCGGCGATCAGACTGGCGGCCTGGGCGAGCACCGTCGCGCGCTCGCGCACCTGTGAATTCGCCGCCACAGCTTCGATCGTCGTCATCGCGCCGATCACCAAGGATCCGTCCTCGGCGCGGCGAATGCCGTTCAATTCGGGAATGCGCGCGAGGCTCACGACCAAGGCGGGCGTGAACAGTTCGTGCTTCAGGTTGGGCATCACGTCGGTGCCGCCAGCGAGGATCATGGCGCTCGGACCGGCATCAGCGAGCAAGCGGGTCGCTGCCGCAACGCTGGTGGGTGTCGCCAGCTCAAACTTCGGACAGCGCAACATCAGGCTTGGCCTCGCGCGGCGGCACCCGCGGACTTGGACTCTTCGAGCGCGTCTTTCTCGCGCAACAGCTCGAGCACGCGCCCGGGCGTGAACGGCAGGTGCTTCATGCGGATACCGACAGCGTCGAAAATCGCATTCGACAGCGCCGGAATCGACGAATGCAGCGGGCCCTCGCCGGCTTCCTTCGCGCCGTAGGGGCCCTCGGGGTCGAGGCTCTCGACGATCAGCGCATGCAGCTCCGGCGTATCCACCGAAGTGGGCAACCGATAATCGAGCAGCGACGGGCCCTGGTGTAGACCGAAGCGATTGACTTTGTGCTCCTCGAGCAGAGCCTCAGCGATGCCCATGTAGACCGAGCCTTCGATCTGGCCCGCCACGAGCATCGGATTGAGCGCGCGGCCGCAGTCGTGGGCGCACCACACATCGTGCACTTGAATGCGTCCAGTCTCCGTGTCGACGCTGGCCTCGACCACGTGCGCGGTGAAGGAATACGCCGGCGACGCGCCGATCGAGCCGCCGCGGTAGTCGCCGCCCAGCGTCGGTGTGTTGTAGGAACCCGTGGCGCCGAGCGTGTCGAATTCCTCTTCGGCAAGCTGAAACGCCTCGGCCGTGGAGAGTGCCTTCGCGGGATCCTCCAGATCGATGGCCACACCCGGCATCAAGCGCACGCGCCCCGGATCCACTGCCCATTTCTTGGCCACGGCGGCGACGATTTGGCGGCGCACTTTGCGGCAGGCGTCGATCGTCGCGTTGCCGACCATGAAGGTCACGCGACTGGAGTAGGCGCCGAGGTCCACCGGGCACAGGTCCGTGTCGGCGGCGACGACGCGCACGTGCTCCACCGGCACGCCCAGTTCCTCGGCGACGATGTAGGCGCACATGGAGTTCGAACCCTGGCCGATGTCGTTGCCGCCGGTGAAGACCGTGACGACGCCGGAGCGATCCAGTTTCAGCTGCACACCCGCCTGGGGCATCTTGTTCGGATACACCGGGTAATTCGTGCCCGAGATGTACATCGAGCCCGCGACGCCAAGGCCGCGGCCGAAGGGCAACTTGGCGCGCTTTTTCTTCCAGCCCGAGGCGCGCTCGACTGAATCGAGGCACTCGAGGAATCCGTTCGAGGTCACGCGCTGACCGTTGACTGTGCGCGTTTGGCTGCCCTGGAAATTCACGCGGCGCAGTTCGATCGGGTCGAGCTTCAGCCGCTCCGCCAGTTGATCCAGCTGCACCTCGAAAGCGAAGCGCGGCTGCACCGAGCCGTGGCCGCGCTTGGGTCCGCAGGGCGGCTTGTTCGTGAACACGCGCGTCGAATCGAAACGGTAGCTCGGGAAATCGTAGGGCCCGGTCAGCAACTGACCGGCGTAGTAGGTCGTCACCAGGCCGAAGCTCGAGTATGAACCGCCGTCGATCAGGATCTTCGCGTCGACCGAGGTGATCCGCCCGTTCGCCTGCGCGGCGGTGCGGTACTTCATGAACATCGGGTGGCGACCGCGGTGCGCGTAGAAGACCTCTTCGCGCGTGTAGAGCATTTTCACCGGCCGCCCGGTGACCATCGCCAGCTTGGAGACGCAGAACTCCAAACTGAAAGGGTCCGATTTTCCGCCGAAGGCGCCGCCGAGGCAGGGCTGGATCACGCGGATTTTCTGCGCCGGCAATTCGAGCACCTGCGCCAGAGCGCGGTGCACGTAGTGCGTGATCTGCGTCGCCGACCACAGCGTCAACAGGCCGTCGGCGGAAAAAGTCGCCACGGCACAGTGCGGTTCGATCGGCGCGTGGGTCGAGCCGTGGAATGAGTATTCGTCCTCCAGCACGACATCCGCTGACTTCGCGAGGGCGTCGACTTCGCCAAACTCCAGGCGCACGTGCTTGGAGATGTTGCCCTCCTTGCGGTCCGCGTGAATCGCGGGCTCGTGCCGCACCAGCGACTCGAAAGGATCGAGGAACGCGTGCAGCACTTCGTAGTCCACCGCGATCAACTTGAGCGCCGCGTTGGCCGTGTCTTCGTCCACCGCCGCCACGGCGGCAACGGGATCGCCGATGAAGCGCACGCGATCGACTGCGAGGGCGTTCTCGTCCTGGGTCCAGGGGATCACGCCGTACTTGATCGGCATGTCTGCGCCGGTGATCACCGCGTGCACGCCTTCCAGCGCCAGCGCCGCGCTGGCATCGACCGAACGGACGCGCGCGTGGGCGTGCGGCGAGCGCAGGGTCTTCGCGTGCAGCATCCCCGGCAGCTGAATGTCGTCGGTGTAGATCGCGGCGCCCGTGGCCTTGGCGATGCCGTCCACCTTGCGCAGCGGTTTCCCGATGACGCCAAAGTTCGCGCCCCAGGGCGGGGTGTTGCCATGGTTGTCGCGGGCGGCCATTTACTGCTCCAGTTCCGCGCGCCAGTCCGTGGGAACCACCGCCGCGCCGCCGGCTTCGGCGATCACCAACTCCACCGCCTGCAGGATCTGGGTGTAGCCCGTGCAGCGGCACAAATTGCCCGCCAAAGCGTCTTTGATCTCCGCCCGGGTCGGATGCGGCGTGCGGTTGAGCAGCGCGCGCGCCGAGAGCATCATCCCCGGCTGGCAAAAGCCGCACTGCAGGGCACCGCAGCGGTCGAAGGCCTCTTGAACCGGATCCGCGCCCGTGCCCCCGGCGCGAATGTGGGCAGGCATCAGACCGTCGATGGTCGTGACCTCGCGACCCTCGACCAGGGCCGCAAGCGTCAGGCAGGAAAGCACGGGCTTGCCATCGACAAGTACCGTGCACGCGCCGCAATCGCCCTTGTCGCAGCCCTGCTTGGAACCTGTCAGGCCCAGTCGGTAGCGCAGGACTTCGAGCAGGGTCCAGTGGGCTGGCGCGGCCGTGGACAGCGCATCGCCGTTCACCCGAAGATTGAGCAGGCGCATGGGGCGATTCTCGCCGCGCCAGAGGCCCGTCGCAACCCGCTCGCCACTCGCCAGGGCTTTTTCGACCGGCTTCCTCGGCTGCCAGGGGCGATGAGCCAGCCCGGAACGCCCCACACGGACTCAGGAGATCCTGCGCGGGGCGCCCCGGTGACTGGACCGATCAGGATCGTCGCGCGAGGGCCGTTCACCTTGGGTGGGCAGCGCTCTACGGGCGACGGTTCGCTCCAGCCCCCAAGCCCGGCATCCCGATCCGAATCGACGGCAGCGGGAGTCGCGCCCAGGGCCACTCAGGATCTGAAACCTGCGCGCCGCGGATTGGTTTCGGGCATTTCCCCGCGGAAACTGGGGCGCGAAAGCGACCCCGTGAGACGCCTCAGAGCGTTACTCCGCCGCGGCGATTTCCGCCAAGAAACACTCGCCAAGCTCCTGGACCTTTCGATCGCCGACTCCGCGAATCCGCAGGAACTCCTCGGCGTTTTTCGGCCGGCGTTCGGCCAATTCGGCGAGCGTCCGGTCGTTGAAGATCAGGTATGGCGGCACGCCCTTCTCCTGGGCCAGCCGACGACGCAGGGCTCGCAAACGCTCGAACAGTACGAGCTTGGTTGCGTCAGCGTCCGCAGAGAGCCCGGCCAGGGCCGCGGCGCTCGTACGACTCTTCGCGGCCTTGGTCAGTTTCGGCAAGGCGTACAGGGCCACCGCCCGCTCGCCGCGCATCACCTCCACGCCGCTTTGTGACAGGAACAGCGTCGGGTACTGGCCATCGGTGACGCGCAGGTGCTCCATGCCGAGCAACTGATCGATCCAGTGGCGAATCTCGCGTGCATCATGCTGGCGCAGCAACCCGTAGGTCGAGAGCTGGTCGTGTCCCGCCCTTCGCACCCGCTCGGTGTTCGCTCCGCGCAGCACGTCGGCGATCTGCGCCGCGCCGTAGCGTTGTTCGCAGCGCACGACGCACGAGAGGATCTTCTGCGCCACGATTTTCGGATCGTCGATCGGACGCATCTCCCCGAGGCACACGTCACAGGCGCCGCAGCCGTCGGCTCGCTGTTCGAGGCTCCCGCCGAAATGTTCCACCAGGAACTTGTGGCGGCACACTGCGCCACCGGCGAAGAAGAGCATCTGCGACAAGCGCGCCAACGATGCGTCGAGCTCGCTGCTGACTGTTGTGCCGCCTGCCGCCGCAGCCTCCTCGGCACTGCGCGTCATCAGATTTTTCCAGCCGTGATAATCCGCGGCCGAGTACAGCATCACGCATTCCGCTTCGAGTCCATCGCGGCCGGCGCGACCCGACTCCTGGCTGTACTGCTCGATGCCCTTGGGCAGGCTGGCGTGCACGACGTAGCGCACGTCGCTGCGATCGATGCCCATGCCGAAGGCCACGGTCGCGACGATGACCTCGATGCGTTCCTGCAGGAAGCGCTCCTGATTGGTCTTGCGCAGTTCCGCGCCCATGCCGGCGTGGTAGGGCAGGGCGCGCACTCCTTCCGCGGCCAACTGCGCCGCCAATTCGTCGACGTCTTTGCGGCGCAAGCAGTAAACGATGCCGGCCTGATCCGGATGGCGGCGGATCACGCCGAGGACTTGGGAGAGCAAATCGCCGCGGGGCTGGAATCGATACGTGAGGTTCGGCCGATCGAAACTGCCCACGAGCAGCAGTGGGTCCTTCAGCGACAGCTCGCGCGCGATGTCCTCGCGAACCGCGGGCGTCGCGGTCGCCGTGTAGGCCTGGACCGGGATGTGCGGATAGCGCCGGCGTAGTTCGCCAATCTGGCGGTACTCAGGCCTGAAGTCGTGACCCCAGTGGCTGATGCAGTGAGCTTCGTCGATGACCAACGAGGACAGGCCCGCTTCGAGCAGCTCCTCGAAGAAGCCCTCCATCAAGAGCCGCTCAGGGGCCACGAACAAAATGCGCAGGTCGCGCTCGGCCAGTCGCTCGCGCACCGAGCGCCGCTCTCCGCTTTGCTGAGCGCTGGTGAGCATCGCCGCGGCAACGCCGTTGCCGATCAGGCCGTCGGCCTGGTCCTTCATCAAGGAGATCAGCGGACTGACCACCACCGTGAGACCCGGTCGGACCAGCGCCGGGCCCTGATAGCAGAGGCTCTTGCCCGCACCGGTCGCCAGCACCACCAGCGCGTCGCGTCCCGCCAGTGCGGCGTTCATGGCCTCGGCCTGGAGCGGACGCAGGCTTGCGTAGCCAAACGTGCGTCGGACCGCCTCCTGCAATTGGGGCGGAATCGTCGCCGGGGAGTCCTCTGTGGTCACGATCACGGTGACCGATTGGACACCACCGCGGTCGCACTTCAAGGGCGAGCTCGCGGCCTTTTTTTTCGCGCGCGCCGAACTCAGCGCGCGAAGATCTGCCCCTCGTCCTGGAAGGCCTTGAACTCCAGGGCGTTGCCGCTTGGATCGCGCAGGAACATCGTGGCCTGCTCGCCGGTCTTGCCGGCCCAACGAACGTGGGGCTCGATCACGAATTGGGTCCCGCGGCTCTTCAAGCGCTCGGCCAGGGCATGCCAGTCCGACCAAGCGAGGATCAGTCCAAAGTGGGGGATCGGCACGTCGTCGCCGTCCACGGGGTTGGAAGCGTTGCGGGCCCGGATGTCCTGGCCGCCCTGGATCATGTGCGCCGACAGCTGGTGGCCGTGGAGCGAGAAATCGACCCAGGTCTTGGCGCTGCGACCCTCCACGCAGCCCAACAGGTCGCCGTAGAACGCGCGAGTCGTGTCCAGGTCGTGAACGGCGAAAGCGCAGTGGAATCGCGGACGTTCGGCCATACTCAGTCCTCGGCCCAGTTGCCGGCCAGGGTTCCGTCGCGACTGAAAGTGCGCGACTTGCGCGAGTTGTAGACGCTGACGAAGTAGGTGCAGCGCTTGCATACGTCGGGATAGTCGCCGCGCTCGTGGCGTTCGATCAGCTGGCTGATGCCATCGCCTGCCCAGACTTTCGAGAGCGGTTCTGAATTGACGTTGCCGACGATCAACTCAGCTTCGACGTCGCGGCAGGCACAGGCGTTGACCCGGCCGTCGGCGAGCACGACGGGTTTCGTGAACAACAGTTCGCAGGCGCCGCGTTTGTAGGGCATCACGCGCGGCCGCAGTCCGACGGCGCCCAGGGCCTCCGGCGTGATCTTGCCGGCCCAGGAGTCGTAGTCCTCCATAGGCGCGATCTCCATGAGTCCCCGGCGCTGAGCGTCCTCGAGCCGGAGTTGGAGTTCGTTTTTCTCTTTGGGCCACGGGCAGCGCAGCGCGAGCGTGAAGGGGATTTTCGAACCGGTGCGTTCCTTGACCGCGAGGAACGCGAGCACACCGTCGCGCGCCCGGTCGAATTTCTTCACACCCATGATCGTGTTCCAGGTGCGCTCGTCGAAGCCGCCCCAGGACACGTGCACGTGCAGCTTGGAAGCGTAGGCCATCAACCGCTCGCACTTGTCCGCGTCCATCAGGATCGCGTTGGTGTAGAAGCTGATGCCCCGCACGGCTTCGAGCGCCATCAGGAAATCTAGGCGCTCGAAAAGGAAGCGATCGACGAAGGGATCGCCGACGATCGGCGTCAGGGAAACGTGGTGACCGCCCATGGCGAGGTAGTCGCTGACCACCCGCTCGAACAGCTCCTGGGTCATGACCTGCTTCTTGCGCTCCATCTGCGGATAAGCGCAGAAGACGCACTCGGCGTTGCAGGTGTTCGTGCCCTCGACGTGCAGGCCGCGCGGGATCTTTCGCAGATGCTCCAGTTCCGCGCGGATTCTTCCCCGCGACGTGCGGAAGTGCCATTCCGTGTCGAGCACATCGAGCCAGTGGCGCGCGCTGGCGCGCCAAGCATCCGGCAGCGAGCGCCGGGCGAGGGCCTTGATCTTGCGGGGCAGGGACATGGCCGGGGAGGGAAGTCTACCCCGCGGCGGGCCGTGCTCCTCTCAGCCCGCGCTCAGCGTTCAGCGCTTCGGTCGGGCGTCGGGTGTGCTCGCGGCGACCGTCGGCATCGCCTTGGCCTTCATCCAGCGCGCGAGGTCCGACGAGAGCCGGTTGTCCGTCAGCAGTTGCTCCGGCTCCAGCTTGAGCACGGCGCTTTCGATGCTGCTTTCTCCGCCGACCACGCGATTGCAGGCATCGACGAGGCGCTTGGCGGCCGGGGCCTCGTCTTTCGCCAAGGCGATGAACATCGGGAGCCCCGCGAGATCGATCAAATCCTTCGCCAGGGATCCGGCGAGGCCGTCGGTCAGCGGCGAGACCAACACAATGTCGCGCACTCGGTCGTCGCGCGTCGCCTGGCGGGCCACCAGCGCGCACCCGGTGCCGTGCCCGAGCATGCTGACTCCTGTGGAGTGCACGGTCTTTTGGGACAACAGGAAATCCACGCCGGCCTTGACGTCGCGGCCCATGAGCGCGAACGCGCGTGCTTGGGCTTCGGCGTCCAGGGCTTTCCAATCCAGGGCGGCGTTGGCGCTCTCCCCGTGACCCCGCAGGTCGATGGTCAGTGAGGCGAAGCCGGATTTTTGCATCCGCGTGGCCAGGGACAGCATCTCGGCGCGCGAGCTGCCAGCCGTGTGCACCAGCACCACACCCGGCGAACGCTGCTTCGCATCGCGCGCGGGGAGATAGGTGCCGAGCAGGGTCAGGCCGTCCTCGGTGGTGAGCAGAACGCGCTCGGGCTCCGGATCAGCGGCGGGCGTCGTGGCGCAGTGCGCTGCGGCGGGGGCGGCGAGGATTACGCCGCACCCCAGTGCAAAAGGGAGGAAGAACGACAGCCCAGCAGAGAGGGCAAACGAGGTGCTCTGGCGCATGCGGTTGCGTCGTTTAGTGCTGAGGGGGCGTTCGGTAACTCAAACCGCGCGAACCAAAATCAAATTCGCCCGCTCAGCAACCCGCCGGTGGGATCGGCGTAGGGCGCTGCGAGGCGAAGGGTACGGGGCTCGAATTCCGAGGAGAGAGGGTGTGGGACCCGGTGGGCGGGGGCGACGATTTCGCGGCGCCGAAACGAATGTACGTGAACGGACGGTGCCGTCAAGCGCCTGCGGACAGTTCTTTCGGGAGGCCCGAAAGGGTGCGATCAGCCCAATTCCAATTGCGCTCTCGCATCCATCTCGTCGCGGCTGACCATGACTACGGCGTTATCGAGTGAGTCGCGCAGGTCCCAGCTCGGATCAACTGCCCGGCGCACCTGGCGCACGAATTGGATTGCCATGCGCATGGTCCGGACCACGTCACCGGGGAGGATGTCGGTGACCGATTCGAGCTCGTGAATCGAAGCTCCGTCGCACCAGGCGAGCACCGCAGGACTCAAACCCCAGTCGGCGGCCTTCATAGGTGTGGGGATTCCAAGGCGCAACTCGCTTTGGATCAGTGAAGTGAGCACCAGGTCCACCTGCTTGCGCAGGGTTCCGAACATCTTGTGCGGCAGGTAGGGACCGCCGCCGCGACGGCGCTCCTCGTAGACCAACGCGGCGAAGATCATGGCCAAGGCCCGCGGCGGCAGATTCTCCAGCGTTCCGCGGAACAATAGTTCCGAGAGCTGGATCTCGTAGCCGTTGAGCAACTGCGCCACGCGGCCCTTGGGCGTCAGCTGGTCCTTCTCGTCCAAGTAGCCGTTTTCAATCAGGAACGCGACGTGGGCCTGCAACAGCACGCGCTGCTCCCCGCGCAGCTTCAGCTGCGCCTTCTGCGTGCCCTTGCGGTGCTGGAATTGATGGAAGGATTTTTCCCAGGCCTCCAGCAGCCGCTCGCGGCCCAGGGTGACGATCAGGTGCAGAATCGTCGAGTAGGACAACTTGAAACGGCTCATCACCGACTCGGGCGTGCCCGACAAAATTCGATCCAGCGGCGCCTCGGCCAAGGCCGTGTCGTCGAGGATCGAGAACACAAGGCCTTCTCGGTCGATGCCCTGACGTCCCGCGCGCCCGGCCATCTGCATGTACTCGCGCGTACGCAGCCAGTCGACGCTAACGCCGTCGAACTTGCGCAGGGAATGGAACACCACGCTGCGCGCGGGCATGTTGATTCCCAGGGCGAAGGTTTCGGTGGTGAAGAGCAGCTTCAACAAGCCGCTGGTGAACATGCGCTCCACCAGTTCCTTGTCGATCGGCAGCATGCCCGCGTGGTGGTATCCGATGCCGCGCATGGCGAGGGCGAGGACCTCGCTCTGCTGCGACGCGGGGGGCAGGCGGAACAGTTCAATCAACTCCTGCTGCAGCGCGGCCATGCGCGTGCGCTCTTCCCTTGAGAGCAGTTCGCGTCCGCCGTTGCGCCGTGCGTGGCGCTCGCAGTCCTTGCGGCTGAAGGAGAAAACCAGCGCCGGCAAGGCGCCGACCTCGGCGATTTGGTCCAGCAGCAAGTCCGGATCCGGTTGCGGCTGGCGTCGCGGTCGATCGTCGCCGTGACCGTGCCGTCCGCGGCGATCATTGCGCGGGGCATCCTTGGCGAAGGACTCGGCCTTGCGGCGCATTTTCGGAAGGTCCTCGAGGTCGAAGACGTCCGTGCGCGGATTCCAGAGCCGGTGGGTCAGGGGCACGGGGCGCCAGTGGGACTCGATCACCTCTAGCGGCTGGGTGCGGATCTCGCCGATCCACTTGCCCAGTTCATGGATGTTGGCCACGGTGGCCGAGAGACAGATGAAGCGGACGCTCTCGGGCGCGAAAATCAGCGATTCCTCCCAAACCGTGCCGCGCTCGGCGTCGTCGAGGAAGTGGACTTCGTCGAAGACCACGTACTCCACGTCCGACAGCTGGCGCGGATTCTCGAGAATCGCGTTGCGCAGGATCTCGGTGGTCATGATCAGGACCTGCGCCGTCGGATTGAGCGTTACATCCCCGGTCATCAGCCCGACTTCGACCCGCGGATCGTCCCGGAAATCGCGGTACTTCTGATTCGAGAGCGCCTTGATCGGCGAGGTGTAGATGCAGCGGCGCTTGCGCAGGATCGCGTCCTCGATCGCGTATTCCGCCACCAGGGTCTTCCCCGCGCCCGTGGGCGCGCCCACAAGGACGTTCTTGCCAGCCGCCACCGCGTCGATGGCCCGCACCTGGAAGTCGGACAGGGTCAAGCCCCGCCAGATCCTGGGGACGGAGCCCGCCGCGCGCGGGGGACTGGGCGGCGGAGCTTCGCGCTCGGCCAGGAGCTGGGCCAGGCGCGGACCGCGGACAGGCCTGGACTCGTCGGCCGATTTTCCGGCCCGTCGATCGCGAAACTTCGGTGCCTTTCGCTTTTGACCTCGCGATTCGTTGACGGTTTCGGCGCCTGGCCGCTCGGACGGCCTGGGAGCCGGCTCTTGGAACGATCTTGGGGCCGACTCGGGACGCGGTTCCGCGGGCGGGGTCGATGGAGATCGCGGTCGGGGAACCGGGGCGCTGCCCAACTCGTCGAGGCCCGAGCCGAAGGGAGCATTCTGGGGGTCCGGCGCAATCGGTCGGCGATCTCGCGGGGGAGCGGCGGGAAGGAAGTCGCGCGCGTCAGCACTGCCCTTGCTTGCGTCGGAGTCGCGCGAGCGCTCGCGTCGGCCGGACCGCCTATCGCCAGCTCGCTCACCGGGACTCACGAACTCGCGCTCCGCGCTTGGAATCGCCTTGTCATCGTTGTATCTAAGCACGCGTCGGACTCACTCGGCAACTAGGCCGTCGCGCCGCGCGCGCGAAGCTGTTCCGACCGCGCCGTTTTCTCGCTCCGCATCGCCCGGATACAACCGAGGTCCTCCAATGGAACCGCTGTCCTCCAATCCCAAGTCCACACAACATCTCCAGCGCCAACTCGCAACCCTCAAGGTGGTTTCGCGCCTGTTGAGCCACGAGCTGCATGTTCAAGCGAGTTCGAAAACCGTGACGCTTTCCCGCGAGGGAGTGTTCGAGCTGCAAACCTGCATTGATCTCTTCATCGAAGACGCCAGTCGCAGACTGACGCCGGCCGGCCAAAATGTCCTGGCAACGGATCCGCCGCTGGTCGGTTCGCGCAATTGACCCGCGGGCCCGGGCGCCCTTTTCCGCTTCCGCGGGCGACGGCGGCCGCGGCTAGAGTGAGCCCGCGTCCAAACATCCCATGGTCCGCGATTTGGTGAGCAGCGAGGATGGCCGCAGCGGCGGCGCCCTGACCAGCGCGACGATCGCGCTGGCCTTCGTCTGTTCCGCATGGTTTCTGTGGGTTCTGCAGAGCGACGTCGACGCAGCAGAATTTACGCGCGTGGAGACTGCGGACGTGCGCCTGGACGTTGGAGCTGGATGGGCCGATCCGCGCTGGGAAACCATGGTTAAGGAGCAGGTGGCCAAGGCCGAGCCCTTCGCCTGCGACGACGGGAGCGCTATCGAGGCTTTGAACCGCAGTCTGTTTGCCCTGCCCTTCGTGCGCTCCGTGGATTCGCACGAGGCGGCCTGGCCCGACGGCCTGCGCATCACGATCAGCATGCGCATGCCGATCGCGTGCATCGAAGTGGGGCGCGAATTCCTAGGGATCTCCAGCGACGGAATGCTGCTTCCTGGAGCCTGGCCGGCGCCGCCGAGCCGCGGCCAGGGATTCCTGCCGGTGCTCGCGCTGAAAGAGAAATTGACCAACGGCGTTCGCCCCGGGGAAGTGCTGTGGAACGACACGATCGCGGACGGGCTATCCGTCGCCTCGTCGATGTGGGCGGTGCTCGACGCCGAGGATCTTGCGCTTCTGGGACGGGTCGTGATCGACGCTTCCAAGGCGCGCCAGACCCAAGTTGATGAGCCCGGCACGCTGATCCTCATGGAGAATTCGCGGCGGATCCTCTTCGGACGGGCGCCATCGACGCCCGAACCCGGCGAATTGCCGGTGGAAGTGAAGTGGCTGCACGTCGCCAATGCCCTGATGTGCCTGCCCTCGGGACCGCCCCTCGAAGTGGACGGCGAGCCGAGTCTGGGGGCCGGCGACGTCGATTGGGAACTGGTCGACGTTCGCTGGGATCACGCTGAAATGCTCCCGCGGGGCGGCAATCCCAGCGCGCGCCTGCCGGTAAAAGTGCTGAAGACGCAAAAGCCCAAGCCCGCAGGTGTCAAGCCCACGGCTGGCGCCCAGCGCGCGCAAGTGCGCTGACACTTGCGCCCATGGGTTCCGCGGCTCTTGCCTTGGCGTGGATCGCGTCCCTCGCGCCGCTGTTGCTCGAACGCGGGGGCGCGCTTGTACTCGGTGGCGATTCGACATCCGCCCCGCGATCGGCCCTGTGCGGGTTGATCTGGATCGCCCTGGCGGGCATGCCCCGCGTCCACATCGGCCCCGCAGATCTTCGGAAGTGGTCGACCGGCGTGCTTGGGGCCGCGCCGGTGCTGGCTCTGGCCCTAGGCCTCGACATTTCAGCCGGAGCGTCGCGTCCACGCGCTGTCGTCGTCGCTGGACAAGTGCTTCTGTTTGTCGCGCTGTCGGCGCTGGCAGCGGACCTGGGCATGCGCAGCCTGCGTTCGCGGCGAATTCACGCCGCAGTCTGGTTCGTGGGGGCCCTCGGACTCGCGTTGTTGGACCTGGCCATGAGCTGGGGCCCGCGAACCGCCGTACCGTCTGAGCAGGGCTGGATCTCCGGCGCCGCGCAGTTCAGTCCGCTGCACTGGGCCCTTGGCGCCGTTGACGGTTCGCCCGCGCCTTTCGCGGCCTTTGCGTTCCTGATCGCGCTCTGCGCGCTGTCCTGGCTGACGGGCAAGGAGCGAGTCCAGTGATCGGCGAGCTGTTTCTGGCCCTGACTCAGCTTTCGAGCCCGCGCGCGGTGCTCGGCCGCGTGGAGATCGACGGACCGAGCGCGGGGATTTCGATCGAGCTTCCCGGCGCAGGCAGCGCGTCGCTCGCGATCGAGCCGCCGCTCGTCGCGGGCGAGCGGCGGCAATTGGAACTCGCCGTTCCGCTGGCGCCGGACTCACTGCCCGACGGAGCCTGGTCGCGGGCCGTGGGCGAGACACTTGTCCGAGATGGCCGCGCCCGTCTCGTGGAGTTGTCGAAGCCCGTGGAATTGGGCGAACTTCCCGCCGAGTTGCTTGCGCGGCCACGGCCTGTGCTTGGGGCCCAAGTCGCGCGCGCGCCCTGGTCGGCGCTGTTCGTGCTCGGCGCGGCGTTCGCGATCACGCTCAGCCGCCGCCGACAAATCGTCGTGGTCTCCGCCATCGCACTGCTGGCCTGCGCGTCGGTGCTTGCCCTGACGCTTGGCCTTCGCCCGGATTCTCCCGAACAGGTGCGCCTGTTGGACGCGCGCCTTGGGATCGACGCCGAGGGCCCCTGGCTCGATGTGCGCGCCAGTCGCGACTCGGCCAGGGTCGCGGATCTCGCCAGCACGCGCATCGAAGTCGCGCCGCGGCACATTTCCCTGGCCTGCGAATCCGGGTCGCCATCCCTAGGCGTCTCACTGCGGGCGCCCGGCGCAACCCTCTATCAACTTCGCGCCTTCGACCCCGGGACCCGGCGCCTGGCGCGTGAGGTCAACGCCTTCGCCTCCTTCGAGGAAGTCTGGTTGCGCGAGGCTGACGGAGCATGGAGGGCAATGGGACCCTGGCCCCTGGGAGAGCCCCTGCCGCAGGGCCCGTCGGTCACCCAGAACGCGCCCCCCGGCTGGCTGGTGCCCGTGCTGCCCATGGGCATCTCGATTTTCCTGGCCAGGACGGAGCGGCCATTGGACAGCGAACCGACTTCCGCCGTGCCTGCGGGCGCCACCTGGGTGCGCGGCCTCGGCCTTTGACACAAGCCGGGTGCAGGCGGATCCACGACTTGGGTCGATTCCTTGGCGCGGCCATTGATGCCCGACGGGTCCGCCGCTACTCTTTTCGACCCTTGCGCCTGGGCCAGACCCGATCCGGCGCGGCGCCGCCTGCATTTGACGACTTCCCATATGAAGAGCACTTTCGTTCGTTCCGCCGACGCTGAAGAGCGCTGGCTCCACTACGACGCCTCCGAGCAGAACCTCGGGCGCATGGCGAGCCAGATCGCCATGGCCCTGATGGGCAAGGACCGTCCGACCTACACGCCCAGCCAACTGACGGGTGCCTTTGTGGTCGTGACGAACTCCGCGAAGACGAAGCTCTCGGGCACCAAGTCCGACGACAAGGTGTACGTGCACTACACCCAGTACGCCGGCGGCCAAAAGCACGTCAACATCGATCGCGTGCGCGCCGCGCGCCCGAACGACATCGTCAAGCTCGCGGTTCGCCGCATGCTGCCGAAAACCAAGCTGGGCAACGCGATGTTGAGTCGCCTCAAGGTCTACGACGGCGCCGACCATCCGCACAGCGCCCAGCAACCGATCAAAGTCACCCCGACCGCCTGAGCGGCCACACAACGAGCATGACGAACGCAACCACTTTTCAATGGGGCCTCGGCCGCCGGAAGTCCGCTGTCGCCCGCGTACGCATCACGCCGGGTCAGGGAGGCTTCTTGGTCAACGGCCGTCCGATGAACGAGTACTTCCCCACGCTGCAGATGCAGCTGGACGCGCGCTCGCCCCTGGCGCTGCTCGCTGAGGGGCAGACCTACGACATCTTCTGCAACGTCGATGGCGGCGGCACGATTGGCCAGGCCGGCGCGATCCGCATGGGACTCGCGCGGGCGCTGAAAGATCTCAATCCGGCCCTCGAAGTTCCCTTGCGCGACGGCGGTCACTTGACGCGCGACAGCCGCATGAAGGAACGCAAGAAATACGGTCGTCGCGGCGCCCGCCGCGGCTTCCAGTTCTCGAAGCGCTGATCCAAAGCGCGCTCGAATTTTTCTCGCGAAGCGGCTCCGAGTCCATATGGCCTCCGGGGCCGCTTCGGTTGTTCCTCTCCATCACTTTCGAACCACGCGACGTCCATGGCCGGCCACTCACACTCGTCGAACATCGCTGCGCGCAAGGGCGCGGTGGACGCCAAGCGCGGCAAAGTTTTCTCCAAGCTCGTGCGCGCGATCATCTCATCTGCCCGCGCCGGCACCGGGGATCCGGAGACCAACCTCAAGCTGCGCTACGCGATCGAGAAGGCCAAGGCGGCCAACGTTCCCAAGGACACGATTTCGCGCGCGGTGGCCAAGGGCTCGGGCTCCAAGGACGGCGATGATTGGGAAGAGCTCGCCTACGAGGGCTACGGTCCCGGTGGCGTCGCGCTGATGGTCGCTTGCTTGACCGACAACCGCCACCGTACGGCGCCGGACATCAAGCACCTGTTCGAGCGCGGCGGCGGCAACCTCGGTTCTCCAGGTTCGGTTTCGTTCCTGTTCGAACTGCGCTCGGTCTACGCCCTCGAGCGCAAGGAGCGCGACGAGGACAGCCTGACGGAGGTGGCCCTCGACGTCGGAGCCGACGACGTGGAACTCGACGGAGAGGTCGCGATCCTCTACGCCAAGGCCACCGAGTTCTTGCCGCTCAAGACCCTGCTGGAGGAGAAAGGCGAGACGTTCCTCTCCGCGGAAATGGCCCACGTTCCGCTGAACCGGGTCCAGGTGACGAACAAGGAAGATGCCCGGCGCCTGTTGAAACTGATCGCGGCGCTCGACGAGAACGAAGACGTGCAGAACGTCTACGCCAACTACGACATGCCGGCGGACTGGATCGAGGAACTGTCCTCGGGCTCCTGAGGCTCGGCCCTTTGCCCGCGACGATGCCGCAATGGACTGGCTGCAACTAGTGGCGCTTGCCGTCACCCTTGACTGGCGGGGGCCGATGACCGACGCTGCCCCAGGAGTTCGCCCAAGAAAGTCCCCTAAAGCAACTCGTGCTTTGGCGCCGCTGCGGCGCGCGGAGTGTCCTGCTCGGCGGCCCGGACGGCAGCCTGGGCTGGACTTTTTCTCGCGCTCCAGGCTGCGGCCTTGCACGCTGTTCCTCCCTGCGGGTCCTTTTTGCACGGCCCCCTAGGCTCCTCTCTGCAACCGAACAGGAATTGAATCCCATGGGCGACGGCCTTCGCACCCTGCGTCTGGTGACCAATGACGAGTCGCTGCTCGCTTCCACGCGCGCGGCGGCCGCGGCGTTGGAGGGTTACGAATTTCAGACCGCGCGTTCGGTCGAGGAACTGATGGCGAAGCCGCCCACAGGCGGTGACGTGATCTTGCTCGACAACATGTTGCGCAGTTCGAATGTCTACGAGGCCTGCCGCGCGCTCAGCGGCAAGACTCAGTGCCGCACCTTCGTGGTGGTGGACACGGGCAACACCGCTGCCGAGAGCATCGCCCATTTCTGCGGCGCCACCGGCGTGCTCGCGCGCCCCTTGAACGGCACGGCCCTGCGCAAAGCCCTGGAGCAGAGCGGTTCGCCGCGGGCCCCGCTGCCCGCCGCAACCCGCGCCAAGAAGCAGCCTCCGATTTTTCCTGAGGCGCTGTTCACGAATTCCAGCGGTGGTCCCGACGCGCGGATGCGCGAGGTGCTCACCGATCCGGACACCGGTCTGTTCAACTTCGCCTACCTCAAGATCAAGCTCGACGAGGAGTACAAGCGTGCCGTGCGCTTCGGCCAGCCGCTGTCCTGCGTCATGTTGGGATTTGACGGCCAGGCTGCGGACCTCGTCCTGCGCGAGTTGGCGGGGATCTTCCTGGTCACCTCGCGCGACACCGACGTTCTCGGCCGCTTCGACGAAAATTCATTCCTGTTCCTATTGCCGCACACGGGTCCCGACGGGGCCCAGGTCATGGCCAAGCGCGTGCAGCAGTTGGCCCAGGAGAGGCAATTGTCCGATGTGGTTGGCGACCGGCTTGAGATCTCCGCGGGGATCGCTTTCTGCCCACATCCGAAGGTGCTGCGCCGCGAGGACCTCTATGCGCGCACGCGCCAGGCATTCCTCGAAGCCCAGACCCAGGGCGGCGCTGTCGTCACGGGCGTTTGAAGGCTGCGGGCGCGCGCCGCTGACCTCCGTTGGTCCGGTCCGAGTTCCCTTGGGACGCGCTGACCACGAAATGACCCCTGGCGATCCGCGCAGGGCGGCCTCCGGCGACCGACCCGTGGGGGCCGGTACTTTTTTTCTGCCGGCCATGCGCCGCTTGTTGCCCGCCTTCGTTCAACGCCGATTGTTGCTGTCTGCCGCGCGGCGAGCGCTCCACTCGGGCCGTCCCGAGTCGGCCCTCGAAATCCTGCGCGACGAATTGCTGGCCGAGGACACGCGCGCCATGAACCTGCGCGCCCTGATCTTGCCCTTGGTGCCACAGCCGCCGTTGGCCCCCCCGCGCGCCGCGCAGGCGCGCGAGCGGCCAAAGACCGATCGCGCGGACCTGCGGGATTTACTTGCGCGCATGCGGGAAAAGCAGCGCGAGCGTGATCAGAGCGCGCCGACCACGGAGCCGCGCGGATCCGCCGCAGAATCCCCGCCGCTCGAAGGTGTTCAAGCTCAGACGGCGCGGCTGCGCATGTCCCTGGACGACGCAGGCTCGTTCTTGTTGTGCTGCGGGACGCGGGTGTCGATCGGCCATGCGCGCGCGGGCCAGGCGGACGTGCCCCTGCTCGCCGACCTCTTGCCAAGGCACGGGTGCTTCGTCCTCGAGCCGGCCTCGTTCCAAGCCGGAGCGAGCTGGCGGCTTGAGTCCGTGGGCTCCGCCCAACTTCTGATCGATGGGCATCCGATCACTGCTGCAGGCCAACGCCTGCGTTCCGGCGCGCGCGTGCAAATTGGACTCCACACGGCCCTTGGCTTTGAGCAACCCGATGACGCCAGTTCCTCCGCGGCACTGGAACTCGAGGGCGGCCTTGAGTCCGCCGGTGCCCGGCGGATCCTGCTGTTCGCACCGGGGAGCGCGGGCAGGCTCTCGATCGGCAACCGTGCGGCGCGCCACATTCGCGCGCCCTTGCTCGGAGTGGAGCTCGAACTGTCACACCAGGGGGGCGCGCTTCGCGTTCAATGCGCGAGCGGGCTGATTCCCGACGGGGCCCAAGGGGGCGCGCCACAAGCTGCCGTCGAATTCCCGCTTTGTCTCGCGCATCCGGTGCACCTGAGGCTCGTCATGCCGAGCCCCAGTGACCGTCCGCGCTGGATCTCCTTTTCGCCGCTGGAGCCCGCGTGAATTCGCGCGCCTGCTTCTTGCGCGGTGTTCACCGTACGATGTCCGGCGCCACGCGCTCGACGCGGAGTCGTTGAATGGACTGGGAGCACTTCTACAGCACGTTTCGCAAGCCGGAGTTCATCCCCGGTTTCGAGATCCAGAATCGCCTGGGAGGCGGCGCCTTCGGCGACGTCTACAAGGCTCGCAAGGTCTCGATCGACAAGACCTACGCGATCAAGTTCCTGAAGATCGACGAAGCGACTTCGCGCGCGGCAATCGAGCGCGAGCTGGAACAAGTGCGCCATTTTTCGGCCATCGATCACCCCAACCTGGTGACGATCGAAGACATGGGCGTGGTGCAGGACGTTCCCTACTTGGTGATGGGCTACGCCGGTGAGGACACCCTCGCGCGGCGACTCAAACGCCAGCGCCTCAGTGCAGCCGAGGCCCTGAGCTTCTTCGTCCAGGCTTGTCGCGGAGTCGCTGCACTTCACGAACGGCGTTTGGCGCATTTCGACCTCAAGCCTTCGAACGTATTCCTCAAGGGCGACGACGCACGGGTCGGCGACTACGGTCTGGCCAAATTGCTGATCGAAGGCCGGCAAACGCTTTCGTTCGGACGCGGCACGCCGCAGTACATGGCGCCGGAGATGTTGAAGAACCGCGCCGATCATCGCGCAGACATCTATTCCCTGGGCGTGATCCTGTTCGAACTCTACAGCGGACGACTGCCCTACGAGGCTTGCTCGGACGCTGGCGTCGTGCTTCGCGAAGACGACCTTCCGCCGGTGTTTCCGCCAGATTTTCCGCCGCGCGTGCGCTTGGTGGCGGAATGTTGCCTGCGCATTGATCCCAATCAGCGCTTTTCCAGCGTGGGTGGATTGCTCGCGGCCATGGGCCAGACGCTGCGCCCCGGGGACCCGTTGGTCGCGCTCGATTCGTTGCCCGGTGAAGTGGTCGGCATTCCTCGGCCCGTCGCGAGCGCGGGTTCATCGGGCATCCCTTTGGTTCCCGAGCGGCGACCTGCACTGCGTTCCACGGCAACCGACTTGACGCGCGGGGCCGTGGAGGTTGCTCGCGGTGTGTGGGAGGGACTGAAAAGCCCGGCCCCGCTGACTCCGCCCAGGCCGATGCCTTTGCCGCGGCCCCTGACACCGAGGCTGGTCGTTCCGCCGCCGATTCCGCAGCAAGCAGCAACGCCGCGGCCGAGTCCGAGCCCAATCCCCGACGACGTGATCTCAATCGAGACGCTCGAGGAGGCGACCCGCGACGCTCCCCGGCGCGCGGCGGAATACCTGCCCGCCCTAACTCCAGGAAGGCCGGTTGCATCCGCGGTTCCTGAGCGGGCGCCGGCCCATTCGGGAATGCCCAATTGGTCCGGTACCGCGGCCGCCGCCGTGCCCGTGCCGCCCCGATCGTCAGGTGGAACCTTCGGCGCCCTGGGCGCCACGCTTCAATTGGGCTTCGAAGTTTTGATGGCCCTGGTTTCCGGCCCGATCACGCGCTCGCTCGGGGGCGTCGGCCGTGCAGGTGGCCGATTCGTGGCGGGCGGCCGCGGGTTGATCCTCGGTACCCTGCGGCTGGTCTTGTTCCTCGGCGGGATGCTCGCCCTCGGTGCGGCACTGATGTTTCTTTTGTTCCAATTCTTCAACCGGATCGAGGCGAACCAGTGAGCGATTATCGTCCCGACATCGCGCGCCTGCAGTCCTTCGACGACGGCGAGTGGCTGGCGGTGGAGCGCGAATACTCGGGCCGTCTTCTGGCGTACGTGTCCAAGCGCATCCGCGACACCCAAGCGCGTGAGGATGTGTTGCAGGAGACGATGCTCGGGGCCGTGCGCGGCATTGGCGGTTACGACCCGATCTACACCTTCGAACAGTACCTGTTCGGCATCTGCCACAACCGCACGATCGATCACCTGCGCCGGCGCCGACTGGTCACGCTAGACACCGAGGAGGGCGAGGAGGATCGCATTGGAATCACCGCGCGGGCGCACGACGAGGAAACGCCGAGCCGCATCGTGCGCGGTCGCGATCTCGAGGCGCGCGCCCGAGGCATGTTGATCGAAATCCTGCGGGCCTGGGTTCAAGAAACCTGGGCGGAAGGTGAGTTCACGCGTTTGATGGTGATCGAGGCGCTGATGCACGGCGGCTGGCGCAACAGGGACACTTGGCAGCGCTTTGGCTTGCGTGACGAAACCTCTGTCGCAGGTATCAAATTTCGCGCGTTGGCTCGCCTGCGAGAGCTTGCCGCTAAGCGCGACGGATCGAAGCAACTATTGGGGGCCATCGCCCAGGGCGCGGAGTCGGGTGAGGCGAGCCTCGACATGTCGATCGAGAGCGCTTGGCGCGAGGCGCGCGTCTCCTGCCCGGCTCGACACTGGTTGGCGCGCTCACTGGCCGGTTCGCTCGAGCCCGGCCCGCGTGAGTACGTGCGCTTCCACGTGGAGGAAATGGGATGTCCCTGCTGCGCGGCGAACCTGGAGGATCTGCGGGACCGCGAGTCCAAGGCAGATCTCAGCGCGATTTTCGAGCGCGTCCAGGCCTCGACCCTGCGTTACTTGCGCTCGCGTTCGCGCGCGTAGGAGTCCCAGACGCGCTGAGGCCCCCTGGCTCCCGACAAGGAACACATCTCGAACATGACAGCTTCGCTGTGCTGTTCGATGGGGGACGATTCCGCGTATCTTGTCGATCCCACTCGCGTCCGAAGTCGGTCGCGACGTTCCTCGTCCCGATGTTGCGCCACTCAGCGACCATGATTCACGCCTTACGCCGCGTCGTTTCGCCCGTTCTCGCCATCTCAGCCCTGAGCCTTATCGTTTGCGCTCAAGCTCCACGCGGCGCGGGCCTCAGGGCAGCACTCGATTCGATCCAAGCCAACAACATCCAGGCTGACATCGAATTCATCGCCTGCGACGAGATGGGTGGGCGAGACACGCCCAGCAATGGCCAGCGCATCGCAGCGCGTTTCATCAGCTCGCGCCTCAAGCGCATGGGGATCGCGCCGGGAACGCCGAATGGCTACTTGCACACGTACCAACTGATCTGTCGCGATCTCAACCTCGAGGGTACGAGCGCTCAAGTGATCAAGGCCGGTCGAACGATCGATTTCACCTTCGGGACCGATTACTCGTTCAACTCATCGGGCATCGCGACGAAGACGACATCGGGCAACGTCGCCTTTTGTGGTGAGGTGGAGGCCAAGGAACTTGCGGGACTCGACCTCGTCGGCAAGTGGGCCCTGTGCGAGGACAATGGCATGCGCGGCCCAGATCGACGCGAGGCGGCCAAAAAGGCCGGGGCTATCGGCGTGTTGCTTGCTCCAGGTTCGAAATTGACTGTGGAGCGCATGGCCGGGCGAATTCGCTCCGACGCGGCCAGCGCGCAACGTCCCGGCGTGCAGTTCCCTGAGAAGCGCACGCAGGAGCGAGACAACATGCCCTACGTGACCGTCGCCGGTCCGACTCTCGATCGACTTTTGACTCTCGCCGACCCTGATCTGAAGCCTGGCGCGCGCCCGCCTGTCGGCAGCGACCTCGGCGTGGTTTTCACCGACACGCGCAAGGAAAACGGCGTCGATGGCATGGTTGATGTGGAGAACGTCTGCGGCCTGTGGTCTGGGACTGATCCGGAACTCTCGAAAGAGGTGATCATCATCAGCGCTCACTACGACCACGTCGGCACCTCGGCCGACGGCAAGGTCTTCAACGGCGCGGACGACAATGGCTCGGGCACCACGGGGCTGCTGCAGCTGGCGGAAGCGCTTACTGTTCACGGGCCCATGCGGCGTTCGGTGATGCTGATCTGGGTCTCGGGTGAAGAGAAGGGACTGCTTGGCTCGCGCGCCTGGTGCACGGCGGACACCTTGCCCGAGGGGCACCGCGCGGTGTGCAACCTCAACATCGACATGATCGGACGCAACGCGCCAGACAAGCTCTTGATCACGCCGACACAGCAGCGCAAGAAGGACTACAACGGTCTGACGAAGTTGGCTGAATCCCTGAGCGCGCTGGAGGGTTTTCCGACACTCGGCAGCGCGGACCAATATTGGACGCGCTCCGACCAGGTCAACTTCGCGAGCTACATGAAGATCCCCGTGGCCTTCCTGTTCTCCGACGTCCACGAGGATTACCACAAGGCCACCGACGATCCCGACAAGATCGACTACGACAAGATTCGGCGCGTGACACGCTTGGTGCTGCGCATGATCGACGGCCTGCAGACGGACACGCTCGATCTGAGCGCGGATTAATGGGCTGACTGCAAAGTCAGCACGCTAGGCGCCCGCCAGGAAAAGTCGAGCGCCTGGCGGCGATCCCTTCGCCGGGGCTTTGTCGCGCCACTCGTCTCCACTTCGCGACGCCGTGATTCGCGACCGAGACACGATCAGCGGGCCCGTGCAACGGGCCGGCGAATCAGAGTGCGGCCTGGGCCGCGGCCAGGCGTGCGATCGGAATGCGCAGGGGCGAGCACGAGACGTAGTTGAGGTTCAGTTTCTCGCAGAATTGGATCGAGCGCGGATCGCCGCCGTGCTCGCCGCAAATGCCGAGCTTGAGGTCGCTGCGCGTGCCGCGACCCTCGTTCGCCGCGAGGTGCATCAGCCGGCCGACGCCCGCCACATCGATGGACTGGAACGGATCGCGGGCCCAGATTTCCTGCTCCAGGTACAGCGGAATGAAACCCGCGTCGTCGCGCGAGATGCCCAGGGTCGTCTGGGTCAGGTCGTTGGTGCCGAACGAGAAGAACTCAGCGCCGCGGGCGATTTCTCCGGCCATCAGCGCCGCGCGCGGCAGCTCGATCATGGTGCCGATCTGGTAGGGGATCTTGGCTCGCTGCTCGCGGAAGACCTCGGCCGCACAGCGCCGGACGATTTCGGCCTGCAGCTCGAACTCGCGCAGGGTTCCCACCAGGGGAATCATGACTTCGATCTTGGGCGTTCGACCGGTTCTCGCGCGCACCGCGAGCGCTGCTTCGAAGATCGCCCGCGCCTGCATGGCGGTGATGCCGGGATAAGAGATTCCCAGGCGACAACCGCGGTGTCCAAGCATCGGATTTTGTTCCGCGAGGCTGGCGACGCGCGCGCGCACCTTGGCCGGGGAGATCCGAAGTTGCTTCGCGAGTCCGCGTTGCTCGTCCTCCGTGTGCGGCAGGAATTCGTGCAGCGGCGGATCCAGCGTGCGGATCGTCACGGGGAAGCCCGCCATTTCCTCCAGGATGCCCTCGAAGTCCGTGCGCTGCAGCGGCAGGAGCTTTGCGAGGGCAGCTTCGCGATCCTCGGTGGTGTCGGCGAGAATCATGGCGCGCACCAGGTCAATTTTCTTCTCGCCGAAGAACATGTGCTCCGTGCGACACAGTCCGATGCCTTCGGCGCCTAGTGCCAGGGCCACGCGACATTGATCGGGCTGATCCGCGTTGGCGCGCACGCGCAGGCGCCGCACATCGTCTGCCCAACTCATTAATTGTTCGTAGGCACGCCAGCTCTTACCGCCGCGGCGTTTCGCGCCCTTGTCGCCCATCAACACAGCCATGATCGCCGAGGGTTGCGTTGCAATGCGGCCCTCGAGCACTTCGCCGGTGGTGCCGTCGAGACTGATCCAGTCGCCCTGGCGCAGCTTGAGCGCGCCTACGCTCAGGACCCCGCGGCGTGAGTCGATTTCGACGGTGCCAGCGCCGACGACACAGACTTTGCCCATCTGCCGACCGATCAGAGCCGCGTGACTGGTCATCCCACCGCGCGCGGTGAGGATGCCCACGGCCGCTTGCATGCCCTTGATGTCCTCGGGACTGGTCTCGACGCGCGCGAGAATGACAGTCTCTCCGCGCACTGCGGCGGCTTCCGCGGCCGCGGCCGTGAACATCAGCCGTCCGCTGGCGGCTCCAGGTCCGGCTGGCAGGCCACGGGCGAAGCGCCGACCCGCGCTGCGCGCGCTCTCCAACTGCACGGATTCGAAAACCGGCTGCAGCAGTTGATTCAGGGCATCCGCCGGCACCCGGCGCAACGCCTCGCGCTTGTCGATCACGCCTTCGCTCACAAGATCGACGGCGATCCGCACCGCCGCGAATCCGGTGCGCTTGCCAGAGCGGCACTGGAGGATGTAGAGCTTGCCGCGTTCCACAGTGAATTCGATGTCCTGCATGTCGCGGTAGTGGCGCTCGAGCACGCCTTGGATCCGCAACAATTCGCGCCACGCGGCGGGGGAGTGCTTCGCCAGGGTCTCGATGGCTTCGGGTGTGCGGATGCCTGCGACGACGTCCTCGCCCTGCGCGTTCATCAGCACCTCGCCAAAGAAGCGTTTTTCGCCACTGGAGGGATCGCGCGTGAACGCCACGCCGGTGCCCGAATCGTCGCCCAGGTTTCCGAAGACCATGGCGACGACGCTGACCGCCGTACCCCAGGTTGAGGGAATCTCGTTCATCCCGCGGTATGCCACTGCGCGCTCGGTCATCCAGGAGGCGAAGACCGCGTGGATCGCGCCCCAAAGCTGCGCCTTCGGATCGTCGGGGAAAGCGCGACCGGTGCGTTTCTGCACGATCGCCTTGTAGTCCGCCACGAGGCGCCGCAGGTCTTGGGCGGACACGTCGCAATCGCGCTCCAGCCCGCGTTTGCGCTTGAGGCTCTCGAACTTCGCGTGGAAAGGATCGGGATCGGTGTCGCTCTCTGCGTGGACGCCGAGCACCACGTCCGCGTACATCTGCACGAAGCGTCGGTAAGCGTCCCAGGCGAAGCGTTCATCGCCTGACTGGCGCGCGAGGCCCTCCACGGTTTCCGCGTTGAGCCCGAGGTTCAGGACCGTGTCCATCATTCCCGGCATCGACACGCGCGCGCCGGAGCGCACGCTCACTAGCAACGGGTCGCGCGGATCCGCGAATCGCCGGCCGACCTTGCGCTCCACGCGCGCGAGGGCCGAGTTCACTTCGCGTTCAAGATCCTCGGGCAGTTTGCGGTCGTGCTCGAAGAACCACGTGCACACTTCCGTGGAGACGGTGAATCCCGGGGGTACCGGCAATCCAAGGCGGCACATTTCCGCCAAGTTCGCGCCCTTCCCGCCGAGCAGGTCACGCAGGCCCGCATGTCCGTCGGCCATTCCCTCTTCGAATGAAAAGACCCGCGCGGCCACGGGTTGGCCGGACGCTTGGGATCGGTCCGCGCGAACGCGGCCCTTGCGGGAACCTGAGGCACGCTTTCCGCCGCGCTCTGAGGGGCTTCGCTCCATGGGAGGCATTTCGGCCAGACCATGGCGTTCGCTAGATCCGAAGCAGGGTCGCGGAGGACTTTTCCCTGTTTCCGCACCTGTTCAGGGTTGAACTCAAGTTCGCGGGAAGGCCTCCCCGAAGCCGTCGATTTTCCAGACCTGCTCCACGCGCAGACTGGTCAGCTTGGAAATGTCGACGCCTTCGGTGTCTTCGTCGGAAAGGAAGATCTCAGCGGAAACCCGCTGGCCGCCCGTGATCTTGGTGGTCTTGACGGCCCGGGCAAACTCCAGGGACCCATCTGCAAGGAATTGGGCGCCTGAGTAGATCTGGAACTCGTCCTGGCGCACGAGCTCAACCGCGAACTGCTGCCCTGCCGCTTCGACCACCAGATGATGCCTACCGTCGCCCCTAGCCTCCGATTTGACCACCTTGGCCTCGGCCAAGAGCTTCAACAGCGGATTGGCCTCGATCAGCTTTTCCCGCGCGATCCGGTAGCTTTGGTAGGAAATCTGCTCCCTGGCCCGGAACGCGTCGGACAGGCTCCTGAATTCGAGTTCCGGAAGATCCGCTCCGAAGGCGACGCGGAAGGTCTCGAAGGCCGCTTCAGGCGTCCGAAAGCCGCCATTCCCGGCGGACAGCAGGGTCTTTGCCTCTGGTGGCCGTACGAGGCAGCAGCCGGGGGGGACTATGGCTGCCAGGGCCGCGAGGCCCCCAAGGGCCAAAATCCGGCGCCTTCGGCTCCATCGAGGAGCTTCCGAGTGCCGACGAGCACCCCCCTCATCGACCAGGCCCATGCCGGTGGATCCTACTCCCCAGCGACATCAGTGCAACCGCCCCGAGCCCGGAGCGGATCCCAGTTCCTTCCCGCGCAGTCCACTTTGGACCTGTCGCAGGTCCGTCGTACACTACTCGTTCTATCCCAGGAAACCCGAATCATCATGAATACCATCTTTCATTGGGCGCGCCGCTCAGGCCTGGCCCTTTCCCTGCTAGCTCCCGTCTCGTTGTCCGCCCTCGCGGCGCAGACTCCGGCTCCGAGCGCGCCGGTCCAGGCCCCGATTGGCCAGGGGCCGGTGACGGTCATCTCTGGCCCTAAGGGCACGACCACCACCGCGCCGGTTCAGATCCCGTCGCCCTTGCCTCCGATCGCCCAGCCGCACCAGGAGCCGATCGTCCCGATCGCGCCGCCCGACCCGAAGGTGCGCCTCGACTGCGCGTCTGTGGACCATGACTTCGGTTCGATGATCGAGGGCGAAATCGCGCGCCACACGTTCGAGATGAAGAGCAGCGGCGAGAACCCGCTGATCATCGTTTCCGCCAAGCCCACCTGCGGTTGCACGGTCAGCCAGGTGAAGGTCGAGGGCGCCGAGGCAGGCACGTTCGTCAACTACGTCTACGGCCAGCCGATTGCGTCGGGCAAGCGGGTCCAGATCGAGGCCGAGCTCAACACCAAGAACAAGCACAACCAGACCCAGTCGAAAATCAACGTCCAGTGCAACGACCCGCGCACGGTCGTGATCCTGGGCCTGACTGCGATGGTGGACACCTACTTTCTCAGCTCGCCCGCGCAGCTGGATTTCGGCGAGATGTCCACCAGCGATTCGCGCGAGCTGACGGCCTTCGTCAGCTCCAAGCGCGGCGGAAAGTTCAAACTGTGGCAGGACATGGTCGCGGCAATTCCGGGCATCCGGATCGAGATCAAGGCCGTCAATCCTGACGCCGAGGGACGCTCGGAGCGCTGGGAAGTCAAAGTGACCCTGGGCCCGGACTGCCGCGAAGGCGGCATGGGCTACCCCGTGCAGCTGCGCTCGGACCAGCTGGTGGCGAACGCTCCCGTCGGCCACGACGGCCAGGCTGCGGCCTACGGCGCGTCCGTGATGGTTTCAGCCAAGGTGCGCGGGCTGATCTCCTTCGAACCCCAGTACCTGTCCTTCGGACTGGTGCGCCCGGGCCAGCAACTGACCCGCACCCTGAAGATCTCCTGCTACGACGAGAAGTTCCAGCTCGCGCTGCCGAAGTCGGTTTCGTTCAAGGGCCAAAGCGATGCGGTTCCGGAATTCCGCTGGGCCGAGAACTTCGAGGCGGTGTCGCGCCTGTCCGAGGATGGCAAGAGCGTGGACATCGACGTGATGCTGAAGGGCATGCCCGCGGGAGCGGACAGTGCCTTCCAGGGCCGGGTGATGATCGAGACCGGCCATCCTGCGCGTCCGACCATCGCGGTGCTCTTCTCGGGCGTCTGTCGCTCGGGAACTCCCGCTCCCGCTCCGGTGCCGGTGCCCGTGCCCGTGCCGGTGCCCAAGCCGGTGGCGCCGGCCAAGGGCCAGTAGGCCGCTGTCGGGCGCGTTCGACGCGCTTGAATTCATCAGCTGCCCGCGTTGCCGCGAACCGGCGACGCGGGCAGTGTGCTTTGGTCTTCGGTTCAGCCTGCTAGACTCCGCGCCGCTGTCCCCGACCCAACCCGGACGACTAGAACCGCAAGCGTGACGCAATCCCTCGCCGAGCTCCTGGTGCTTCAAGGTCTCCTGACCCAGGATCAGGTCCGCGAGGCCCAGGCTCTGCAGCGCGGCGGCACGCTCAAATTCGAGGAGGCGGTGCTGCGCCTTGGGCTCCTGGAGGAGTCAGGCCTCTACCGCGCCTTCGCCAAGAGCCAGGGCTTGCCCTTCGTCGACCTGTCTACGGGCAAGCAGGTCCTGCCGGCGCTGATCCAGCGGATTCCAGCCGAATTCGCGCGCGATCAACAGGTCCTGCCCGTGGCCGAACGGGCCGGGAAACTGATCGTCGCCATCGACGACCCGCTCAAGCGCATCATCGTGGATCAGCTGGCTTTCCAGGTGGGCGGCGAAGTCGGGTGCGCCCTCGCGGCGCCCACGGCCCTGCGTGCCGCGGTCGCCAAGTACTACGGCGAGGCCGCCGAAGCCGACGTGGCGCGCTCCATGGGCGCGGACTCCAGCAGCGATGACGAAGGCGACGACGCGCCGATCGTGCGCCTGGTGACGCGCATGTTCAACGACGCGATGAGCATGCGCGCGTCGGACATCCACATCGAGCCCTCGAACAGTCGCGTGCGCGTGCGCTTCCGAATCGACGGCATGCTTCGCGACATCGCCGACCATCCGCCGCACTTGGCCTCGCCGCTCCTGTCGCGCCTGAAAATCATGGCGTCCATGGACATCGCCGAAAAGCGCAAGCCCCAGGACGGCCGCATCGAACTGGAGATGAAGGGGCGGCCCGTGGACGTGCGCTGCTCGATCCTGCCGGCGAGTCACGGCGAGTCGATCGTGATGCGCCTTTTGGACCGTGGCGCCAACCTCGTCTCGCTCAAGCAACTGGGCTTCGAGGGCGAGGACTACGCCTGGTTCAAACGTTTGATCAGCCGCCCCAACGGCATCGTGCTGGTCACGGGACCGACCGGTTCAGGCAAGACCACGACGTTGTACGCGGCACTGGGGGAACTGAACCGCCCCGACGTCAAGATCATCACCGTCGAAGATCCCGTCGAGTACCACATCTCGGGTCTGAATCAGGTTCAGGTGCAGCAGAAGATCGGCCTGTCCTTCGGGCGCGTGCTCAAGGCCATGCTGCGCGCCGCGCCGAACATCATCCTGGTGGGTGAGATCCGCGACATCGAAACCGCGGAGATCGCAGTGCAGGCGTCGCTCACCGGTCACCTCGTGTTCTCGACGCTGCACACCAACGACGCGGCGAGCGCTTTGACGCGTCTGATCGACATGGGCGTCAAGCCGTTCCTCGTCAGCGCCGCCGTGCAGGGCATCATGGCCCAGCGGCTGGTGCGGAAGTTGTGTGTCGAGTGCGTCGAGAAGCGTCCGATCACCGCCCCGGAATTGCGTGCGCTTGGACTGGACCCGCGCACACACGGCGAGGCGATGATTGGCCAGGCCAAGGGCTGTCGCGCCTGCGAGGGCACGGGGTACCGCGGTCGCTTGGGGCTGTTCGAGGTGCTCGAACTCGACGAAAACCTGCGCGAGATGACCTTTCGCAACGCGTCCCTCGACAAACTTCGCGCCAGCGCTCTGGCCACTGGAAAACTGCGGCCGCTGATCGTGGACGGCGCGCGCAAAGTGCTCGAGGGGCGCACCACGGTTACCGAGATTCTGCGCGTTGCGCGCTCCGCGGAGAGCGCGGAAGCTGCCGCCGCCAACCAGCCCCCGCGCTGAAAGAACACACGACGCCCCATGGATATCCAGCAGTTGATGGCATGCGTGATCGAGCGCGGCGCGAGCGACCTGCACTTGAATCCCGGTCGGCCGCCCGTGGGCCGCATCAACGGCGCCCTCGTGGATCTTGAGCCGGAAGTCCTCAGCGACGCTGCCGCCTTGGTGCTGTGCAAGTCAATCACGCCGGAACTGAACTGGCGCGAGGTGGAGGAGCGTGGCACGACTGACTTCGGCTACGCCCACGCGAGCGGCAATCGCTTCCGCGTCAGCATTCTGCGCCAGCGGGGCCGGCATGCGGCCGTGATGCGCCTGATCCCGAATCGATTGCTGAGCTTCGAGCAGATCGGCCTGCCCGAACACGTGCAGGAATTGTGCCGGCGACCGCGCGGGTTGGTGCTCGTCACTGGTCCCACGGGATCGGGCAAGACCACGACCCTGGCGACGATGATCGACTGGATCAACACGAACCAGGACCGCCACATCGTCACGATTGAGGATCCGATCGAGTACTACCACTCCCACAAGAAGGGACTGGTGACTCAGCGCGAAGTGGGCGCGGACGTGCCCGACTTCGTCGAAGCCATGCGCCGCGTTCTGCGCCAGGATCCCGATGTCGTGCTGCTCGGTGAAATGCGCGACCTGGCGACGATTTCGGCGGCGATTACTGCGGCTGAGACGGGTCACCTGGTGTTCGGCACGCTGCACACCACAGGCAGCGCACGCACGGTCGATCGCATCATCGATGCCTATCCGACCAATCAGCAGGAGCAAGTGCGCGCCCAGCTTTCGGTTTCGATCCAGGGCGTGATCAGTCAGGTCTTGATGCCGAGGAAGGGCGGCAAGGGGCGCGTTGCGGCCTTCGAGGTCATGTTGATGACTCCCGCTGTGGCCAACCTGATCCGCAAGAGCGAGACGAACAAAATCCAGTCCACGATTCAGACTTCGCGGCGCATGGGGATGATCACGCTCGACGACTACCTCCTCGACCTCGTCAAGCGCGGGGCCATCGAGCGCGAGGTGGCCTTGGAGTCGGCTCAGGATCCCAAGGATCTGGAGACGCGTCTGTGAGTCCTGCCGAGACTCCGCTCGCAGGCGGGCGCAAACCTCTGGGTCAGATCCTCAAGGCCCGCGGGCTGCTGCGGGAATCGCAGATCCAGGAGGCCCTGGCGGTTCAGCGCAAGCGCGGCGGATTGATCGGGCAGATCCTGATCGAGATGGGCGCGGTGAAGAGCGGCGACGTGGCCCTGGCCCTGGCCGAGCAGTCGGGACTGGAGACGGTGGACCTCTCGCGCCTGCAACCGACGCGCGAGGCCTTGGCGTTGATCGACGGCAACTCGGCCCACGCCTTCGGAGTGCTTCCGCTGCTCGTGCAGGGGCGCACGCTGATCGTCGCCATCGCCGATCCACTGAACACCAGCGTCCTAGAGGACCTGCGTTTCACCACCGGACTTGACGTGCGCGGCAAGGTGGGCGACGGCGAGAAAATTCGCGAACTGGTGCGTTCGTGCTACGGCGAGGAATCTTCGCTTCAGGACGCCATCCGTCAGGCAGCGAGCGCTTCAAAGTCCGGCGATGTCCAGTCCGCGGCCCAGAGCATGCCGGTCGTGCGCCTGCTCAATTCGATCCTGCACCAAGCGATCAAGGATCGCGCCAGCGACGTGCACTTCGAACTCTACGACGACCGCTTCCGCATCCGCTACCGCGTGGACGGAGCTCTGTACGAAGTCGAATCGCCGCCGATGCACCTGGCCGTTCCGCTCGTGGCGCGCATCAAGGTCATGGCGGATCTAGACATCGCCGAAACGCGCATGCCCCAGGACGGTCGCATCGAACTGTCGATCGACGGCCGCCCCGTTGATTTGCGCGTGGCGACGATTCCGGGGATCTCGGGCGAGAGCTGCGTGCTGCGCGTGCTCGACCGCAGCGCGGTTCAACTGCGCCTGGCGGCCCTGGGACTCAAGCCTGAAGACGAAAACGTGTTGCGCGAACTTACGGCGCTGCCCCACGGAATCGTATTGATCACCGGGCCCACGGGTTCGGGCAAGACCACGACCCTGTACGCGATGTTGCAGGAGACGAACACGCCAGACCTGAAAATCATCACTGCCGAAGACCCGGTCGAGTACGACATCGACGGCATCGTGCAGATTCCGGTCAACGAGGACATCGGCGTCACCTACGCGCGCATTCTGCGCACTGTCCTGCGTCAGGACCCCGACAAGATCCTGATCGGCGAGATTCGCGACAGCGAAACGGCCGGAGTCGCGGTCGAGGCGTCGCTGACAGGGCACACGGTGTTCTCGACGTTGCACACCAACGACGCGCCGAGCGCCGTGACCCGCCTGGTGGACATCGGCGTCGAGCCGTTCATGATCACCGCCACCGTCGAGGCCGTGATCGCCCAGCGCCTGGTGCGAAAGGTCTGCGATACCTGTCGCGCGTCCTACCAACCTGACGAGTCCATGCTGGCGGAATTGGGCGCCGACGCTGCGCACCTTGCGGGCTCGACTTTTTTCTACGGCAAAGGCTGCGACGCTTGCCACCAGACCGGTTATCGCGGGCGCACCGGACTGTTCGAGGTTCTGCGCTTCGATGACACGATTCGGGCCGCCGTACTCAACCGGGCTTCGACCGCCGAAGTCAGGGCCGCGGCAGCACGCAACGGCATGCGCTCCCTGCGGGCCGCGGGTTTGCTGGCCTTGACCGACGGCCGCACCACCCTCGAGGAAGTCTTGCGCGAAACGCTCTAGCCCGCGCTATCGTTCCACACTCAACGTCATGGCGAAGAAACTCCAGCGCAGCGCTCCGAGTCCTGGCACCAGGGCCTCAACCAGTCCCGGGTCCGCCGCCTCCGCGCCCGCCGTTGCGAAGAAGGGCGGCCGAGTCCCCAGCGGCCTGGTCACCGACTTCACGGTGCAGCTTGCCACACTGTCCGAGGCTGGCATTCCGATCGTCAAGGCGCTCGCGATCCTCGAGGGCCAGACACGCCCGGGCGCTTTCAAGAACATCCTGGCGGAGATCGGCGAGGATGTGGCCGCAGGCACGCCGTTGTCTGAGGCGATGGCGAAGCATCGCTGCTTCGATCGTCTCTACACGAGCATGGTGCGTGCGGGCGAAGTCGCCGGCGTGCTCGACAAGATCCTGGATCGCCTGGCCATCTTCCGCGAGAAGGCGGCTGCGATTCGCTCCAAGGTCGTCGGCGCGATGATCTACCCCGTGATCGTGTCCCTGGTGGCCACTGGCGTCGTGGCCGCGGCGATCCTGATCGTGATTCCGAAGTTCAAGGAGATCTTCGAGAGTTTCGACACGGAGCTGCCGCCGATCACTGAGCTGCTGCTCGGCGCCAGCGAAATTGGCGTCAAGTACTGGTACCTGATCTTCGGGATACCGGCTGTGCTGCTCATCGCGCATTCGATTGGGATGAAGACCCCGAACCGCTACCGGTTCTTCGTGCACGGAGCCATCCTGCGTGTTCCGCTCCTGGGCCCGTTGCTCAGAAAAGTGCAGATCGCGAACTTCTCGCGCACGTTCGGCACGCTGATCGAGTCTGGCGTGCCGCACCTGGACGCATTGACGATCGTGCGCGACACGACTTCAAACGACGTGGTCGCCGACGCGGTTGAAAGCGTGCGCCGCACGGTTCGCGAGGGCGAGGGCATCGCGCGGCCCATGGGCGAGACCGGCATGTTCGACGACCTCGTGGTCAACATGGTCGACGTGGGCGAGGCCACCGGAGAACTAGACCGCATGCTGCTCAAGGTGGCGCACGCCTACGAGGTCCAAGTGGACCGGAGCATCGAGGCCATGTTCAAGGTGGTCGAGCCCGCGCTATTGATCGCCATGGCCGTGGTGGTCGGCTTCATCGTCGTCGCCCTGTTCTTGCCGCTGACGTCGATCATGGGCAAAATCGGAGCCGGTTGAACGCGCGCTCCGCTCGCGGCCAGCCGCGTCGATGAAGTTTTCGCTACGCCTGCGAGTGGCACTCTGGCTGGTGGCGATCAACGTCACGGTCGGAACCGTGGCGCTGTTGTTTGCGGTGCGCCAATCGGAGCGCGACACCGCCGAGGTGAACCGCGTACTGGAACAGGTCGCGCGGTCGAAGGCTCGCGACCTGGTGGACACTGTGGCACGTCAGGTGGATCCGGTCGTGGGCTTGAACGTCGCGCGCCTCCTGGCCTGGGAAAGCTGGTCTGCATTCGCAGACGCGATCGTTTGCGACCGACAGCTGGGCTCCGAGGACGGCCGCGTGTTGCTCAACGGCATCGCGATCAATCCCCTGGGCCGGCGGTTGCGCGAATCCGACGCCGACGAGCAGGCCATTCTCACCGCGCTTGAGTCCGCCATCGGCGAAGGACGTTCGATCGACAACGTCGAAGGCGGCCGCGCAGTTCCGATTTTCGTGGGCGGGCGCCTGTGGGGCGGATGTTGGTTTCGGCTGCAGGCGCCGCCGCTCTCGACCAACCTCGTGACCGCCTACTTCGTGCCCGCGTTCATTGGCTCGACGATCCTGATTTCCATGGCGACGTTTCTCGCCCTGCGTCGCTTCGTGCTGGACCCGGTGAGCCACCTGGCCAAAGCGGCACGCGACGTGGAGCGCGGCGACTACTCGGTGCGTTTGGTGGAAAACGACGCGCGCGACGAGCTGTCCGAGCTGATCCGGCGCTTCAACACGATGACCGGACAGGTGGAGACCCTGAACACAGGCCTGGCCGAGGAAGTGCGCCGCCAGACCGAGCAAGCGCGCCGCGCCGAGGCCGCAGCCATGACTCAGCGACGACTGGCCGCCATGGGGGAACTGGCCGCCGGCATTGCCCACGAGATCAACAATCCCCTGGGCGGCCTGCTGAACGCAGTCGAACGCCTGGAGCGCGGCGATCTCGAAGAGCAGAAACGCGTGCGCTATCTGGGACTGTTGCAGTCCGGATTGGAGCGGATCCGGCTCACGGTGGGCCAACTGTTGCGGTTCACGCCCCGCACTGGGAGCTCGGCGCCGCTCTCGATCCTCGAGCCTGTGGAGGACGCGATCGCGCTCGTGCGCCACCGCGCCCAAAGACAAAACGTACAGCTGCTCCTGAGCGACGGGGCAGGGGGCGACGGGGCAGGGGGCGATGCTGAGGCCGTTCGACTGCGACTGTCGCAACTCCCCCTGATCGAGGGCGAGGCCCACGAGTTGGCCCAGGCAGTGCTCAACTTGCTGGTCAACGCACTCGATGCCCTGGAGGAGCAACCTCCCCATGGCGGCGGAACGATCGACGTGCGCGTGGCGCGTGAGGGTGCAGAAATCGTGATCGAGGTCCGCGACAACGGCCCCGGTGTGTCCGAAGAAAATCTCCCGCGTCTGGCGGATCTTTTCTACACCACCAAGGCTCCTGGCAAGGGCACGGGTTTGGGCCTGGGCATCGTGCACCAGGTGATCGCGCGCCATTTCGGGCGGGTCGAGATGCGCTCGCGTCCTGGAGATGGTTTTTGCATCAGCGTCTACCTGCCGATCCCGAAGGGTCGCAACGCCGCTGAGGATCCCGGCATGGCGAGCGGCGAGGCCGACCGCCAAGGAGTGCGCCCGTGACGGACGCGATGACCTGGCTCTTGCTCGCCGCGCTGCTGGTGATATCGGGGTTGATCAGCGCCTCGGAAACCGCGCTTTTCAGTCTGTCTCCCGCGGAGCGCCAGCGCGCGGGCCCCGACGCGGTCAAGTTGATGGCCGATTCGCGCGGCGTGCTGATCGCGGTCCTGTTCGCAAACCTGCTGGTCAATCTGCTGTTCTTCACTTTCAGCGCAAGGCTCGCGCCGGTGGACGAACCCTTCGCGAAGGCCATGTGGGGCCTGGGCGCAGTGGTCGTGGTCGTGGCCTTCGCCGACACGATTCCCAAAATCATCGCGCTCAGGTCGCGTGTCGCCATGGCGCGCCGGGCCGCACGGCCGTTGTTGACGCTCGTGCACCTGATGCGGCCACTGCGAATTCTGCTCGAGTGGCTGCTGGAGTTGTTCTACCGCGCATTGGGGCCCGCAGGACACCGCGAGGCCGGCGTGACCAACGAAGCCTTGGCGCAGGCCCTCGAACGCAGCGCCGACAAGGGGGTCCTGCTTGGAAGCGAAGCGGAGTTCCTGACAGGCGTGATCGAGTTGGAGAGTGTTCGCGTGCGCAGCGTCATGACTCCGCGAGTGCAGATGGTTTTTCTGAATCGGAACGAGGACAACCGCGCCGAGGCGATTGCCCGCGGTCTGGAGCTCAAGCTGCCCTGGATCACGGTCATCGATGGCGATGCGGACCAAATCGTGGGCCGCGTCCGCCTGCGCGACCTACTGGCGCCCGAGCCGCGTCCTCTGGCCGAGATCCTGGCCCCTGCGCGCTTCTTGCCCGAGATGGCCAGTGCCCTGGCGGCCATGGCCTACCTGCGCGACCAGCACCTCGCCCAGGCGATCGTCGTCGACGAGTGGGGGGGCACCGCGGGCTTGGTGACGATCGAGGACATCTTTGAGTCGATCGTCGGCGACATGCGGGTCGAGGGTGAGCACGAAGAGCAATCCGTGGAAGCCCTGCCCGAAGGCGGCTTCCGCGTGGCCGGCGGTCTCTCGATCCGCGATTGGAACGATCTCTTCGGTCACCGCGTCGTTGCCACGGAATTCGAGACTGTTGCTGGCTTCGTCACCGTGCTGCTCGGCCACATTCCTCGCGCCGGGGACGAGGCGCGCTATGGCCCCTTCTTGTTCCGAGTGCACTCCGTCCACGGCCGGCGCATCGAGGTGATCGACATCTTCCTGACGCCGGAGCGCGCCCCAGTTGCTTCAGGGGCTGACGCATGAGTCCCTGGCTGCTCTTGGTCCTAGCCGCCCTGTGTCTTTTGGTCGGCGCGGTTTTCTCAGGCAGCGAGACTGGTCTGTATTCGGTCTCACGCTTGCGCGTCGAGGCCGACGCGCGCGCAGGTCGTCGAGGGGCGCTGGTCATTCGCAGCTTGCTTCAGGACGAGGCGACGCTGCTGGTGACGATCCTGCTCGGGAACAACCTGGTGGTGGAGTTGATGTCGCGCTTCACGGGTAGTCTCGCCGAGGGCTACGGCGTCCCCGCCGGGTGGCGGGAACTGGCGGTTGCGGTGATCCTGACTCCGATCGCACTTTTTTTTGGAGACCTGCTGCCGAAGGACTTGTTCAGGCGCCGACCCCATGCGCTGGTGGGTGCGACGGCCCCGCTGCTCGCGCTGTGCAAGGGTTTGCTGCTGCCCCTAACGCTTCCGTTGCGCGGGCTGGCCTGGCTGATCGAGCGCGCGCTAGGGATCACCTCGGAAGCCTTGACCCGGGCACAGGGCCGCGAGCGCGTGCTCGAACTCCTCCAGGAGATGGAGACTGGTGCGGTGCCCCAGATGGAACGCCTGGCGCGCAACGTGCTCCAACTTCGTGCCCAACCCATCGAGCGCGTCATGGTCCCCTGGAAGGACGTCCAGCAACTGGTCCTGGGCGCGGACCCCGCCGAGCTGTTCAACCGCGTCGCCCGCGCACCGAATTCCAGGCTACCGGTGGTCGAGGCCGCCGGAGGCCCCGTCATCGGCTATGTGCACCAGCTGGAGGTCCTCGGGGCCGGCCGCGACGTTCCTCTGAGCGGGCACCTCCGACCCCTGGTCAGCCTGGAGCCCGGCGTCTCCCTGGAGGCAGCGCTGGAAAAGATGCGCGCAAGCGGCCAGCGCGCCGTCCTGGTGGGGCCGGCCGCGCGGCCCCTTGGCATCCTGACGCTCAAGGACATCGTCGAGGAGATTTCCGGCGAACTTTCGCGCTGGTAGCCCCCTGGAATCTGCGGCGCGTGGCCGCAACCGAATCAGATCGCTAGGATAGCCCGCTCAGACCGGGCCCAACGGCGCTCGGCCCACCCGGAGTTCCCCAACCACCATGCGCTCACCCCTGAGACTTGAAAGTTCCGGCTGGCTCTTGGTCTGCGGTCTCGGGCTGTGCGCCTTGGGAATGGCTCGCGGCCCTCAGACGCCGCCGCCGCCCGCGCCCCAGCCGCCCCAAAGCCAGGTGATGAGCATGGCGAACACGGCCACAGCGGACTCGAACAACCGCATGATCGCGGTGACCGGTACCGACATCACCGGCGGCTCGATCCTGTACTTGGTGGACACGATCAACAACCGGTTGGCGGTCTATCAGGCCCAGGGCGGCGCCGAGGGCTCGCGCGGATTGAACTTCATCGGCGCGCGGCGGATCGACATGGATCTGCAGCTCGACGCTTGGAACGACAAGTCTGACTGGACCTACAAGAAACTCCGCGACGAGTTCAACAAGAAGGGTCTGTTGCCGGGCAACACGGCCCAGCCGACCAATAAGAACGCGTCCTCCGAGTCCAAACAGTGATTTTCCGGCGCCCCAGGGCGTCATGACCCGACATCCCCGAGTCCCCCGACTCATCCGACCCCATCCTAGGAGCAAGAATCCGTGGCCGAAAAAGAGTTCATGTCCTTCGAGGACGCCCTTAAGGAACTTCGCCTCAAGGAAGAAGAATTGAAGCGACTGGTCAGCGAGGGCGAGATTCGCGCCTTCCGCGAGGGCGACACCATGAAACTGCGCAAGAGCGACGTGCAAAACCTGCGCGGCGAGCTTTCCGGTGGTGAGGTGGTCGATCTCGGCGGAGCCGGCGAGGAATTGGTCTTCGAGGACGACTCGGACCTCGACGCCGGCATGGCGACCGAGGAGATCGCCCAGGCCGACACCATCCTGGAAGAGGACGTTGAGGACGTCGGCGTCGAAACCGTGGGCGCTGGACGTACCCGCCGCCCGAGTCCGACCCGCTCCACCCCCGTGGTGGAAGAGGTTGAGGGCATGGGTTGGCGCATCGCCCTGATCATGACCACGCTGCTTCTGATCCTCGCCTTCCCGGTGGTGATCAGCGTTGGTTCCGGCAGCGCCGGCGACATGGCCAAGGGCGTCGCCGGGATGTTCGGGGCCAAGTTCAACTAGCCGAACGACGAATCGAAGCTCAGCGACGGCCCGCCGACTCTCGCGAGAGTCGGCGGGCCGTCTTCGTTTCGTGCCAAGAAAGTGCGTGTTTTCTGTTCCGCGATCACTAGGCTCCCACGTGTCGACTGGCGGAGTTTCTTGGCGCGCGTTCGCGCACGCCTCCCGCGGTCCCCCCGAAGAATCACATCCACTCACCGGCGGTTTTCCACCGCCGGTTTGACACGCAACGAAGAGACCGGATCGGTCTCGCCAGGGAGTCCCCGATGAGCAAACTTTCGAGCATCCGAATCGCGCTGAGCGCGTCGTACCTTGTCCTCGTCCTTTCCTCGTGCGTCGCGCGCGAGCAATTCGACGATTCGGAAGACAGGGCCAAGCACTTTCAAAAGCAAGCGCTCGAAGCCGATCGTCAGATGGGCGAGCTGCTGCTCGAGAATTCGCGCTTGAAGGAGATGCTGCGCGCCAGTGAGGCCAATCCCGTGGACGCCAGCAGCAACATGGAGGCGATCGACAAGCGCCTCTCCGAGTTGAAGAACAAGCTTGCGGAGTTCGGCACGAACCCGGGCGACGTCACGAAGTACGCCGTGGACGGCGGCAATCTGTATCAGGTCAAGGACGCGATCCTCTTCACCCTGGGCTCGGCGAGTCTGAGTCCGGAGGGCCAAAAGGTGCTCGAGGCCGTGGCCCGCGACATCGACAGCTCGCCCCACGGTCAAGTTTCCGTGCGCGGCCACACTGACAATGTCCCGGTGTCCAAGCCTGAGACCAAGGCCAAGTTCCCGCACGGCAACCTGCAACTTTCCGCAGAGCGCGCAGTGGAAGTCGCCGTGGCGTTGCGCGGCATGCACGCAGCGGTGAACGATTTGGTGGTGATGGGCTTCGGCGACAGTCAGCCGGTGCTGCCGAACACCTCTGCTGAAAACCGCCAGCGCAACCGCCGTGTCGAGATTTTCGTGGCCGATCCCACGCCCGCTCAGAAGTGAGCGACCGCCCGGATCGCCAAGCGATCCGGATTGCTCCCGTTCCGCGCCGCGATTCGATTGCGGCGCTCGCGCAGCGATTCGATCGCACCGGCCCCAGGGCGATTTTCGTCTGATGGACACTGCCACGAACGCGGGCGCCAGCGAGATGCGACTCAGAGTCGCATTATTGCTGGCGCTCGTTCTCGTTGGCGCCTGTGGTGGCAATCACGTCGCACCCTCGCCGCCCAGCGCGATCTCCGAACTCGAACAGTTGGGCTTCGTTCGTGAGGGACGATCCTTGCTGGCCTCTGGCGCGCGCGCCGGAGCGAGCGAAATCTCCTTGGGCGAACCGCTGCTCGTGGGCATGTATGAAGTGACGCGCGATGAGTTCCGCGCGTTTCTCGCGGTCCAAGAAGCGGAGCTGGATCCGCTGATTCGCCGCTACTTCGAGCCCGGCTCCAGGGTCGACGGCTCGCTCCCCGCGAGTTTCGTGACGCGCGAGGAGGCGGCGCTCTACGCCAACTGGGCCGGAATGCGCCTGCTCACCAGCCAGGAGTGGCTGTTCTGCGCGCTTTCTCCGTGGGCCCTCGCCTACCCTTGGGCCGACTCTTGGCAGCAGGGCCGCGCAAACACATTGGAACTCGGGCTCGCGCCCTATGCGCCGACATCCGTTGGCACCTTCGAAGGCGGGCGGACCGCGACTCACCTGTACGACATGCTCGGCAACGTTTGGGAGTGGGTCTCCGACGAGCTGGCCCAGGGCTCGGAACAGCCCACCAACGCCGCGGCTTTTGGCGGGTCCTACCTGTACTACAAGCGCGAGATGCACCTCCAAGGCACGTTTTTCGCGCAATCTCTGCCCCCGGGCGCACGGTTCGAGGACCTGGGTTTTCGCATCTGCGCCCCGGCTCGCGCCTGGCTGAATGCGCACGCCGCGGAACTCGGCCGCAACGACAGCGATCGCGCGCGACTGTGGGCCGTGGGCCGCAGATTTGGTCCGAGCGCGGTGCCGTTGCTCACCGAGCTGAGTGCCAGTGTGCCCGCGGGCTCGGCCCGCAGGGCGCTCGAGGCGCTCCTCGGGGGCGCCCGCGGATGAGTTCTTCCCCCGAAGCCAGCGACGACCCTGCGCGCGCGAGCGAGTTGGCGAAGGCCGGATCACGGCCCAACCCCACGGGCGCTCCGGTCCTCGCCGCCCGCGCCCAGTTGGAGGCCATGGGGTTTCGTCCCTCGAAACGTCTCGGGCAAAACCTGCTCCAGGACGTCAACATGGCGCGCGCCATCGCTCGCGACGCCAAGGTCGGACCCGGGGACATCGTGCTCGAGATCGGCCCCGGCGCCGGTTTTCTCAGCGTGCATCTCGCGGAACTGGAGGTGGATCTGATCGCGGTGGAGATCGACCCGCGCCTCTTGGAAGTGGCTCGCGGTGTGTTGGCCGACTATCCGCGCGTGCGCTGGATCCTCGGCGATGCGCTCCACTCCAAGCACGCGTTCCTGCCCGAGCTGTTGGCTGCGCTCCCCCCAAGCGGGCCGTGGCATCTGGTTTCCAATCTGCCTTACTCGGCCGCGTCCCCGATCCTGGCTCTGGCAGGTCGCTTGAACAACCCGCCCGTCAGCGTCACGGTGTTGCTACAGACCGAGGTTGCGGAACGCATCGCCTCCGAGCCGGGATCCGGGCAGTGGGGCCCCCTGTCTGTACGCATCCAGCTGGCCTTCAGCGCGCGGATCATCCGCGGTGTCCCCTCCCAGCTTTTCTGGCCGCGCCCCCAGGTGGACTCCAGCGTTCTGCGCCTCGAGCTCCGCGGGGATCGCCCTGCGGTCGAGGACGCGCTGGAACTCGATCTCCTGGTAGACCGGCTCTTTCAGCATCGCCGGCAGGCCGTGGGGGGGCTGATCTCCAAGAGTCTGGGGTCGCGGGAGCTGGCGCTGGAATTGCTTAGTTCCCAGTCCGTGGAACCGACTGCCCGGCCCGAGACCCTTTCCGCGGCAACCCTCTTGGCCCTCAGCCGCGACCCCCGCTGGCGATCCCGGGTCCGGCAGTAGGGTGCCGAGGGCCCCAAGATCCCGGGGTCCAGCGGACGGTTTTCCACGAAAGTTATAGAAAACTACGTTTGGTCCGAACTTTGCGGCCTTGGCGCGGGCCTGCCTGGGGGCTAGAAAGTGCGCCGTCTCGGACTCTGAAGTCAGCGCGGCACACACCTCCTGGATTGGATTGGCCCCAGCGGCCCCACCAGGCAACCACTTTGCCCGACTGGACGCTTCGCGATTCCGCTGGTTTTTCGCGGTTTTTGGCACTCATCCCGAAGCTCACCGTCGGATTCTTCCTGTCCCTCTCAAGGGGGGGCTCGAACGCTTCAGGCGCATTTGCGGGATAGGCTTCAGCTCAGGAATACCACGGGCTTTGCGGCAGTCCCCAAACAGACAGCTCTGGTTCCATCCCCAGGTTCACAACGAGCCCGCGCGGCAGCGCGGCTTGTCATTTTCCACGTGCCCGACGACTTCAAACAGGCCATCGAGCAGATCAAGCTGCGCGTCCCGATCGAGGAACTCGTTCGCGAGCGGGTGCCCGGTCTGCGCAAGAGCGGTCGGCTGTGGACGGCTTGCTGCCCGTTCCACGAGGAGGGCACGCCGTCGTTCAAGGTCGATCCGGCGCGAGGCACCTGGCGCTGCTACGGCGCCTGCGGCATCGGCGGCGATGTGATCAGTTTCCTTGAGAAGCACGACCACCTCGACTTCCGCGAGGCGCTGGACGTCCTGAGCGCGCGCTCGGGTGTGGAGATTCCGTCGAATTCCACGAACGGCGCGCGGCGCAAGGCCCGCGGCGCGGACGATCCCCTGTTCGAGGTCTTGTCCCGTGCTGCCGAGTATTTCAAGCGCATGCTTCAGCAACCTGAGGGCGCCCAAGCACTGGAATACCTGCGCGCCCGCGGACTGAGCGCCGAGACCATTGAGGCCTTCGGACTGGGGTATTCCCCGGCCGGTGGGGAGGTGTTGGTGGGCAAGGTCCTTGCCCAAGGACAGTCTCTGGATCCTCTGCTCGCGACGGGTCTTGCGCGGCGCAATGATCACGGCCGGCCCTACGACTTCTTCCGCGGGCGGCTGATGATTCCGATTCGCGACGAACGCCGCCGCACCCTGGGGTTTGGCGCGCGCCGCCTCAACGACGCGGACAAGCAAGCGCCGAAATACGTCAACACCGCCGAGAGCGAAGTCTTCCACAAGGGCCGGCTGATCTACGCCCTGGACCAGGCCGCCCTGGAGATTCGCCGCAGCGGCCACATGGTTCTGGTGGAGGGCTACACCGACGTCATGGCCGCCCATCAGGTGGCCTTGCGGAACGTCGTGGCAGTCCTTGGAACGGCGCTGACCGAAGAGCACGCCGCCCTGGTGCGCCGCAGCGGTGCCAAACGAGTGACCCTGTGCTTCGACGGAGACAGCGCGGGCCAAGAGGCCACCTGGCGCGCGCTCGCGGGCCTGCTGGTCCTAGACATCGACATTGACGTGGTGCGGCTGTCCTTCGATGGGCGCCCCGAACTCGCAGGAGTCAAGGATCCTTGCGACCTCCTGGTCCGCCACGGCGCGGCCGCATTTCAGGCGGAACTTGAGCGCAGCACGGGCTGGTTCGACTTCCTCCTGGCGTCGATCGACCCGCTTGAGGACCAGAAGCGCTGGCAGGCCGTCGATCGCGTGATGGAGTTGCTCGCACGCCTGCAGAAACCGATTCAGCGCGACGCGCGTCTCGTGGAACTTGCGGCCCACCTTGGGGTTTCCGCGGGTGCAGTGCGCGATCACTACCAATCCTTGCCCGCGCGCGTTCGCGAGCGCTCGCTTGAGCGCCAACGGACGGAGCGCGCCCAGCGTCCCCAGAATGAAGGCGGCGAACAGGCTTCCGGCGGCGCCGAGGCGCGGGTCGTCCGCGGCCCGGTTGCCCGACTTTCCCGCGAGGAAGCCCTAATCGTAAGCGCGTGGCGTCACCTGATTGGCGCCGTACTCGTGGAGAAAGAGCTGGTCGGGCATCTCAGCGCGCTGCTCGGTACCAAGGAACACGCTTGCCCTGATCCTGATCTCGCGCTTCTGGCCCGCGATCTCGTGGCCATGGCCCAGAGCGACGGAACTCTGCCGGACCTCGGGGGGCTCATGGCGCGTCTGGGAGAGCACCCGGCGCGCGACTTGATGGTCCCGTTGATCGAGGACGCCGAGACGGCAGAGAGCCGCGTGGCTTTGTTCGAGGGCGCGCGCATGCACCTCGAGCGCGACCGCGCCTCAAGGCAACTCGTAGAACACAAGGCTGAACTCGCCCGCTTGGCCACGATCGATCCCGCAGGACACGCGCAGCGGCTCACCGAGCTGCACCGCGCCATGAGCCGCGAGAAATTCGCAAACACAACTTCCATGGTCGGGGAGAGCACGCCCTCTCCGGCCCATCACTGATTCACCCCGCCGCCCGTTGCGGGCGGCATAGACACCCGCCGAAGGACATTGAACTCTTGAAGATCACAGACAAAGTCGACGAAACCATGAAGCTGCTCGTGGACGAGGGCAAGAAGAAGGGCTTCTTGACCTATGCGGACATGAATCGCTTGTTGGAGGATCAGTTTCTGCCTCCGGACAAGATGGATGCGGTATTCGTCGCGTTGGAGGACTCCGGCATCGAGATTCTCGATGACGCGGAGGCTGCCGCCGGCGGCGCATCCGCCGGCGACGGCGACGACGAGCGCGCCGTGACCGAGGATGCCGAGGCCGCGGCCGAGGAAGATGAACCCAGCGAGTCGCCGGCGTTCACCCGCGGCGCGATGCCGGAGAAAATCGACGATCCGGTGCGGATGTACCTGACGCAGATGGGCGAGATTCCGTTGCTCACGCGCGATCAGGAGATTCACCTCGCGAAGACGATCGAGATCACCCGCAAGCGCTTCCGCAAGAAGTGCGTCGGTTCAGGTCTGTGCATGATCAGCGCGCTCAAGACCCTCGAAGAGGTGGAGCGCGGCGAATTGGCTTTCGATCGCACGCTAAAGGTCAACCCCAATCCCAAGCCCGACGACGACCCAAAAATCGTTGAAACCCTGGGCAAGAACTTTCTCGCGAAGCGTCTGCCAGTCAACCTGGTGACGATTCGCACCCTGTTGGCGCGACTCAAGGAGGAGTATCGCCTGCTGCTCGATCCTGAGCAGCCCATTGCCTCTCGCGGGCTGCGGATCGAAGTCGTTCAGAACTTGCGCCGCAAGCTCGTGATCCTGATCGAGGAATGCCACCTGCAGGTGAAAAAGGTGCGGCCGTACTTGGATTTGCTCGACGGTCATTACCGCGAGATGCGCGGTGTGGATCGCAAGATCCAGGCGCTCAAGTCCGCCAAGAAGTCAGGGCCGCAGCTGAAGGAACTCGAAGACCGCCTGCTCGAGATGGAATTCGTCGCCATGGAACCGGCCGAGCGGCTCAAGCGCCGCCTCGACCAGATCCGCCTGCACTTCGCTGAGTACGAGGAAGCCAAGCGCCAACTCTCCAGCGGAAACCTGCGCTTGGTGGTTTCGATCGCCAAGAAGTACCGCAACCGCGGGCTGTCGTTCCTCGACTTGATTCAGGAGGGCAACACCGGCCTGATGAAGGCCGTCGAGAAGTACGAGTACCGCCGCGGGTACAAGTTTTCGACCTACGCCACGTGGTGGATCCGGCAGGCGATCACGCGATCGATTGCCGATCAGGCGCGCACGATTCGTATCCCTGTGCACATGATCGAGACGATGTCGAAGTTGCGCAATGCGACCAAGAAGCTCGTGCAGGCCAAGGGCCGCGAGCCTTCGGTCGAGGAAGTGGCGGAGGCCACCGGCATCTCGGTGGACGAAGCTAAGCGCGTGATCAAGATCTCGAAGCATCCGATTTCGCTCGACCGCCCGATCGGCGAATCGGACGACAGCTACTTCGGCGACTTCATCGAGGACGAATCGGCCGAGTCGCCGGTCCAGGCCGCGGGCCACGAGATGCTGAAGGAGCGCATCGACGAGGTGCTTTCGACCTTGACCTTCCGCGAGCGCGAGATCGTCAAGCTGCGCTACGGCATCGGAGACGGGTACACCTACACCCTGGAGGAGGTCGGCCGCATCTTCCGCGTGACCCGCGAGCGAGTGCGTCAGATCGAAGCCAAGGCGGTGCGCAAGCTGCGCCACCCGGTGCGCGCGCGCGCGCTGGCCAGTTTCCTGGACGGCGTGACGATTCCGGACGACGCGGAGGAGACCGCAGGGCCGATGTAGGCGTGCCGCACGGGCCCCCAGGCCCAGCCGCTTGAGAAAAAATGGGGGGCCGCGCCAGACAGCGCGGCCCCTCGCCTTGTTCCACGGGGATCGGGCGCTACACTCTTCGCCCTCGACCCCCGGCGGATCTATGCGCGAAACCCTGCAAGCGCTCAAGTCACTTCAAGAATTCGACACCGAGATCTTCAAACTGCGCGACGAACTGCGCCGTTTGCCGGAGGAAGTGGAGCGCCGCAAGGCCCAGATCGATGCCCATCGAGTGCGGCGCGAAGATGCGGCGCGCATCGGCCGCGAACTCTCGGGCCAGGTGAAGGAAATCGAGGACATGACCACGATGTCCCGCCAGCGTCTGCGCAAGGTGGAGAACGAGGCCAACGCGTCGCGCGGCGACGCGGCGACCCTTGCCGCCTACCAGATCGAGGCGCGCAACCTGAAGCGCGACATCTCGGCGGCTGAGGAAGAGGGCCTGGGATTGGTGGAGCGGGGCGAAACTTCCGCTCGCGAAGTTGCCAGACTGGAGGCTGAGATCGCCGAGGCCGAGCGCCTGCTGGCCGAATTCGCTGCCAACGTGCGCGCCGAGATGGCCACGGCCAACGCGCGCCTGGATGAACTGTCGAATCAGCGCAAGCGGCGCTCGACCGATTCAGTCAGCGTCGAGGCCATGGAGCTCTACCAACGCTTGATCCTCTCCCGTGAAGGCGTCGCCCTGGCCGAGTTGGACGGCAAGGTCTGTCAGGCTTGCTACATCACGGTCCCGCCGAACATTGCAGTGCGCGTGTTGCGCGGAACGACCCTGGTGCAGTGCCCGAGCTGCGACCGGATCTTCTACCTGCGCGACTGATTCGCCCCGTGAGGCGCGGCGTGACTGCCTTGCTGGGTGCCCCGCGCGCGCAGTTCCGCCGCGAGCATTTCGCGCACGGCATTTTTGCCCAGGGACCAATGCGGTGCGAGCAGATCCTCAGCCGGTGAATCGCCCGTGATGCGGTGCAAGACCTGCGTGGGGCCGAGGCGTTCGACAAAGTCCGCAAGCCACTGCACATAGGTCTCGGGCTCGAGCACTTGCACTTCGCCCTGCTTCCACGCTTGAGCCAGCTGCGTGCGCTTGAGCACCATCAAGTGGTGCACCTTGACGCCTTCCACAGCGCTTTCGGCCAGAACCTGCGCCGTGCGGCGTGCACCCTCCCGTCCATCGCCAGGCAGGCCGAGGATCGCATGGCCGATCACGGAAAGGCCAGCGCTGCGCACGCGCGCCGCGCAATCCGTGAAGTCTTGAACCGTGTGCAGGCGGTTGATGCGCGTCAAGAGCTCGTCGTCGGCGACCTCCAGGCCCAACTCGATCCACGTGGGGAGCTTCAGGTTCCAGCGCGCCAGAATTTCCAGGGCCTCACTGGAGAGCGTGTCCGGTCGCGTCGCCACGGCCAGGGCCACCAGAGGACCACCGCCACTGGCAAGGTGCGGTTCGAGCACCGAGAGCACCGCCTCCAGCCGCTGTGGCTCGACGTATGTGTTTGAATACGACTGAAAGTAGGCAATCGCGCCCACGTTCGGCCCGCGCCGCGCGATGCGCCGCAGGCCGCGATTCAATTGCTCCACCAGATCCTTGCCCTCGCGCAGGGCGCCTGTCCCGGAGCCTTCGACGTCGCAGTAGATGCACCCACCGCGTCCTTTCGTGCCGTCTCGATTGGGGCAGCTCGAGCCCGCGTCGAGGGCAATGCGATGGACCGGCCGGCCGAAGGTCGCAAGCAACCAGGGAGCAAGAGTTCGAAAAGGGATCGGATCGCTCATCGCCCCAGAGCATAGCTGCTGGCTATCCTCTTGCGACCTTCCCCCGAACGCGATGAGCACAGCTGAATTCCAGATCCAGCCGATCGTGATCGGAACCGCGGGCCACATCGACCACGGCAAGTCGAGTCTCGTGCGCGCCTTGACCGGGATCGACCCCGATCGGTTGAAGGAGGAGAAGGAACGCGGCCTGACCATCGACATCGGCTTCGCGCCGCTCTTGCTGCCCGATGGCCGCACCGTGGGGATCATCGACGTTCCCGGCCACGAGCGCTTCATCCGCAACATGGTCGCGGGTGCCACGGGCATCGATCTTGTGATGCTGGTGGTCGCCGCGGACGACGGCGTGATGCCTCAGACGCGCGAACACCTGCAGATCATGGGCCTGCTCGGAGTGCAGCACGGCCTTGTGGTGCTCAACAAGATCGACATGGTCCAGGCGGAGTTGGCCGATCTCGCCGAGGAAGACGTGCAGAGCGCCGTTGCGGGCACGTTTCTCGAGGGCGCTCCGGTGGTGCGCGTCAGCGCGCTGACGGGCGCCGGAATCGAGGATTTGAAAACAGTCCTCTTCGAGCGCATTCGCGCCGCGCCGCCACGCTCGAACGCAGGCGTGTTCCGCATGCCGATCCAGCGTGTGTTCAGCGCAAAGGGCTTTGGCACCATCGTCACCGGGATTCCCGCCAGCGGCGAAGTCACCCTCGGCCAGGCGCTGGAAATCCTGCCCCCGGGTTTGACCGGTCGTGTGCGCGGCATCCAGGCCTACGGCCGCAGCGCCGAGAGCGCGCGCGCCGGCCACTCAACCGCTATCAACTTGACCGATGTCGATCATCACGCCGTGGCGCGCGGAATGGTCTGCGCTCAGCCAGGTTTCTTCACGCCCGTGCGCATGGTGGGCGCGCGCCTCGCTGTGTCGCGCGACCTTGCACGGCCGTTGACCGACCGCACGCCGATTCGCTTCCACACCGGCACCGCTGATCCCCTGGGCGAGCTGGTGCTCTTGGATTCCAACGCCCTTGAACCGGGCTCCACTGGCTTGGTGCAGCTGCGTCTGGAGGAAGGCGTCGTCTGCGCCCCTGGCGATCGCTTTATCCTGCGCCTCGCCTCGCCTTCGATCACCCTGGGTGGGGGAGTGATCCTCGAGGAATCCAAGTATCGCTTGAAGCGCTTCAAGGGGTTCGTCATCAACGAACTCTCGCACCAGGAGCAGAGCCTCGCCACACCGGCGGCCCTGCTCGAAAGCGTGCTCGCGCGTTCTGGCTTCGAACCGCCGAACTTGCGCGAATTGGCGCAGACGATCAAGCGCACGGACGCGGACACCGCAGGTTACCTGGGCGAGCTTCAGGCCCAGGGCCGAGTTGTGCCCTTGGACGTCGGCGGCGTCGAGCGCCGGCGCTTCATGCACGCCGATCGCATGGCCGAGGCTCTCGCGAAATTGAAGGCTGCGATCGCCGATTGGTTCGCGAAGAATCCTCTGCGTCAGGTGGTCGAGACCATCGAACTCAAGCGCGCCACGGACTTCGACGCGGAGCTGCTCGGCGCGCTGCTCGCTCACGAACAGGCGAAGAAACAACTGCTCGTCGAAGCGGGCGGACTCGTGCGACTCGCGGGCCGCGCTGTGAAGCTCGACAGCGCGACCGTGGAGCGGCGTGAAAAGTTGCTGGCCGCCTTTGAGAGTGGCGGATTCGCGCCGCCGGCTCTCGATCAACTGAGCGCGTCGCTCTCCATCGCCCCCCAGGAATTGACACGGCTCCTGTCGATGCTCGTGGATGAGTTGCTGCTCGTGCGCATCAACAAGGAGATCCTGTTCCCGCGCTCGCGCATCGAGCAGGCGCGGGAATCCATCGCCAAGAATTGCCTGAAGCACGGCCACCTGGAAATCCCTGCGCTGCGCGATGAACTGGGCACCAGCCGCAAGTACCTGATTCCGATGCTCGAGTACTTCGACACGCAGGGACTGACGATTCGTCAGGGCGCGAATCGCGTGCTGCGAAAGCGCTGAGGCACTCGCCGGCGCCTAGGGATCCAGCCTGGCGGCCAGTTTTGGCGGAGCCAGCGGGCAGGCGCCCGAGGGTGGCGCGAAGACGCGCTTGCGCACGCTTGCGACCGCGTCGTAGCCCAGATCTCGCAGGGGGCGTGGCACCAGGCGCAGCAGGAAGGCGATCGCACGCCACATTCCGCCAAGGTGATCGAGCACGTGAATCGCTGCCGCCGAGCGCTGCAGCAACTCGCCTCTCGGTGTCAGCACGATCACGCTGTCGGGCAGCTCCGCTCGCAGCGGTAGCGGGACCTTGGATGCGAACGTGTCACCGGCGAGCGGGGCGAAGCGAAACGGTTGGTCGGAACGGTCCTCCGCCAGCACGAAGCGCACGAATCGATGACAGAGACCGCAGCCTCCATCGTAGAAAATGCTCCCCGCCTTGCCCGCCCGCGCCGGAATCCACGCTGGATCAAAGGTGAAGGCGTGCACGAGCACCATCGCTATGGACAGGTCGGCGAAGTCGATCAACGCAATCAGGCCGAGGTGCATGGACAGCATCGCGGTCCACAACCAGGGGCGCAGCCTGCGGAACAACGCCAGGGGCGCGAAGCTGATTTCCATGGCGAGCGCGCCCCAAGTCATGGCCCGCAGGATCGTGTCAGGCAGCGCGAGCAGCGCATCGCCCAAATAGCCGGGGCGCGCCAGTGGATTCGAAAGCACGCGCTCGATGGCGCTCCCGTCGAGCCACGAAGGACTCGCCAACTTGGTGCTCCCCGAGTACGTGTAGCCCGCGGCGAGGGCGACCCAGGCCGCGAAGTAAATGCCGCGCGGCATCTGCCAGCCGCCGTTCGGATCCACTCGCCCACGCGCCGCAATGGACCCGTAGGGAGCCTTCGGAAGCAGCGCGTGCGCCACGAGCATGAACCCGACGTAGGGGATGCTCGGATTGGCGATCAACGGATTGCGCCCGAACAAACAGGCCCACAAGTACCAGAGTGCCAGGGCCGCAATCCGATCGCGGATCCCCAGTGCAAATAGCGCGCTGAGCCCGACTCCCGCCGCGAGCCAGGCGCTGACCCAAGCCGGTCCGTCGAGCCACAGGAGCACGTTGGGAAACGCGCGAGCCAGGGGCGAGAGCGATGCGTCCGACAGCACGCCCGCGGAGGAGAACAACTCCGCTCCGTAGGGCAAGAGCTGAGCGAAGTGCAGCAGCAAGTACGCGCCGAGCAGCGCGCGAAAGAAGCTGTACTGGCCCCCGGTCCAGGCGTTGTTCATGGGCAGGGCGCTCGGATGCGCGTCGGAAGATCCCCGAGTGCCTCCGGCCGCAGCGGCTGGTAGACGACCTCCACCGCTGTGATTCCGGCGGTGTCGATTCCAAGCTCCGAAAGCAAAGGCGCTGGAGCACACAGGCCAGCGCGCAGCACCGATTCGAACATGCCCTGGGTCCGCGGGTCCACAGAGAGCACGGGACCGTAGGCAAGCACAGCTCCGTACACGTTGCGGCGGTTGTAGGGGCCGCGAAGTTGCGCCGCGATTTCGCTCGTCAGCGCCAGGGAGTGGCGCTCGCCGTCAGCGGCGTTCCATTCGATTGCGAAGCTCGTCGAGTAGGTCTCCAACCCGCGCACCGCGGAGAACACGCGCGGGGCGGGCGATGCCGCGGTTGCTGCGGCGATGCCCCTCAGCGGCGCAACGTGAAAGAGGTCGCCCGCCATTTGCGAGAGCGCTAGCGCGAGCAACAGGGCGACGCGCCAATTCACGCTCCGTCCTCCTGACGCGCCCCGTGAACGTCAGAGAAGGCGAGCATCGCGCCCAGGCGCTGCTCGCGCTCCTCGGCGAATCCGCAGCGTCCTTCAAATCGCGCGGGATTCTCAAAGGTCCCGAAGATCATGTCCCACAGCGGCAGGTCCGCGTAGTTGCGGCCGTGCACACCCTGCTCGTGGTGCAAGCAGTGACTCTCAGGCCGTTGGATCACGTAGCCCAGCCAGCGCGGCGTGCTCACGTTCCAGTGATAAAAGAGCTCTGCAAAACCTGTCACCAGAATCGCCACCGCAGCGGCGGCGGGGCTGACTCCGACGCCGAGGTACAGGATCGCGCTCGACAGGAGACTGTTGATCGCGATCTCCAGCGGGTGCTTGTAGAAGCTGGTCAGGACTTCGATGCGCTGGGGACTGTGGTGCACCTGGTGCAATGTGCGCCACAGAAACGGCGAGGTGTGCCGCGCGCGATGCCAGAAGTAGTAGACCAACGTGATGGCGAGGTAGCCGACCAATCCGCCGCCCAGCGTCCCAAGTCCGTCGGCCGACCACGGGCGATGCTGCACGAGCCAGCGATCGTGCGCCGCGCCGAGGGTCAAGATCACCATGACCTGCACGGCGTTGAGCAGGATCAAGCGCCCGTACCAAGTGCGCACCACGGGTAATTCTCGCCCCGGCCAGCGCCACTCGACAAAGATCAACAGCGCAGCAACGGCGGCGACGACCGGGATGACCATCGCCGGGAATTCTAGGTCATGCCCTCAGCGAATGCCGAGTTCAACCTGGAAGGGACGTGTGACCTGCAGAATGGCCGGGACGAGAATCGCGATTTCCGCGATCCCGTGCCCCTGAGTCTGCACTGGTCACACTTTGTGCCGCCCGTTCGGACTACTTGACGATCAGTACCTTGGAGTCGCGCTCGGTTTGGAATGCGATCGAAGGATAATCGCCCTCCGCAAGGACCCGAAGTCGCGCGCCGGTCTTGCCACTGACGACAATTACTTGCGTGTTGGGGCTTTCCTCCAGCCAACCGGGTCCACAATCAAGACGTTCAGTGGTGCCGAAGACCAAATCGCGGACCTTGTCCCCGTCGAAGTCGTCTAGGGCGACGATCGCGGGCGCGCGCGCCTCGAGGTCGCGCCACTGCGTGGAGAATGTCCAGCCCCTGGATCTCCAGCCCTTGATGTCCCTTGGCACGAGCAACTCGTCGAGGGACTTGGCGCTCCACATTTGAAGCCCGGTGGCGCCTGAGTAGCAACCTGCGTCGTCGGCCGGGTCATTGAACACACCGCCCGTGAGGATCTCGTCGAATCCGTCGTGATCGAGGTCTCCGAGGTTGAACAGCCCGCGGCGCAGGTACTTCCCGCCCGCGGTCTCCGCTCCCGGCGGAATTGACGCGGCATGCGGCCACTCCGCGGCGACCGTCAGAGCTCCGCCGAAGCGCGCCTGCACGTGGATCGTCCGCTCCCCAACACGCAGGGCCCCAATCAAGAGATCCGCGCGCCCGTCACGGTCGAGTCGGGCGGCGATGGGTAGTTGCCCAGCGTAGGACCGGGCCCGCGGCTGAACTCCCAGTGAAGCAAGCGTCGTGCCCGTGCCCGCAGAGATCAGACACATGGGTTGATCCTCGTTTGAGGCGGGCCGCAAGAAATCCGACAACCCATCTCCATCGAGATCGCCGCCCGCCCATTCGCAGAGAGGGTGCATTTCCAAGTGGTCTAAGGGCAGGGCGCTGGCACTTGAGATTGTCGAGACGCCGGTCAAGGGCCCGGCTCGGCGCCTGACCACAATTTCCGCGATGCCATCGCCATCGAGATCCGGCTGGGTGCCGAGCAGCGACGTGACTTCAGCGCGCTCCGCGCACTGGGTCCATGTCCCAAGATCGATCACCATCAGTTCGTCCTCTCCCGTGAGGATCGCGAGCCGACCTGCCGCGCTTGGATCCGTGCGCGGCACGTACAGCACACTGTCGCCAAACCGGGTCCGGCTCGCGGGGCCATATAGGGTCCGAACCCAGACGCCAGTGGCGGGATTGACGATCAGAACTGCCCCGGTGCGCCCGCGCGGCCCCCAGGCGAAGGGCGCACCTATGGCGAGTTCCCCGTGGCCGTCGCCGTCGAGATCGCCGAGCCCGGCGAGGGATGTTCCAAAGACCGTGACCTTGATGTCGTGGTCAATCGACACCGACGTGGAGACGGGCATCTCAGGCAGCAGTCGGCGGCCATCAAACGGAAAGTGTTGGCGGGACTGCGCCGCAGCCTGTGCGGGAATCACGAGCAGCAATGCGAGGAGTGTTCTTCTCACGGGATCACCGTCTGGACGTATCTAGCAGTCCGTTGAAAAAGTCCCGTCGCGAGGCAAGGCGTGCGAAGGCGGAGCAAGGAGCGCGACAGAAAGTTGGGCAGGGGTCCCCGCGTTAGAGCGCGAAGCGCTCGTAGTGAAGGCTCCTGCGGAGCCTTCTCAGTGGGGTGCGGCCTTCCTGGCCGCTGAGCAC
>CANKOY010000014.1 GCA_947484275.1 Planctomycetota bacterium | reverse complement strand
GTGGGGTCCCTGGGACCAAACTTGCGGGCCGAGCGCGCGCTCACCTGGACGATTCCTGGCCTTGTGGCAAGGGCCGGTGAATCGGTCTCGCTAGGATGGGGTTTCGATGACCACGAAAATTGCCCACGCGCCGCGCCCTACCGTCCAGATCGCCGGAGAGACTTTCGGCGGCGGGAAGCTGTTTCTTTTTGCTGGTCCCTGCGTCCTGGAGACGCCGGAGATGATTCAGCGCCTCGCCGGGGAACTGTGCGCCATCGCCGCGGAGCGCAACGTGCAAATGGTGTTCAAGGCGAGCTTCGACAAGGCCAATCGCTCCTCCACCCGCGGTGCGCGCGGGCCGGGGATCGAGCGCGGGTTGGAGTTGCTCGCGGCGGTCAAGCAGCGCTGGAAAATCCCGCTGGTCACCGACGTTCACTCCCCTGAGCAATGCGCTCAGGCTGCGGAGGTCGTCGACGTACTGCAGATCCCCGCCTTCCTCTGCCGCCAGACGGATCTCCTGATCGCGGCCGCTGAAACCGGTCGCGCAGTCAACATCAAGAAGGGCCAGTTCCTCGCGCCCTGGGACATGGGCAACGCCACGAAGAAGTGCGAGGCCGCGGGCAACAGGAACCTGCTCGTGACCGAGCGCGGCGCGAGCTTCGGCTACGGGCGCCTGGTGGTCGACATGAACTCCTTCGCGCACCTTGCGAAAACCGGCCACCCGGTGGTTTTCGACGCGACTCACTCCGTGCAGGAACCCGGCGCACTGGGGACTTCCACCGGCGGGGACCGCACGAAGGTGCCGGCGCTGGCGCGCGCGGCGGTGGCCACGGGCGAAGTGGACGGACTGTTCTTCGAGGTGCATCCCGATCCGGACAATGCGCCTTCGGACGGACCCAACATGGTCAAGCTCGAGGACTTTGCCACGATCCTCGATGGGGTCCTCGCGATTCACAAAGCGGTGCGGCAAGCGGCCTTGGGATGAACAACGCTTCTCCCCTGGGCCTCGAGCTGACCCCAGAGCTGCTCAACGAGCGACTGGAGGGCTATCGCGTAGCGCGCGAGGTTGGGCACGGGGCCATGGGCATCGTCTTCGAAGCGCTCCAGCGCGGTTTGGAACGCCGCGTGGCTGTGAAAGTGCTGCCGCCCAGCCTGTCGATGCGCGACCGCACGGTGCGGCGCTTCCTGCGCGAGGCCGAAGCCATGGGCCGGCTGTCGCACACGAACATCGTCGACGTCTACGAGGTCGGCTCGCGCGGCAGCCTGCACTACTTCGCCATGCGCTACGTCGAGGGGCCGCCGCTTGACGTGGCGCTCAAGGCGGGTGTCCTCGGCGTGGCCGATGTGATCCAGGTCGGCATCGACGTGTCCGCGGCGCTGGCCCACGCCCACGCGCGCGGAGTGCTGCACCGCGACGTGAAGCCCTCGAACCTGTTGCGCGACGGCGAGCGCGTGGTGCTGACCGACTTCGGCCTGGCCAAGCCCATCGACGCCAGCGACGAGGACGCGATGACCGAGTCCGGCGATCTCGTCGGCACGCCGCTGTACATGAGTCCCGAGCAGATCGTCGCGGATCCTGGCACGATCGACGCGCGTTCCGACGTCTGGGGCCTGGGCGCGACGCTGTACGAGTTGCTCGTGGGCCGGCCGCCCTTCAGCGGCGGATCCGCGCAATCGATCCTGCACGCGATTCTGCAGCGCGACCCAGCGCTGTTGCGCCGACAGCGCGCCGACGTGCCGCGCGATCTCGAAGCAATCGTGCTGAAGTGCCTGGAGAAAAATCCCGCGCGGCGCTACTCCGGCGCGGCGGGCTTGAACGCGGACTTGATCGCGCTTCAGGCTGGCCGTTCCGTGAGCGCGCGGCCGCCGCGACTGATCGATCCTGCCTTGCGCTGGTCGCGCCGACACCCTTACCAGTGCGCGGCCGTGATCTTGGCTCTAAGCACGCTCGGGATTTTCGCCGGCCAGATTCGCAAGGGCCAAAAGAACATCCGCTCGATCGAATCCTCGCGCGACGAAGCCGTGGTCAAGCACGATCAGGAGAGCCAAGGAAAGATGCTCGCCATCGCGCGCTCGGAAATGCTCGCCGCCGTGGCGGAGTGGGGCAGCAGCGAAATCCCCAGCATCCGCCTGCACGCCCTCGATCGCGTCGGGCACTTGATGCAGGCGATTCCGGTGGAAGAGTATCCGCAGCTTTCGGCCGAGATCCTGCGCGTCTACGCCAGTTTCGCGCGCAAGGGCGGACTCGATGAGAGCACCCTGACCGCTCTGTATCCCGCCGAGGATGCGTCGGCAACGCGCGTCACTTTGATGATGCGCGCCGCGATGCTCGAGGGGCTCGAGCGTTTCGATGAAGCGCTGCGCGTACATCGACGGCGTGCGGGAATGTCGCCGCGCGCACCGGAGCCCTGGCTCGACGCGGCCAACGCCATGCGCCAGTTGGCGCTCCTCGATCGCGCGAACAACCGCGAAAGCCTGGCGCGCGCGCGATTCGGCGAGGCGATTTCCATGCACAACGTCGCCCTCGATCGCGCGGTGCGCGCGGGCGACAAGAACATGACTGCGACGGTCCTGATCGAACGCGCGCGCTGCCTGATTGAAATCGGTGAGCGCGCACTGGCGGAGCGGAACCTGCGCGACGCCCTGGCCCACGACCGCGCCCGGGCGGATGCCCTCGCTCTGCTGGAAGCCTCTCGGGAGGAACCGGAAGTCGCGAGCTTGCCTCCGCAGCCGGGTCCCTCCGCGGTGACGGCGTCGTCGCCACCCGGGACTGTCACCGCGCCAGAGATTGCGACTCCGACGCCCGCGCCCGAGCTCCCGGGCACGGCCCAGTCGAATAAGGGCCTGCTCGGACTCCCGCTGATGAGCGGTCTGCCCAGTTCCCTTGAACTCGACCGGCAGGACCTGACCACCGCCGGCAAGAACTTGACGTCGATCTACCGGGGTCTGCGAGACGTGCTGCGGACCGCGGCGAATCCAGGCGGCTCAGAGGGCGCCGAATCTGGCGTTGGCGCTCCGTTGCCTATCAGCGATCAGTGAGTCAGCGCACGCTGAGTGCGCGCCCGTCGAAGTTCGGATCCAACGGCATTCCGAGGGCCGCGAGCAAGGTCGGCACGGCATCGACGGAAGACGCGGGCTCGAAGCTCGCGCGCGCCGGGAATCCTAAACCGTAGAACGCCAGGGGAATCCGCGTGTCGTACTCGTAGGGCGTTCCGTGGGTCGTGCCGGAGCCCATGGCCAGGAGCTTCCAGGGCTTCGACTGAATCACGACGTCGGGAGTGCGCTGCTCGTCGAAGGAGTTCGCCCAACTGCGCCTCCAACCCTGTGCCGGCTCCCCCTGGCGCGCCACACCTTCGAGTTCGTCCCAGGTCCAGGCGCGCTCGAGCCATGCTGCGCTTTCTAGTTCGAGCGCCCGGGCAGCGAACTCGCGCACTTGCTTCAGGCTCTTGCCGGCGGCCTCAATTCGCTTCCACGACAGGCGCACGCCGCGGCTGTCGTAGAAGAGGAAAAAGTCGTCGCCGAATTCCTGCTCGACCCGTTTGCGCATGGCCTTGACGCTGGCGCTGAGTGCCGAGGCTTCAACGCGCTCCGCCCCGATGCCGCGCTGCACCAGGGCCTCCGGCAGGTCCATGACGCCGTGATCCGCGGTCAACGAAGCGATCCAGCGCCCGACGCCCACCTGCCGATCGAGATCCTGGAACAGGAGTTCCAGCTCGCGGTCCGCGCGCAACAGCACATCGGTCACTTCGCGGCTGCGGGGACCGAAGGCGTGTCCGACGGTGTCGCAGGAACTGAGCGAGACGTAGAGCACGTCGGTGTGCTCGTCGCTGCCCAACTGCATCTCGCCCACGGCGCGCCGCGCCAAATCGCAGACAAACCGATCGCCCGCTGGCGAGCCGTAGACGACTGCCGCGATCTCGGCCATGGCGGCCGCGTCCGGTCGCTCAGGCAAATCCGGGGCGGGATAGGGAAACACGCTGCGCCCGCGCCAAGCCACTTCGCCGGGCGCATCGTCGCGCGCGGTGTCGGTGCCTTCGAGGGACACGGAGTCCAGGGCGCTCCAGCCCCGGCCCCAGTCGCGGGTGAAGGCGGACAGCCACTGCCCGTTGAACTCGATCACCCACGGGGGAAGCGCTTCCACGTACCACGTGGAGCTGACGAATCCGCCGTGGGTGCGATCCCACCAAAGGACAACGTCAGGGTGTTGCCCGGACATGCCGATCGCCGAGCGGTCCTTGGAACTGACCGCGAAGGCCTTGGACTCTGGGTCGAGCGCCTTGAGCCGATCGCACAGTCCGATCGCGCGAATGTTGTGCGGCGAGCGACCGTCGCGACTCGTGGGCCCCTCCGACGTCACGCTCTTTGAGTCCGGATCGGAGACGCAGTAGGAGGGTGCCTTCTGCTCGGGCAGGACCCAGTCGTTGCCGACGAGCCCGTGGTGCAGGGGGTTCATGCCCGTGCCGTAGGTCGCGTGCCCCGGACCGGTCTCCGTGTCGCCGTACTGCAGGCGGGCCCGGGGAAACATGCTACCGCCGCGGACAAAGCGACCCAGTCCGCCGTCGAGGAGCGGAGCGAGCCGCTCCAGTTGCTCCGGGATCAGCTGATCCACGGCCACCATCACCACCAGGCGCGGGCGCTCCGGGGCCTTGGGAGCGACGGGGCTCACTGATTCCTGTGCCGACAGCGACATTGAGAACAGTGTCGCCAGTGCCGCGTAGGGCACGGCTCGTCGGCGGTGAGTCATGGCGACGATGCTCCACGGGGGGCATCGGCGATGCAAGCCGCCTGCCGAGATTCACTGCACCCCGTCCCCCGCCGCCCCACTCGCTACAGTGGGGCTCCACATTAGAACCCCTGGAGGTCCCCTTGCGATTCCATCGTCTTCCTGGATTGGTACTTGTCGCGTCGCTCGTTTCCCTCAGCTCGGCCTGCGTCGTGCACACCGAGGGCGGCTTCTCATTCCTCCAGGGCGGCGAAACCGCGGAGCGCAGAGAGACCCTCGCGCTCGAAGTGGCCGCCGGAGAGACCCTGGACGTCGAACTGGTCTACGGCGACATTTCCGTGCGCGCCATGGAAGGCGAGGCCGCGCGAGTCGACGCCCATTGGAAAGCGAACGCACCGGATCAGGCCACGGCAGAGGCGGTCTTGGAGCGCTACAAACTCGAACTCGTTCGCGAGCACGGAACCCTGCGCGTGCGCACTGTCGGCACCCCGTTGGACTCCAAGCGGGGCCTCTTGACCCAGCGCCTGGCTCCGGGGGTTTCCCTGGTGATGACGGTGCCGCCAGGAGTGCGCATGAATGCCAAGTCTGGCTCCGGGGAAATCTCGGCCCGAGGTGCCCTGGGATCCTGCTCCCTGTCCTCGAGCTACGGTGACGTGAGCGCCGAGGGCACGCGCGGCGACGCATCGCTCTCCAGTTCCTCGGGCAAGGTCGAGGTGTCGGACATCCAGGGCGAGAGTGTCGTACTGACCAGCCAATACGGAGATGTCTCCGCGGAGAAGGTGCAGGCCAACACGGTGCGTCTTAAGACCAGTTCCGGCGACGTTTCGGCGCGCGATGTCGCGGGAAAGGTCGAACTGCATTCCAGCTACGGCTCCCTCAGCCTCAGGCAAGTCGGCGGCGACATCGAGGGGACCACCTCCAGCGGCGACATCGACGCGGAGTTCGAGGGCAGCGCCCAGCGCAAGCTCGTGACCAGCTACGGCAGTATTCGCGTGCGCGGAGGCAGCGGTAGCCTCGAGGCCAAGACCTCCAGCGGCGATGTGGATATCGATCGCGCAGGCGGCAGCCTCAGCGCGGCCAGCAGCTACGGCGACGTGTCCGCGCGCGGCGTCTGGCAGCAGGTGGATGCCAATTCGTCCTCCGGCGCGGTTGAGATCTTCGCCGAGGCGGGCAGCACCGCCGCCCAACCGTGGAAGATCATCACGAGCTACGGCGACGTGCGGCTGGAAATCCCGGCGGACATGAACTGCGAGATCAATGCCCGGGCCAGCAGTGGCGACGTCGAGTGCGACTTCGGAACCGCGTCCGACTCAGAGCGCAAGTCGTTGCGGCGCACCGTCGGCACGGGCGGCAACACACTGGACTTGAAGAGCGGCAGCGGGGACGTCCAGATCAGAAAGCACAGTCAGTCCAAGGGCCCGATCTGAGCCCTACTCCAGCCCAAGGCTCTTGAGCCGGTTGTAGAAAGTGCGGCGCGGGATGCCCAGGATCTGGGCCGCCTCGCCGCGCTTTCCACCGGTGGACTCGAGCGTCGCGCGGATGATCTCGGCCTCGATGTCCTCCATGCGCCGGCCGATCAATCCGCGCAGGCTCCCCTGGGCCGCGCTGCGCGGCGAGCGTCCCAGGTGCGCGACCAATTCCGGCCCGAGCTGGTCGCCGCCCAGGGCGTACATGCGCGTGAGTTCGTTCGAAAGCTCGCGCACATTGCCCGGCCAGTCGTGGGCCAGCAGGCGCTCCATGCACTCGCGCGACACGCTCGGCTTAGGGCGCGTGCCGTCCTCAGCTAGCTTCGAGAGGAAATGCTCGACGAGCACCGGCAAGTCCTCGCGGCGCTCGCGCAGCGGCGGCACTTCGATCTGCACGACCTTCAGTCGGTAGTACAGGTCCTCGCGGAAGCGACCCGCCGCAACTTCGCGCGAGAGTTCGCGGTTCGTCGCCGACACGATCCGCGCATCGATCGGAATTTCCTGGGTCCCCCCGACGCGGCGCACGCGCCGTTCCTGCAGCACGCGCAGCAACTTCGCTTGCAGTCCGAGGCTCATCTCACCGATCTCGTCGAGGAACAGGACGCCGCCGCTGGCGGCTTCGATCAAGCCGGCCCGGTCCTTGACCGCGCCGGTAAAGGCGCCCTTGACCACGCCGAACAGCTCGCTCTCCAGCAGACCCTCCGCAATCGCGCCGCAATTCACGCCGATGAAGGGCCCTTTGGCCCGCGGACTGTTCTCGTGCAGCGCCGCGGCCACCAGTTCCTTCCCGGTCCCGCTCTCCCCGAGCAATAACACGGGAAAATCCCCTTCGACGACGCGATCGAGAACCGAGAGCATCGAGCGCATCACTCGGCCGCGTCCGATGATCGACGGATACACGCGTGCCAGTTCGAAACCCGAGTGGCCAAGTCCCTCGGACAAGGAATCGAGGGCCTGGCTCTGGTAGCGCAGGGCGTGCTTGAGCTGGGCGTTGGCCTGCTGCAATTCCGAATTCGCGCGCAGGTTGTCCGCGATCAAGCGCACGCGCTCAAGGGAGAGCGCGGCCTGGTCGGCGAAGGCCTCGAGCAGGTCCTGGGCGGACTCGTCGAATTGCCCGCGCGCAAATCGATTGTCCACGTACAGGGCTCCGCGCACTTCGCCGCCCACGCGCATGGGCACGCAGAGCACGCTGCGAAGTTTCATCTCCGCCACCGACGCACTCGGCTCGAAGGCTTCGTCGCGCACGGCGTCGTCGGAGCGAAAGGCCTGACCCTTTTCGAGCACCGCGCCGACGATCGAGCGGCTGATCTTCTGCAGCGCCTTCTTGACGTTTTCGCGATCGAGGTTGCGCGCGGCGACGACTTCCCACTGCAGCTCGGGCTGCGCTGCCGCGGGCTCAGATCGCTCGAGGGCATTCTCTTCGACTGCCCCGCCACCAAGGACCGGGCTCGGGTCCTGCGGAGTGCTTGCCCGCAGCAAAAGGAACCCGCGCTCCGCCCCGGCCAGTTCGATCGCCGCATCCAAGACTCGATCCGGGAGCAACTCTGGCCGCGGCGCCCGCGCCATCTCCTTGTTGAGTTCGAGGATCTTGTACAGCGCTTGCCGCGTCTGATCTTCGGACTGCCCGGAGGCCTGTGAGTTGCGCTTGAGAAATCGGAACACGTGGTGCTTTGGCAGGGACGAAACTCAGTCCCCTGAAGCCTGACAGTCTGAAGCAAGGCCCGCCAGTGCGGCAGCGATTGCCCGCGTCACGACCGCCGGCGCGTGACCGAGATCGCGGTGGGTGGCGCCGCGCGAGCGCGCCAGATCGGCGATGTCGAGTCCGCGCGCCGCCGCCAGGTCGAGCCCCTCCAGCGCCTCGGCCGCCAGGGATGCGGTGGCGATGGTGGCCGAGCACCCCCGCACCTGGATTGACGCTGCGGCGATGCGGCCCTGGTCCTGGCGCAGGTGGAACCGTACCCAGTCCCCGCAGACCTCGTTTACAGCCTCCCCGGCGCCCTGGGCGGACTCCATTCGCCCGATGCGGCTTGGACGCAGAAAGTACTCGCGAAAGGGGCGCTCGGGGGGGGGCATGCCGGCCATATTAGCGTGGGCTTGACGAGATGTAACTTTGTGCCTGCCAATAAGTTGTGAGTTGTATCAGGCACGGCGGCCCACTTTTCGCTAGGCCAAATTTGCCCGCGCCCCTTTCACACGTATTCTTCCGCGCCTCCAAGTGGCGATGCAGGGCGGAACGACACCAACGTCGGGGCCGTCCGGACAGCATCGGGCCAGGTGGCGCGAACACCCCCGCCAGCCCCATGCAGGTGAAATTGGAGATCAAACAGGTGAGCGACAGGTCTCAACCGAGACGGCCGCTCGCGAAAGGACATCCGACGTCGAGGGGGTGGGGACTCCACTCGGCGCCGGAGGGTTGGGGACTGCGGGAAGTAGCGGCTGCGCAAACAGCGGTGAATCCCGCAGAACTGGGGAGATGCACTCGCGCTGGGTTTATGGGGATACGCCCGGCGCGTGGTGCGTTCCGCGATGGGGTTCGCCATGGGGAGTGCCACGGTTCTGCCGTGGCGAGGCGAACCGACCGAAGCTGACGCCACTGGTCGGCATAGATTCGCGGGACCGCGAGGGTACGAAGCCGCGCTTCGTGCCCTCGCTCTTTTCTTGTCCATGCCGCCGCGGCCTGCGCCGCAGGGCCTTAAGGCCGCGTCTAGCGCGCGCCGAACTGGACGCGAAGGCGATCGTGCAGGCGCTCGAGGAGCTTGGTGTGGACCTTGCACACCCGCGACTCGGACAGACCCTCCAGTTCGCCGATCTCGCGCATGGAAAGCTCTTCCCAATACTTGAGGTAGACGATCCGATACTCCTGCTCGGAGAGCCGCTGGGCCACGAGCCGCAGTAGCTCTTCGCGCGAGAGTCGCTCTTCGGGCGCGTCGTGGCGGGGATCGACCACCACCTCGAGGCGCTCGGCGTCGCCGCTGGCCTCGCCGGTGGCCAGGGTGTGCGTGCCGTTCGGGGCACCGGGCAGGCTGACCGCGAAGAGTTGGCGGTATTCGCTCAGACCAAGGTCCAGGGCGCCCGCGATTTCGGACTCGGACGGCTCGGCACCTTTGCTGGCGCGCAGACTCTCAACCACGCGCTTGTGCCGCTCGAGGCGCGCGCGCCAGGGGCGCGGCAACCAGTCTTCGCTGCGGAGTTCATCGAGCATGGCGCCACGGATGCGCAACTCTGCGTAAGACTCAAAGCGCACACCGAGGGACGGATTGAAGCCCTCGATCGCCGCCATCAGGCCGAAATTGCCTGCGGTTTCCAGGTCGCCGCGGTCCACGGATCGCGGCAGGCGCATGGAGGACCGCCGCACAACGGTTCGCACGAGATCCTGATAGGCCAAGGCCAGCTCGTTGCGTGTACTGGGCGTTTTCGCCTTGCGCCAAGCGCGCCACAGGCGGCGCAGAACGCGTTCCCCCTGACTCTCTCGCGCCCGAAGGCGGCGGTCATTGGCGGGTTCGCTCGGCGACTTGACGAGCATCGGCTTGGCCGCGGGGATGCGCGCGACATGCGCAGGAAGCGCGGCCCGAGGATCGTTTCGGGTGGGGCGCTTGGGCCGCAACTCGACGACGGCCGCGCGCACAGCGGCAACTCTCGTCAGCTTTGGGGCAGTGTTGGGGAGTGAACCCATGCGCCGGAGTGAGCGGCTGGGACCAGTCGCGCGAATCCGATGAGCGTCGTTGTGACGGATCGCCGGGGAGAGTGCAAGCAAGAAGCGCGCGAGAAAAATCCGCGTGCGAACTCGCGGGACGCTACTCGAATGCGTTCGGGTCGTCCGCGAAGCCCAGCTCGGCGAGTACGCTGCGCTCGGCGACACGCATCGCGCGGCGATCGTGCGTGCTGTGGTCGTCGAACCCGCACAGATGCAGGCAACCGTGCGCGATGTAGAGGGCGAGTTCCCGTTCCGCCGGCACGCCACGCTCACGCGCCACTCGAACCGCCCGCTGGACAGAGATGTACAGCTCCCCCACCGGTCCCCGACCGCCATTCCCAAGGTCGAAACTGATCACGTCGGTGGGTCGACTGTCCCCTAGCCATCGGCCGTGCATGCGCGCGAGGGTGCGGTCGTCCACAAAGACCAAGGAGAGCGGCGCCCCCGCGCGCTTGCCCAAACGCAACGCCGCGCGAGCAACCTTGCGCGCCTTTGCGTCGGACAGCGGCCGCGGGCGACCGAGCCACGCGATCGCGATCGGTGCCGGCCTGGTGGGGCCCGCCTTGCCTCGCGCGGAACGCGACTTCACGCCATCGGGCCTTCGTCGTACAACCCGCGCGCGGGGCTCTCATAGGCTCGCACGATCTGTTCGACCAGGGGGTGGCGACAGACGTCCTTGAGCGTGAATTCTGTGACTCCGACGTCCGCAAATCCCTGCATGCGCGCCACAGCGTCGGCCAATCCGGAACGCTGGCCGCGCTCGAGATCGGTCTGGGAGGGATCGCCGGTCACGACCATTTTCGACCCCTCGCCAAGGCGCGTCAGAAACATTTTCATCTGCGGCATGGTCGTGTTCTGGGCTTCGTCCAGGATCACGAAGGCGTTGCTCAGGGTGCGGCCGCGCATGTATGCCAGGGGCGCGACCTCGAGCACTCCAGCCTCTTCCAGCCGGATGATGTCCTCAACGTCCACAAGATCGCGCAAGGCGTCGTAGACGGGCCGCAGGTACGGATCGAGCTTGGCCTGCAAATCGCCGGGCAAGAAACCGAGGTGCTCGCCGGCCTCGACGACGGGTCGGGTCATCACGATTCGACGCACGTCCCCAGCGCGCAATGCTCGCACGCCCGCCGCGACGGCGAGGTAGGTCTTGCCTGTGCCCGCAGCGCCGATTCCAAACACCAGACTCTTGCGCTGCATTTGCTCCATGTAGCGACGCTGGTGCTCTCCCCGCGGTTCGAAGGGCCGGGCAGTGAAGGTCTGAAGCCGCAGCGCGGAGGCCCCGGAAGTCGCCGCACCCTCTGTGCCAGAACCAGCGCGCCCGAAGGCACCTGCGGCGGCTCCTCGTCGCTCGCCGCCGTTCGTACTGCGCGCAGCCGAACCTCTGCGCGAACCACCGGGGGTCGTGCGCGAGGCAGCGCGAATGCCGCTGATCGGTGCGCTCGCTTCGCTCGGCGCGGTGTCGCTGGGCCGCACCAGGATCGCCTCGACCTCCTTGGGTTCGAGTTCGCGGCCCTTGCGCAATTTCCCCAGGAGGTGATCAACACGCCTGCGCGCCTCGGCAACTTGCTCGTCAGAACCCTTCAGCCGCAAGTTCCCGTTGCGCGTGAAGATCTCGATGTCCAACGCCTGTCGCAGGAGCTTCGCGTGTCTATCGTAGGGCCCGAGCACGAGGATGGCCTCCTCGTGGGAGCGCAGCGGGATGGTCACTTCTGCCAAGTAGTCCCCGTGTGATTGCAGTGAATGGGATTGCCCGTCCCGGAATGAGGCTTGCCGCCAAAGGGCGACGAGTCAGGCGCGTTCGAGGATCGACCACCGGCGCCCGTGGCGCAAGTGCCTGAATTCGAACCCAGCCGGATCGCGACTGGCAACGAAGCCCGGCCGGCGCTCACAGGCCGAAAATCACGGGCCACAGGATCAGCGCCGCGGGCACGCTGAATAGCAGGCTATCGACCACGTCCAGGATGCCTCCGGAAGGACCCAGCCAACTCGAAGAGTCCTTCACGCGCGCTTTGCGCTTGACCCAGGACTCGGCCAAATCGCCGGCCTGGGAAGCGATGTTGATGCACGCGCCCGCGATGATCCCCCCGGCGACGCCGATTGTGCCGGCCGGCAGCAGCTCCATGCTCCACAACGTTCCGCCCGCGGCGAGGCCGGCGACGAATGACGCGACGCAACCGGCGACGGTCTTGCCGGGGCTCAGGTTGGGGAAAGGACGCCGGCGTCCGATGGCATTGCCAACGTAGTAGCCCGCCACGTCGCCAATCTTGGAGAGCACGACCAGACTTATCAGGCCGGCTACGCCAAAGTGACGGAAGACCTGAGCTAGCGCGGGCAATGGCACGGCGATCCAGGCGGCCAGGCCCACCGCCACGAGCATGTCGAGCCGCCGGCTGGCGGAACTATTGACCAAGAGCGCCACGATCCACGCCGCCCCAATGAAACCGGCGCAGAGCGTGGGCGCGTCGAGCGGCGCGAGATCGCGGCTGTCGAGCCATGCAAAGCCCCCGGTCACCGTGACACATAGCGCGAGGACCAGGATCTGGCGCGCCAGGGTGAAACGGCCCAGTCCGCGGGTGATCGCGTGCACGCTGGCCGCGAGCGAAGCGGCGAGGGCAAATTCGAGCAGCAGTTGCTCCCAGGGGCGAGCGTCCGACGGCCGCTGGATGAACGCGTACTCCAGCAATGTCACGCCGACCAGCGGAACGATCAGGATCACGGGCAGGGCGCGCAGGAAAATCGTGCCCATCAGACTGACCTCGATCAGCCCCAGGAGCGCGAGGCCCGCGCCGATGTACAAGATCGGCGTGGCATGGCCCAGGGTGTTCGCCAGCCAGAGCACTCCCGCGCAAAAAAGCGCGAGTCCGCTGCCGAAGAGCGTGCGCTCGCGAATTCGCGCCAGCCTCGACTTGCCAGGACGTGCCGCGGGCGTCGCTGCATTCTGGACGCCCGGTTGGGGTGCTTCTGTCATGCAGCTGGCTCAGGCCCGCTCGCGGTCCGACGCGACCCGGTCCGTGAAGTTGGGCTCGGGGGCCACATCGTGGATCAGGCCGCCGAACTTGCGCACGCGACCGGCGTACTCGCGCAGGGCCGCGTGCAGCTGAGGCGTGCGGAACGCAGGCCAGCACTCCTCCGTGATATGGATCTCTGAATACGAGATCTGCCACAGGAGGAAATTAGAAACCCGCATCTCGCCAGCGGTGCGGATCAACAGATCTGGATCGGGTGTCGTCGGATCGTAGAGGTAGCGGCGCAGGGTTTCCTCATCGATGCGCTCGGGCAAGAGCGCGCCACTCTTCGCGTCGCGCACGATCTGGCGCAGGGCGTCGGCGATTTCGCTGCGCGATCCATAGGAGAGCGCCAGCCGCAGCAGCATTCCGTCACCACCGGCAGTCAAGCGCTCGGTTTCGGCCAGGGCCGCGCGCGCCTCATCGGGCAGAGTGTCCAGGCGCCCGATGCCGCGCAGGCGCACGCCATTGCGCAGGAGCGTCGGCCGCTCCTGCACCAGGAATCGGCGCAGCAGGCGCATCAAGTAGCGCACCTCGAGGCTCGGCCGTTTCCAATTCTCCACAGAGAACGCGTACAGAGTCAAAGAGCGCACGCCCATGCGCGCGCACTCGGTGGTGATCTCGCGCACGCTGCGGATGCCCTCGCGGTGGCCCCAGATGCGGCGCATGCCGCGCTGCTGGGCCCAGCGTCCGTTGCCGTCCATGATCACAGCGATGTGCTCGGGGAACGGACCGCCGAAATCCGGTCGGGCGACCTTCGGCCGTTCGCTCTTCGCTTCGTTCGAGGGCTCGAAATCGCGGGCCATGGGTTCGGTCGCCCTAGGAGCCCGCTGAATGGGTCTGCGCCGCCAGACTCCGCGCGCGAAGGCAAGACGAGGAGCGCCGCGCGAGTGAGCTGCTGAAGGCGACCGCTGAGCAAGCCGAGGACAATGTCGCCAGGGCGACGGTGGTTCGCCGATGCACGCGCAGCCAAGTAGGCGATGCCTTCAACGTGCTCCTAGCGTGCGCCAGCGTGGGCGGGAATCTGCTCCGGTTGACGCGGGATGACCTGATCGCGTTCGGGTCCGACCGAGAGCATTTCGATCGGCACGCCGATCAGCTTCTCTACGGCCTCGACGTACTCGCGACAGCGCCGAGGCAAGCGCTCATAGTGGCGCACGGCGGTGATGTCCTCGCTCCAGCCCGGGAAACTCGTGTACTCGACTTCGAGACCCTCGATCCCCGGCAGGGCCGCGGGATACTCCGCGTAGGTTTTCGAACCCAGGCGATAGCCGACGCCAACGGGAATCGAATCGAAGCCCGTCAGCACATCGAGGTTGGTCATGATCCAACTGGTGGCGCCGTTCCAACCCAGGGTGTAGCGCATCTGCGGAGCATCGAGCCAGCCGCAGCGGCGCGGACGACCCGTCGTCGCGCCGTATTCGTTGCCCGCTTCGCGTATCCGTTCGCCGAGGGCACCATGCTGCTCCGAAGGGAACGGCCCCTCGCCCACGCGTGTGCAGTAGGCCTTGGCGATCCCGATCGCGCGCTCAATCCAGCGCGCCGGGAACGCGGCGCCCGCGGGAATCCCGTCGACGCCCGTGCTCGAAGAGGTCACGAATGGATAGGTACCGTGGTCGATGTCCAGCATCGCGCCCTGGGCGCCCTCGAACAGGATGCGCCGATTGGCTTGCCAGGCGGCGCGCACCTGCGCTCCAGTGTCGCCGACGAATGGCGCCAGCTGGCCAGCCAGGGACGCGTAGCGCGAAAGCTCGACTTCGAAGTCGAGCTCCGCCTCCCCGTGGACCTGGCGAATCAACGCGTTCTTCTCCGCCAGTGCGGCCCTGAGGCGGCTTCGCGCCAATTCAGGATCCAAGAGGTCGCTGACGCGCAATCCTGTGCGCGCTGCCTTGTCCGCGTAGCACGGCCCAATGCCGCGACCGGTGGTTCCGATGCGTCCGTCACCGCGCCAGCGTTCGGAGAGTTGGTCGATGCGCCGATGGTGCTCGAAAATCACGTGGGCCGAGGCCGAGAGGCGCAAGTTCGTGCCGTCCACGCGCACGCCGCGCGCGCGCAGGCCTTCGACTTCCTGGAGGAACTTGATCGGGTCAAGGGCCACGCCGTTGCCGATGACGTTGAGCTTGCCAGGGTGCAGGATGCCCGAGGGAATCAAGTGCAGCACGTACTTCGCGCCCGCGACGACCACGGTGTGGCCCGCGTTGGCACCTCCCTGGTAGCGCACGACCACGTCGGCTTCCGCTGCCTTGAGGTCGATGATCTTGCCTTTCCCCTCGTCGCCCCACTGGGCACCGAACACACTGACGGCGGGCATTGCTTTTTCTAGTCGGTTGTCGGGAACGCGGGGCGAATTGGCGGCGAGGCCGGGAGCGAACTTCAGCGCGGATTCTCGCGCTCCGCACAGTGACCGGCAAGCCTTTTCAATGCGCAGCGTCGTCAGGTCCGCGCCGAGGCGCCGTGGGCCGATGCTTGCCTCGCCCGAAGCCGCCTCCGCCGGGAGTCAGGAGCGTCAGTTCGTCGCCCGGAACCACCGAGAGCGTGACCTGCGCCGCGAGCGTTTCGCTGCGGCCCAAGCCGCGTGCAAGCGCCGCGCGACCTGCGGCACCGCGCCCCCCGCCGCCAAGGCCCCCGGGGCCCAGTTGCGCGCGATCAGCAATCCAGCCCACGTGCGCGGCCCGCAAAAACCGCAGGCGCTTCTTGATTCCGTCGCCGCCCTTGGCTCGACCTGTGCCACCGCTTCCACGCCGCACGGCAAGTTCCACGACCCGCGCGGGAAATTGTGTTTCCAACGCTTCGATCGGCGTGTTGCGCGTGTTGGTCATGTGCGTGTGCACCGCGTGCGCCCCAGGACCGCTCGGGCCGCCGCCGGCGCCGCCGGCGATGGTCTCATAGTAGGTGTAGCTCGCGTCCGCGCCAGCTAGCCCACGCGCGGCTCGCTCGCCGCCGAACGACAGATTGCTCATCGTTCCCGAGCTCGAAGCCGGAAAGCGCCGCGGGTCGAGCTTGGCGAAAGCGGCCAGAAGCACGTCCACGAGCCGCTGACTGGTCTCGACGTTGCCCGCGGCCACGGGCGCGGGGTAGCGCGCGTCAACGACGCTGCCGGGACGCGTCAATATGCGCGCGGGGCGCAAGAGCCCGTCGTTCGTGGGCGTACCCTGTGGCAGCAATAGGCGCAGCACATAGAACACTGCGGACAACGCCACTGCGCGCGTGGCGTTGACCGGCGCCTTGGACTGATCGTCGCAGGCGCGCCAATCGAAGACCATTTCTCGACCTTGGCGCGCGATCTCCACGCAAACGCGCACCGGACCGTGAATGGTCTCGAGCACGTCTTCGGCGCGAACCTTGCGCCTGGGCAGCGCGGAGATCTCGGCACGAGTCAGGCGTTCGGTCCAGTCCAAGAGACTCGCGCCGCTGCGGCACAAGCTCCGCAGTCCCTGTTCCTCGGCCAGTGCCCGGAGTCGCGCCGCTCCGACTCCATTGGCGGCCAACTGCGCGCGGAGATCGCCTTCGCGTTCCCGCGGAACGCGCATGTTGGCCAAGAGCAGATCGAAGACCTCGCGCTGGAGGCGGCCGTTGCGAATCAGACGCGTGGGCGGAATCACCAGCCCTTCGCCGTGCAGATCGTAGGCGGGCGCCATGGAGCCGGGCCACGCGCCGCCGATGTCGGCATGATGCGCGCGATTGGCGCACAGGAACTCGGGTTTCTTGCGTCGCGAGAGAAACACCGGCGTCACGAGCGTGACGTCCGGCAAATGCGTGCCGCCGCGGTACGGGTCGTTGAGGATCACGACGTCGCCGGGCTCAAGGTCAAAGGTGTCCAGGGCCGCGCGCACGCACAGTGGAATCGAACCAAGGTGAATGGGGATGTGAGCCGCCTGACTCAGCATTTGTCCCTCGCCGTCAAACACAGCGCAGGAGAAGTCGCGCCGTTCCTGGATGTTCGGAGAGAACGAAGAGCGCATCAGCGACGCGCCCATCTCCTCCGCCGCTGCCGCGAAGAGATGTTGGGAGACCTCCAGGTACAGCGAATCCGCGCCCATCAGGCGTTCCAGCAGTCCGCGGAAAAAACCCCGAGACTTACGGCGGCCTGCCCGGTCGTCGCGGGCGGATATCCGCGCGCGCCGACTGCGACCGCCCTGGGCTCAGCGATCGACATCGGGGTAATCGAGAACTTCGAAAGGCGTGTAGTCGAGCACTTCCCAGCGCACCAGGGGCACGATCGTCGAGCCATCGTCGGAAGTCACGCGCCAAACGACCGCGCGCACGCTGCGGGTTAGAGCGTTGCCCAGTTCATCGTCGTGCTCTCCGGGCCTCGGCGGCCCCAGGGTCTCGCGATTCTGGCGGTCGGTGTTGCTGACGATGCGCGCGGTGATGTAGATCGAAAATACGTGACTCTGAGTCGTCAGCAGGCTGAGCAACTCGGCCTTCGCGTCGGCCTCGAGGCGCTCCGCCCCGGGGACCTGCTCGAGTTCCGCCAGCGTGTCGAACACCTGGCGCACGAGCACCTCGCGGCCGTATTCGTCGTAGACCGGTTCGGCTTCATCGGTCTGGGTCGCGTCCTTTTCTTCCTCGAGGTTGCGGTACTCGACCACACTGTCGAAGAATCGCGGGTCGATTTTCCGCGACTCCATCAGCGCCTTGAGGACGCAGGACGAAGCAGTATTCAAATTGACGGCTAGCCCGCTGATGCTCCCGCTCGCCGCGGCGGCGGGGCTCCCGCCACTGGTCGGAGCCCCACTGCCAGGGGAACCGCCGGGGTTGGTTTGCGTGCTGGGCGCGGCTGTGCCCGTGCCTGGCGCGCCGGTGCTCGGGCCGCCGAGGCCCGACGCCGGAGCTCCGCCACCCTGGGTCGCTCCGCCCGAGTTGACATCTGAAGCGCCCGAGCCCGGTCGCGGACTTGCGCCGGCGCCGCTTCCGGCCGAGGATGCGCCGCCGCTGCCGTAGGCGGGCTGGAGCAGCGAGTCCCCCGTGCGCAGACTCGTGTGAACCGTCAGGAACGCGCTGATGGAGTGCACGATCTTCCCGCGTTCGTCGCGGTAGTCGCGAAAGTGCCGCGGTTCGAAGGGCTCGATCGCGCCGAATTCCTGCAAGGTCAACGGCAGGCCCACTTCGGGCTGATCCTCGGAGTCCGAGAGCAATTTCGTGCGCGGGGAGATTGAGCTGCTGCGCCTGCGCAGGTGCTCGCGCATGGCGTTGGCCATGCGGTCCGCGTCGTTCGAGTCGATGTCCTCCGACGTCCCCGCGCGGCAGCTGTCGAGAATCCGGACCACCCGCTGGTAGACCTTTTCGGCTTCCTGTTCGTCTTCGGCGAGCATGCCTACCACGTTGACCTTGGAGTCCTCGTCCTGCACAAAAGCTCGCAACTCAACTTGGTTGATTTCCGTGCGCTGAGGTTTGCTCCAGGTGTCTTCGTGGGAATCCACGGGCTCCTGAGCGCCTGGGGCGGCCCCCGGCGCGGCCGGATTGCCCCCCCCTGCTGCTGCGGCCCCCGCCGCGCCTGCCGCACCCGCTGCACCGGCGGCGCCGCCGCCTGGCGCACTATCGGCGGTCGCATCGGCATCGACGATCAGCTGATCGAAAATTTCCAGCAGGCTCGATTCGATCGCCTGATCCATGCGCGTGAGGCCCATGTCGTTGCTGGCCGTACGCTGTGAAGCGCCCGTGGACACGCGCAACTGCGCGCAAATTGCCAGCACGACCATCAGGACCAGGAAGGCCATTAGGAGCGCCACGCCGCGCTGGCCCGGGGCTCCGTATAGGGTCGATGAACGGGCGATTTTCATGGTGTTTGGGGACGAACGGCTACCGCAGGTCTTCCCGGGCGGAGTCTAGCAGGTCCGGAGGGACCGGCAGCCAGTCACGGGGCAGCTCTGGGGTGCGCATGCGTGAGGGAGTGCTCCCGGGCTCCTGCGCCAAAAACTCCGATCCGCCAGGAGCCGGCGGTCCGCGCGGCGCGCGCTTCGGGCCTGTCGCGGCTCGCGCGCCCGGAGTTAGAACTCGCGGTGCACGTCCACGCCCTGAAGGATGCGCGGGCGAATGAAGAACAGGACGTTGGCCTGTTCGGTGCGTGTGAACTTCGAGCGGAACAGAAACTGAAGAACCGGAATGTCGCCCAGGATCGGCACCTTGCGGACACCCTCCACGTTTCGCTCGGTCACCAGGCCTCCGAGGATTACGGCCTGGCCTGGCTGCAAGTACACCACGGTGCGCGCGCTGCGCTGGGAAAGTCGCGGCGCGGAAACTTCGTCGCCGGCGCTGGTCACAAGCAATATCTCTCGGCCCGACTGTGCCGAGGCCTCGATGTCGATGTTCAGCGCGACAGTTCGCGTGCCGATCACGCGCGGCACCACGAATAGTTTGACGCCGATGTCCTGATATTCGACGGAGGAGGTGTAGCTGGCATTGCCCGTGGCAATTCCTCCGATCATCAGGAACGGAATCCGCTCGATGTTCGAGATATCCGCGCGACCGCCCTCGCGCACGGCGATTTTGGGCCGCGAGATGATCGAGACGTTGTCATTCGTCGCGATGGCTTCGATGATCGCGTTGAAAGCCGTGCCGTCATTGACCGCGCCAATGGTCAGCAGGGCCTCGTTGATATCGACCCCATTGGGCGTGGTCGAATTTAAGGTCTTTAGGAACCCGCCCGTGCCCTTGAAGTCGAACATCGGCGCTCCGGTGATCGGCGACACCCCAAGGTCGAGCGTGTCACTGAAGGTGATCTCGACGATTTTGGCTTCGATCTCGATCTGCGGAACTCCCGCGGCGAACAGGTTGATGAAGTCCTCGACGTCGTAGAGCAGGTCTTGCCCGGTGGTGACCACGAGCCAGTCGGCGAGCGCGGTTTCCACAGCCTGCTTCTCGTACTTCACATCGCGCATGTCCTGGTACAGCTCGACGTCCCATTTCTCCAGCAGGTCGAGCTTTACGGTGCCAGGAGTCGACGGCAACGCGGGCGCGCCGGCCGCGGGGGGCACCCACATCGGGAAGTTGCCGTACTGCGTGATCAGCTTCTCCATCCGAGCGCCTGTGCCGACGCGGAGCGGATAGGGCTTGGTGATCGTCCCGTCTGGATTGACCTTGATGCGCTCGCCGAAGACGAGGTAGGGGTTCTCCGGCGGGGAACCTCCCGCGGATGCCGCGTTGGCGGGCAGCTCATGCGCCACGCGCGCGCCATCCTTCGGTCGCTCGAGCACCTCTGACGGAATCGATGGATCGCCCATGCCCTCGGCCGCGTCAAAGGCATCGAACGGCTCGCCGCCCATGGCGTCCACAGGCTGAATCGTCCCCTTGGCCAAGAGGTCCCGGAATTCCTCGGCTGTTAGCTCGCGCTTCGGCCGCTCTGGCCGCAACTCTTCCGGCCCGACGCAGGCGAGGGGCAAGAAGCAAAGTCCGAGCAGAACTCCGCGGAGGATGGTCTGGGTCACGCTGAGGAAGGGCCGATGGCTCGTCGCGGGCAAGGTCACCTGAACTGAATCGGCTGTCGAGCGCCTGAAGCCAAGGCTCCAGGGTTGATTGGTGAAAGTGGGACCCAAGGGCGCCGGAGTTTCCATGCGAAGGGCCCCTCCCCGGGGCCCAGTGTGCGAAGTCAGAGTCGTCAAAGCGACGACGGTGTCTTGTGTCGAGATCGCCCCGAGGCGGATCGGGATTCCCATCCCAGCCGTTAGAACCCGGGCAGCCGGGAGATGCGTGTGGGCCCTAGCTGCCGGCCCGAAAAACTCCCCGCTGCGGCCTAGGGCGCGTTGGCAAATTTGCGTCGCGCTAGGAAAGTGGTGGTCAGCGGCAAGCAAGGTCGGCTGTGGTCCCTTTCTTGGCGCGCGCCTGGGGCTCGTCTTCCCGCGCTCAGCCTCGCGACGCGTTCTCTTCAACGTGCTCCTAGAGCAGCGCCTTGACCTTGTCCGTCACATCGGTGACCGAGCGACCGTCGCGGTGCTTGATCTCCTTCCAGACGCTGCAGTAGCCGTTGCTCGCGCGAATCGCCTCGCACTGGACCGCGATCCGATTGACCGCTTCGTGGTTCAGCTTGATCCCCTCAGGTGAGGTGGCGCTGATCCGCTGGTCCTTCATCTTCTTGTATTCGGGGGTCGCATCCAGGAGCGCCGCGAAGTCCACGACCACGGGGGTCGAGAGCTGGCCGGCGTCCGAGAGACCGCAGATGTTGTTCTCCGCCTTGACCAGCCAGTCACGCGCAAAGGTCGCGACCGGGACGGCGATCCCATCACGGGACACGGCGGCCTCGAGGCTCTGGACGGGACCGACGGCAGACAGCAGGGCGCCAAGCACGAACGGAATGGAGAGAAGGGTCTTCATGGCGGGGTCTTCTTGAGCTGCGTTCTGGATCCTCACGGCTGCGATTGAACGCCTGCCGGACGTGCTCTCCAGCGCAAGCGAGGGGCCGAACCTGGAGATCTTTGATCCGACGGTGAGGGCCAGTTCACAAATAGACTGCCAGTCGGTAGTTACGCTCGTCGGCAATTCGCAGGGGGCGTCCCGCAGTGGCGGGCACGGGTTTCGGACAGGCTGGACTTATCGGACATTTTCCGACAAGACTGGGCGCCTACTGCCCATGAACCGCGCCCCAGGCCTTCCTGGTGCGCTGAAACCGCGTGCCGCGTTTCGTCCCCTCGCGGGTCAGGTAGCCGAGCTCCACGAGGTCCAGCAGGTCGCGTAAGCCGGTCCGATTCGAGATGCCATGGCGGGCGGCGTAGACGGTCGAGCTGATCCGGGCCGCAGCTCCGAGGGACTCGAGGACCCAGGCCTGGCGCTCGTTGAGGCCCCGACCGCCGACGCCCGCACCATCGGGGTGCTCCGAGCCCAGGTCCAGGTGCTCCAGAGACAGCTCGGCCCCGGCCCCCAGGATGAACGCCCGCGACAACACGTTCTCCAGCTCCCTGAGGTTGCCCGGCCACGAGTGATCAAAGAATTCGTCGAGGACCGCCGGATCCACCCCGGTCACCGGCCGGTCGGCGGAGGCGTTGTGCTGCCGCAGGTGAGCCTCGACCAGGTCAGGCAGGTCCTGCCGCCGCAAGCGCAAAGGCGGCACCAAGATCTGGGCCACGTTGAGCCGGAAGTAGAGGTCGGTGCGGAAACGCCCGCGCTCGACCTCGGCGCCGAGATCCGCGGAGGTGGTGGCAACGATCCGGACATCGATTGGGATTGGCCGGGTCGCGCCCAGGGGCAGCACTTCGCGGTTCTCCAATAGACGCAGCAGGGCCACCTGCCCTGCCGCCGGCAAGCCCGCGATCTCGTCAAGCACCACAGTCCCGCCGCGGGCGAATTCAAAAGGCCCGGTGCGGCGTGACGAGGCGCCGGTGAAGGCGCCAAGTTCATGGCCGAACAACTCGTCCTCGATCAGGGTTGGCGACAGCGACGGACAGTGGATGTGAACCAGTGGCCCTGCGCGACGGGGACTCCATTCGTGCACCAGCTTCGCGATGCGATCCTTGCCGACGCCGGTTTCGCCGGTAATCAAGAGCGTCGCTTCCTGCGCTGCGATCCGGCGCAAAGTGTCCAGAAGATCGAGCATCAGCGGGCTCTTCGCGATGAAGTCCACTGGCAGGCGCTCCTGCAGGGTCGCGGGCGGCGGCACGAGTGTCCTCGCCTTTCCATCGGCGATGCGCTCGTCGAGCAGGTGCAGCAACAGTCGGCCGCTGGCGCCATCCTCAGGCCACGAGGCGCAGGTGCTGGAGATTTCGGCCACCAACTCGCCGTCGGGCCACGCGCCCAGTCGCACGCGGTCCACCACGCGCGCCTCGATCGCCTCAAAATCCGGCGCGGCTCCACTCCAGGGCAGCGCCAGGCGCAAGTCGGCTGAACCGGAGCGGCCGAAAACCGCAAGCCCGCGCACGGAAAGCCGCATGCGGCGCGCGGCTTCGCGCAAGCGCGCGTGGGCGCGCGCGTCCTCGTCGGGCAAGTCGGCGATGCGCACTTGCACCACCAGCACACCCGCGTCAGCGCGACCTTCGCAGCGCTGAATTTCTTCGCTGAGGCGCTGTTTGAAGCCCGGTTCGGAGAGGAACCCGGTAACCGAATCGGTGACAGCTTGGTGGTAGAGCCGCGCGTTCTCGAGCACGATCGCCGCCTGGCTGGCAGCTGTACGAAGGAAGGTCAGGTCCAAGGTACGCCCCCGGTCTCCCAGTGCGATCACTACGGCACCGCGGCACTCCCCACCTGCCAGCAGCGGCAGCGACAGCACGCGTTGGGCCGGACCTAGGAGGGCGGACTCCGCAGCGGCAATTGTCGACAATTCGCCCTCGCTGGAGAGATCGATCAGTTCCGAGGACGCCAGCGCGCGCGCGAAAATGCCCGGGCCTTCCGGCGCCGGGTGGTTGCGACCTCCGCGAGCGAGCAGGCGCTCTTCCTCGCCGGTCTCCCCCGCCCAGGCGAGCCACAAACTCGAGGCTCCCGTGTGCAACTGGAAGAACTCAAGCACTGCTTCGCGCGCCAGCTCGACGTCAAGGTGACTCGACAGGTCCTCCTGGGCCGTGCGCAGAACTTCCAGTTGGCGTACGCGGTGCTCTAGCATCGCCGCGAAGGACTGCACAGCACCGGTCAGGTGGCCGACTTCGTCGTCGACTTCGACCTCGCTTGGCAGCGAATTCGTACGGCCCTCGCGCACCGCACGATCGAGGCGCTCGATCGGAACGACGATGCGACCGGTGAGGATGCCGGCGAAAAGCGTGGCCGTGAACACGGCGGTCAAGCCCGCCGCCAGGAGCAGTTCGTTGAGGGAATAGCCGCCGAACAACGGCACGCCGCGCTCGCGCCCGCGGGCCACCAGCACGGCTGCCAAAGTGCCGTCGCGCGCGAACAATCCGCGCCGCACCTCGCGCGGCGTGGTGGACTCCAGTTCCAGCAGACTTGGAACCGGATCGCGCTCGGCGCCGACGAGGCGCAGGTCCGCGAGGTCGAGGTCCGTCAGTCGCGCCGGGCGGGTAACGATCACGAACATCGGTCGCTCGGCGCCGCTGGCGGTCTGCGCAACACCGCACACCACGAGTCGGCCCCAGGGGCGAGCCAAGCCGGAGGAAGGCGGCGCGAACGACTTGGGGATTTGCCGCCAACCTGGCCCGGCGCCGACGCGCAGGCGCTGCCCGCCGGGCTCGATGTAGTCGAACAGCCGCACCACACCGGGCTCGCCCTCACCCCACCAGGCGTTGCTCGACAACTCTTCGCTGCTTGCGGGGAATCGACCTTCGGCGCGCGCGGTGAGTTGCGCGATCGACAATAGGCGCTTCGCCTCCTGCTCCAACTCGCGCTGCTCGCGCTCGATGTCGATCTGCGCGCGGGTGAGGACGCTCTCGACGCGTTCCTTTTCGTAAGCGTCGTGCTCCTGACCCAGGGATGCCTCGAGCAGCAGCGTCAGCGCCAGCAAGGGCACGGCGGACGTAATCGCAAATCCGAGCGCCAGCTTGGCGCGGATGCGCCGGCCCCCGGACAACCACTCGGCCAGAATGGCCACGAGGAAAGGCGCGAGCGCCGCGGCGACGCCGATCGGCAAGAAGTCCCAGCGCGTTGGATTGCCCGCCGGCGTGCTGTCCCTGAGCCACACCGCGGCCACCGCCTCACCACCGAGTTTCAGATCGCGCTGGATCGCGTCGGGTGACGTGCGCTTGGGCGCGCGACCGGTGGGTGTGATTTCCGCTTCCATCCCCGCGCGCCACTCGGACCATTCCCACTCACCGCTAGCTGTGGTGCGCAGCCCCGGAGGCATGCTCGGACGCGGCTCGCGGGCGAGCAGCGCAACGGCGATGATTTCGACGGTGTAGCTGGGCTGGGTTCCGACGTGCCGAATTCGCACCCGGTCGATCTCGCGCCGCGCGCCGAGGTCAAGGAACAACCCGTCGCCGTGCAGGACGCCCAAGGGACCTCCGCGCACGCGGAACGCCGGCTCGAGGCCGGGGTGATCGCGGTGTTCGTCTTCGTCGAGGTGTAGGTCCTGGCGATGGCGCACCTCGTAGGCCGGCCCCACCGGTGTGTCGCCAGCCATGAGTTCGATGGCGAGCACAGGAACCTGGGCCAGCCCCGAGCGCAGGAAGCGTCGATCCGAAACGCGCATCACCAACTCGAGCGCGTCAACGGCCTGGGCCGCTGGCAGCGCCAGGGTCAGTTGCTCACCAGGATCGACCACCACACCTTCGGCGGGATCGCTCTCGCGGCGGCCCTCGGGCACGATCGCGCGATAGGGCAGCGCGCGCTGGGCGGTGACGCGCTCCGACAGAAGCGTTGCTCCCGCTGGCGCCAGGTGCGTGGCGATGAAGTCCGACTGTGGCGAAATCGGCTTTCCGCTGAGCAACGCCTGTGCGTCGCGCTGCAGAACGTCGGCTTCTGGGTGGCCGAAGGCGCCAGAGCGCAGCAGCGTATCGAAGCTGTTCCAGTACTGCGTCAGACTCTGGCTGCGCTGCTCTTCTTCTTGGCGAGTTTGAAAACGCGCGGCGAACACTGCGGAGAGCGAGAGCGAGATCAGGACCACGGCCGCGAGCACCCCGCGACGGCGCGCTCCTGCCGTGCGCCATACGCGGCGCGTGGCCAGTGCGAGCACGTACATCACCACCAGCAGCATGAGCATCAGCGAGGGCAACTCGAGGCCCGGGCCCGAGCCCAAACCCGGGGCACCCTGCTCGGCAATCGCGGGCGGCGGCGCTAACACCAATTCGGCGCGCCGGTCTGCCCACACGGCGATGTCGCGCTCAGCGGTCCAGGTCAGGTAACTCTCTAGCTTTCCACGGCCGTCGCGATCGGTGATCGCGAGGTTGAATGTCAGCCTGTCGCCGGCCTTGGGCACCTCCTGGACGAAGTTTCGCCAGGGGATGCGCGCCTCGAATCGATAGCCGCCTTCGAAGGGCCAAGAGGAAACTTCGACGCCGCCAAATCCCCCATCCGAAGGCACTTCGCCGGAGCGGTGACGGTAGACACCCCAGGGCCGCTCGGGCCAATCGGGCGCGAGCATCAATTGGAAATCGTCGTGCTTCCACTCAGGAGTGCGCGGCGAAAAGCCCAGATACAATTCGATGCTGTCGCCGCGCCACCAATTCGTGTTGTCGTAGTCCGCGAGTTCGTCGCGCACGAGGCCGCCCAACACGAGGTCCGTGTCGTTCCAGCCCGCCCATAGGCGCAGCGAGGTGTCGCTCTCGCCCGACCACAGCTCAGTGGGCGGGGCCCCCAGGTTGACCAGTTGCTCGGGCCGAGCCAGGACAGCATCGGGCTCGCGCCCCGCGGTCCACTCAGAGGGATCGCCGTCGAACACCAAGCTCTTGGTGTCGACCCAGCTGGCCTGGGCCACGGGTCGCTGCGGCGCCACTGTGGCCAGTGGCGCGGGCGTCTGCGGCGACTGCAAGATCGCCATGGAGAGGAACAGGCCAAACACGGGGCAATCCTAGCGCCCTGCGAACGCCCATGGCACGTCCCACATTGTCAGGCGGCGGAACTGCAGTGTGTCAGGTCGCTGTTGAGTCGATCCAGGCGCAAACCCCAACTCCCGGCGGACTCTCCATGGACGCCCCGTGACCTGCACCCATGACCTGCGCCCTAGTGCCGGCGCGTGCTCGAGCGTTGCAATGCGAGCACACACCCGCACCGGGTGGATCGCGGCCACGGCGTGGCCGCAGGCAGTCCGGCCCTGCGATCCAAGCTCGATCGCTCGCGAAAAACAACGCGACCCGCGCGGGAAACAGCAGCGAGTGCCGTTCCCCGCGCGGGTCGCGCAGGCTTGGGTCGAGGACCCGACTGAGCGCTAGGCCACCGGGGCTTCCGCGCCCTCGCCCCGCGACATCAGGATCACCTTGCGTGACAACTTGATCTTGCCGCGGTCGTCAACGTTGATGATCTCGACTTCGATCGGGTCGCCGACCTGGACCACGTCGATGACGCGGTTGATGTAGCCCACGTCCAGTTCGGAGATGTGGCACAGGCCCTCAACTCCGGGGAGGATCTCGATGAACGCGCCGAAGTCCTTGATCGACTTGACCGTGCCGGTGTAGCGCGTGCCGATCTTCGGCGTGTCGGTCATCGACTTGATCGCGTCGAGGCAGGCGAGCACCTTGGCGCGATCGATGCCGGCGACTTGGACATTGCCCGTGTCGTCGACGATCGAGATCTTGACCTTGTAGAGCTCCTGCATCGCCTTGATGTTGCGACCGCCGGGCCCGATCAGGTAGCCGATCTTCTCGGACGGGATGCGCACGTTCTCCATGCGCGGAGCGAACTGCGAAATCTGCTCGGAGGGACGCGAAACCACTTCCAGCATCTTGCGCAGGATGTGCTTGCGGCCGACGCGGGCCTGCTCGAGGGCCTGCTCAAGCAGCGCGCGCGTGACGCCCGTGCTCTTGATGTCCATTTGCAGCGCGGTGATGCCAACGCCTGAGCCCGCGACCTTGAAGTCCATGTCGCCGTGATGGTCCTCGGAACCGAGGATGTCGGACAGGATTTGCGAGCGATCGCCTTCCTGCACCAGCCCCATGGCGATTCCAGCCACCGGCTGGGTGATCGGAACGCCCGCGAGCATCAGCGAGATGCAACCGCCGCAGACGCTGGCCATCGACGAACTGCCGTTGGACTCGGTGATGTCGGCAACGATGCGCAGGGTGTAGGGGAAACGGTCCTTGGGCGGCAGCACGGCTTGAAGCGCGCGCTCCGCGAGCATGCCGTGTCCGATTTCGCGACGACCCGGCCCCATGATGCGGCGCGTTTCGCCGACCGAGTAGGGCGGGAAGTTGTAGTGCAGGTAGAAGTGCTTGCGGTACTCGGTGTCGATGCCGTCGATGATTTGTTCGTCGTCGGGCGTACCGAGCGTGACACTGACCAGGGCCTGGGTTTCGCCGCGCGTGAAGAGCGTCGATCCGTGCTGGCGCGGAATGAAATTTGGGACGATCGTGATCTCGCGGATGTCGGTGGTCGAGCGGCCGTCGGCGCGCTTGCCCTCGAGGATGCACTCGCGCTCGACCTTGTAGATCAGGTCGTTGAACACGGCCTTGACCGCCTTCGTGCGCGCCGCTTTGGTCGCCCCATCGGCGCTGCTGTCCACCAGCGAGCTCGTGCAGGCGTCGGAGATCTTCGCGATCGCTTCCTGACGCTCGTGCTTGCCCGAGGTGAAGATCACGGCCTTGAGGTCCTTGTGGTACTTCGCCACGGCCGCGCTGATTTCCGCATCGGCCTCCGGGGCCTTGAACGTCTGGCGCGGTTTGCCGGCCTTGCTGCACAGCTCGTCGCACATCTCTGCGATCTGCTTGATGATGCTGTGCGCGAATTCGAGCGCATCGATCATCTCAGCTTCGGAAACCTGCTTCGCGCTGGCCTCGACCATGCAGATGGCGTTCTTGTGGCCAGCGACGACGAGATCCAAGCGCGATTCCTCGCGGCGGCGATCGTCGGGCGGGAAGGCGACAAGTTGTCCGTCGAGGTAGCCGACACGCACCGCGCCCATGGCGCCGTGGAAGGGCAGGCCGGAAATATGCACGGCGGCGAAGGCCGCGATCATGCTGAGCACGTCGGCGTTGTTCACACCGTCGTAGCACAGGGCGTGGCTCATCACTTGGACCTCATCCTTGAAGCCTTCCGCGAACAGCGGGCGGATCGAACGATCCGTCAGGCGCATGGTCAAGATTTCCTTGGTGGTCGGACGTCCCTCGCGCTTGAAGAAACCGCCCGGGATCTTGCCCGCAGCTTCGGTCTTCTCGCGGTAGTCCACGGTCAGGGGGAAGAAGTCCTGATCCGGGCGGCCCGGGCCCTGGGCCACGGCGGAGAAGACCTTGGTCTCCCCGAGCGTTGCGATGATGCTCCCGAGCGCCTGGCGCGCCACCTGGCCGGTCTCGAGGATGAATAGGTGGCCGGCGATTTCGCGCTCAACGCGCGCATAGGTACTGAATGTCATGTCTGTCTCTTTTCTTTCTCTTAGGTTTCTCGTTCTACGTCTAGTGTTCTGAATGGCGCTCCGCAGGCGCAGAGTCGTTGGACTCCTGACGCCCCAAAGGCGCGAACCCGGCCGCGGCACATGGCCCGTCCAGGTCCGTCGTCGTGATCGGTCCGACCCGCATGCCTGTCCGCTTTAGCGGCGCAGGCCAAGTCGCTGCACGATCACCTGGTAGCGATCCGGCGTGCGATTGCGCAGGAACTTGAGCAGCTTCGAGCGAGCGCCGACCATCAGCAGCAGGCCGCGGCGCGAAGTGAAGTCCTTCTTGTGGACCTTCAGGTGCTCGGTGAGGCTCTTGATCTCTGCGGTGAGCAGAGCGATCTGAACTTCAGGGGAACCCGTGTCGCCGGGTGTGCGCGCGAACTCTTTGACGAGTTCGGCCTTGTGTGTCGCCGTGATGGCCATGCCATCTCCTTGTGTCAACGGTCCATGCCCGGCAGCCTGTTTCCAGGCACTTGCCCGATCTCCAGGGGAAGGATCTCCAGAGATGGGTGCGCGGTGTCCGCCCGAGCCACATGGCCGGACGGTCCTGCCGAGGGTCCCCGCTCCCGCCGGGCGGGAAGGAACGGGGCCTTCGTGGGCGAAGAGGATAGCGGCCGAGCCCCGGGGGCTCAAGCCGGCGCCGTCAATCGGGCCGCGGGCGGGCCGCGGGCGGGCCCCGAGAGCTTTCCGCGGCCCCTCAGGGGGATACGCGGCGCGGATCCCGGGGGGGAAGCGAGGCGAGCACATCCTCGGTGAACTTCTCGATCGCCAGCGTTACGAACGCATTCGGATTGGCGAGGCCAGGCGCCTCCTGGGAGAGATCCACGCGTCGATCCACCTTGCCGCCCCACAGGGCCTGGCGCAGATCAGGATTGCGCGAGTCCAGAAGATAGACCTCGGCTTGGATGCGCAGGCGCGACATCGAGCGCATCTGCGAATCGTCCCAGTTGTTCACGAACACCTGCAGGATCGCCTGCTCTTGAAGTTCGCCAGGCGTGTACGCGGCTTCGACAGCGTGCTCATCCACGAAGGCGAGCGACAGCGGGCTGTACTTCTGACGCACGAGTCCAGCGTGGAATGCGCGCCGCAATTCATCGAGCGGCAGACCGTTGCGCCCCGTGTTGTTCTGGATCGGCAGCACGACGATGTCGAGCGGATTCACCTGTCGGAGACCACCGACAATCAACTCCGGATTGTCGAGCCCCTTCGGCGGCGGATTCATCTTGCATGCGGAAAGCGCACACACGGAGATCAGGGCGGAGAGGAGGAGCGGAGCAAGGCGAGCAAGGTGCTTCACGTGGGTCGATCCAATTGGGGCCAATTTGGAGACGCGAGCAGGGCGTCGTGCCTCGGTTCGAAATGCGCGCCGTCGCCGGAGCCTGACGGGCGAACCGGCGCCGATTCGACGCCAGTGACGGCGAATTGTAGCGTCCGCGCGCGCGAGAATCCGCGACGAAAACGGCGAGGAATGCTCAGGGTTGCGAGAAGACCATCGGCGGGCTGGCCGAGAAGGTGTCGTATTCGCGCTCGATGTCGCTCCACTGGAAGTCGGCCGCCGAGAAGCCGCCGTAGCCAAAGCACTCCACGCGCGCGCTGAGCACACCGTTCGGGAGCGCGGTGCCGCCCAATGACGTGAGGTCTGGCACGACGATCGTCCGGGTCGGGCCGGAGACATCGCCTAGGTCTTGGCGCCACAACTGCCAGCGCCGACCCGGCGCTCCAGCGGTCAGAGTCGCCCGGTACATCCCGGGGGTGCCGGCGGAATTCGGGATGGCATTGGCAAAGGTCAAATTGAAGCTCGGCCCGCCGGTGGATCCGCCGGGCAGCGGCGACAGGATCAAAGGCACGGAAACCGGCTCCAAGGTCGCGCCCAGCTGCGACAACCGCGGTCTGCGCCCGGCGCGACCCCCAAAGCTGTCGCGGACTTCGCAGGAAAGGAACAGGTCGGGGTCCAGGGCGCCGGACTGGACCAGACGCCCCAAGGCGTCCTGGGGAGTCTCCTGGATCCCGTCGACGGCCCCTGGGTAGGCACTGCGCACGCGCCAACTGTTGGAGCCCATGTCGAAGGCGACGCCGAGGCCCACGGCTGCCGACCCCGGAACTCCGCGCACGCGCGCCTCCACGAGGACGCGCGGGGCACCGGAGAGCATCCCGAGCGCCAAACCCGCCGTGGAGTTGAGGTCCAGGATGAGGGCGGGGCCATCGATCGCGCGCTCCTCAAGGGCCACGGTCGAGTCGCTGAGGAGCGTGGTCGCGCTCAGGCTCACGGAACTGACCGATCCCCCGCCCACCGACGCCACGGGTATTCCGATCTGGAATGCGCGCAGGAAAGTGGCTGAGTTGTAGTTGAGCTCCGTCGGCGGAGGTTCGACCGCGAACATCGACGCGACGCCGAGGCGATTCGCCTGAATCGGGCTGGGCCCGAAGGCGCAGTCGAAGGACTGCGTCTGCCCGTTTTGGGCACAGGTCAAGACATTGATGAGGGGTTCGAACTCTCCGAACCTGCGGCTGTCGACGACGAAGCGACTGAAGGTCGAGAACGTGCTGCTCTTCGACGACGCGAATCCCGCCACGGTGGCCGGCGGCGTGCTCTGCGGTGTCAGCGGAACCGACAGGCGGTCCGTGGGCACGTCCTCAAAGGTGAAGAGATCGAAGTTCAGCATGTCGACGGTGACGAACGTCTCGCCGACGAATCCGGCCGTGAGCGTCACCTTGCCGTCGGGCCCGGTGAGGCCAGAGTCGATCGGCAGGATCGAGCCGCCACCGAGGTCTTCGTGGATCATGACCAGAGCTCCGCCCAGGGGCGCGAGGGTGGCGCTGTTGAACACCTCGACGGTGATCGACGGCCCAGGCAACGGGGCGCCAGGTCCCGAGGCGCCGAATTGCGTGAAATCCCCTGCGATCGATACCAGCGCGGAGTTCAGCGCGTTGTCATAGATCTGCGCGGTGAATGGCAACGGCCGTTGCGCCGCGGTCAAGGTGCCGAGAAGCACCGGCGCCGCCACGAACAGGCCCGATGTGGAGCTTCCGACCACGGGAGTCAGCACGCCGTTGTTCCCGAGAGTCGTGCTGACTTCGACGCTGCGAATGCGCTCCGTGGCGCGGCCGACCAAGGCGAAGTCGCTGAGGTCCGAGCGAAACACGGTGGTGCTGTTTCCAGTGGACCCAAGACCAGAGAGGACCGGTCGCGTCAGGTCCAAAAGCGTCGACTGCACGCCGCTGATCAGCAGGTCTGCGTCCAAGAGCCGCACCGGCGTGGTCGCAGTCCCGCGCTGGAGCCGGAAGGCCAGATCGATGTTGCCATCAGCCAGGCGACCGAGGCCCTGATCGCTCAGCAAGTCGATCTCCGCCTCACCGATGTGCAGTACCAGGGCCGGACCCGTGAGCGGAACCTCGCGCAACAGGGCCACGCGCTGAGGCGAGGTTCCCACGGAATTCCCGAACAGGAAGATCCCCAGGCGATCTCCCGTTTGCGCTGCGGCGAGATCGATCTGAATGTCGAGTGTCGCTAGTCCCGAAAGGTTGTCTATGCCGAACGCGTCGGTCGGCATAGAGACGATCGCAGCCGAGAGCGGGGGCGAAATCGCGGCGACCGTGAAGCGCGAGTGAATTGGCACCAACTGGGTCGCGTCGGTCGCCGAAATCTTGTGGCCCACAGGGGAAAGCGAACAATCGAACTGCAGTCCCGCACCGAGGGGACTGGGCTCGCCACTTCCGTCGAGACTCCTCCAGCGATAGCCGCGCGTGTCGCTGACCGAGTTCCCGGCCACAGTGATCGAGAGCGCCGTGGGCAGCGGATCAAACGTCGGGTTCAGCCCGGCCACCTTGATATCGAACGAGGTGGGCGTAATCGTGCCCGGGTTCAGACGCCGATCGAACAGCGCCAGAAATTCGCCCACGCCGCTCTGATTCAGGGCGAGGTCCGCGGGAAAAGTCCCGAGCAGACGCACGGTGGTCGGTGCCGTGGCGGCGACGCTGAAAGTTCCCGCGATGCGCCCCTCCGGGATCACCAGTGCCTGCCCCTGCAGATCCACTGGCACCGCGTTGTCATTCCAAACGAGTTCGTAGGTCACTCCGAGGCTCAAAGCCTGGGTCGGGAGCACCACCAGCACCCGTCCTTCGGAGACAAGCACCGAGGCGATAGCTACCGGGGCCCCGAAGCCGCCGCTGCCAACCTCCTGCAGGCGCACTGAGTTGGTCAGGCTGGAGGAGGACATGCTCTCACTGAAGACCAGCGCCACGGGAGAATCAGGGTGGAGCGGCGTCGCGTTGGAAGCAGGGATCCGCGCCGCAATCGTCGGCGCGCCGGACTCGATCCATTGATGATTGGCAGGCACCGTGGCGGGAGCAGCGAGCAAACCGCCGTTGGCGCCTGCTCCGCAGCCGTCGGGGCCGTAGACGCAAGCAGGGTTGTCGCAGCCAGATCCCAGCCACACCAGGGCGAGGAGCATCGCAGCCGGGGCGGCTAGGCGACGAAAAACGGGCGCGCGACGCGCGCGGACGGCAAGGTCTCTCATGGATGGCGGCGGCGGTTTCGAGGATCCGGGAGACACTGTACCCGCGTGGGCCCCCGCGGCGGACGACGGGGCACGCGAGATATTCCCGCGGCCCGCGGCAGGGCGGAAACGCGGCGGGGTCAGCGCTCCCACTGAGCTGCGCCGACTGGGGCCTAAGGTCAATGGAGGCCGAGGCCGCCCGGGCGAGCGGACCCTTGAAAATCTCCCTGCAGCGGGCCAAGCGGGCCCCGGCGAACTGCACCGCGCTCCGGGCTCGGTGCTCGGCCATCCGGGGGGCGGCCTTCCACCCGATTCCGCTCGCGCTTATTCCCTCAGCTTTCCCGGCCCCCTCAATCGGCGAGAGCCTGCCTCGGACTGCTAAACTCGCAGGTGCCGGGTGCTGAACGCCACTTTGTCGGTGATTCCCTACCCTGTGATGTTTCCCGCCATGGCAATGAAGCCACTCCACTGGACCCCGCTGGCTCTCGTCCTTGCGAGTTGCACCGCGTTGAACAGCGCCGAGAAGACCGCTCCGCCCCTAGGCCCGGGCAGTCGCGTTGTGATGCCGAGCCTCTCACAGCCGCGAATCGAGGCCCCACCACCAGCACCGGTTCACGTCCCCGCTCCAGCGATCCTACCGGAGCAGCGGTCGGTGGCGCGGCGCAGTGCGCAGCTGGAACTACTCGCAGGTGTATTGGTGCGGGCCCTTCACGGCCTGGCGACCCATGAACCTCGCGCGCCGGAAGTAGTTGCGCCCCCTGGCCCGACGGAACCCGGAAGGCGCGTCGCCGACTCCCCGACGACCTCGCAGGTTCCCGACGTAACCCCCGAAGTCTCGAACGATGAAGAAACGAGACTGATCGCGCTGGCGGCCGAGGCACTGGCGGCGAAGCGCTGGGAAGCGCTCAGCGAGTACACCGAGCAACTGCGCGCTCTGCCGAACCGGGACAAGGCGCGCGCCCTTCGCACCCAGGGACGATACCAGGACGAATTGAACGTGCTGGATCTGGCGCTCGCCACTGCTCCCGATCGGCCCGAGCTGCTCGAAGCGGCGGGAACGGTGCGACTGACGCTTGCGGAACAGGGACGCACGGAACTTCTCGAACCGGCGCGCGAGCTCTTCGTGCGCGCGGGCGGCACACCGACCGCCCTGCTGGGCCAGAGCCGGGCTGCGCGGATCCTCGGGCTGCACGATGAAGCTCTCGCCAGTGCGCGGCGCGCCTTGGTGCTGCTGTCGGTCCAGCGCGAACAGCGCTTCGCGCTCGATCCGGCGGCGGAATTCGTGTTTGGCCAAGCGGGTCTCGAGGTTCATCGCCAATTGCGAACGACACCGGGCCCTGCGGCGGCTGCGCTGTTCGTCGAGATCCAGGACGCCTTGCGCGCGCGCATAGCGGAACGCCCCACGGACGCTCGCTCTCACGCGCTGTTGTGCGAGGTGTACCTCGACCTCGGCATGGTCACCCAAGCCGAAGCGGCTGCTGCGCGAGGATTGAATTCCAGTCCGGGTGACGCGCCGTTGACCGAGTTGTTGGCGCGCGCCGCGCTGACGATTGGCGTCGACGAGTTGATCGAGGTGTTCGCCACGATGCGCAAGCAGTACCCCAACCAGGCACTGGCGCATTGGTACCCCGCGCGGGAGTACTTCAAGTGTTCCGTCGCGGGCTTCACGGCCCCTGGATTCACTGGCACGGTCCTCGAGCAGCTCGGCAAGGCGGAGCGCGGCTTCAAGAATGCTCGCAGATGCGATGCGCGCATCGAAAAGTCGTGCATGGAGTACGAGTCCCTGACGCGCGCGCAGGTGGGCTGGCGGGCCCTGGAGAGCGGCGATTTGGCGGCCGCGAGGCGCGCGTTCCTCTCGATGAACGAAATCGCGCCGGGGCTGATCGCGATCGATTCCGCGAGCGTCGATGCACAGTGGACGGCTGGCGTCGGCAATGGCATCGCAGGTCTGGCTCAAATCGCAGAGCGGTACCGTGAACTCAAGAACTCCACCGCGGCGGCCGCGATCTATGCCGACCTCGCGCGCGAGGCGCCTGGCGATGCGCGCTGGGCGCGGGCCGCGGAGGAGCTGGCCGACATCCTCTCCGAAGAAGCCGGGTGGTTCGAGGAGGCCAGCCGCGGCGAGGTGCTCGATCCCCAGAGGCTCGAGAGGCTGCGCCGCCTGGCTCGCACGCGTCCCAGCGAAGATGGCACGCCGTCGGAGCGCGCCCGCTTCGGTCGGACCGCGGAGAGCCGGCGCGCCAGTGCAGCCGAGTCATACGCTGTCAGCTGGCGCAGCTATCTGCGTGCCATTGAAGCCGCACCCCAGGACGTGCGCTTGGCGGCGGAGGCGGCTCGGGTGGCCATCCGACACACCGGGGCGGACCTGGAGCGTGCCGAGTCGTTGCTGCGCAATGCCGTGGAATCAGCCAACGCCCAGCGCCAGCTCGGCGATCTGAAACCTGCCGAGCTGGATCAGCTATTGGTGGCCTGGGCCTTCGCGGAGCAGGTGCTGGGCGAGTTCGAGTTGGACACGCGCCGAAACCCCGCCGCCGCGGAGACTCACTTTCGCGCGGCGCTCGACATCAGCCCTTACCCCCTGCCCCACGTCAGCGAAATCCTCCTGAAACGCGCCATCGAGGCTTCGACTCAAGACTCCGGAGTTCCGGATCGAGAGCCGCCCCCTGACGCTCCCATCACGAAGGACCGACCCTGACTTGTCATCCGGTTTAACGCTCCAGACCCCCACCCACATCCAGATGCTGTCGTCGATCGCCCTATTGCTGCCTGTCGTTTTCCCCTGCGCGCAGTCTCTGATGCGTGAGCACGCGGAGATTTCGCACCTCGCAGCCGCGGATGATGTGGAGGAGCTGATCACCGCCGGCCGCAAGCTGTTCGACTCGGGCAAGCTCGACGAGGCCCGCGCCGTGTTCGAACAGGCGCAGGCCCTCGATAAGGGTTCCGTGCGCACGCGCGTCTTTGTCCTGCGCGTGGCCATCGCCCAGGGCCAGATCGAAGAGGCGCTGCTGGAGGCCGACGCCCTCAAGAAGGGCGGAAATGCTGGCATTGAACTCGACTACATCTACGGCGTGGGTTTCTACGCCATGGCGGCCCGCGACATCGCTTGGGGGCAGACCACGGCTGTCACAGGTTCGCAGTTCGAAGACGCGATCCGCTCGCTCAAGCTCGTCACAGAAAAAAACGACCCACGCTTCGAAGACGCATGGGGTGTGATGGCCGAGGCCGCCTGGTACACGCAGGACGCCGACACGGGCATCCGAGCAGCTGAGCGAGCTGTGGAACTTGCGCCGCTAGATCCCTGGAAACGACTCCTGCGCGGCAAGCTGGCCCTCGTGGCGTTTGCGCAGTGGAAGGACGATGCCGAGAAGGGCGCCGCGGGACAGGTGCAGTGGCTGGCAGCGGTCGAAGCCTTCGAAAAGGCTCTCGAATTGTGCGGCGACTCCAAAGACGCCTCGACACGCAGCGCGGCCCAGCAGGCCTGCATGCAGCTTGCGACGACCCACCTCTGGAAAGACCAGCGCGACGAAGCCGCTGGTGCCTTCGCGCGCGCGATCGCTCTCGCGCCGGACGCTGTGGACTACAACGCGATCTCACAGAGTTTCAGCGGACAGGAGCTGGTGAACGTCCTGACGCGCGGGCATAAGGAATGGAGCGCACAGGCGGATGCCAATGGTGGTGCGACTCTGGATTGGTGGTTGGGGTACGCGCAGTACGCGGTCAAGGCGCTGCCTGAGGCTGCGGCCGCGTTCGAACGCGCACACGCGAAGAACTCTGGGCTCACAAGCTCGCTCTACTATCTGTTCCGCGTGCACTTCGAGCAGCGCGAGACAAAAAAGAGCCTCGCCAACCTGCGCGCGTTCGCCGCGCTTGACGACCGCGGACTCGTGGATTCCCTGGCCTTCGACGTCCCGGGCAACACCGCGCGGTTGGAGTCCTTCATCGGTTGGGCCCTGGACGAGGAGCAGCACGGCAAGCCTCTGAACGACGAAGCGATCTTCGCCTGCGAGCTGATCACGCGCATCGTCGCGCGCGAACCGGAGAACTCACGCCATTGGAACAACCTAGGACTCTTCCTGCGCGACGAAGGTGATCGCCTGCGCGGAACCCAGGGCGCCCTGGTGCGCGCCCCCAAGCCGTTCGACGAAGCCAAGGTCAACCAACTCTGGGAGCTGGCGCTCGAGGCCTACGAGATCGCCCTCGAGCTCGAGCCGAAGAACCCCAACTACCTGAACGACACGGCGGTGATGCTGCACTACTACCTCTTGCGCGATCTCGGTCGCGCCAAGGTCATGTACGAGCAGGGATTCGTCGAGGCGACAGCGCTCCTCAAGCGCACCGACCTGACGCCTGAAACGCGGGATGCGGTCAAGATCGCGCTGCGCGACACGGGCAACAACGTGAATCTCGTTCAGAAGTTGATCGACAAGCTCGCCGCGGAAGCTGCTGCGAAGCAGCCGCCGCCCGAGAAGCCTGCAGGTCAGTAGCGCCGACGGCCAGCTCCGTGGATCTACCGCTTCGCTACCTGACGGAGGCTGGCGCCGAGCCCGTGATCTCCGTGGACGGCGCTTTCGGCGCACCGGGGCTCAATTTGTCCCATTGGCCAGGCAATCGCACGCCCGCCAAGTTGCGCCGCGATCTCTCGACGGGCATCGCGCTTGCGTTCGCGCAGTTGCCCGCGGCGGAGCGCGAGTCGCTCGCCCGCGGCGCGACCGCGATCGTCAACAACCACTTCGACACCGACGGCGTCCTGTCGCTGTTCGCGGCCCGCCATCCCACACGCGCACTGCCGCGATCGGCGGCGCTGCTCAATGCCGCGGCCGCCGGCGATTTTTTCCGCGGCTTCGATGAGCGCGGATATGCCCTCGATTGCATCGTCGGCGCAGCCGCCGATCGCGAGCGCTCGCCGATCGCCGCGGAATTGGCGGGGCTCAGTGAAGCGGAGCGCTTCCTGCGAGCCACGGAGTTCCTGTTCGAGCACCTGCCGCACCTGCTCGACGGGGACCAAGCGTTGTTCTCGAACTTGTACGAGGAGCCTTTGGCCACGCTGCGGGCGGACCTCGCGGACCTCGGTGCTGCGTCCAAGGACGACATCGCACATTTGGATCTTTGCGTCTGGACGGCCGCGCCCAATGCGAAGTCCAAGGGTCGGAGCGCCTTCGATCCCGGCCGCCACGGATTGTTCCATGAAGTAACGCGCGATCGCGTTCTGTGCGTGGGACCGGGGACGGCAGGCACGACCTACAGGTTCATCCTCGGCACGCTTTCATGGTTCGAGCTTGTGACGCGCAAGTGTCTGCCGCGGGCATCACTGGAAGCCATCGCCCGCGACCTGAACGAGCGCGAAGGCACGGACGGACAAGCGGACATCGCCTGGCGCTGTCAACCGACGGCGTCGCCGTCGCCGGAACTGTGGTTCGGTCGCGCGCAGCACTCGATGTTCGCGGAGCACTGCGCCGCGCTCGAGCCCTCGAAAATGAACTCGGCGACCGTGCGTCGCACGATCGCCGAAGCCTTGCGCTCTGTCCTGGTGTTACCGGACTGAGCCGCCCGTCCTACTTCTTGCCGACAGGATTTGCGGCCGACATGCGATTGACCTGCTTGACCATGATGAAGATGCAGAAGGCGACGATCAGGAAGTCGACGACGGTTTGGATGAAGTTTCCGTAGCGGATGACCGGCGCGCCAGCGGCCGTCGCTGCCGCCAGGTCCGTGTACTCGCCCTTCAGTGCGATGTACAGGTTCTTGAAGTCGACGCCGCCCATCAGGAAGCCAATCGGCGGCATGATCACGTCGGCCACCAGGGATGCGACGATCTTGCCGAAGGCCGCGCCGATGATCACGCCGACGGCGAGATCGACCACGTTGCCCTTCATCGCGAACTCTTTGAACTCTTGCATCATTGCCATGGGATTCTCCTCGAATGGAATGCTGGGGACTGGAAACGCGAAGGGCCTAGAACGACCAGCCGATGCTCACGATGTAGCGATTGTCCGTGTCTTTCTTGCCTGCGGCCGGGGTGTTGTCCCAGTCCGTGACCCATTGGCCCTGGGCGAACATTTTCTCGGTCAGCGTGACGCGGATGCGCGTGTCGACCTTGGCGTACACGTCGTCGCCGTCTTCGAGCGACGGATAGATGTCCGCGCCATGGAAGAAGACCCAGTCCTTGTTGATGTTCCAATCCCAAGCGTAGGCGGCGCGGGCTGACACGTAGTCGTTGTTCGGGGAATTGCCGAAGTGCTCGTCGAACCAGGAAACGCCGGCTTCCGCCAAGAACTTGTGCTCGGCGTTCTCCACGAACTGTTGTCCGATTCCGAGGCCGAAGATCCAGCGTCGCTCGAGGTCCGCCTGCGCGTCGTTCTCGATGCTGGTTTGGACCAGGCCGTAGGTCTTCTTCGAGAAGAAGTAGTCGTACTTGGCCTTGGCGCCTGTGCGACGTTGCAACACGCCAGTGCGGTCGTCCTGATAGTTCCAGAACGCGCCGAGCGTGGTGCGGTCGTGCTCACGCCGGTACTGGGCGTCGGCCGCAGCGCTGGCCGAACGGGTCTTCGTGTTGCCGTCGGTCAAGATCGCGCTGGCAGACACGGACCCGGTCCACTGGTGGGTCACGGGCGCGTCGTCCAAGCGCAGGAGTGTGCTGTTGCTGAGCGGCTCAGTGGATCCGAACGCGGGGGCGATCAGCAGGAGCAAAGGAAACTGAATCATCGGGTTAGGCAGTGGTTGCGACGCGTGGGTGCGTCTGTGAACGGCCGCGGAGGATCGAGATCAATTAGCCTGCGTGGGCTTGGCCGTTCGGGTCAAGTTCTGCGTCGGCGCGGCGCGCGGCCACGGGGTGATCTCGCCAAAGGGGAGTTGGGCGCGAAGGGATTCTAGGGTCGGCACATTGGCCAGGGCAAGCACTCGCTCGATCAGGCGCACGCGCTCCTGCATCGAGAGCGACTCGCATGGAATGTAGGGCACAGCGTGCATCTCGAGCAGCAACTTGACCATTCCGTCGATGCGCACGACCTCTTCCCAGGCAACCGAAGCGCGCACGCCGTCCTCGGACAACAACTCGCGATGCGGGCGCACGAAGAACACGATCCCCTCGCGCACGGAGTTCATGTACTCGAGGAAACTCGGCTGAGCGCACAAGCGCGCGAGCACGGTCGAATGATGCGCAGCGTAAGCCAGATTGCAGAACGCGCGGTCAGAAACGAAACTCGCGGCCTGTTCGCGCTCCGCGGCGATCTGACGCTCGAAAACCTTGATCTGGTAGCGATCGACGACGTCGAGATTCGAGCGGATCTGGTCGAGGTGCGACTCCAACTCGGCAAGGACGCCGCGGGCGACCTCCGAAATCATCGGCAGGCCGTAGTGATCGCGAATCCAGCGTGCGAGCGTGGTCTTGCCCGTGGAGTGACTTCCAACGAGGTAGATGCGGACGGGACTGGAGGCCACGGGAAGGTGCTGCGCGAGCGCGCGCTCGGCGGCACCAGAGTAGCGGCCGACGCCCCAGTGCGTCCAGGCCCCACGGCGCCGCTCCAATCCCCGCGGGCCACATGCGTTGCGAACGACTGGCCCTAGCCAGCCTTGCCCATCGCGCGCTGGCAGCCGACCAGATCGTCGGCCGAGTCCGCCAGCCTTGCACGGATGAAATCTGCCCGCGCGTGTCGCGCGATGAAGGCCTCGGCCGTCCGCGGATCGAAGTGCGAGCCCATGCCCTGGCGGATCCACTCGATCGCGCGGTGGTGATCCCAGGCCTCTTTGTACGGCCGCACCGTGGTCAAGGCGTCGTAGACATCCGCCACCGCGAGAATGCGCGCGCTGAGCGGAATCTCCTCCGCCGCAAGGCCGCGAGGGTAACCCGAGCCGTCCCACTTCTCGTGGTGGCACCAGGCGATGTCCAGGCTCATCTGCAGGAAGCTCTGGTTGCGATTGTCGATGATCACCGCGCGCAGTGTCTGCGCGCCGATGTCGGTATGGCGTTTCATAACCGCCCACTCTTCGGGCGTGAGCTTGCCGGGTTTCAGCAGGATCGCATCAGGAATGCCCACTTTGCCGATGTCGTGCAGTGGCGCCGAACGCGCCAGGTCCTCGATCCACGCGTCGGAGATGACATCGTTGCAGTGCCCGTCCTCGCGCAGCCCCTCGGCGATCAGGCGGCAGAACAGACTGACGCGCTCGAGGTGTTTGCCGGTCTCGTTGTCACGCTGTTCTGCAAGTCGCGCCAGGGCCAGGATCGCCGCTTGCTGCGCTTCATCGCGTTCGAGCCGCCGCAAGACGTTGTACGAAGCCACGGCCGTGGCCGCTGCGATTGCGCTCAGCAATTCCCGCTGAATTATGCTGAGTCCGCGCAGGTCCTTGTCGCGCAGGGCAATCACGAGCATGCCGACCGATCCGCCGCCGGCGAGAATTTCTTCCACGTGGCGCTCGCCAGGGAGCGTCCCACCCGCGCTGGCACCAGTGGTCAACTCCGCGAGCGAACTGCCCAACTCGATTTGTACGGCGCGCCCTCCGAGCATGCCGGAGGCCGCATCTGCCGCGAGCTTGGCGATCTGCCCCAGGCATTCGGCGCCGTTCAGGTCGGAGACGAACTTGTTGAGCCGGTGCAGCGCCTGCGTTTGATCTCGAATGCGCGCAGTCAAGGCTGCATTGAAATCCCAAAGCGCGTCGCGCGAGTGTTCAACTTCGCCAGCAGTAAGCCGCGTGCGCACGAGTCGGCAGTGCTCGAAGACGCACTCCTCCACGGCCTCGGTGAGCCTCTGCTGGGGGCATGGCTTTTCAAGGAAGCGCAGAATGCGACCGGAATGCAGCGCGCTCACGGCCACATCGAGATCCACGAAGCCGGTCAGCATCATCCCGATCGTCTCGGGCCAGCGCCGGTGCACCGTGGCCAGGAGCTCAGTGCCCTTCATTGATTTGATTTCGTAGTCGCTGATCACGACCGCGAACGGGCCATCCTGTTCAAGCAGCGCTAGGGCTTGCTCCCCGGTGAGCGCCCTGGACACGTCGAATCGCCCGCCGAGTTGCCTCGCAACGGCATCCAGAATCTCGGCGGAGTCGTCTACCAAAAGGACCCGGTGACGAACCGAATCCAGGTTGGGGCGAGAATTGTCCACGACCGAGCTTCGGCACCGGACTTCCCTCGCTTGAGCGCGAGCAGTGTTTCTGGATAGAAACATTCCCCACGAGTCGAAATTGGCCCCGCGTTCAGCTTTGCGGGTGCTGCTCCCCTGCCGCCGCGAGCCGACCCAGCCAAGGGCCGGCCACCGGTCAGTTTCGGTAGCTCTGGATCGGGGCCGGCACGCGCCCGCCGCGAGAAAAGAGCCTCGGGCAAGAAAACCGGCCCGGATCCTGAACGATTGCGGTGCCGAGCAGCCCGCCCCACTCCACGGTCTCGCCTGGCCCCTTGCCCGGGACCGGGATGATGCGCACGGCGGTGGTCTTGTGGTTGACCATCCCGATCGCCATTTCATCGGCGATGATTCCGAAGATCGTCGCAACGGGTGTGTCGCCTGGCACCGCGACCATGTCGAGCCCCACCGAGCAGACCGAGGTCATCGCCTCGAGCTTCGCCAGAGAGAGCGCGCCGACGCGCACCGCCTCGATCATTCCAGAGTCCTCCGACACAGGGATGAAGGCGCCCGAAAGCCCGCCCACGCTCGAGGATGCCATGGCGCCGCCTTTCTTGACTGCGTCAGTCAGGAGCGCGAGCGCCACGGTGGTGCCCGGCGCGCCCGTGCGGTCGACGCCGATCAGCTCCAGGATGTCGCTGACCGAATCGCCGAGCGCCGGAGTCGGCGCGAGCGAGATGTCCACGATGCCGAAGGTCGTCCCCAGACGGCGCGCGGCTTCGCGACCCACCAGCTCGCCCATGCGCGTGACTTTGAAGGCCATGCGCTTGATCGTCTCGGCCACGGCGAGCAGATCGGCCTCCGGTCCGAGGCGCTCGAGGGCCGAGCGCACGACACCTGGCCCGGAAACGCCGACGTTGACCACCGTCTCGGGTTCGCCGATGCCGATGTGCGCGCCAGCGACGAATGGATTGTCCTCAACGGCATTGGCGAAGCACACGAGCTTCGCGCAGCCCAGGCCGCCGCGATCCGCCGTCAAGCGCGCGGTCTCGAGCACGATCTCTGAAAATCGCGCGATCGCATCCATGTTGATCCCGGCGCGCGTCGAAGCGAGCGCCACGGACGAACACACGCGCTCGGTCTGCGCCAGCGCCTCGGGAATGGACTCGAACAATGCGCGGTCCGCGTTGCTGAATCCCTTGTAAACGTAGGCCGTGAAACCCCCGATGAAATCGACGCCGCACTCGCGCGCCGCGGCATCCATGGCGCGCGCGATCGGCACGATATCGCGCGAGCCGCAGGCCGCGGCCACGAGGGCGATCGGCGTCGTGGCGATGCGCTTGTTGACGATCGGGATGCCGAAATCCGCCGTGATCGCGTTGGCCGTGGCCACCAGGTGGCGCGCGTGGTGGACGATCTTGGCGTAGACCTTTTCAGCCGTGGCCTCGAGGCTGGGATCGGCGCAGTCGAGCAAATTGATGCCCAGCGTGACGGTGCGGATGTCGAGCGTCTCCAGCTCGAACATGCGCACGGTCTCGAGAATTTCGCTGTCGGTGAACGGCACGGTGCTTTGTCCTTGTGTGCGCCGCGACTAAACGCGGTGCATGAAGCGGAACACGCGCTGGTGCATCACGCGCACGGCGTAGTCGTCGGGTCCGCCGAGGCATTCCAACTGCTGCTTGACGGGGCCAAAACTGACGCCGGGATCTAGCTCAACAACTAGGATCAGGTGGAAGTAGCCCTCGATCACCCGTTGGGAAATGTCGTGCACGCTCACGCCGGCCTTGGCCAAGGCGCCGGTCAGTTCCGCGAGCACGCCGGGGCGGTTCTTGCCGACCGCCGTGACCACTGCGCTCGGTCCCACGTCGCCGTCCGCCGCGGGCTCGGGCAAGTTGGGCAAGGAACGGATCGCCGTCGCCGCGTCCGGACCGCGATCGGGCATCGGCTCGGAGTAGGCGCCGGCCTGGGTGCGTATGACGATGTTCGCCGCGCGCGCGGTCTCCAGCGCCTGGGGAGTCACGATGGTTTCCGCATCGACAACGATTTCGCCCGAGCCCTTCTGGCGCACGTCGTCCGCGGTGAGAAAGCGTCTGGCCATATCAGTTCGTAGCCTTTTTCTGGGTCGTCACGCTGCCAAACGGAGTCGGCACCCCGTCCACAAGTCGTGCGATCACCGCCTGTCCCTGTTTCACGGTCACGATATAGGTTCCGTCCTGCTTGAGCATGCCCTGCAGCGCGTCGTCGGACGGGCCCGGCGCACCAGCGCTCTCTGCGCCGTCTCCGTGGATCACACGCACGCCGCGCACGAAGGCCATGTCCAAGGCCGCGGGCGTCGCCATGGCCTGCTTGCCAAGGGACAGCACGCTTCCGCGCGGCAGGGCAGCCACATCGGACTCTGTGTACAGACGCTTGTTGGCCACGTTCAGCACTCCAAGAGCGCTACGTCAGGTGGGCTAGAGATGGAAAGCCAACTCGGGATGAGGTCGCGCAATCACGACTTCGCGCGCGAGCAATCCGCGCTCCTGGGCCGTGCGCGCGCCCGCGGCTACGGCCGAGCGCACGTCAGAGACTTCGCCGGTCAAGGTGAAGTAGCTCTTGCCGCCCAGGCCATTGGCGATGCGCAATTCGAGCAGGTCCACCGTGGCGGTCTTCAACGCCTGGTCCGCGGCGACGATCGCCGACGCCACGGTGTTGGTTTCGATCACGCCGATCGCGTCGAGTTCGCCCTTCACGTGGCCGCCGTTGCGCTTGAGCATCGGCACCACTTGCTCGTGCACCTGCGGGATCAGCAGTTGATCCACGAGATCTCCGCCAGCCGCTTCGGCGCCGTGGCGCATGGAACTGCGAACGTCGTCAACGCTTCCGGTGAGCAGGATCAGGTACTTGCCCGGGTGCACCGGCGTCGCGAAAAGCACTTCGACGCGCGCTTCCCACAGAACAGTGTCCGCGACTTCGATGCCGCGCGCGACGGAACACAGCTCGAGCAGCCCGATGCACGAACGCAGCTCGACGTCATCGCGCAGGGTGGGATTGAGATCATTTCTATTCATGGCATTCTCCTTCGATTCGCTGCAATGTCATTTCGGCGCGGCCGTGTCCTCTGCCGCCACCGGACCGATCGTGCGCCCGTCGTCCAGTTCCATGCGATCGACGATGCCGGCAACCGCACATTGAAATCCGATGTCGTGACTGCGGCCGATCACATGGCGCGCGGAGCGGCCGAAGACCACGAGCACGCGCTCGCCGATTCCTGCGCCCATGGGATCCACGGCGACCAACGTCTCCGCCGACGGCTTGCCGTCCAGCGTGAACGGTTGCACCACGAGGAAGCGCAGTCCCACGAGCGAGGGATCCTTGACCGTGGACCAGACGTTGCCGACTACCGTGCCGATCAACATCAGCTTGTTCTCCGTGCGCTGTCTGCGCGCGCGTTGCGCGGCAATCGCCAGGCGTCCGGTGCGTTGGGCACGTCGAAGTCGTCGACGATGCCGACGACCGCAGCCTCGAACGCGAAATCGCCGTCGCCGCCGCAGGCAACGCGAGCGGCCTTGCCGAATGCGACCACCACATGCTGCCCAACCGCCGCGCCCAAGGGATCGGCGGCGACCACCGGCGTGACCTTCGGCGCGCCGGGCTCGCGGCGTTCGTCGAGGGCTTCGATCACGAGCAGGCGCTTGCCCACCAGATCGGCGGCTTGCTTCGTTGCCCAAACTTGTCCGACCACGCGTCCGAGAAACATCAGTCGACCCCTTGGTTTGCGCGACCGCGCACTGCGGCAAGAGCACGATGCACCGCCGCCACCGCGGCGTCGATCGCCGCATCCGTGCCGGCGAGGCGCAATCTGCCCACCGCGCCATTGTTTCCCAGGCCCACAAGGCGAATCGGCGCAGCCTTCTCCGCTTCGTTGGCCGCCAGCAGGACCCAGATCGCCGGATTGACTTCGAGGGTGTAGAGCGTGTCGTGGGCCAGGAGCAACATGCCCGATCGCGTGCGATTGATCAGCATCGCGTGGTGCGAGTCCACCTTTCGAATGATCTCGTCGGTCAGGATGTTGGCCTGCAGCCCGTCTTCGTAGCCAACGCCCGCCGCCTGCAGGATCAGACGCCCCGCCTCGCGCACCTGCGCCTGATCCGACGAGTGCACTTCGAGCGTGCCGTAACTGCGCTCCGTGATCAGCGCGCCAGGCGTGACGCGGCAGTGCTTCAGCGCCACGTCCATCAGGCGGTTGATCACGATCCCTGGACGCGCCTCGAGCCAGAACGCGCTCTCCCCCGCGACGGGGAAGTAGCCGTCCGAATTCGCCGCGACGGTGGCGGCAAACTGCGGTTGCTGACTGTCGATGACCAGCGCGCCGCGCAGGTCGATCGGAGGTGAGGCTCGAAGTGACATTCAGGGAGGGAGAGCGGTGCGCGGAGCGCGCGTCCTACTTCGCTTCCGGGAGCTTCGGCAGGTAGTGCTCGAGATCGACCGCCGGGCGCGGGATCACGTGCACACTCACCAGTTCGCCGACGCGCTTGGCACCGGCGGCGCCGGCCTCGACCGCGGCCTTCACCGCGCCGACTTCGCCGCGAACCATGACGGTGACCAGGCCGCCGCCGCACTGCTCGCGGCCGAGCAATGTGACCTTCGCCGCCTTGCACATCGCATCGGCGGCTTCGACGGCGCCGATCAGGCCTTTGGTCTCGATCAGCCCGAGGGCAATTTGTGTGTCCATGTGAGTTTCTTGTGGGTGAGTTTCTTCTGGTGACTAGGGAGCGCGCGAAATCGCGCCGGGAATTAGAGGATCAAGCCAGGCACGCGCCGGTCGCGGCCTGATGGTGTTCGCAGCCCTTGCACGGTCCGAGCGGACAGCCCGCGCCGGCATGGGCCATGATCGAGCGGATTTCGGCAGGGGACAGCATGGCACCGACGTTGCTGCCAGCGCTGTGAGCGACTTTTCGCCCGACGTTGCCCGAGGCACCCGAGGCACCCGAGGCACCCGAGGCACCCGACGCACCCGACGCACCCGACGCAAGTGATGCAGTCGAGGCAGTCGATGCAACCGGGGCGGGCGAGTTCAACGTCGCTGTCTGGGCACCCGCAGGCGACTTGGCCGCTGCTTGAACTTTTGGCGCAGCAAGAACGGGCCCCACGGAAGCGGGTCCCATGAAAGACATCGGCACCGTCGTCTTGGCAGCGGGAGCGGACTTCGGCGCCTGAGCTTGCGCCACAGGCGCGTTGCCCTGCCAATTGCTGGCGGCACCCGCACTGAGGGCGCTCGTGCTCGGCAACGACATGCCAGCGCTCAAGGCCGGATCACCCGCCATCCCGGAGCCCCGCGGCGCACTCTCGCGTGTGAAACGCGCGGCAGTGGCGTGGCCCTTGGCTTCGATCTCGGGCCAATCGCGGCGCGGAAAAGCGGCGCGCTTGATGTTGAGAAGATGCCGGTAGGTGATGTTGTCCGAAGTGATGTTCCCAGCCTGGGGTCCACAGCCCAGACTCATCGAGGGCATCAGCCACGTGCTGTAGCCCACCGCGCCCATGGACGACGGTCCGTTGACGATGATGCGACTGGCGGGTTTGCCGAGGAACCAGGCTTCGAGAACTCCCTCGTCCCGCGCGTGGACCGCCGCGGTGTGACCGAGGCCGCCGAAGTGCAAGAGCTCCATCGACACGTCGCAGCCCGCTTGCCAACCGTCCACCACGTGCACGGAAAGAACCGGGCAGAGAATCTCGATCGATAGCGGCCACTTAGGACCGACGCCACCCTGGTGGGCCAAGATCACACTGGTGTCGCGCGCCACCGTGAAGCCCGCCATTTCCGCCACGCGCCAGGGATCGAGCCCGACGACGTCGGCGTTCATGTGGCCGTGGACGTTGCACAGCTTCGCGAGTTTCGCGGTCTCTTCCTCGCTGCAAACATGGGCGCCGCGCTTTTTCAGCTCGGCCATCAGCGCCTTCTCGATCGGCTTGTCCACCACGAGCGCCTGCTCGGAGCAGCACAGGGTGCCGTTGTCGAAACTCTGGCTGGTAACGATCGAGCGCGCTGCGTTGACCACGTCCGCGGAGCGATCGATGTAGCAGGGCACATTGCCCGGACCGACGCCATAGGCCGGTTTTCCCGAGGAATAGGCCGCGTTGACCAGCCCCGATCCGCCCGTGGCCAAGATCATCGCCACGTGCTTGTGCTTCATCAGCGCGCCAGTGGACTCGATCGTCGGGTTGGTCAGGCTGAGCACGAGGTCCGGCGGACCGCCGGCGCGCTCGATTGCGCGGCGCAGCACTTCCACCGCCTCGCCGATGCAGCGCTTCGCCCGCGGGTGGGGCGAAATCACGATCGCGTTGCGGCCCTTGACGGCGATCAGCGCCTTGCCGAGGGCCGTCGAAGTTGGATTCGTGGTCGGGATGATGCCGGCAATCACGCCGACCGGAGTTGCGATCTCCACCACGCCGGTGCGCTCGTCGCGCGAGAGGATCCCGACCGAGCGCTCGTTCTTGATCGAGTCCCAAATGCCGCGGGATCCCAGCAGATTCTTGAGCACCTTGTAGTGCGCGCGACCGATCCCGGTCTCGTCCACGGCCACCCGCGCCAAGTCGTAGGCGGCGGCCTCGCCGGCGTCGGCCATTGCCGCGCACAGTTTGTCGATTTGTGCCTGGGACCAGTTGTGCACGACCTCATGGGCGCGCTTGGCGCGTTCCACGAAATCGCGCACTTCCTGAAGTGCGCGCAGGTCCGGATCGAGTTGCTGCACAGGGACGCCCAAACGTCAGGCGACGCTCAGTCGTTCTGCTCGGCTTTGCCCTTGCCCTGGGATTTCGCCGGGGCCGCGTGGACCGGCTGCATGGCCGGGAGCACGCGCACGAGCTGCTCGTGGGGGCGCGGGATAACGTGCACGCTGACCAGTTCGCCAACACGCCGGGCGGCGGCGGCTCCAGCGTCGGTGGCGGCCTTGACCGCGCCGACTTCGCCCATGACGAACATCGTCACGAGACCAGCGGTGACTTTTTCCTTGCCGAAGAGTGAAACCTGGGCGGCCTTGACCATGGCGTCAGCGGCCTCGATCGAACCGATGAGACCCTTGGTCTCGATCATTCCCAATGCTTGGTACTCGACCATGATTGCATGAAGTGTGGGGTGTCTGAGGGGCGGGCGGGGCGGCGAGTCTACGGCCGCTGCCAGGGGGCGGCAACGAACTTCGCGCCACTGAAGTCGAGTTCGGACGTTGAGTCTAGTTTGCCACTACTTCGAGAATCACTTACAGGTGATTTGCCCTACTCATGAAATGCGTGGCCGTCCAGGCTGGGGGCATGGTGAGACGCGAGGCCGAGCGCCAACCCCAGCGCCATGAACGACGTCGCCAGGGATGAGCCTCCGGTCGAAAGCAACGGCAAGGGCATGCCGGTCATCGGCACCAAGCCAAGGTTGACCCCGACGTTTACGAACAGCTGGGACGCGAAGTAGATACCGATGCCCCCGACCACCAGCCTCGAGAAGCGCTCGCGCACGTGGCTGGCGCAGTTGAAGATCAGGATTACGAGCAGCGCGTACAGCGCTATCAATCCGCTGGCGGCCACGAAGCCCGCTTCCTCCGCCGCGACTGCGAAAATGGAGTCGCAGTCGCGCTCGGGCAGGTGCCCCGCCTCGTTGGCGACGCCGGCCCCCAGGCCCGTGCCAAACCAGCCTCCGTGCCCTATGGCCACCCGCGCGTGGTACGTGTGGAACGCGGCGCCGGTGCGATCATGGATCAGGGAGTCAGCGGCCCAGGACTCGGTCCACGTATCCACTCGTTTCAATTGGTAGTCGCGCAGTAGCCCGACCTGGTATGCGAGCACGCCAAGCAACATGAACCCCAGGACTACGCCCACCAGCGTGCGGCCCCGTGCCCCGGCGATGTAGAACATGCCCAGGGTGATCGGGGCCAAGGTCATGGCCGTCCCCAGGTCGGGTTGCATAACCACCAGCCCCATGGGCACGAGGGCGAAGAGCCCGGGCCGAACCCAGTCTGAGAGCGACTTCATGCTCTGCTGGTGCAGGGCGCTCGCCAGCATCAGGATCACACCCAGCTTCGCCGGTTCCGATGGCTGCAGGTCGAACCCCAGGAAGCCCAGGGGAATCCAACGCGTCGCGTTGTTGCGCTCGGCCCCGACGCCGGGGACGAAGACCACCAAGAGCAGGACGATCGCGGCTGCGTAGATCAGCCAGGCGTTTCGCCGCACCCAGCGCGGCCTGAGGAACAGCCCTAGGGCCAGGGCGGGCAGTGCCACCGCCGCCGTGCGCAGGTGCCGTCCGAAGTTGACCGAGCTCTGGCCGTCGCGCCCATACAGATCGTCGGCAACGTTCATGGCGTGGATCAGCACCAAGCCGATGGAGAACAGCGCGAAGGCCACGAGCAACAGGTGCCAATCGACCTCCATCCAACGCAGGTGGCGCACGGAGAGCATGCGCTCCAGGGCCGAAGTGCGCCGCGGGTGCCAAGCGGCGCCTTTCATCGCTGCCCCATTTGCTCGGCGACCCAGGCGCTGACTGCGGGACGCTTGAGAAACTGCCGCGCGAGCCAGATCGCGCTGTGACTGGAGGTTTGCGTCGTGCGGTGCTCAAAGACCACCAGGATCGCCACCGGATTCTCCGCGGGAAACCAGCCCGCGACCCAGGTGTGCTTGAGCACGCGCTTGTCCTCCACCGCAACGCTGGTGACGTCGGCGCTGCCGGTCTTCGCCGCCATGCTGAAGCCGAGCTGCTGGGGCGAAAGGGCCGAGTGGGCCGAGCCATCGGAATCCGCGGTCACCGCCAGCATCGCGTTGCGCACGGTCGAAAGCGCGCCCGCGGAAAGCTCCAGGCGCCGTCCATCACGCGGCAGCTCTCGATCACCGATGCGGCTGACCAGGCGCACCGTCGGCAACACGCCCGTGGCCAAGCCGACCGTGGCCCGCGCCACCTGCATCGGCGTGGCCTCGACGGCGGTCAATCCGTTGCCAGCCTGAGAGCGGGTCCGGCTGTCCATCCCGACGCTGCGAAACAAATCGGGCACAAAGTCCTCGGCCAGACCGCTGCGCGATCCGTCGTCGAGCGAACGCACGCCCGTGGGTTCGCCGAACCCGAACTCGTGGGCCATGGCCCCGAGACTGACGACGTCGTACTGCTCGCCGAGCCAGGCGAAGTAACTGTTGCAGGAAACGCTGAGGGCGCGCCGCAGGTCGAGACTGCCGTGGCCCCATTGCGTTTCGTGACAGTGGACGCCGTTGTATCCGGGCCCACGGCCGCCGGGATTCATGGCCGCGCTGCACTCGCGCTGCAGCTTCGGATCGAGTCCGAGGTGGTCGAGCGCATAGGCCGCAACGAACACCTTGAACACCGAGCCCGGCGGTTGAAAGTCGGGCTTGGTCAGCGTGCGCTCGCGAACGTCGTCGCTGATCGGATTGCGTCCGGGGACTTCCGGCCTAGCCTCCATGGGGACCGACGCGGCGACCAGGATGTCACCCTCGAGCGAGAGCAGCACGATCGCACCAGTGGGATTGTCGAGCCAGGCCTTATCACTCTTGTCCGGCCGCGACAAATCGCCATCTGGATGCTCGAGGCAATACTCCGCCTCCTGCTGCAAGAGAGCGTCCAGGGTCGTCACCACCGAAAGACCGTCGATTTTTTCCACTGTCGGCCGTTGGCGCTCGCCGCTCTTGCGCTCGGCCAGTCCGCGCTCCTCGCGCAGGCCGTTGCGACCGGAGAGTTCAGCATCGAGCCAGCTCTCAAGCCCGGAGGATCCGACTTGCTCCTCGGGGCGGTCCAATGAGGCGCGCAATTCAAGTAGCAGTGCTTCCGTGGCTTCGTCGCGATCGCTCTGAGAGGCGAGCATGGCGATATGACGCGCGAGGTCTGCCTGCGACAATCGCCGCGCCACGCTGGGCGCCGTCAGCTTCCCCACAAGCTGCCGCGCAATCGCGCGCTGCTGCGCATCCTGCGTGGGGTTCACGCGCAGGTGAACGCGCCTGACTTCGAAACCGCGCAGGTGTTGCGGGTAGCGCGTCAGCAAGTTGACCAGGTCGTAGCTCGGCCGCGACACAGCGGTGAAATGACGGCTGCCGCGGTCCTTGAGGATGTAGCGCACGCGCTCCTCCCCGCGGTCCAGGCGCGCCTTGGCGATCGGAAGCTTGCCACGCAGCGTCAGATCATCGTTCTCGCGGGCGTATTCGAAGGCGCTTTCGATCCGCTCTCGCACTTCCGCCTGGAAGTCCTCCTCCAGCCGCGCGAACACCGACTCTAGACCCCGGCGCAACTCGCTGCGGCCGGGTCGGCCGTCAAATCGCGCGCGCCAGTGCCTCGCCGCATCCTCGATCAGTGTCGGCTCCATGGGCTCGCCGTCGCCGCGCCAGAATTCCAATAGCGCCAAACTGGCCGGATCGTCGGGATTCTGCTGCACGGAACGCACAAATTCCGGATCGAAGATCGGCAGCCGCGCGTCGCGATCCAAGTCGTCTGGAATCTCCGCATCAAACAGCGAACCCAGCTCTCCGAGCACCTGCGTCGGACCGCGCTCGAACCAGGGCTGCTCCTCCGCGAACACGTCGCGGCGGCTCTGCTCAGACTCGACGAACAGCGAGACGACTTCGCGCAACACCAACGGCGCGGGCGAGCCGGTGGAGGCGTTGCGTCGCACGCGTTCCACTGCGAAGTCCAGGAGCGGTCCGTCGCGCAGCGCCAGCCAGGTCGTGCGCGCGCCGTGGATCCAGGACGACAAGCGCGTTTCATCCCAGTTCAGGCTGCGGCGGATCCAGTCGAGATCGATGAACTCGCTGACGCACTCGGCTTCGATGCGCCCCGCGGGAAAGCCCGTAGCGGCCTCGAACATGTCGCTGGCTGCGCCGTCCTCGACGTCACTGCGCCAGTTCTCCAGTTGAACCAGCAGCTGCGGGAGCGCGGACTCGCCCTCCTTTAGGCGACCTGCGGCCCACAACTCAGCGAAGTCGGCGAGGAACTGCAGATCGTATTGGCAGCGCTGGATCAGCGCTGCCTCCAGCGCCGCGCGTGTGGTCTTGCGCTCGCGCGCGATCCAATCGACGAAGGCGATCGCGCGTTCCTCGTCTGCAAGCCGCTTGAGCCTCGAGCGCTCGGAAGCTGTCAGTTCGAAAATCGCCGCGGTGTAGAAGCGGAGATCGAGCGCGCGAGCCGCACGCGATTCACCCTCCGGCGCCGTAGTTGAGCCCGTGCGCACTCCCGCGCATTCCAGGACTCCGCCGCCAGCGAAGACGTCGAGATCCGCTGGCGCGAGCCGGCCCAGTGCCACGGCCCAGGAGAGCAGGTCCGCTCGCGCGTCCGACAGCGGGACCGGGCGCAGCTCCAGTGCGGACCGGGCGTGGGCCACGATGCCCAGGGCATTGCGCCGGCGAAAGTCGCGGTAGACCGCGTCGACGCGATAACTCTCGATGTCGCGCGCGAGCACTCGGCCACGCCGATCGAGAATCTCGCCCCGCGTGTACGGATCGATCGAACCTTCGCGCACGAGCGCATCGGCCTGGGCCGTCCACAGGTCGCGCTCGAGCACCTGCAGCGTGAACAGGCGCGCGATCAAAACCAACGCCCCGATCAGCACGACAACGATCAGTGGAGCGAAGCGCCGACGGCCCACGTCTTCCTCCGTAGCAGGCTGCCCACGCCGGGCAGGTTGACCATGACGCGGCCCAGGACGATTGTCGCCAAAGCCGTGGAGAGACCCGCGCGCCAGCCCAGCTCGATCTCGCTCCAATCGGCGATCGGCGCCGCGCTCGTACGCAGGTGAACGAATTCAAACCAGGCGCATTCGACGGTGGCGATGACGAAAGCCAGCAAGCCAGCCACGGGGGCCGACTCGATCTGGATTCCGCCGCGCGCAAGGCGCAACAACGCGCCCGTGCCCAAGGCCGCCGCGAGGATCGCAGCGGGCGAGTCGACGCTCACTGCGATGTGCGCCAGGCCCAGGGTCAGCGCAAGGAAGGGCAGGTGGCCCACGGGTGCGCGAGCCGCGAGGGCGACGATCAACGCGATTTGCAACTGCGGAGCCCAATTCCCCATCCACGAGAATTGAGTCCAGTGGCCCGACAGGGCGCACAACCACGTGGCCCAGACTGCGAGAAACAACCAGTTGAAGAGGTTGCCGCGATTCACGGCGCACCCTCGCGAGTGTCGCGCTCAATGCCGCGCCAGACCCAGAGTTCACGCAAAAGGCGCGCGTCCACGGGTTCGACCACTTCGATCCTGTGCTCTCCCGCACTGCAGGGCAGCATGGTCTCGCCGATGAACAACCCGCGCGGCACGCCGAGTTCGCCAGCGCCGGTGAAGACCACGGCGCGACGGGAGGTTTCCCCGCTCGCCGTGGGCGGCAAGCCCTGCACGTTGTCCCATCGGAAACGCACAGGTCCACCGGGCCGTTCGCGCCCCAGGGAAATCAGGCGACCGAGTACCACAGGAGCCACGATGCCGTCGACTCGGGCCTGGGCGGGAACGCTGACCCCTCGATCGCCGAGCATCGCCACATCGCTGCTGAGCGCGCCGGCGCGCTCGATGAATCCGACCAAGCGCGTGCCAGCGGCCACTGCGGCGTGCTCGCGTGCGCCGGCGCGCCGAGAGAGATCGATTTTCAGGCCCTCGCGCCAGGATGCGGGCTCGCCCGAGCAATAGGCTCGCGCGTTGCTCCAGTTTTCGTCCGCGTAGACATTGAAATCGAGCGCCTCTGGCGCTGACGTTGCGCCTGCGGGCAACACGACCACCACGCGGAACAACCCATGTTCTAGATCGACTTCGGGCGCGACCGCAAAGCGGCCGGCAGATGCTTCGATCAGTTGTCCGAGGTGAAAGCCCGCGCTCAATTCTCCAAAGGGCGCGCGCGCGTCGCGCACCTCGTCCACGCGCACCAGGCCGCTCAGGCTCCCCCGGTGTTCGGGGTTGTGCACCACGAGCGGCGTTCCCGAGCGGAGCGTCGAAGCCAGGCCACCGACGACCATGGAAACGCCCGGCGCGGTTCCTTCCGGATCCTCCGCTTCGCCGAAGTCTTGCGAGCGCGCGCCAACGCGGAATTCCTTGTCCGTGACCAAATGCACGATCAGTCGCCGCGATTCGACGTCAATTCCGCTGACGCGGCCCACGAAGGAATTCGAGAGCACCACCGGCAGACCGAGAACGAGTTCCAGAGCGGCGTCCTCCTCCAGCTCGCACTCGATGCGGTCCGGTGCGCCGCTGAAACGGCGCACGACCTGGGCGTGAACAAAACGGCGCTTGGTGATCAGGCGTTGCTCGTCGGGCAGCGCGAACCAACGCTCGTCTTGAGCCAGCGCGCGACTCTGTGCGAGTTCGCTGTCGATCGAATTCTCCAGGGCGTTCGCCGCCGCGCGCGCCTCTCCGCGGGCCAACCAACCCAACGGCGAAGCCAATTCGCCGAGAAAACGTGCCGGAGCTACGCAGATGTCGAGCCAGCGCGTCGCCTTCGCGTTCGGAAGGAACGCGAGCACGACCATGCACAGGGTCAGAACGACATACAAAAGCCGCGAAGAACTCAGGCCCACGGGACAACCCCTCGACACGCCCCTGCTCCGTGCGGCGAGCACTGGAGTCCGAAGGACTCCGCCCTGCTCGCGCGGTGGCGCCAACTGAGGTTATCAGCCGGCTTAGCAATTCCCTACTGCGACGCCAGCTTCACTCGTCGTCGTCCGTCGAGAGCACTTTCGAGAAGATCTCGAGTTTCTCGAGGAAAACGCCGGTGCCGCGGGCCACGGCGGTCAGCGGATCGTCGGCGACCTTGGCCGGAATCCCCAGGTGCTGACTGATCGCCTCCGTGATTCCGTAGAGCAGCGCGCCGCCGCCGACGACAGTCACTCCGGTCTCCACCAGGTCAGCGGAAATTTCCGGGGGGGCACCCTCCAGCACGGTCCGAATCGCTTCGCAGATCGTGCGCACCGGGTCCGCGAGGGCTTCACGGATCTCCATCGACGTCACGGTGGTGCGGCGCGGCAGGCCGCTGATCGTGTCGCGGCCGCGGACCTCCATCGACAGCTCCTGCTGCATGGGGTAGGCCGAGCCGATGGTCAGTTTGATGCGCTCGGCGAACAGCTCGCCGATCGCCAGGTTGTGGTGGCGGCGAAGATGGTTGACGATCGCTTCATCGAAGTCGTCGCCAGCGATGCGCAGGCTCGTGGCGTTAACCATGCCGGCCAGGGCCAGCACCGCGATTTCTGTGGTTCCGCCGCCGATGTCGACGATCAGCGAACCCTGGGGCTCGGTCACCGGCAAGCCGATGCCGATGCCCGCGGCCATGGGCTCGTCGATCAGGAACACCCGCCGTGCGCCGGCGCGCTCCGCGGAGTGGATCACCGCGCGCCGTTCGACGGCGGTAATGCCCACGGGAATCGAAATCACCACCTGGGGCTTCACCCAATGGCGGCCCTCGTGAACTTTGGTGATGAAGTAGCGCAGCATGCGCTCGGTCACCTCGAAGTCGGCGATCACGCCATTTCGCAGGGGCCGAATTGCTTCGATGTTGCCGGGGGTCTTGCCGAGCATCGCCTTGGCGGCGTTGCCGACGGCCATCCCATTCAGCAGCACTTCATTGGTGCCCTTCTTGACCGCCACCACCGAGGGTTCGTTGAGGATGATCCCACGGCCGCGCACACAAACGAGTGTGTTCGCAGTCCCCAGGTCAATTCCCATGTCGACGGAAAAGCGGCCCAGGAGCCACTCCATCGGCTTGATCAAGCCAGCCATCCAGAATCCCGTTGCTGGTTCGAGGAACGCAACGCCGCGCAACAATGCGACGGCTCTTCTATCGCCGGGATTCTACGCGTACCGCGCGCAATTGGGATGGCCAAAGCTCGCGATTGCGCTCCATAGAAAAAAAGCTCGGCCGGCCGCGAGGTTCGCGACCGGCCGAGCTCGAAGCTTGAGCGCTCCCGGCCGGCGGAGCCAGAGCTCCGAGGACTCGGGGAGCCAGTGCCTTACTTGAAGAACATGCCCTGGCCGAACTTGTCGCCCAGGTCCATGTCCACGAGGATGATTGCGGCCAACAGGATGACGGTGGTGAAGAGGGCGACGCCGCCCTCCCAGCCCATCCCTTTCTTTTCCTCGACGACCTCGACCTCGGAGGTTGCCGCCTTCGCGGGCTTGGCGCTCTTGGTCGATGCGATCTTGCGGTTCTTGGCCATGGGAGTGGATCCTTGGTTGGTCCGGGGCCTAGAGCTGAGTCGTGACGCGATCGCCCTGGGCGACCGAAGTCCCCGGGGCCGGCATGATCATCACTGCCGAGCAGGTGTTGTCATGGACGGTCTCGACCTTTGCCCGACCCTTGTAAGTCGTGCCCTGGAAGACGTCGAAGACATAACCACGCTTGACCTGGTCATTGCTGCCCTTGTTGATGGCGATCAAGCCGGGGGCGATTGAGTTGTTGACGATGACCACGGCACCCTCGATGAGGGGCTGGGGCGTCCCGATTCGCGGGTGGTTGGTGACGACGTACAGGGCCTTGAGCTCCGTATCGAGGGCACTGGCATCCTTCTTCGCGTCGTTGACCGACACCTCAAGATCAGTGATCTTGCCCTTGGCGCTCTGGAGGGCTTCTTCGGCGGTGCGGCGGGCCGCGTCGGCCTTGCCCTTCTCGGAGACCGCGGCGTCGCGGCCGGCGAAGGCTTCGGTCTTCTCGGTCACCAGTCGATCCTTCTGGGAGGTCAGGCTGGCGATGGTCGAGTTGTAACCGGCGAGGCTTTCCTTGATGCCGGTGATCTCACCGCGCAGTTGCGCGTTGGCGGCTTTTTCCTCGTTCAGTTCCAAGCCATTGCGCTTGGCCAGGGCCTGCTCCTGGTTGTGGTCGTCGCGCAGCGCCGACATGTCGGTGCGCAGCTGATTGACCTGGGTGGTCAGAGTGGAAATCTGCTCTCCCGTGGTGGTCTTGGTCGACTCGTGTGCCTGACGCTCGGCGGCGAGCGAGGCGGTCACGTTGGTGTTCTGGGACAGCTGATTGGCGGCGAAGCCCAAAAAGACTGCCGCAAGGATCAGATTGAGAATCAGGAAAATCCGTCCGATGGCGCTCATACTGCTCCGAGGAAAAGGCGGGGGTAGTCGGTCGATCCGGGGTTTGGGCGTTGGGTCGGATGCGCGGTATTGCCCTTGGGGCGAGCCGCGAATCGCAGAACCAAGCTGGGTTCCGGGTCGGGGGTGTGGGACTGCGAAAGTGGGGGCGGGAGTCTAGCGAGGATCGCGCGGAAGGGTCAAGGATCCTTCGCGCGAGTCGACGCCAGTCACCCGCGCATTCTAGCCCTGGGCAGGTTCCCGGTTACCGGCTCGGCGCCGGCGCGGGGCCAGCAGCAGGGCCAAGGGCCACAACAACGCTATGGACGGCCACAGTCGCCAGCTCCGTACATAGGGGGTCTGCGAGCTGCGTCCGGCCACCGTGGGCACGGGAACATCGGCGCGCAGGGTGCCGGCGACCTCGCGATCGCGGCCCCCGACAACGAGGCGAGCGACCTCGCGGCCCGCGGGATCGACCACCGCCGTAACCCCAGAATTCGTGGCCCGCACGATCGAGCGCCCCGTGGAAATGGCCGCCAGGCGCGAAAAGGCGATCATCTGGTCCTGTTCCTGGTCGCCCCGGAACCAGGCCTCGTTGGAGGCGACAAAGTGGAAGTCCAGGGGCCCCTCGAGCAGCGGCTCGACAAAGGCGCCGTCGTAGGCGTTGTCGAAGCAAACCGAGGCGCTGAGAGTGAACTCGCGACCCCGGCGGTCGGTGAAGCTCAGCCGCCGGGATCCGCGGTGCTCGAGCAGGTCGGGGACGTAGCCCGCCAGGGCAAAAATCGTCTTCCGCACCGGAGCAAAGCGCTCAAGGCCAAGCATGGTCTCCGCGCCCGGGACCAGGTGTTTCTTTCCAACGTGGGCCGTGCGCGTTCCATTGGCGCCCCAGAGTGTGATTGCGTTCTGGCGACCGATCAGCCCGTCGCGTGCCAGAAGCACCTCGACTCCCGACAGGAAGACGGCCCCCGGCGGCAGCATGCCCTGGCCACCGCTGGCCCCTGGCAGGAGGCCCCTGCGCACCCAATCGGTCTCCAGTTGCTCCCAGCCGTCAATCAACCTCTCGTCGAAGACCGCGTCGATCCACGGTGCTGGGCGCGCACCCTGCTGCACGGCTGCGCGCAGGCCGGGATCTATGGCGAAAAGCGGCAGCATCGACTCGCCCCAGGCGACGATGTCCGCGGGCGGTTCGCCGGCGCGTTTGGCCTCGTCCAATCCGTGGCGCGTCAGAGCCATGCCCTCGAGGTAGAGATCGTCGAAGGTCCGCGACTGCATTTTTCGCTGCTGCGGGATGGCCGGTTGGACCAGCAGGACGCGGGGTCCACGCTCGAACTCAGGCGGCTCCGTGGCGAAGGAGAGAACCAGCGCCAGCAGCAGGGGTCCCCCACCTCCGGCCAGGGCCCAGCGCCTGTGGGCGCGGCGCTCTGCACCCTCGAGGGCGGCTGCCCTGCCCCACTGGGCCAGGCCGGCGCCGGCGGCAACCAATACATAGGTAAGGCCGAAAACGCCGTAGACCCGCGCACTCCCCGCCAGCCAGGGGACGTCGTGGGCGTGGATTCCCAGGCGCATCCAGCTCAATCCAAAGGGCGGCTCGAGAACCGTCCGCAGGGTCTCGATCCCAAGCCAGGCCGCGGGTGCGGCGATCACGAGGGGATAGCGGACGGAAAGCCTGCGAAGGAGTGCTCCGGCGCTGGCGTAGTACAGGCCGAAGCCAGGCCCGATGAACAATAATGATGACCAATGGACCTTGGCGGCCCAGGAACAGATGCCGCACCAGGCGGCGCAACCCAGCGCAACTTCGATCCAGAAGGACCAGCGCCCCGGACGCGACGCGAACAGCGCCCACACTCCGACGCCGAATGGGGCCAGCAGGAACAGGCCATTGCCAGTGACGATTCCCGGGCCGGCCAAATAGAGCAGCAACCAGGCCAGCCCAAGCCCGAGGGAGCGCCCGAGCGGACCGAGGGGCTCTAGTTTTCCGAACATGCCAGCGGGTCCCGGGTTTTGGCGCGCGATGGAACTCATGCCAAGGGGCGAAACGCCAGCAGGTCTCCCGGCGCAACTGGGGTATCGATAGGGATCACTGCGAAGGCGTCGGCGCGCGAGATGCCGGCCACGTCGGCCGATCCGTTCCAGCGCACAGGCTCGAGGGCCTCGACGCCATCCTGACCCGGAACCAGGCGCACGGGCACGTACTGTTCCCTGGGATTTTGCGTTTGCGGCGCGCCCATCCATCGGCCGCGGCGCTCAGAGGCGTCCGACCCAAGTTCCCCCGACAGTCGCGCCAAGGCTGGCCGCACGAAGACCCCGTGGTTGACCAGACACGACACCGGATTCCCCGGCAGGGCGAAGACCGGAATCTTGCCCGCCATCCCGAACCACAGGGGCTTTCCGGGCTTGATGGCCACGCGGTGCACAACAGGTTCGACGCCGATCGACTGCAGGGCCCCACCGACGAGGTCGTAGCGGCCCATACTGACCCCTCCGGTTGTGATCAGCACATCGCAGCACGCCAGGGCGGCGCGAAATGCCTGCTCCAGCAGCGCGGGATCATCACGCACGACGCCGAGATTCGTCGTCTGCGCGCCAGCGAGCGTGCACAGTGCCGCGAGTTGCTGCGTGTTGCTCTCGCGAATCTGTCCTGCACTCGGTTTCTCCCACGGCGCCACCAATTCGTCGCCGGTGGTGAGCACAGTGGCGCGCGGCCGTGCGATCACCGGTACCGGAACGGCGCCCACGGAGGCGAGCAGAGCAAGGTCCGTGGCGCGAATGCGGTGACCGGCGCGCAGCACGGTCGCGCCCACGCGCAAATCCTGACCGCGAGGGCAGATGTGCGCGCCTTGCTGGGGTCGATCGCGGAGCAGGATGCCCGCAGGAGTTGTCTGTGAACGTTCGACCATGACAACCGCATCAGCGCCCGGCGGAACTTCCGCGCCCGTGTAGATCGCCACGCAGGTTCCGCGCGCCACGGGAGTAGTCCAGGGCACGCCCGCCTTGGATTCACCCGCCAGGGGCAGGCAGCGCGAGCCATCGGGCGCCGCGTCGGGCCCGAAATCGGCCGCGTGGACCGCGAAGCCATCCATGGCGCTCTTGTTGAACGGAGGTAAATCGAGGTCGGATATCACATCGCGGGCCAACACGCGGCCCACGGCCTGTTCCAATGACGCCTGCTCGCCGCGGGTCACCGGCTCGATGCGAGAGAGGATCTCGAACAGAACTTCGCGGGGCGTGCGCATGGGCGGAGTCTAGCGACCGTGAATGAAACGGCGCAGACTCGTAGGCTGCTGCCCCCGCAGGTTCCCCCGCTCGAGGTCCGACGAGCGCGCCACCCCAGTCCCAGGACAACTGCTCCTCACGATGACCACCGCCCAGCGATTCGCAACCTTGGCGTTGCTCGTGTTCCCCGCCGCCTGCAACCCGATATCGGACGGCTCCGACTCGCACCCCATCGAGGCCGCCACGATCAAGAAGCGCGACCCGGCGCGCGTGCGGGTGGAACCCGTGGTGCGCCGCGAAATGCTGCGCATCCTAGAGACGACCACGCGCGTCGAATCCGAGCAGCAGGTCGAAGTCATGGCGCGCTCCAGCGGCCTGGTCGTCGAGGTTTTGGTGGAGGAAGGCGATCGCGTCGTCCGTGGCCAAGTGTTCGCGCGGTTGGACACACGCGAGTTGGCGATCGCCGCGGCCGACGCTGAAGTGGCCCTGGACGAAGCGCGCGCCGCCGAACCGCGCTTGGAATTGGCCGTGCGCGAGGCCCAGGCGCGCCTGACGGTCAGCGAGCGCAGCCACGGGCAGACCCAGCGCGACTACGATCGCAACGTGGCCATCTCCCAGCCGAGCCCCGACCGGCCGGCGTTGCTTTCACCCAAGGACCTCGAGGCCTCGCGCCTGGCCCGCGACAACGCCGAGGGCGAAGTCAGGAACTCGGCACTGGCCCTGGAGCGCGTGCAGCTCGACCAGGGCAACGCGAAAACGGCCCTGCAACGCGCGGAACTGACCCTGGAGCGCGCGCGCTTGAACCTCGCCAACATGAGCATCACCGCGCCCTTCGACGGTGTGCTCGCCGCGCGCAACATCAACGTAGGCGACACCATCAGCGGATCGACGAGCGCCTTCAGGCTGACCAACCCAGAACGACTGCGGGCCGTGTTCTACCGGCCGCAGCGCGAACTGGGATTGTTCACGGGCACCGACGGGAGCACGCAGTTGGCTGCGAGTGGCGCGTCCGAAGGCGCGGTCGCCGCCGAGGTCGGGCTGTTCGCCAGCGCGGAAGCCCTGCCCGGTCGGCGCTTCGGCGGAACGATCCTGCGCATCGCCCCCACCATCGATGCCCAATCCGGCAACTTCCGCGTGACCGCCCAACTCAATCAAGCGGCCGAGGGCACGCCTCACGCGCAGCTCTTGCCTGGCATGTTGGTGCGCCTGGAGATCATCACTGAGCGCCACCCCGATGCCCTTGTGATCCCCAAGCGCGCACTGCGCCGCGAGGGCGACACGACCACCGTGTTCGTCGTGCGCGAGAATCGCGCCGTGCGCGTGGCCGTGGCAGAGGTGCTCTCGGACGACGAGTCCGTCGAGGTGCGAGTTGTGGGCGATGGACGCCTTGAACCCGGCGACTCGGTGATCGTGGTCGGCAATCGCGATCTGGAGGACGGTGTCGAAGTCACCGTAGCCGACGCGAGCGAACCTGTGCCTCAGGCAGTGCCCGCTGCGGAGCACGCGCAGGATGGCGCAGCGTTGGACGAGAACAAAGCGCCGCCCCTCCCCGAGCCCGGGCCCGAGGTTCAGCCGCCTGCGCCGTCCGAGGGCGCGCCGTCCACCGCGCGCTCCGACGCCCCGCCCGCTGGCGGCGACGTTCAGTAGGAGCCGCCCGTGGGACAGGACAACCAAGGGTCGGCGCCTGTGGAACGCGCGCAGGACCAGTCGCGACAAGCGGGCGATCTGCCACTGCGCGGCAAGCTCGCGTTCGTCGTCGAGCGGCCCGTGGCGATCACGATGTTCATCGTTGCGATCGCAGTTTTTGGCTTCGTGTCCCTGGGCAAGCTGCGCGTCGATCTCCTGCCGGAGATCAGTTACCCAACGGTCACGGTGCGCACCACCTACCGCGGAGCCGCGCCCGAGGACATCGAGGACCGCATCTCCGAGCGCATTCAGGAAGCCCTGTCGACACTGCCCCATCTGGTGCGCTCGACGTCGATCTCCCGCGCCGAAACTTCCGACGTGGTGCTCGATTTCGATTGGGGCACCGTGATGACTTTCGCGGTGCAGGACGTGCGCGACAAGCTCGACAGCGTGTTCCTGCCCGATGGCGCGGAACGGCCGCTGATCCTGCGCTACGACCCCAACCTCGATCCGATCCTGCGCATCGGCCTGTCGTTGCCCAAGGACCGCGCCGCGGGAGCTTCGCGGGAGAACGCCCTGATCCAACTGCGCTGGCTGGCGGAAAATCGCATCCAGCGCGAACTCGAAGGCATGCAAGGCGTCGCCGCAGTGCAGATTCGCGGTGGCTTGATCGAGGAGATCCGCGTTCGCAACGATCCGTTCAAGATGGCCGCCCACGGCATCGATCCGGCGCAGCTGTCGGCGCGCCTGGCCGAGGAGAACATCAACGCCTCCGGAGGAATGATCCGCGAGGGCTCGACCGAGTACCTCGTGCGCACGGTCAACGAATTCAAGCGCGTGCGCGAGATCGAAGAGCTTGCCCTGGAGCGGCGCGGCGAAGCCACGATCCGCGTCAAGGACATCGCCACGGTCGAGCGCACGAACGCCGAGCGCGAAGTGGTGACGACACTCTCTGGCGCAGAAGCGGTTGAAATCGCGATCTATCGCGAGGCGGGCTCCAACATCGTCGAACTCGCCGAGAGCGTGAAGCAGAAGCTCTTTGGCAGTGAAGTCCAGAGGAAGTCCGCCGCGGAATTCGACGCGCAAGGCAAGCGCACGTCGGAACTCACCGTGGAAGAGCGCGAGAAAATGGACTTCCTGAGCTGGCGCCTGCGCGACGAGGCGCGCCTGGAGCTGCTCAGCGACCAGTCCACGTTCATCAAGGCTGCGGTAGACGACGTCAAGAGCTCCGCGATCTTTGGCGCACTGTTGGCCGTGGCCGTGATCTGGATTTTCCTGCGGCGCATGGCGGGCACGTTCATCATCGGGGTCGCGATCCCGATCTCGGTCGTGGTCACCTTCGCGCCGATGTACATGCTCGACGTGACGTTGAACATCATGTCCCTCGGCGGACTCGCCTTGGGCGTCGGCATGCTGGTGGACAACGCGATCGTCGTGCTCGAGTCGATCACGCGCTGTCGCAGCGAGGGCGACACGCTGCGGCGCGCGGCCCTGCGCGGCACGTCGGAGGTTGCGGGCGCCGTGATTTCATCGACATTGACGACAGTCGCGGTCTTCGCACCGATCGTGTTCGTGCACGGAATCGCGGGGCAGATCTTCGGCGATCAGGCCGTCACTGTGGTCTGGTCGCTGTTGGTTTCCCTTGTGGTCGCGATCACGTTCATTCCGATGTTGGCTTCGCGAAACTGGCTCGCCGATGGCGAGCGTAGCCGTGAAACACCCATGCCGCCCCAGGCGCGCGCAAAGCTCCTCTGGACCTGGAACAGCTTCATCCCAGACACGCTGGTGTCCATCGGACGCGCCGTATTCTGGCTCCTGGGGGCGATCACCTTCGCACTGCTCGCGATCGCGAAGGCACTGGGCGTGCTGCTCGGATGGCTCTTGTACCCATTCCACTTCGCCTTCGACTTCATTTGGGGCAGGGTGGCCGGTTTTTATCCACGCCTGATGCGCGCAGCCATGCACTCGCCGTGGATGGTGATCGCGATCGCGATTTCGCTTTCGGCCTTCGCCGGTTGGCGCGTGCAGAAACTCGGCCTCGAGCTCCTGCCGGAGATTCGTCAAGGTGAGTTCACGCTGTACACGGCCCTGGGCGTCGGAACGCCCCTGGAAACCACCGAGCGCGTGATGTCCCGCCTGGAACAGGAAGTGCGCGCCCTGCCGGGCGTTGAAACCACCGCCCTGACCGTGGGCGTGGAAAAGGACACGCTGACGCGCGACATCGAGGGCAAGCACACTGCGCGCCTGACCGTGCGCCTGCAACCGGCTGCGGCGGCCGACGGCGGCGAGGAGTTGTTGCTCGCCCGCGCGCGCAGCATCGTCGCGGCGGATCCCGCGGTGCGCTCCATCGACGTGCGCCGGCCCACGCCCTTTGCTCTCGACGCGCCGATCACCGTGGAAATCCTCGGCCACGACCTCGAGCGCATGGAATCGGTCGCCGCGGACGTGCTCGCGCGCGTGTCCGCGGTGCCGGGCATCGAGGATGTGCGCACGACGGTGCGCGCCGGTTACCCCGAGGCTCGCATCACGTTCGACCGCGAGAAAACGCTGCAATACGGCCTGAGCCTCGATCTAGTTTCCAAGCTAGTGCGCGACCAAGTGCTGGGCAACGTCAGCACGCGCTTCGACCAGGGCGAGGAGCGCATCGACGTGCGCGTGCAGGGCGACGAGGTGCTGCTCGCCAGCCTCGATCACGTGCTCGACTTGATCGTCAATCCCAGCGCGCCGACTCCGGTGACGCTGCGCTCGGTGGCGACGATCGATCGCGTCCAAGGCCCGGCCGAAATTCGCCGCCGCGGCAACACGCGCGCAATCCTCGTCACGGCATCGGGGGGCGGACTGGACCTCGGCGGGCTCAATCAGGAGATCGAACGGCGACTGGCGACCATGACGCCGCCGGGGGATGTGACCGTGCAGCTCGGCGGTCAGAAGCGCGAGCTCGATGAGGCCCAGTCGAGCCTGCAGTTCGCACTGTACTTGGCGCTGTTTCTCGTCTACGTCGTCATGGCCTGTCAGTTCGAGTCCCTGGTGCAGCCGCTGATCGTCCTGGTGACCGTTCCGCTGGCCATGGTGGGCGTGGTACTGGTGCTCGAGGCGCTCTCGATTCCAATTTCGGTGACCGTCTTCCTGGGCGTGATCCTGTTGTCGGGCGTCGTCGTCAACAATGCGATCGTGCTGATCGACCGCGTCAATCAGCAGCGCGCGAGCGGAGCGGCTTTGATCGAAGCGCTCGTGGAAGCCGGCACGACACGCCTGCGCCCGATCATGATGACCACGGCGACGACCGTGCTCGGGTTGCTGCCGCTGACAGGCTGGCTCGACCAACTGCCGCTGATCTCGTCGCTCACCGGCGGCGAGGGCGCAGAAATCCGCGTGCCCATGGCGATCACCGTGATCGCGGGGTTGTCGACCTCCACGCTCCTGACGTTGATTGTGGTGCCGGCGGTCTACTACGTCGTGTACGCGCGCGGCGCACAGGCCAGGGTCGGATGAGCACGCCGTCAGAGCTCAGCGAGCAGGATTCCGCCGCCGACAGTTTCTTCGCCGGATTGGTTCGACGTCCGGTGACGCTCTTGGTGGTGTTCGTGACTCTGATGGTGATCGGCGCCATCGCCTACGTGCGCATCCCGATGCAATTGATGCCTGACGGCATCGTCGAGCCAGGATTGCAGGTGTACGCGGTCCATCCAGGGTCCAGCGCCCAGGAAAACGAGGATCAGGTCGCGCGCTTGCTCGAAGAGGAGCTGCGCACGATCACCGGCATCAAGAGCCTGAGCTCGACATCCTCCGAAGATCAAGTGGGCATCTCCGTGCGCTTTGACTCGGACGTCGACATGGACTTGGCCAAGGCGGAGGTCCGCGATCGCATCGAGCGCGCGCGCCCCAAGCTGCCGCGGACCGTGCGCGAGATCGGCATCTGGTCCTGGTCCGAGTCGGACATGCCGGTGATGTTCTTCGCCATGCTGCACCCTGGCGACTCGCCGCGCACGGATTTCCTGATCGACACGGTGATCAGGCGCAGGCTCGAGAGCGTCGACGGGATCGGTCGGCTCGATTTGTGGGGCGTGCTCGACGACTCGGTGCGCATCGAATTGAACGAGGATCGCGTGCGCGCCGCGGGGCTTGACATCGGCGCCCTGATCGGGCGCCTCTCCGCGGACAACTTCGCCTTGCCCATGGGCGAGGTCACCGACGGTGGCCGGCGCGTCCTTTTGCGCAGCGACATGCGCTTTCGCACCAAGTCGGAGATCGAGACCTACCCGATCGAGGGCGGTCTGGTCCTGGGGGACGTGGCGCGCGTCATCGACGCCAAGAGCGTGCGCAACCGGCTGTTCCGCATGGACGGCACCTACGCCTACTTCGGCGAGGTTAAGAAAGAGTCCCAAGCGAACGTGGTCGAGGTCTGCCACCGGATGCAGGCCGCAATCGATGAGCTGCAGAACGATCCCAGGCTCGCCGGCGAGTTCAAGTTCCTGGTGTTCTTCAGCCAGGGCGAGATCATCGAGGACTCCCTGGGACAACTGCGCGACACGGCGCTTGTCGGCGGACTGCTCTCGCTGGTGATCTTGTTCCTGTTCCTCCCGCGGGTGCGCCTGACGCTGTGCATGGCGCTTGCGATTCCGGTGTCCGTGCTCATCGCTGTCGCCTGGACGTATTTCAGCGGCGGGACCTTCAACCTGCTGACCATGGCGGGCATCACGCTCGCGATGGGCATGCTCGTCGACAACGCGGTCGTCGTGGTGGAGAACATCACGCGCCTGCGCGACAACGGACTTGCCCCCGATGAAGCGTCTGCGCGCGGCACGCGCACCGTGGCCCTGGCGGTGATCCTCTCGACCATGACGACGGTGGTTGTGTTCTTGCCGATGATCTTCATGGGCGAGAACCCGATCCTGCGCCTGATGTTCGGCGCTCTCGGCCTGCCCCTGTGCGCGTCGCTGCTCGCCAGTCTGCTGGCTGCGCTGATTTTCCTGCCGGTGATCACGGCGCGCGTCATCGGACCGCGACATGCGCGGACCGAGCGCCTGGCTGTGCGTATCGCGCCGATCGCCGCGATCCCGGGCCGCGCAATCAACGCGATCGTGGGGTTGCTGCGCAGGGTCGCCTACGGCGGCATGTGCGTGCTGCATGGAATGGAGCGCGGCGTCCTCGCCGTGGTCGCCCCTCTGCGCTGGATCCTGGCGGCAGGCGTGATCGGCGTGGTCATTTGGCGCGCACGGGCAATCCTGAGCACTTCGGACGTTGCCACGCAGTTCGCGACGGTCACGGGCAGCCATTCCTATGGGCTCCTCGGACGGCATTGGGATTCGCTCAGCCCGCTCGGAAGACCTTCGGTGGCCATCGGCATGCATGTAGCCGCGACCGTCTTCGCGGTGGGTTTTCTGCTGTTCGCCGCGGGAGCCTGGGCACGACGCGCCCGCGGCCTTCCCGCCGCGCCGGTTCACTGGCAACCGCAAACCAGCGGAATCGTGGACAGTTGCATCGCCCTCAACCGCAGGCTCTTGGAGTGGACGCTCGCCCATCGCTTCTGGGCCTCGTTCGCCTCACTCCTGGTGCTCGCGTCGGTCGTCATTCCCCTGACGAACATGAAAGTGGCGGCCTTCGGCCAGGATGAGAACACCAGCCGAGTGGGCGTCGACGTCGAGCTGGAGGACAACTTCACGCTCGACCAGGCCGAAACGGAGATCCTTCACTACGAGCGCTTCTTCGAATCGCGCAGGGAACAGTACGGCTTCCAGCACATGGCGTGTCGCTTCGACAAGGATGGCGGTCGCGTCAACGTCTATTGGGATGGGACGCGCACCCGTGAAGAACGCGACGGCGTGATCGCGGACCTGCGCAAGTACTTGGAACCGCGGCCCGGACACACGCTGCGCATCGGGGGCGACGACAGCGCCGACGAGCGCAACCGCAACATGGTCGTGTTCCGGATCGCCGGTCCCAACTCCGAGCAACTCGCAGTGCTCGGCGAACAGGCTGTGCGTCTCCTGGAGACCATCCCCGGCCTCATGGACGTCGAGTCGCCCCTCGCGAACGCGCCTGAGCAGGTGCGCGTCGTGCTCGACTCGGACTTGGCCCACTTGATGGGCATTTCACCCCAGAACGCACTGCAAAACGTCGCCTGGGCCCTGCGGGGATGGCAACTGCCCCAATTCCAGGAACCCGGCCGCGAGGTCCCGCTGATCATCGAGTACGACAACGAACAGGCCGCCGGCCTGTCGACCTTGCGCGACCTGGAGATCCGCGGCGGCGCGAGCGCGGTGCCACTCTCCACATTCTCAACGCTCGAGTACGCGCGCGCCAGCCGCACGATCGAGCGCTTCAATGGCAGGGCTTCCTTTCAGATCACGGCGCGCGTGGAGGATCCCCTGCGCCAGCGCGAACTCTCGGACTTGGGGCACCTGGTGCTCGCGGGCCTCGAGTTTCCGCGCGGCTATTCGGTGGTGGAAGAGGACCTCGTGAGCGCGCGACAGGATTCCGAGATGAAGGATATCTACGCCGCCCTCGGCCTGTCGATCGTGCTGGTGTTTCTGCTGATGGGCGTCTTGTTCGAATCGTTCCTGCTGCCGATCTCGGTGCTGTTCACGATTCCGTTCGCCATCGTCGGCGCCAAGTGGACGATGTACCTCACGAACACGGCCATGGATTCCGTCGCATGGATTGGCGTGATCATCCTCGTAGGCGTAGTGGTCAACAACGGCATCGTCCTTGTCGATCGCATCCACAATCTGCGTCGCGAGGGAACGGACCGCGCACGGGCGATCCTCGATGGCTGCTCGAACCGCGTGCGGCCTGTGCTGATGACGGCTCTGACCACCGTGGCGGGTTTGATTCCCATGGCCCTCGCCGAGCCGCCCGGCGACGGCATTGACTACCGCGCGCTGGCGACCTGCGTCGCCGGTGGCCTTAGCGTGGCGACGTTCTTCACGCTTTGGGTCGTGCCCCTTGCCTACTCAGTTCTGGACGATCTGCGCATGGCCTTCGAGGGGCGCGTGGTGCGCTGGCGGTCTTCAAGGTACGCGGCGTCGCGCGATCGGGAGCCGACCGAAGCCGCCACCTGATCCGGCCCCCTCCCCCTACTGCACGAAGTTGATTCGCACTGCGTTGGTCAGGTTCTTGCCCGTGCCGCAGGGTCCGGGAGGATCGCGGAACCAGCCTTGGAAGTAGAAGGTGCTGCCCGGCGCGACGTGGCCCAGTGGAGGGAAGTTCGCGTTCGCATGCCCGATCAGGCCCGGGCCGAAGGTCATCGACCCGGTGGCGCCCGAATTCATCCCGAAGTAGCGGTAGATCGGCGAAGTCAGGCACAGGACTCCGTCGCCGAACATCATCGGGGTGGTCGCGTTCGGCGACATGATGATGATCCCGGGCTTGTTCAGCGGAAGCTGTGTCAGCTGGAGCGTCATGTCGTCCGTCGCCACGCTCGTCGATCCGTTCGCCACCATCATTGCGCCCAGGCCGCTGGAGTTGCGACAGCCCTCGTTCGAGCCCGGGTAGAAACCGCCGTTTCCGCAGGGGGCGTAGTCCGCCAGACAGAAGCAAAAGCGCATCTTGAGGTCTTCGCACTCGTCGGGGATGCCGTTGCCGTTGGCGTCCATGGACGAACCGACTGCGATGTCCACCGAGTCCTCGATGCCATTCTTGTTGCAGTCGTAGTAGGGGCGTTTGGTGAAGTCGAGCGCATCGACGTCGTCGCCCGCGTCGAGGGCCGGTGTTTCGCGCCGGGTCGCCAAGCCGAGGTTCTCGGCGGCGATCCAGATCCCCGGAAACGTGCTCGCGCCGCGCGGCGGAACCAGGATGTCGCCGGGCTCGATCGGCAGGCCAAAAATGCTGTCGGGCATCCCGATCACGGCCGAACCGCGGCGCACCGAGAACATCAGCATGTCCTTCGGCCCCGGCGTCCCGACCCAGTCGTAATCGCCGAGGCTTGGCTGGAAAACCCCGTCGCCGTTCTCCACGAGAATCAAACCGTCGACATCGTCCGTGCCCGGACCGAATGCATCGAGACCCAGTTGGGAGGCTGTGGCGTAGCGCGTCGGCAGGCTTCCCGGAGTCGCGGTCCGCAGCACGTCGCCGGGGCGAAAGTTCGCGCCGTTGGCGCCTGCCGAACCGGAGTTGGGCACGCCGGCCTTGACGTCCAGGAACGCACCGTCGAGCGAAAAGTAGACGCCACCTGCAGGAAAGGTCTGCGAGCCATCGATGTCGAGGGCATCGATGTTGTCGCCTGGGTTCAAGGCGCCGGGAGAGGCGGGGTTGGGCTCCACCAGCCCGAGCCCGGGGTAGCTGAAACCAGTTGCCGAGGTGAGGCCGTTGCCGTCGATCGCGCCCACGCTCGCGCGCAAGATGACCCCGGGAGGCACAGGTCCCGGCGGAAGGCCGGCATCGGTGAACAGGTCGGCGGACACATCGCCGATGGGCCCCTCGGTCGCGACCTGGGGGAACCCGATGAACGCGGGAGCTCCGATAGCGAACTCATCCACCGAGAACCACAGGCGACCCGGCAGCATCGGTGAGGGCCGGAATTTCTCGTCGCTGCCTTCCGAGAAGGCATCGACTTCGATGCCGCAGCCAACGCCAGGAATGTGCCCAACGCAGCTTGGATACTGAATCAAGCCGAGGACGGCGCCGGTGTACCGGATCCGCGGCGGCGGCTGGACACCGACCATCGGCGCACCCGAACCTGGGTTGAGCAGGTCGGCTTCGGTGATGCGAACGCCGGTGCCCGTGGAGATCTGGTTGATCGTGGGCCCCTTCCAGTCGATGGAGATCGTGATCTCCTGCTGGGCGCCCAGGTGAGGCGAAGCCCCGACGAATGCGGCCAGGGGTGCGGCTAGGCTCGCGAATCCAGAGATCCTGAGGGACTTGAGGGGGCGCAACATGGTGACCTCGCGGGGGAGAGGGGCGGTGGTTAGACGGCGAGCGGAGCCTGCGGTTCCATCAGAACCGCGCGAGGAGCAGATGGGCAGGGCCTGAGGGGTGAAATTCGATCAGAGGACTAGGGGT
>CANKOY010000013.1 GCA_947484275.1 Planctomycetota bacterium | reverse complement strand
GTTGCACGCCTGAAAAGCACGAGAACAGGAGCCCCAGGGCGACCTCGCTCGCGCCGTAGGCCTTGCTGTACACCGGCAAGAGCGGCAGCACGATCCCAAACCCGAGCAGATCGATGAAGACCGTCAGGAAAATGAACAGGAGCGGAGACGTCCTCGCCCCGCCCGTCGAGGGTGTCGGCATGCGGCGCGAGTTTAGTGTCCGGCAGCGGAAGTGCGCCGACAAAGGCATCCCGAATGGGACTTCCTCGCAGGGCGGCGCCCGCGGCAGGGCTCGGGAGCGAGCACGTTCCGACACGCGCAGGAGAGCCAACGCAGCCAGGAAGTAGCGGTCATTCCGCCCGGGTAGACGCTCTTTTTGTTCAGGACGATGGCGCCAAAAGAGGGCCCCGTCCCCGCTCTGGGTCCCGGGCAGGGAATTTGCGCGGCGATCACTTGCCCCGGCGGCACCTCGGGACCGATAGAACCGAAGCCATGGACACGAAAAAAACTCTGGTGGTGCTAGGCACGGCAGCTCTGTGTGGGTTCGCCCTCGCGCAAACTCCGAAAACTTCTCCGGCTCTCGATCGACTCGGCGCATTGGAGAAGGAAGTCGAAGCCCTGCGCAAGGAGTTGACCGACACTCGCGCACACGCGGATCAACTGGTGACCTGGGCCGCAGCCCAGGCCGAGTCCGGCGCGGCAATGGCCCTGATGCTCGCCGACGCCGAGCAAAAGGGCTTCACCTTCGGCATCAATCCTGAGTCGCGCGTGTCGCTGCTCGAGGGTTGGCGCAGCTTCGCGGCGGGTCTGCAAAAGGACGCCCCCAAGCCGCCGCCGGCGAAAGTGGCCGCGGACAAAAAGTCGCCAGAGCGGCGGAATCCGTAGTCGACATTCGATGCGCGCCGACCCAGGCTGAGACCATGGCGAAACCGACGGTGCGCAGGCGCTTCACGGCCGCGGAGGCGAATCGAACGCTGCCGCTGGTCCGGCGCATCGTCGCCGATCTGCTCAACTACGGACGCGAATTGCACAAGCTCTCGCGCCGGCCAGATCAGCCAGGGGCGCGCGAACGCAGCGGCGAACTGGACGCCCTGATTCGCGACTTACTCCAGGAACTCGCGCGCATCGGCTGCACCTACAAGGACTGGGGCTTCGAATACGGCCTCGTGGACTTCCCCGGCGAGATCGGCGGCGAGAGTGTCCTTTTGTGCTGGCGCAGCGACGAACCTGCCGTGGTCTGGTACCACACCGCTGACGGCGGATTCGCCGGACGCCGGCCGATTCCCGACGAACTCCTCGACTGAGCGAGCGTCCCGCGGCCTCCGCGGCCCTCGGATGCGGTCGCGACCTTGTTCCCGCGCCTCCCAGGCTCTTCAATGCGTCGATGAGGCGCCAATCGTCGCCCTTCCTGCGCGGGGGCAATCTTCGCGACAGCCTGGGCACCACGTTGAACGGCCTGCTTGAGCGATTGTCCGCGGCCGAGCGCAGCGAGATTCGCGAAGCGGTGCGCGCGGAGGCATTCGCGCGCGGAGTCGTGTACTACGACGATGCCAACCGACCGCAACCTACGCCCGTGCTGCTGCGGCCGCGCGTGCTAGGCGGCAATCAAAGGGCGTACCTGCACCGCGTCACGCGGATCCTGGAACACGCCTACATGCGCCTGGTCTCGCTGTGGCAGAGGGACCCGCGCGTGCGCGAAATCCTGCCCCTGACCGAGCTCGAGCTGCGCTGGATGAGCGAACTCGCGGATCCGGAGAATCAAGTCGAGGTCTTCTTCGGCCGCTTCGACGCATCCACGGACTTCGGCTCCCACGATTGGATCAAGAGCACGCAGTTCTTCGAATTCAATCCGCTCGGCGCGGGAGGGACCTATCTGGCGCCGACTGTGGACGAGATCATTCTGCGCCACGTGGCCCCCGCCCTGCGGCGCGTGGCGCCAACGTTGATTCTCGAGAGCAACGACGATCCGCGGCGCGTGCTCCTGGAAGTTCTGGCGGACCACGCGCGACACCTGCGCCTGAAACGCTTCAATCTCGCGCTGTGCCAATACAAGGGTCTCGAAGGCGGCGTCGAGGAGTTCCCGAAGAACGTGGAATTCCTGCGGTCCCTAGGAATCGCGGTCTGGCACGCCGACCCTCGCGAACTTCGCCTGGCGGACGGCGAGATCTACTACGAGGACCACCCGATCGATCTGATCTATCGCGACCACGAGATCAACGACCTCGCAGCAAAGGAGGCCGCGGGCGACGATCTGTCCGCCATGCGCCACGCGCTGCAACATGGTCGCTGCATTTCGTCGCTGGCCGGTGAGTTCGATCACAAGAGCGTGTTCGAGATTTTCACCACGCCCGAGCTGGCCGCACATTTCACCGCCCTGGAACGGCGCGTTTTTCGCCAGCACGTACCCTGGACAAGACGCATTTTGCCTGGCCGCACCACCGACCCCGCAGGTCAGGGGATCGAGCTCATGCCGTGGCTCCTGGAGCATCGCGCGCGCATCGTGCTCAAGCCCAATCGCAGCTACGGTGGCGAGGGAATTCTCCTGGGACGTGATCTCGACGGGACCCAGTACACCGCCGCGCTGGAGCGCGCGCTGGAGAATCCAGGCACCTGGGTTGCCCAGGATTACTCGCCCGTGGCCGAGAAGGACTTCCCCTTGATCGATGGCGAAGGCGGCCTCGCGCTGGCGGAGTACTTCAGCGTGCTCGGCCTGTTCGCAAGCGAACAACGCCTGGGAATTCTGGGGCGCGCCTCAAGGAAAAAAATCGTCAATGTGGCTCTCGAAGGTGGCCTGGTGGCCGTCCTGCGACTGCTCTGAGCGAATTCTCACGTTTGCGCGAATCGCGCAGTCGCCGTGCCTTGATCCCCCGCCGCGGGGCATGGTAGCAAGCGCCAACGGCGCAGCCCGCGACCGGAGGCGCGCAGTTTCCCCGCCACCCTGTCCACCCCTTCGAGGTCATTCCTTTTCGCCTGCTCCCCCGCGACGAAGAGTTTTTCGACCTGTTCGACTTGTCCGCCGCGCGCATTGTGGAAGCGGCGAAGGCCTACCGTGCGCTGCTGGACCAACCCGCCAATTTTCGCGAGAACGCGCGGACACTCAAAGAGCTCGAGCACCCGACGGACAAGGTCACACACCAGACCCTGGAGAAGCTCTACCGCAGCTTCGTGACGCCCCTCGATCGCGAGGACATCCACGCCTTGATCACGCGCCTCGACGATGTGATCGACTACATCGACGCGGCCGCACAGCGCTTCGTGATGTTCCCCATCGACCATGTGCCCGAGGAACTGCGGCAGATGGTTGACCTTCTGGTGATGGCCACGGCGGAATTGAAGCTTGCCGTGGCGGCCCTGCGCACGCTGAAGAAGCCCGAGGTGATCAAGGAGCACTTGATCGAGCTCAACCGCCTCGAGAACGAGGGCGATGCGGTGTTCCGCGCCACCTTGGCACGACTGTTCACGACGGAGAAGGACGCGATCCGCCTGATGGTCTGGAGAGAGGTCTACGAGATCACTGAAGATGCGCTGGACAGTTGCGAGGGTGTCGGACACATCATCGAAGCCGTGGTGCTGAAGCATGGCTGAGCCGACGCTGCTCATCGTCGGGGTCATCGTCGCGGCGGTGATTTTCGACTACATGAACGGCTGGAACAACTCGGCGAACGCCATCGCCACGGTCGTTTCGACGCGCGTGCTTTCGCCGAGCCATGCCGTGTTGCTTGCGGCGCTGCTGAACCTCGGGGGAGCGCACGTGTCGGTCAAGGTCGCCAAGACTCTGACCACCGGCATCGTCGAACCGGCGATGATTTTCCAGACGGCGATTCTGGCCTGCATGCTTGCTGCGGCAGGCTGGGTCTGGTTTTGCACTACGGCCGCCCTGCCCATCAGCGGCTCGCATTCTCTGATCGGCGCCGCTCTCGCGAAGACAGGCACGCTTACCGTCCTGAACATGGCCGGGGTGAAGAAGGTGCTGCTGGCGATGTTGATTTCGCCGCTCTTGGGTTTCGCCATCAGTTTCGCCCTGATGGTGATCCTGCTGTGGATCCTGCGACGCTGGAGCAATCACAAGGTCCAGCGAACGTTCGGCAAATTGCAGTTGGTCTCCGTCTCCGTGATGGCCAGGGAGCACGGCAAAAACGACGCGCAAAAAGTCATGGGCGTGATCACCCTGGCCCTGTTGGCCGGAGGTTTTCAAAGCGACACCGAGGTCCAGCTGTGGGTCAAGCTCCTGTGCGCCGCCGCCATGGCGTTGGGCACGGCCGCGGGCGGATGGCGCGTCATCCGTACCTTGGGATCGAGCCTGATCAAGATTCAACCCGTTCCCGGCTTCGCTGCAGAAACGGGCGCGAGCATCACCCTGGCGGTGGCCGCAGGAATTGGGGCCCCGGTTTCGACCACGCACACGATCACGGGCGCGATCATGGGAGTCGGGGCCACCCGGCGCCTGTCCGCGGTGCGTTGGGGGCTGGGATCGAAAATCATGATCGCCTGGGTCTTCACCCTGCCGATCACCGCCGCCATGGCCGCCATTGTCTATTACGTTCTGCGGCAAATGGGACTGGACGCGCCCGTTGGCGGCTGAGCCGCGCGGATAACATGGCGCCATGGGACGCGCGAACAACCTGGCGCTGGAATCGATCGAGTCGGCCGTCGAGCGCTACCTGCGCGAGCTAGCGGCCGGCCACGGCGCATCGCCGCACACGTTGCGCGCCTACCGCAGCGATCTGCGGGAACTGACGCAGTTCCTTGGGAAGCACGAAATCGCAGAAGCCTCGGCCGTCAGCCCGCGTGTGCTGCGCGCGTACCTGATGGAGCTCGATGAGCGCGCGCTGGCGCGCAGCTCGGTGCAGCGCAAGCTCTCGGCCGTGCGCTCCTTCTTCCAGGCGCTGGTGGAACAGGGTTTGATTCCAGCGCACCCGGCCACAGGTCTGCGTCAGGGGCGCGGTTCGCGCTCGCTTCCCGGGCACCTGTCAACCGAGGAAGTCGGCCAGCTGCTCCAGGCGCCGGACGCCTCGACGGCCGCGGGCCGCAGGGATCGCGCGATCCTTGAAGTGATGTACTCGGCCGGGACGCGGGCGGCAGAGACCGTGGGAATGAACCACGCCGACGTCGATGCCTCGCGCGGCATCGTTCTCTTGCGCGGCAAGGGGCGCAAGCAGCGCCTTGCGCCCTTGGGCAAATACGCGCTCGGAAGCCTGCGCGACTATCTCGGCGATCCACAGCGGCCACGGCCAACGCTGCGCGCGGGCGACGCACTCTTTCTGGGTCTCAAGGGTACGCGCCTGACCACGCGTTCGCTGCAGCGCATCGTTGCCGCGGCGCTGCTGCGAGCGGGCGTGCGCCGTCAGGCGACCCCGCACACGCTGCGGCATTGCTTCGCCACACACCTGCTCGATGCCGGGGCTGACCTGCGGACTGTGCAGGAACTGCTCGGGCACGCGCACCTTGCGACCACACAGATCTACACCCATGTGTCGATCGAGAACCTGCGCCGGATCTACGAACGCGCCCATCCGCGCGCCAGCTAGGAGCCAGGGACCCGTGACGCTGCTCGAAGTCTGCATCGACTCCGCGGAAGGCTTGGCCGCCGCACTGGACCAGGGCGCGGGACGCTTGGAAGTCTGCTCACGCCTGGACCTTGGCGGACTGACGCCGACGGTGGAGCTCCTCGATCTCTCCCTGGTCGAAGCCGGGAAGTTCGGCGTGCCCGTGCACGCCATGGTCCGCTCGCGCGCGAACAAGCGCTTCCTTCCCGACGCGGCCGAGCTGAATGAACTGCGCACGGACCTGATGCGCGTGAAAGCCCAGGGTGCAACGGGCGCAGTGTTCGGTCTGTTGACCGCCGATGGTTGCGTGGATCGCGAGCGCACGCGCGATCTGGTCTACCGCGCGCGACCCATGGCAGTGACGTACCATCGCGCCTTCGATCGCGTCGCCGACCCGCTGGCGGAGCTCGAGGTATTGATCGAGCTCGGCATCGAGCGCGTGCTCACCTCGGGCGGCGCAGCTTCCGTCCCCGAGGGCCTCGAGGTGCTCAAGGCCCTCGTGCACCGGGCCCGCGGCCGCATCGTGGTGCTGCCCGGGGGCGGAGTGCGCGCACACAACGCGGAGCTGATCCTCGAGCGCACGGGCGCAAACGAGCTGCACGGGTCGCAACCGTTCCGATTGCCCCGATAGCCTCGGGGCGCAAACTGACTGCGCCTCAGGCGAACTTGGTGACGCCCGGAATCGCGATCTCCGATCCGGGGGCCTTGGCCCAGGCGTACTGCGGCGGCGTCAAGTCCTCGGAGGAGTTCATGGCCTGCTCCCAGGTAATCGTCTGCCCGCTGTAGGCCGCCATACGCGCCATGATCGCCATCAAGGTCGAATTGGCCATGTACTCGCCGTTGTCGATCACTTTTCCGGCGCGGATGGAAGCGAACAGCTCGTTGTGTTCGTTCTGGTACATGTTGTCATCGTCCTCCGAGCGCCAGCGCCAGCTCTTCTCGCCCTTGATCGCGTGGGTCTGAAGGTGCGCGCTGCCGCGCGTGCCGTAGAGATGATCGGAGACATCGGTGGACGCCCCGTTCCACTGACGGCAGGAAGAGAATGCGCGCACGCCGTTCTTCCACTCGTAGACGGTATTGAAGTGGTCGTACACGTTGCCGTACATCGGATCGGTGCGCTGCACGCGACCGCCCGACGAAGTGACTTTGGCCGGGTACTCATCCTTCATTGCCCAGGCGATCTTGTCGAGCGAATGAATGTGTTGCTCGGTGATGTGATCGCCGGAAAGCCAAGTGAAGTACAGCCAGTTGCGGATCTGCCACTCCATGTCGCTCCAACCGTCCTTGCGACCGCGGTGCCACAGACCGTTGGTGTTGTAGGTGGTTTCCATGGCGACGATGTCGCCGATGTCGCCTCCGTGAACGCGCTCCATGATTGCGCGCTTGGCGAACATGTAGCGGTAGCAGAGACCGGAGACGACGTTGAGTTTGCTTTCGCGCGCAAGACGCGCGCTTTCAAGGATCGAGCGCACGCCCGGCGCGTCCACGGCCACGGGCTTTTCGACGAACATGTGTTTCTTGGCTTCCACCGCGGCGCGCATGTGCAGCGGCCGGAAGTGCGGCGTGGTGCACAGCAAGACGACGTCGGAGGCATCGATCACCTGCTTGTAGGCATCGAAGCCCACGAAGCGCCTCTCGGGCGGCACGTCGACCTTGGCGGCAATGTCCGCGGTCTGAGTCAGCTCCGTGTGCTTGGATTCGAGGTGGTCCTGGAACACGTCCCCCATCGCCACCAGCTTCACGTTCGCGTCGGCCCTGAGCGCATCGGCCGCCGCACCGCCTCCGCGCCCGCCGCAGCCCACAAGACCGATCCGCAGCATCTCCGACCCACCAGGGGCCATGCTCTTCGCGGCGAGGTACGGCGCCATGGCGGCGGTAGCCAGGGTCGCAGAGCCGCCCTGCAAAAACGTGCGACGGGAATGAGCTGATAGTTTCATTTCGTGTGCGGGTTCGAGGCTCGAGTCGGGCGCGGCGCGAAGCGACAGTTCATTGGTCGCGCCGGGCCATCCTCGCTCCGGGAGCGCGCATGGCGCAAGACCCGAGTTGAGAGTCGACTTCCCGGGCGCCCTCAGCGCTCGATCGGGCTTGGAAAATTCGCGGAGTGCGCGCGCTGGAGGCCGCTTGCTCCCAGGGCGACCAGCAAGAACTTGCACTGGGGAAAGCGCTCGAACAGGCTGCGACCTTGAACGGGTCCTAGCACGCAGGCGGCCGTGGCCAGGGCGTCGGCGGTGATGGCGTCCAGGGCCACGACGCTCGCGCCCCGGGACTCTGTCAGCGCGAGCCCCGTCTGCGGATCGACGAGGTGTGAGTAGCGCCGGCCGTCAATCTCGGCGCCGCGGTAAAGATCGCCCGAGGTCGCCACTGCGGCCCGGCAAAGTTCGATCACGGCGCGCGGTTCCTCCGGGCCGGCGCTGGGCAGCAGCAATTCGACGCGCCAGGCACGCTTCCCCGGCGGCGGCTCGCCCGCGACCATGTCGCCGCCGCCGATCACTAGCGCACTCTCCAGTCCCTCGCTTGCGAGCAACGACAGCATGCAGTCCAGAGCGTAGCCCTTGGCGATGCCGCCGAGATCCAGCCGGACGTTGGCACGGGTCCAGCGCGCGGCAGGCTCCGCGTGGCGAACTTCGAGCGCGCGCCAATCGATCGATGCCCGCGCAGACTCAAGTTCCTCGGCCCCGGGCAATTCGCGTTCGCGCAGGGCACGGCGCCAAAGCCGCGTCGCATGTCCACAGGTGACGTCCAGTGCGCCGTCGGTGGCCTGTGAAATTTCGCGGGCGCGCGTCAGCACGGCGTAGAGGTCGGCGGAGAGCGCGAGCCACGGAGTCGGCACGCTGCCCTCGGAAGCGCGCGACAGGCGCGACAATTCGCTCTGGGGCGCATAGTCGCTGAGCCGCCCGTCGATCTCATCGAGCCGGGCGAAGGCCGCCGTCGCAGCGCGCTGTGCCGCGACAGCATCGGGGGCGTGGAGCACGATACGAAACAAGGTGCCCATGGAGGCGTGCTCGTATTCGAGTCGCTGCCAGGGTCCACCGATGGGGATTGCGGTCTGAGTCGGACTCTTCGTCGCAGCCGCGCAGGACGCCAGCACCGCGGCCAGGGCCCACGGGAATCCGAGCGCCGCTCTCACTTGGCGTCGATGTAGCCGTTCTGTCGCAGGGAATCGAGTTGCGCTGGCGTCATCGTCGTCACCGCATCGCGCTTCGAGCGCTCGATCCATGCTTGAATCTCCGCGCGCAGCCTTGCGACTTGCTCGGGCTGGTCCGCGGCCGTGCTCGCTTCCTCGTGGGGGTCGCGGGCGAGATCGTAGAAGTCCACGGGCAATTCTCCGCTGCCCTCCAGCAGGAACATGTTGCGGGGATGCTGGATCATCTTCAGTCCGCTCTTCTCGCGCACCGCATCGGTGTAGTACGCGTGGGCCAGGAGGCGCTCGCGGCGAGTCTCCCGTCCGCCGAATAGACTCTCGCCCTCAAGCCACGGCGGACGCTTGATGTCGAGCGCATCGACAATCGTCGGGAACAGGTCGAGGTTGGCGCACAGACTGTCGATGCGCTTTCCCTGGGGCATCCCGGGACCGGCGAGCACCATCGGCGTGTTCCACAGATTCTCGTAGAACCACGAGCGGTGACCGTTGCCGAACAACTCGCTGACGCCCTCGGGCAGTCCGCCGGTCTTGTCGATGCGGCTCTTGACGAAGTACGGCTCCACGTGGTGTTCGAAGAGCATCTCCCCGTGGTCGGAGACGACGATCACCAGCGTGCGCTCGAGATCTCCGGCGGCGCGCAAAGTCTCGAGCACCACACCAATGGCGGAATCGACGGCGCGCACCTCACCGTCGTAGAGGTTGGACATGCGCGTCATGCGCGCCATGGCATCCTCCAACGACAATCCAGCTACTTTGGGCGAGCGCTCCGTGGCCTCGGCCTGGGCTGCGCGCCAGCGCGGTTCCAAGAGTTCGTGGTCGGGTCGCGGCCCGCTGAAAATGTCGAACTCAGGTTTGGGGCTGTAGGGCATGTGCGGATCGAGGAACTGCATCCACGCGAACCACGGGCGCGGCTTGCCGCCCGCCGATTGCCGCCCCATGTGCCATTGGCTGAAACGGTGCGCCAGGTCGGTGCCCTCGGCGTTGATCGTGTAGGCAGAGAAATCCCACACATCGAAGCCGCGCTCGAAGCCGCGCCCGTGGCCGAGCACGTCGTTGGCCGGGAACGCAGCGGTTTCCATGCCGCGCTCGCGCAGGGCCTCGGCCAGGGTGCCGATGCTCGCAGGCACGGTGTGCTCCTCGTCGGTGACGCTGACGCCGGTCAACATCGAGATCATCGAGGGGATGGTCCACGAGGCCTGACTGTAGTTGTTCTCGTACAACGTGCCGCGGGCAGCGAGCGCATCGATGTTGGGTGAAGTCGGCCGCGGATAGCCGTAGCAGCCCAACCGATCCGCCCGCAGGGTGTCGACCACCAGCAGGAGCACGTTGGTCGGCCGCTCGGGCTCTTTCGAGCAACCCGCGAACAACGCAAGCAGCAACAATGTGCTGCAAATCCCCCCCCTGGCCCGCTTGCTTCGACGGTCAGTCATGCTGACATGAATCGTACCACCGGCGCGCGCCGCGATCGGGGTCGGATTCAGCCTGGGTCTCAACCCTGGTATGTTCTGAGCGCTGCTGCGCGACGTCGGCGGCCCACGGATTCCATGTTGCATCTCTCGATCTCGCTCGCGCTTTTCCTCCAGGACGCGGCTCCAAAATCGCCCCTCTATCCCGACATGCCCGCGGGCCGCCCGCCGGTCGTGGAGCTGGCGAATGCACAGGCCTCCAGCGCCGCGGAGATGAAAACGTACACGGAGTCCATCGTCGGCACTCCCGCTCAGTTCGCCATGGTCCCGATCCCCGCGGGCACCTTCCGGATGGGAACGCCGGCCGGCGAGAAGAAGCGCAAGGCCTCCGAGGGGCCTGAGCGAGACGTGGAGTTGCCCGCCTTCTGGATCGGACGCTGCGAAGTTACCTGGGACGAGTACCTGCCGTTCCAAATGAAGCTCGACCAGCAGGAGCGCGCCAAGGCCGACGCGCGCATCCATCCACAGGATCCGTGGGCCGACGCGGTCAGCCGTCCGACGCCGCCCTACTTGCCCATGGACTTCGGAATGGGCCTGCAGGGTTTCCCGGCGATCTCGATGACACAGTTCGCCGCGCGCCAGTACACGCAATGGCTCTCGATGAAAACCGGCCGTTTCTATCGCCTGCCGACCGAAGCGGAATGGGAGTACGCATGTCGCGCCGGAAGCCAAGGGAGCTACTCCTTCGGCGACGATCCCAATGCGCTCGAGTCGCACGCCTGGTACATCGAAAACTCAGGCGAGACCTACCACCCAGTCGGGAAGAAACTGCCCAATGCCTGGGGACTGTTCGACATGCACGGCAATGTGGCCGAGTGGGTCCTCGACCAGTACGCGGATGCCTATCCGGCAGCCGGAGAGCGTCCGGCCCTGGCGCCGCTGGTCTGGCCGTCTCAACTCAATCCATGCTGCGTTCGCGGTGGATCCTGGGACGACGACGCCGATCGCTTGCGCAGCGGAGCTCGGCGCGGATCCGTGGCTTCATGGCAACAGCAGGATCCGCAGTTGCCGAAGAGCATCTGGTATCTGACCGACGCCAAATTTCTCGGGTTCAGAGTCGTCCGGCCCCTGGTGGAACCGCCGGAGGCCGAGAAAATGCGCGCTTGGTCGGCGGACGTCGAAGCCATTCGCCAGATCCAGGCTCGCCAGCGCTCCGGTAGCCGCTGAGCTCGGACAGAATTTCGCCACAGCGCGCTCTAGGAAATTCCAGCCCGCCGCGGGAGCACGGCAGCAAATGGAAAGGACCCGCCCGGCCGGTGCCAGGGCGAGTCCAGAGAGATGGTGATTCCATTCATGCCGAGTTGGAACCAGCGCGGTGTGTGGAACCACTCGGCGACTACGGGAGACGTGCCGTGCGAAGGGAGCACGAGCGACGACAACAACGAGTGAAGCCGTCGGCGCCTCCCCTTCCCGAGCGCGCACGCCGTCGAACGGTCACTTCAGGGCGGACAAGCTCGCACCGAAGTTGATGTGGAAGACCTGGCCGTTCAGGGCGAGCGCAGGCACAGACTTGACGCCGAGCTTCTCGGCCTCCGAGACGCGGCCCTTGGCCGTGCCGAGGTGAACAACTTCCACATCGAAGCGGTTTTTATCCAGTGCCGCGAGCACCGACTGTTCGGCGCTGACGCACACGGGGCATCCTGCATGGTAGAAAACTGCCTTGTTCTTCATGATCCTGTCTCCTGGGGTCGTGGGGTTCGAACGATTCGCGGTGCGCCTCTCGCACCACCGACGCGGGAGGATGCCGATGCCCCGCGATCCAGCCAAGAAGGCACCTTCTGGTAAGGTACGCGCACGATGCTCCACGAGAATTCGATGGCCCAGGCGAGACTTGAGACCACCGATGCCAAGGCCATTCCTGTGGCCTCGATGGTCGAGAGCATCGTCGGATGCAAGTGGTCCGTCGGACTGCTCCGACTTCTTGGCGATGGATGCAGTCGGCCGAGCGCCCTGCTCCGTGCGTCCGAGGGCTTGTCCGCAAAAGTAATGAACGAGCGGCTGCGAAAGATGATCCGCTTCGGCATCGCGCGACGGACAGTGTTCGGAGAGAAGCCGCCCGTCGAAGTCGAGTACGTACTCACCCCCTTCGGTCGTCGCTTCATGGGGATCATCCAGGAAGTCCGCCTGTTGCAGGAGGCCGTTGACAACGGGCGCATCCCAAAGACCGCAGCGGCAGCCAAGCCGGTGTCCGCGCGCAGACGTTCATCCAAGTCCCAGGGCTGACGGTACCTGGGCACGGCCGTCGACTCTGGGCGAGGACTGCCGCGAACTCAGGGGCGGCACAGCGGACGGACCACTGCGCACTGGTCGCAGCAGGTTCGGCCTCGCCGGCCACGTTGGGGCCGAAACAAGGCCACCCACCCCCGAGTTATCAGGGGTGGGTGGTGAAATGGTGACCCCAAGGGGATTCGAACCCCTGTCGCCAGGATGAAAACCTGGTGTCCTAGGCCGGGCTAGACGATGGGGCCACCCAAGTTCGACTCCACTGGGCCGTCCGGCTTGGCCCGATGAAGTGGGGCGGGACGATACTGCCCGCCTGTGGGGCCTGTCAACGCGCTGAAGCCGAATCCAATGCCCAACCGGCGCGCGCCAGACGCGCCAAGACGTGGCGATACTCGCGCTCCAGGCTGTCGATCAGCTCGCCGCTGCCCCGCGCGGGCGTCGGGAGCACATCCCAGGTGTAGGTCTCGATCTCCAGATGGAGTTCATCCGGGCCCCAGAGCGCAGGCTGCGTCAGGGCGAGGTCGAGCAACCGGTCGGTCTCCTCGCGGGTCGTCTCTAGGCCCGAGTCCCCTAGCACGGCCAAGTCCACCGGGACGTGAAAGTGGCAACGCCATTCGTCGCAGGCCGCCCAGGCCGGGTCGCCCGCGGCGAAGGCGCGCTGAACCTCGGGCAGGTCGTGGGCGCGAATGCGGCCTGCGGGTCCACGGCCGGTGACCTGATGCAGGTAGCGCGGTTCCGCCATGGCGAACAGTGCCGCCCGGCCGCGGTGATTGCGGGCGGGATCTCGCAATCGCACCGCGTTTGTGATCTGCAGCTTCGCGATCCCTGCCCCGCCCGCGGCCGCGTTGGACAGCGCTTCGTCGGCAACCTCGAACTCCACCGCCGCATGGCAAGCGTCGAGGCACGTGCCCAGGTGGGCGCGCAGGTCAGCCTTGGGGCCCGCCTTGACAAGACTCTCGGCGAAGAGCGCTCGAAGCTCTCCGGTATCGTTGCAGTTGGCCCGCGGCTCGGGCTCGAGGGCGAGCACGATGCGTTCGGAATCGAATCCACCGAGCTCTCGGACCACCGAGGTCAAGGCTGATGCAAGGGCTGGCCCCGCCCCCAGAACTTGGGGCGAGCTGGAGTGCATGCCGGTGTGCGTGCTGATCGAAATGTGACTGCGCCCGGCGGGGCGCGGCAGTCCCGCCGCCAGGGCCGCAACTGCGCCGGTCCAGCGGGCGCGCGAAGGCTCGAGCCAAGTGGGCTCGAAAACGCGCGCCTTCAGTGTCGGGCTGTGAAAGTCGCCGAAGGGAAAGGCGTTGAAGGTGAACGCGTCGAGGGCGTGTCGCTCGAACAGAGGTCCCAGGGCCGTCAGGGCCTGCCGGGCGGCCGCGCGCGAATCGAGGCCACCATCGGCAAAGTCTGACGGCACCCCGAACGCTCGCGCCGGCAGGTACATCCCGACTCCGAAGGGTGACCCGGGAGCCAGACGCTCGCGCAGCGGCAGGGTGATCGTCTCGATCCCCGAGACCACAGCTTGCAGCGTCGCGGCGGGGTGTACGTTCAGGCAATACCCCAGCCGCAGGGCCTTGCCCGGATGGGCTCCATGCGTGAAACGCACGGGCTTCTAGAGCGAAACGCCCTCGTCGATGAACAGCACCGGTATGCCATCGCGGATCGGGTAGATGCGCTTCTGGTCCTCGCGCATCAGCCCGGCATCAAAGGCCTGAGTCACGGACTTGCCAGCCTGATTCAAGGTCTTGCCAGCAGCGATGGCTGCGTTGAGCTTCGCCAGTTCCGCTGCACTCGCCATGCGCAAGCCAAGGTGCGTTTCGGGGCAGGCGAGGATCGAGAGCAACTCGGCGTCGATGTGCTGTTTGGGCTGGGTCGGCTTGGTCATGGGCGGCTGATTTCGTCAGGAAGTCTCGCTCCGGGGGCGGCCCCGCACAAGCCTGCTGGCAATACAGCGTTCGGCCTGGGGGCTAGAGCCACGCAAGTGTGGCGCTCCTTTGGACCCAGGGCCACCGCTGAAACGCCTGGCAGTCCCGTTTCCGATGCCCGCGCGAGCCGCGATTAGTGGAACTGGATCTGGGTCAGCCTCCTGCTGGCAGAGAAGTCTCGGATCTTGGCGTCGTCGAGTGAATCCGAACCGCGACCTCGATCGCGCGTTGACAGGACACTCCGGCCGCGGTCCCCTCTTCAACGTGACTTCCCCCAAGCACTTCAACTGCGCGCTCGGCGTGCTCATGCTCCTGCAAGCCTCTCAGGCTCCGCAGGGCGATCGCACCGGCGTCACCCTGCCCGCGGGCCCAGCAGCGCGCGCGTTCGCAGGAGTGGGCGCCGGAACCGCGGCCATGGACCTCCCCACCGAGCAGGCGAGCGCCGTGGACTTTGCGGCTTGGGACAGGCCTGAGGCGTGGCAAGCCTGGGCGGACGCCGTCCGGGCCGAAACGGGCACCAGCCAGCCCGACGCGCAGCGCAGGGCAAGTCTCGCGCGCGCTGCCCTGTCCCAGGGTCGCTGGGACGACGCCTGGGATCACTTCGCTGCCACCGGAGGATCGCCTGGCATCTGCGCCGCGCTCCTGCCGCAGTTCTTGCCAGGGGTTCAGACAGCGCAGCCGTCCGCAGCGGGAGTGGCACTGCCGGAGGGCCGGTTCGCTATGGGTCTCGGCGGCCAGGTCCGTGCCCTTCCCGACGGTGTGCTGCTGCGTCCTGCAATTCCGCCCCCGTCGGTGCCAGCGGCACAGGTGCCCCTGGGTCGCACGTGGATCGATCGGCGGGAGATGCGCCTCGAAGAGCTGCACGTGGGAACGGCGACCGTCTCAATGCGCGTCGCCCTCGAGAGCGACGGGATCCAGATCGAATTCGTACACCGGGCGGGCGGTTCGGCCCGCGTGCGCGTGCTTCTGCCGGAGCTCGCTGACTTCGAGGTGCGCGTGGCGTACATCGATTGGATGCGCCAGGACGACGTGGGCGAGGTCTTGGAAGTGGCCATTGCTCCGGGCGATGACGCCCACACGCTGTTCGGCCGCTTCAAACCGCGCAGTGTCGCTTGGCCGACCAACCTCCCGCAAAATTCGCCGCGTGCCATCGCGGACATGGGGCTGCGGTTCGAATTCCCCGAGCAGATGCCGGACGCGTCGGTCTTCCGCGCGGCCGGTCCTGCGTTCGCGCGCGTGCTCGGCGTCGAAGTGAATTGTGGCAACCGCGCGGGCCCAGAATTCAGCGGCGTTCGGATCGACCTGTCCGACCCCGCGGTCGCGCGTCGCAAATTCCTTGGCATGGTGACCCTGGCGGAACGCTTCGCACTGCGGCCGAGGTAGCCCGGACTCCCGGGGGCTTCGCGCCGCGACTGCGCGTCCATTCCCTGACATTCCGGATCGGTTTTCCTCCGTGGCGGGCACTGCGCTAACCTCGCGCGCCATGGACGCGACCAACGCCTACGCCGACAACCGCGCGCGCTTGCTGGCAGCACTCGCTGAGCGTGGCGCGGCAGCGATCATCCCCACCGCGAGCGCCAAGACGCGCAACCACGACAGCGAGTATCGGTTTCGGCCGGACAGCGACTTCTGGTACCTGACTGGATTTGGGGAACCGGAAAGTGTGCTGGTGTTGCTGCCCGGAGATGTGCTCGCTCCGCGGCGCCGGGCCGTGCTGTTCCTGCGCGAAAAAAAACGCGACGAGGAGGTCTGGACCGGACTGCGCCTGGGAATCGAGGCGGCGCCAAAGGCGCTTGGCATCGACGAGGCCTACCCGATCGCAGAGCTTTGGACTCGCCTGTTCGATCTGCTCAAGGGCTACGAGCGCGTCGTGTACCGCAGCGGTCTCGATGAGGCCCGCGATCGCGGCGTACAAGGCGTCCTCGGCAAGTTGCGATCCCAGGTTCGCTCGGAAGCGGCTCTGCCCAGCGAACTTCTCGATCCTGCCCCGCTGGTGCACGAACAACGTCTGTTCAAGACGGCGGCCGAATTGGAATTGATGCGGCGCGCCGCGGCAATCACCACAGAGGCGCACCTCGCCGCCATGTCAGAGACCTGCGCTGGCATGGGCGAAAACGAAATCGACGCGCGCCTGACCTACACGTTCCTGCGCCGCGGTGCGAGCGGGGCAGCCTATGGCAATATCGTGGCCGGCGGCGCCAACGCCTGCATTCTCCATTACCACGAAAACAACCGGGAGCTGCGAGACGGAGAATTGCTCCTGATCGACGCAGGGGCCGAATTCGATTGCTACGCCAGCGACGTGACGCGCACATTTCCGGTCAACGGTCGGTTCTCGCCTGAGCAACGTGCGCTGTATGAGATCGTCCTCGAAGCGGAGCTCGCGGCCATCGCTCAAGTCCAACCCGGCCGCACGTTCCAGTCCGTGCACGAAGTGGCGGTGCGCGTACTCTGCGAAGGCCTCGCGCGACTTTCACTCCTGCCGGGGAGCGCCGCGGAGATCGCGGAACGCGAGTCCTACAAGCGCTTCTACATGCATCGCACAAGTCACTGGCTGGGCTTGGATGTGCACGACTGCGGCGCATACTTGATCGCCGGAAAATCGCGCGCCCTGGCGCCGGGACAGGTCCTGACCGTCGAACCTGGACTCTACATTGCTCCCGATGACGAAAGCGTCGAGCCGCGCTGGCGCGGAATCGGGATTCGCATCGAGGACGACGTGCTCGTGACCGCGGGTGGACACGAAGTGTTGACGTCCGCAATTCCCAAGGGCGTCGAGGAAGTAGAGCGCGCCTGTGGAACGCCCTACGCTGGCACGGTCCGCGCTCGCTGAGTCGCCAAAAATTCAACGCAGCTCAGCGCGCAGCACATCACCAGTGTCTACTTGGATCGGCAACCCCGGCGACAGGCTCAGTTTGCGCGCGGCGCAGAGCGCGCTGGCGGACTCAGTTCGGTTGGCGGCGCGCCCCTCCTGGATTTGGCTGGCTGGATTCATGTATCCGTCGGTGATGCTCCTGCCCGCCTTCGGCGCGCGCGCGACACTGGACAGCTGGGATCACGACGCGATGCCCGAGGCCGCCGGGACGCTTTTGCCGTTCCTGGTGCCGCCCCTGATGCTGTTCGTTGTGGGCCTGGCGCGTCTGTCCACTCCGCGTGGTTGGGACGCCGCGGTCGAGCGCAACGGACGCGCGCGACTTCGCGACGCCTGGACAGCCGGCAAGGGACTTCTCTGGCCGACCTACGGGTTGTGGATCTGCGTCCTGCTGCTCGACTTGATCGTTTTGGGCGGCTCGTACCTGGTGCTCAGCAGCGTCGCCGACCAGGGTGCGACGACCGTGGCCTATCTGATCGGCGGACCACTGCTTCTGTTTTCGTGCGCCTACGCCGCCGTGATCTCCGTCCTGTTCCAACTGGCGCTGCACTCGCTTGCACAGAACCGCCGCGGTGTGGTCTCGGCCCTGCAGCACGGATGGCGACTGGCGCAAAACGATCCATGGGCCACGGTGCGTTCGGCGCTGGTGGACTGCGCGCTGAGTCTGGCCCTGTGGGCGCTGATTGCCTTCGGCGCGCGGATCATCTTCTGCTTCCTGCCGTTCCTGTGGGTCGCGCACGCATGCTTGACGGCGATCACCGGTGTGGCGAGGGCCCTGTATTGGGGCCGGGTGTACCGCGCTCTGGGCGGATTGACGCCCGAGGATGGCGTCCCTGGATTGCCCCCCGCGGGGCTGTGAATCTCGAGCACTGCCGCGGAGTTTCACTCGCGACGGAAAGGGGCGGGTGAGCGCGCTAGGGATCGAACCTAGGACCTACTGGTTAAAAGCCAGTTGCTCTACCGACTGAGCTACGCGCCCGCATTCCCGTTGCGAAAGTTCCCGGCCGCGCCGGGGGCCGGAGAGCATAGCGTCGCGCCCACGGCGTGCAAGCCCGAGCACAACGACCCGAGGAGTCCGTCGAAAAAGTCACCGTCGCGAGGCACCGCGCACGAGGGCTCTCGGAAGCGCGCGCAGTCGAGTGGGCGACGGATCCGCACGGGCGCCTAGACCTCCATGATCTCGGCGATTTTCTTTTCGAGCACCTGGTCGAGCTTCTTCTCGTACTCCTTGAGCAGCTCCTGAATCTTCTCGTGCAGCTTGCGGCCCTCGTCCTCGGTGAGCTTGCCGCCTTTCTGGTCGGCGTCCGCGTGCTTGTTCATGTCCCGGCGGCCGTTGCGCATGGCGATGCGCCCCTCCTCGGCCATCTCCTTGACCTTGGCGGCGTACTTGGTGCGCTGTTCGCCCGACAACGGCGGCATGGTCAGGCGGACCAGCTTGCCGTCAGACTGGGGCGTGATCCCAAGGTCCGACTTCTGCAATGCCTTGACGATCTCCGTCAGGGAGCTCATGTCGAAGGGCTTGATCACGATCATCCGTGGCTCGGGGATCGAAATCGCCGCCATCTGATTGAGCGGCGTCAACGAACCGTAGTAATCCACGCGGATGTTATCCACGAGGGCCGACGTGGCCCGACCGGTGCGCACGCCGCGCAGAACCTCCTGCACGTGGTGCAGGGCCTTTTCCAGCAGTTCCCGGGTGTCCGCTTGGATCTTCGGTTCGATTGTCATCGCTCTAGCTCCTGATGATGGTTCCGAGGTTTTCGCCCCGGATCACGCGCTCGATATTGCCTTCCTCGAAAAGATTGAAGACCACCACCGGCAGGCTGGATTCCATGCACAAACTGATCGCGGCGGCGTCCATGACCTTCAGTTGCTGCTCGAGAACCTGCTGGTGCGATAGCGTCGGGATGCGCACGGCGTTCTTGTCGCGCTTTGGATCCGCAGTGTAGACGCCGTCGACCTTGGTCGCCTTCAGCAGCACTTCACAGCCCAGTTCCCGGGCGCGAAGGGCCGCGGCGGTGTCTGTGGTGAAGAACGGATTGCCGGTGCCTGCGGCGAGGATCACGATCCGGCCCTTTTCCAGGTGCGCGATCGCGCGCCGCCGGGCGAAGGGTTCGGCCACTTGGCGGATTTCCAGGGCAGTCTGCACGCGCGTATCCACGCCGCATTGCTCGATCGCGTCCGAGAGAGCCAGGGCGTTGATGACCGTGGCGAGCATTCCCATGTAGTCAGCATTCGCACGGTGGCCACCAAGACGCGAGAACTCGGCCCCGCGCAGGATGTTCCCGCCGCCGACGACGATGGCGACCTCGACGCCGATGGAACTCACGTGCGCCACCTGGCGCGCGATCAGTTGGATCGCGTCAGGATCGAGACCGTGGCCGTTGTCGGACGCGCCGAGAGCTTCGCCAGAAAGTTTGAGCAGGACGCGCTGGTAGGCCATGCGCAGGGTTGTACCGCGCTCAGGCGCCCGTTTGGAACAGGCTGAAGGCAACGACTTTCGCGTTCTTGCCCAAGGCGGCGGCCAAGGCCTTCTCCACCGTGATCGCGGGGTCTTTCACCCAGGGCTGCTCCAGGAGCACGAGGCCCTGGAAGAACTTCTCCAGCTTGCCTTCGAGAATTTTCTCGACGCGGTCGGCCGGCTTGCCCTTGAGGTCGTCGCTCTCGCGGTAGACAGCGCGCTCGCGCTCGATCGCGTCGGCGGAAATCTCGGCGCGTGTGAGCGCGCTGGGCTTTGAGGACACGATGTGCATGCCGACTTCCTTGATGAAGCCGTCAATTTTTTCCGGCGCAGCGTCGGAACTGATCGAGACCAGGGCCCCCGCGCGGTTGTTGAAGTGCACGTAGGCGCCCACGCGGCCGGCAGAGTTCTCGTACTGGGCCATGTTGGCCAGTTGCATATTTTCGCCGATCTTGCCGACGAGTTGCTTGAGCGTCTCGTCGATCGTCAGCGCCTCACCATCGAATTTCTGAGCGATCATCGCCTCCGCGCTGGCGGGACGGTGGCGCAACGCGTGCACACACATTTTCGCCACCATGGCGCCGAAATCATCGGTGTTGGCGGAAAAGTCGGTCTCGCAGGAGAGCGCCACCAGCGCGCCTGATTTGCCGTCGCGCGCAATCTGTGTCCCGATTCTCCCGGCAGCCATGGAGCGTCCGGCCTTCTTGTCCGCCGTCTTCAGGCCCGCCTTGCGCAAGTGGTCGAACGCATCGTTCACGTTCCCGGCAGTGGCGCTCAGGGCGCGCTTGCAGTCCATCAGCGGAGCGCCAGAGCGCTCGCGAAGGTCCTGCACCATTTTCGCTGTGATTTCCATGTTCATGATCTCGATCAGATGGGAGTGCGGTGCTTTGGGGGCCCCGCCGCGGGGAACCTCCCATGTTGGCTGTTCCGGCAGGCTCGATGGTCGAACCCGCTGCGAACGGCCGAAAGCGTCAGCGCGCCGTCCGCCCGGAAACTCGCTCGCGAGTCCGGGCCGGCGGCGCGCCGAAACGATTCAGGAGCTTTCTTCGGACTCGGTGCCCTGGACCTGGCCGAGGCCCGGGACGACCGTGGCCGTCTCGCGCCGTTGGCGCAGGGGCGGCGGCGGCTTGTTTCCGCGCGTCGGGCGCGGTTCGTCGCCGACCGGAACAATCTCGCCCTTCTCGGATTCGCCCATAGAAGCCGAATGCTCGCGGCGCGCCGCGCAACCTTCTTCCACGGACTTAACCAAGCGCTCGAGCAGGAGGCGCACCGAGCGCAGAGCGTCGTCATTGCCCGGAATCACGATGTCGCAGACGGTCGGATCGCAATCTGTGTCAAGCAGGCCGATCACAGGCACGCCGAGACGTCGGGCTTCCTTGACGGCGTTGGATTCGCGGCCCGGATCGATCACGACCATCGCGCCCGGAATCGCGGTCATTTCGCGGATGCCAGACAGGTTGCGCTCGATCTTCTTGCGCTCGCGGCGCAGGGTCGAAATCATCTTCTTCGAGTGGATCGCAAGGCCGCCGGACTCTTCCATCGTCTCGAGTTCCTCGAGGCGACGCAGGCGGGAGCGAATCACAGAGAAGTTGGTCAGTGTGCCGCCGATCCAGCGCTCGGTAACCACGGGCATGCCCGTCTGCTGCCCGGCATCCTGGATCACGCCCTTGACTTGGCGCTTGGTGCCGACCCAGAGGATCTGCCCACCCTCGGAGGCGAGTCCGCGCAGGAAATTCTGCGCGCGAAGTAGACCGCGCAATGTCTCGCGCAGGTCAATGATATGAATCAGATTGCGCCGCCCGTAGATATACGGGGCCATCTTCGGATTCCACCGCGACACGCGGCATCCGAAATGCACTCCGGCGTCAATCAGCTGTTGTGCGTTCAGGGGGTCCATGAAACTTGTTGAAGAAGAACGCGTCCGTGTTCCCGACAAGATGAGCCGTGGTTCGACCAGGACCCACCGTGGGAGCGCGCGACACGGGGTTCTCGCCTGGGAAATCCAGGCAAGCAGGGCCGAGGAGTTTAGCCACGGGCGACTCGAAGTCAACTTTGGAGCGCGCCCGCAACACTGTGCGGCTAAACTCCCGCGCCCCATTTTCCCCCGCCCCGAGGGGGTCCTGGCCCCTGTTCCGTGCCCCGCAGGGACTCCGATCAGGCCCTCACAGCAAAAAGCAACTTCCTAAATATCCGCCGTGCCTGGACCCATCCAGTATGCTTCCCGCAGCCATGTCCGCCCTGTTCCGACCGGGCCGCGCCCGCTCGTAACCGGCGAAGAGGGGGGATTAGCGCTCTCGGATTCTGTGAATCAACCGCCCCCCCAGCCCTTTGACTCGGACGTGGATTCGCCGCCCGCGGCGGCTTCACATACGGAGCTTGCCTCGGTATTGGTCTGCGACCACCGCGGCGAGGGTGTGTTCGACGCCGCCGCGACCTTGGCGGCGGCAGGCTACCAGGTGGTCCGCAGTTCTCAGTTGCGCCAGACGCTCGAGCGGATCGGGAAGGTCCAGCCTTCGGTGATTGTGATCGACCCCCTCGCCAAGGGGGGCGAGGTCGAGTTGTCTGCTATTGAGCGCTCGCGTGTCGCAGACCATCCGACCCCGGTGCTCGTTGTGGCGGACGCCGGCGATCCGGCGACGTCCAGTGTGTGCGGCCGAGCCCTGGAGCGCGGAGTTTGGGACCTGGTTCATCGCAGTGCACCGCCTGAGGAATTCTTGATGCGCGTGCAGCGCCTGCTGCAGCTCTCGGCCCGCCTGGCGGAGATCGAACAGCTGCGACACCGTGCCGCGCACGACGATCGCACCGATTTGCTGCGTCCCCACGCGTTCCAGGAACGCCTTCGCGAGCACTTGTCTGCCGCCAAGCGCCACCACTTCGACTTGGCCCTTTTGCTGATCGATCTCGACAAGTTTGGCCGGGTCAACAAGCTCCACGACCACACGGTCGGAGACATCGTGATTGAGCGCGTGGGCAAAGTGATCCGCAGCACCCTGCGCAAGGAAGACGTCGCCGGCCGCCTCGGTGGCGACGAGTTCGCCGTGCTGTTGCCCTACACGAAGAAAGTGGACGCCGCCCACGTGCTGCAGAAAATGCTCGAACGCATCAAGGAACTCTCCGGCCGCGTGCCGGGATCCAAGGGCGAAATCGAAGTCAGCGCCAGCGTGGGTTTCGAGACCTTCAATGGCACGGACCTCGAGAGCCCACAGGCTTTGCGGCTGCACGCAGAGGAGGCCCTGCGCCAGGCCAAGGCCCGCGGCGGAAACCAAGGCGTGTACTATCGCAGCCTTGACGGCGCCCGCGGATCAGGGCGCGCGGACCAAGACCAGCCGTAGCCAATTCGCGCGGTCGGCAACGAAGGAATCTTCGCTGGGATCCACCACCAGCGCTAGGTGCGTCGCCCCCCCGATGTCGATGGGCGGCAGGGCCCGGACGGACTCACCGCCGCGGACCACGCCAGATTCCCAGCGCATTTCCCCATCGACGTGAACTTGGAATCGGACCGATCCGCGCGCGGATGTCGTGCGCACGGAGTCGTCGATCCCGAACATACCGGTCAACGTCCGCGGCTTGCGCGCGCCAGAGGCTGCGGCCCCCAAGTCCCACTCCATGCGGCTGGGAGCGTGGACTCCGATGCCGCGAGCGAAGCGCTGGCCCGCGACCGAGAGCGGACTGCCGACGACCGAGCGATCCACTCGATGGGGCCAGCGCAGCCCAAGGTCGTCGCCGAAGAGCGATCCCTCCTGGGTCTTGCTTGGAGCCAATTCCGATAGGAACGCGATCGACCCATCGTCCAGCGCGGCCTCCAGCAAACTGGCGAATGGAATCTCGAGCTTGCCCGCGCGCGGGTAGTCGATCACCAGTCCCCGAGCATCCGCAGCCGCGAAGCCCGCGCGCAGCCGCGATCCGTCGGCGAGGTCCACGATCAAGGGCGCGCCGGAGACCTCGTCGAGCACACTGTCACCGGTGAGCTGGGCGACGAACAGCGCGCCTACTTCGGCCCAGGGGAACGAGCGCTTACCGAGCACGCTAGTGAGCTGGACGCCGGCGTCGTCGAAGGCCTCGAACGTTCCGTCCACGCGCTCCAAGGCATCGCCATGGACCCAATAAAGCCGATCTCCCTCGCGCGCGGGTTCCAAGGCAGCTCGATCCAGATCTTGGATGCGCCACGGGAACTCGATGCGCACCACGTGATCGACGGAGAGCTTGAGTTCCGGCCCAAGTTCCGTGGTCCAGCGCAGCGTATCGCCGCTCCCGCCCGCGACTGCCCCGGTCCAGCGTTGCCCATCGCTCAGCTCGACGCGGCCGCGCGCCCGATCGGAACCGTGGATCGGCTTGGGGCGCTCGCCCGTGTAGCGCAGGAACACGGCAGCGTCGGGTGCGAACCGGATCTCTCCTGGATCGGCGACCTCGCGGGTCTCCAGCGCACCGTCGAGTTTCTCGATCAGAAGTTGTCCCGCGCCGCGCGCGGAGGGACTGGAGCCGTCCGGTGTTGGCGCGGGCACCTGGGACAATCCAAGCAGGACGAACGAGGCGACGAGGGTCATGGGCTGAGTCGACATGGCAGGCGCAACATAGCCGCTGAGGGGCCCGAGCACAGACACCTCTGAGCGAAGGCGTGGACTCGCCGCGCGGGGTTCCACAGCTACCCTCCCGATCCCTGCAGACACCGGGCGCTGCTGCCACACTGGCAGAGGGCAACTCGACGGGCTACGACCTCTGCCAATGTGGCAGCAGGCCGGCCCTGGCCCAAGCCCCGCACACGCTGAGAGTGCCCAGGAATGCGAGCGGCACCGTTCTTGCAAAGCGCCACCCAAGCACGGTCCTCTGACCGCTGCGTCCGTCGTTTTCGCGGACCCGACTGCCCGCTGGGTCGGTCTCGCGCAGGCACGGCACCCCCAAGCTCACCCGCGCAACCGCGGATTCCGTCCTACCCCAAATTTCCAGCGCCACTTGCGCGCCGCGCGCCCTCGGCATTCCGCCGAGGGGTCGCGGCTGCGAGGGGGCCGCAACCCAAGACAGTCCATGGCAAAGCAAATGGTTTTCGAAGCGGACGCGCGCGAAGCGATCCGTCGCGGAGTCGAAAAACTCTCCCGGGCCGTGACCAGCACGCTCGGCCCCCGCGGCCGAAATGCGGTCCTCGACAAAGGTTGGGGAGCCCCCACCATCACCAAGGACGGCGTTTCCGTTGCCGAGGAGATCCAACTCTCCGATCCCTACGAGCAGATGGGCGCGCAGCTCGTCAAGGAAGTGGCCAGCAAGACGAGCGACGTCGCTGGCGACGGCACGACCACTGCCACGCTGTTGACCGAGGCCATTTTCACCCAGGGCCTGCGGGCGATCACCGCCGGCGCTGCCCCCTCGCGACTGAACGCCGCGCTGCAGGAGGGACTCGCCGCCGTGCTGGAGCGCCTTGACAAGATGGCCAAGCCGGTTGAAGGCCCGAATGAAGTGCGCCAGGTCGGAACGATTTCCGCCAACAACGATCCGGCCGTGGGCAAGTTGCTCGGCGAAGCGATGGAAAAGGTCGGCAAGGACGGCGTGATCACGGTCGAGGAAGGCAAGACCCTGGTCACGGAAGTCACGATCGTCGAAGGCATGCAATTCGACCGCGGCTACATCTCGCCGCATTTCGTCACCGATCCGAATGCGATGGAGGTCGCCTTCGAAAGTCCGCTGATCCTCGTGCACGAGGACAAGATTTCGAACGTGCAGAAGCTCCTTCCCCTGCTCGAGACCGTCAAGAACTCCAACCGTCAGCTGCTGATCATCGCTGAGGACGTCGACAGCGAAGCCCTCGCCACCCTCGTGGTCAACAAGCTGCGCGGTGTGATCCAGTGCTGCGCGGTGAAGGCGCCCGGCTACGGCGATCGCCGCAAGGCAATGCTCGAGGACCTCGCGGCACTGACCGGCGCGAAGGCGATCATGAAGGACATTGGCATCGAGCTGGACAAAGTCACGGCGCGCGATCTCGGCACGGCCAAGCGCGTGGTGATCACGGCCGACAACACGACCGTCGTCGGCGGCAAGGGATCGCGCGCGGCCGTGGACGCACGCGTGCAGGCAATTCGCGCCGAAGTCGAGCAGACGACGTCGGACTATGACCGTGAGAAGCTCCAGGAGCGCCTGGCAAAGCTGACGGGCGGTATTGCCCAGATCAACGTCGGCGGCGCCACCGAAACGGAAGTGAAAGAGCGCAAGGCGCTGATCGAGGACGCGTTGCACTCCACGCGCGCCGCGGTCGAGTCGGGCATCCTCCCGGGCGGCGGCACGGCCCTTCTGCGCGCGCGCGAAGTGCTGCTCGCGCTCAAGAAGAAGTCGACCGACGATGACTACAGCATGGGCATCGACGTGCTCTACAACGCGCTGTCTCGCCCGATCGAACGAATTGCGGAAAACGCTGGCCACGACGGGGCTGTGGTCGCGCACCGCGTTCTGCGCGAGAAACACGCCAACTACGGCTTCGACGCGCTCGCTGGCCAATACGGCGACATGCTGAAACTCGGCATCGTCGACCCGGCCAAGGTCACCAAGGCGGCGCTGACCAACGCCGTTAGCGTTGCTTCGCTTTTGCTCTCCACCGATGCCCTGATCGCCAACCTTCCGGAGAAATCGAAGAAGGGCGCACCGGGCGGCGGAGAGATGGACGAGATGGGCGGCATGGGCGGCATGGGCGGTATGGGAGGAATGGGCGGCATGGGAGGCATGGACTTCTAAGCCGGCGCTCAATTCCCCCACTCACACAACAAAGAACACCAGAAACACAACACTCCCATGGCCAAACAAATCCTGTTCGACAACGCGGCGCGTCAGAAGATGCGCGATGGCATCGAGAAACTCTCCAAGACCGTGCGCGTCACGCTCGGGCCTGCGGGCCGCAACGTGATCCTGCAAAAGTCCTTCGGCTCACCGGTGGTCACCAAGGACGGTGTCACGGTCGCCAAGGAAATCGAGCTCGAGGATCCCTTCGAGAGCATGGGCGCCAAGCTCGTGCGCGAAGTGGCCTCGAAAACCAATGACGTTGCCGGCGACGGCACCACCAGCGCCACGGTGCTGGCCAGTGCGATCTTCAAGGAAGGTCTCAAGTACGTCGCCACCGGAGTGGACACGATCTCCCTGCGCAACGGCATCGAGAAGGCCGTCGAAGCTGCTACGGAGTCGATCTCCAAGCAGTCCCGCAAGGTGAAGAAGCGCGAGGAAAAGGTCGCGATCGCCACGATTTCCGGCAACAACGACGCGACGATCGGCGTGCTCTTGGCCGACGCGTTCGAGAAAGTCGGTGACGAAGGCGTGATCACTGTCGAGGAGCACACCAGCACCGAAACGACGCTCGAGGTCGTCGAGGGATTGGAGTTCGACAAGGGCTACCTCTCGCCGTACTTCGCGACCGATTTGACCAAGCTGACTGCCGAGCTGAGCGACGCCTACGTGCTGATCTACGAGAAGAAGATCAACACGATCCGCGAGTTCCTTCCGGTGCTCGAGCAGGCGGCGCAACTGAGCCGTCCGCTGCTGGTCATCGCGGAGGACATCGAAGGCGAGGCCCTGGCTACGTTGGTGATCAACCGCCTGAAAGGCGTGCTGAACATCTGCGCCGTCAAGGCACCGGGTTTCGGCGATCGACGCAAGGCCTACCTCGGCGACATCGCCGCTCTGACGGGCGGCGTGGCGATCACCGAGGACCTCGGCATCCCGTTGGACAAGGTCACCAGCGAGCACTTCGGTCAGGCCAAGCGCGTGCAGGTCACCAAGGACCGCACGATCCTCATCGGAGGCGCGGGCAAGAAGAAAGAAATCGACGCTCGCTGCGCGCAGATCCGCGCGCAGATCGAGGCGACCAAATCCGACTACGACAAAGAGAAGCTCCAGGAGCGCCTGGGCAAGCTGACCGGCGGCGTGGCGGTGATCAAGGTCGGCGGCTCCACCGAGGCGGAGATGAAGAACAAGAAGCAACTGGTCGAGGACGCGCTCAATGCGACGCGTTCGGCGATTCAGGAGGGCATTGTTCCCGGCGGCGGCGTCGCATTGCTGCGCGCTGCGGAGTCCCTGTCGAGCCTGAAGGTCAAGGGCGACGAGCGCTTCGGCGTCCTGATCGTCGAGAAGGCGCTTGAAGCTCCTCTGGCGCAAATCGCCGACAACGCCGGCGAAGATGGCTCCGTGGTGGTCGAGATGGTGCGCGAGAAGGGCGGCTCGATCGGCTTCAATGCCCTGACGCTGGAATACGTGGACATGTACAAGGCTGGCATCATCGATCCGGCCAAGGTCGTGCGTTCCGCCCTGGTCAACGCGGCTTCGATCGCGGGCTTGCTGCTCACTACGGACTCGATGGTCACCGACCTCAAGGATGATGCTTCGAAGGTTGAAGGCAGTACCGTCTGATTCGTCCGGATGGCGCTAGCTCTTCCGAGCGAGGCATGAAGATCGCAGGCGGTTCCCGTGTCCGTGCGGGCGCGGGAACCGCCTTCAAATTCGCTGCGGCATTCCGCAGCAACTGAGCCGCTGGAAAATCGATGAGCGAGAAGCGCGACTACTACGAGGTGCTAGGCGTCCAGCGCGACGCCCCTGAAGAGGACATCAAGCGCGCCTTTCGCAAGAAGGCCATGGAATTCCACCCCGACCGCAACGGCGGGGACAAGGAATCCGAGCGCAAGTTCAAGGAGTGCGCCGAGGCCTACGGCGTGCTTGGCGAAGAGGACAAGCGACGCACCTACGACCAGTTCGGCCACGCCGCATTCGAAGCCGGGCGCGGCGGTCCCCAGGGTTTCGCGGGCCAGCGTTTTGACAACGTCGAGGACATTTTTCGCGCCTTCGGAGACATCTTTGGCGGCGGCGGTGCCGGTGCCGGCGGTGGAGTCTTCGGCGATCTGTTTGGCGGTCGCCAGTCGCGACCCGGTGAACGGGTGGGCCGCTCGCTCAAACTCGTGCTCGACCTCACGCTCGAGGAGGTGGATCAAGGCGTTGAACGCACGGTCTCGCTCAAGCGCCAGGAGCACTGCACCACCTGTGAGGGTTCGGGGGCGAAAAAAGGCACCACGCGCACGACCTGCAGCGGTTGCGGCGGACGCGGTCAAGTGCATCGCAACCAGGGCTTTTTCACGATGGCTGCGCCCTGTCCGCGCTGCTCAGGCCAAGGCACGACCCTGCAACATCCCTGCACGAAGTGTCGCGGCAGCGGCAAGGAAACGCTGCAGAAGGAAATCCAACTGCGCGTGCCCGCCGGCATCGAAGAAGGCGTCCAGTTGCGCGTCAGCGGCGAAGGCGACTCTGGGGATCCCGGCGCGCCGCGCGGCGATTTGTACTGCGTCGTGCGCGAGCTCGAGCACAAGATCTTCCAGCGCAGCGGCGCAGACGTGATCACTGAAATTCCAGCCTCCTTCGCGCAAATGGCACTCGGCGACGAAGTCGAAGTTCCGACGCTTCGCGGTCGCGCGAGCATGACCATTCCCCACAGCACGCAATCGGGCAAGGTCTTTCGCCTGCGCGGACAAGGCCTGCCGACAATGGACGGGAGCGGTCGCGGCGATCAACTGGTGCGAGTTTTCATCGAGGTGCCCAAGAAACTCACGGAACGCCAGAAGGAACTGCTGCGCGAGTTCAACGACATCGACCAGAAGAGCGCGGGCGAGCGCACTTTCTTCGACAGGATCGTGAGCTACTTCAACAAATGAGCTTCTTCCACAAGAACATGAAACGAGACGAGGAGCGCGGCGAGGACGCCAAGGGCCAAGGGACCGAGGGATCCGCTGACGCCGTGGAACGCGATGCCAAGGAAGCTGCGCTCGCCGAATTGACGCGCGAGCGCGACGACTACCTAGCGCGCTGGCAGCGGGCCCAGGCGGATTTTCAGAACCTCCGGCGCCGCACAATGTCGGACATCGACGCAGCGGTGCGCCGCTCGCAGCAGAGCATCTTGGAGGGCATGCTCCTGGCCATCGATCAACTGGACCTTGCGCTCATGGCCCCGCGCAGCGGCGATGCAGCCCAGGCCCTGGCCCGCGGCGTCGAAATGACCCGCGCCGAGCTGAAGCGCACCCTCGCCAATGCAGGCGTCCAGCCCATGTCCGAACTGAAGCCCGGCGATCGCTTCGATCCCGCCCTGCACCAGGCCGTGGCAAGTGTTCCTTCCCCGGGTCGCGAGCCTGATACGATCATCGAAGTCGTGCGCCAAGGCTATTCCTGGGGCGAGTTCGTGCTGCGCCCGGCCCATGTGCTGGTGGCCAGCGCTGCTCAGAACGTCCCGCCTGCCCCGCAGTCCGAGGAGGCCTCCTAATGCCCACCTACGACTACGTTTGCCAAGCCTGCGCCCACCGGTTGGAAATTTTCCAACCGATGACCGAGTCCCCAAAGAAGAAGTGTCCGAAGTGCAAGAAGTCGAAGCTGCAAAGGCAGATCGGCAGCGGCGCCGCAATTCTGTTCAAGGGCTCGGGCTTCTACCAAACCGACTACCGCTCCAGTTCATACACGGAGGGCGCGAAGAAGGACTCCGGCGGCGAATCGACCAAACCCGCGGAGAGTGGCAAGTCGGACTCGGCCAAAACGGCCCCAAGTGAGAAGAGTCCCAAATCGGACTCGAAGAAGTCCGACTGACCCTCGCTCAGTCGAGGAACAACTCTTCGACTAGGGCCCCGATCGTGTCGGTGTCGTTGTGGCCGATCACACGCGACGCCGTGGCCAGGGCTTCTGGCATCGCATTGCCCATGGCCACAGCCAGTCCGGCGCGCGTGAACATGTCGACGTCGTTCGATGCATCGCCGATAGCGACCACGCGCTGGCGCGGAATCCCGAAGCGCTCCTCGAGCACGCGCAAGGCCTCGCCCTTGCCGCAGCAGGGCGGATGCAGGTCCACCACCAGCAGTTCGCTGGCTCGATGATGCGCCAAGAGGTTGAGCGGAAAGTGCGTCATGTAATTCGGCTGATCGATGGCGCGCCGAACGTCTTCCGCGAACACATCCGAAGTCGGCTGGCGACTGGAGAACAGCGTGACGCGGATCGCGCGGTGCCGCCGCAGTGCCTGGGGCTCGCTGAATTCCAGGCCCGTCATGTCGTGCAGCGCGAGTCGTTCGACTTCATTGCGCGGCGCAAGGGCGTACTTGCGCCCGGCGCACATGACCACCGTCAGAAGTCCATGCGCCGTGCCGTAGTCGAGGACTCGGCCCAGGGTGCGCTCCGACAGCACGCGCTCCTCGAGGAAACGCTGCGTCCGCCCGCACCACAGCGCCGCGCCATTGAACACCACGGCGGGTGAGTCCAGGTCCAGTGTGCGCAGCACCGGATCGGTGGCAAGTTCGCTGCGGCCCGTCGCGACCATGACACGCACGCCTGAGGTGGAGGCGGCCCGGAGGGCAGCGAGCGTGCGCGGATGGATCGTGCCATCGTCCGCCACGAGCGTGCCGTCGAGGTCAAGCAGTAGCGCGTCGTAGTTGCGAACCATGGGCTTCCGCGCAATCGCGGGCCGCGAATTCTAGCGTCGACTGCGCGCGATTCCTCGCGAGAATGGGCGCGCGCCGCTGACCTTCGGCGGCGCGCGCTCGATGCACTTCGGCAATCTCTCAGGGGGTCGGCAATTCAACCTGCGCCGTCTCCCCGGCAACCACCAAGACCTCGCGCGATTCTCCGCTCGTGCTGCCACCCTCGCCGGGCCCGAAGTACTCCGCCGGGTCGGCGCGCAACTTCCAACGGCCGGGCCGCAGGCCCTTCAAGGTCACGGATCCGCCCTGGGCAAATTCAGTCTGGGGCGGAGCGGTCTTGCCGGCCGGGAGGGGGTCCAGGAATTCCGCGTGGACCAAGCAAGGGCCCGCTGGTTTCCCCGAGGCGGACACGAGCTTGGCTTTGATTTCCCCCGCGGGACTCACCGTCACGTCGACACCACCGCGGGTCTGCCCCAGGGCGACGCTCACCGGCTCGGAGCGGGTGGGCTCACAGCCCTTGGCCTCGACGCGAACCTCGAGATCGACGTCGCTCTCCACGCCGCGCAGGCTGTAGCGCCCGGTTTCGTCGGTTTTGGCCCGCGATTGCCCCATGCCAGCGCTGGAGTCGAAGACCATCCCTTCCCCATCGCCCGCTTCGGCCACGATGCTGATCGCACGCATCTCACGTCCAGCGCCCTCGGCGCGCTTGCGTTCGGCCCAGACTTTGGCTCCGACCACGGGTTGGTTCTGCGAGTCGAGCACGCGGCCCTCGATGATCGAGATCGCCAAGGACACGTCGTACTCGAGTCCAGTCTCATCGACCTCCACTGAGAAGCGCGCGGGCATGGCGCGGTTGGCGTGGCGCACGGTCAACTCGTAGCTCCCCGGCTCGACGCGCTCGAAGCTGTAGCGACCCTCGCCGTCGGATTTCGCGCGCGCTCCTCCGCCGCCGAATGGCATGTCCTCCATGCCCTCGAACATCCTTTCGCCGCCACTCTTGCGCAGGGACAAATTGGCTCCGGCAAGCGCACTGCCCGCCTCGCGCACGACTCCCTTGACCTCGGTAGTCTGCGGTTGGTGCAGGACCAGGGACGCGGTGGCGCCGCGCAGCACCTCCACTTCGCTCCAGTCGTGGCCCTCCGAATCCTGGCCGATCAACGAAAACGCCATGCCCTCCCCCATCTGCCCGCCGCCGGACTTGGCAGGGCGGAAGCGATGGCTGCCTGGGGCGAGGTTGTTGATTGTCACCTGACCGGCCGCGTCCGTGGCGGCGCCTTTGCCGCGGGCGAACGGATCTCCGAAGGGCCCGCTGTCGGCTTCGGGGCCGCGATGTTCGATGCGCGCGCCGGAAACTGGTTCCCCCTCGGCGGAGAGCAGCGTGATTTCCACGGAACCGCCCTGATCGAGCGCGATCAAATGCTCGACGTTGCGATCTTCGGGCATGTCGAAGACTTCGCTGGTGAAGGGCGCATAGCCGTCGGCGCTGACCGTGACCTTGCCTTTGCGTCCCGGCGTGCTGTTGAGCCTGGCGAGCCCATCGACATCGGTTCGCGCCGTGCTCGAGTCGCCGTCGTCGTAGCTGATCTCGCCGCCATCATTGCTGGCCCGGATCATTCGCCCCCCGGCGCGGAAGTTCCCCGACCCTGGGTTCTCCTGGACGAGAGTCAAGGCCACGCGCGCCTTTGCGATAGCGCCGCGGTGCGTGCCGTCGACGACGCGCACATCCACGGTGGTGGCGCGCTCGAGTTCGAGCACGCCAAGATCGGTTTTGGCGCCGCGATTGAGCGCCAGGCGCTCCATCTTCAAGCTGCGATAGCCCGTGGCGGAAATCTCCAAAGTCGCGCGATCGTTGGCGTCGCGCGGACGCAGGTCGTCCAGTTGCACGAGCCCCTCGGGGTAGTCGCGCGCGCCGCCCGCGCCCGCGTCGAAGAAGGCCATGGATCCGCGCGTGCGCGCCGAAACATCGAGGCGCTCAATTGGCGCCTGCGACTGGGCATCGACGACCCGGAACGTCAGCGACGAACCCGGCTGCCAATCGATCACTACGCCGCGGTCGCCGCTCTTGGCTTCGACGCGCTCCGATGCGCTGCGGGGCCAGAAGGCGTCGCCATCGTCCGTGACCCGCGCCTGCACGTGGTAGCTCCCACTGCGCAGCCCCTTCACGACGAACGTGCCGTCCGAAGCCAGCGTCGCCCGGCGTCGATTTTCGCTGGAGCCAGATTCATCGCCGTGGCCGAAGAAGAACATGTCGTTGGAGGCCGTGGCCGGCATGGCCGCGACGGAAACTCTGGCGATTTCTTCCGCCGGAACTCCGCCGACCCGGCCGGCGATTTGAAAGCCGTCCTCGAGAACGAACGACAACCCGGGAACCCGCTCTCCCGGGCGCTTGGTCAGGCCGGTTTCCAACTTGTCGGGGTGCTCTTCACTGGCGACGCGCAGGCGCCAGGGTCCGCTGGCGAGTTGATCGATCCTGAAACTCCCGTCCGCGCTCGTGATGGCCAGGGGCGGCGGCCCCGTCTCGCTGTCGGAGGACAGATCGAAGGTGACCAGGCCATCCGGGCTCGAGCGCGTCAGGCGAGCGCCGCCGACGCCAATGCCGCGGGAATTGACGACGCGGCCCTCGAGGATCACGCTCGCCTCCAGGACAAGTTCCCCAAGGTCGAGGCGCGCTGCCGCGGGCACGCCGATGCCCGACTTGTTGAGCGGCACGAAGCCGGGGGCGCGAACACTGACGCGCACGCTGCCGGGCTTGACGGCCGGGATCGCGAAATTGCCACTGGCGTCGGTGACAACACGCAGGGGATCAGCCTTGCGTTCCGAAGATCCCAGGGTCTCGTAATCGTCGAATCCAAAGTCTCCGCGGCGCGCGCGCACTTCGGCGGCGGCCACGGGAAGACCGGCGCTGTCCACGAGGCGCCCCACCACTGTGCATCCCGCCGCGGACTTTTCAGTCGGCGTCGCGACAGGTGCGGGCGCGGCGATGTTCGTGCGCTCGGTCCGCGCCACTTCCCCGCTGTCGCCAGACGCGCTCGGTATCTGAAGCGCACTCTCCTTCGCAACGGGTGCTGCGTCGGTGGCCGGCATACCTGGCGGCGCGGCGTCGATGACCGGGGGCGGGGTCGTCCCGCCCAGGGAGAAGTACAGGGTTGTGCCCAACGCCAAGGCAAGCAGGAGGGCAACGAGGACGAGTGTGGGGCGCATGAAATCTCTCTCTTGTGCTTTCTGTGGTTCTCGCGCGCAGTGTCGCAGGTTACCGAGCCCAAGCTCGCCTTCCGTGCTTGACTCGCAACGCGAGGTGGCACGCCGCCCGTGGATCCGCGCGACGCAACCGTTCCTACGCCTTCCGGGAGAACACCGTTGGCGGTCTCTGAAAGAATTCGTAGAAAGTACAGTCCCTGAACGTGTTGGGGCCAAACTCGGCTTGCGCGGCGCCGTTGGTCCATGCTCTGATCGCCTGCGGCTCGCCGCTCCGCGACCCAGGTCCGCCTCGCCCTTGCTGTCGTTCGCCCTGGTTTCCGAGCGATACCGCTGGAGAAAACCATGATCCGATCCCCGTTCGCGCTTCCCTTGCATGGCGCCCGCCGCAGTGCCGCCCGGGCGATGGGCTTGCTCCTCTTGGCCGGCTGTGCGGCTTTCCTCGCCGCCCCCGTCTGGGCGCAGGCCCCCAAGGCCTTCGAGTACTACAACGACGAGCAGGACCTCGGTTTCAAGATCAAGGTTCCGAAGGACTGGCAGTTCATCCCGCCTCAGCCGGGGGACAAGAACCTGATCGGCAAGTACGACCCGAAGGGCGACAAGGGCATCGATCTCAAGAACGGCTACTACTTTGCTTACCACGTCTGGCTGGTGAAGTTTGACAGGCGCAAGAAGCCCTCGGATGGCGCGCCCAAGCCCGACGAGCGGCGCTTTGAGTCTCCGGGCTACAAGGACGTTCAGGCGTTCATCAAGGGCAACGAAATCGAAGTTTCGGGCAACTGGAAGCGCAACGAGAAGGAGAGCGGCCCGATCTCCATCCAGGGGATCACTGCGAATTCCTCCATCTACGAACTCACGAAGGACGGCGTTGAGCTGCGGTTGTATGTCGCCGAGTACAAGCTGAGCGACAACCTCGAAGTGGCCCTGATCGCAAACGGTCCAGGCGACCACAAGAAGTGGCAAAAATTCGAGGGTGCCTTCAACACCATGGGGCGCAGCTTGAAGCCCATCGAATTAAAGGCGATCAGCGCCGCTGATGCGCGGCCCGGGGACAGCCCGCTGCGCTCTCGAAAGCGCGCGGAACTCGACGCCCTGATGCGCCAACAGCCGGGCTGGGCCCTGTACGAGACGCCGAACTACTTCATTATCTCCAACAACACCGACAAGGAGTTCCTCGACGAGATGATGATTCGGCTCGAGGCGATCCGATCGAGCTACGAAGAGACCTATCCGCCGGAAACGGTGCTCGAACTGAAGCGACTTCGCGATGAGGCGCGGGCCAAACGCAAGGCCGAGGAAGCCGCAAGTGGCACTCCAAAGTCACCCGAGGATGGGGAAGAGGATGAAGAGGAAGAGCCCGAGGAAGATGGCGTCCCCGGTCGCACTTCAGCGCGCGGCGCCACGGCCCTGGAACAATCGCGCTGCAGCGTAGTGCGCGTGGTGCAAAACGAATCGCAGTACACGAGCTACGGCGGCCCCCCGGGCTCCGCTGGCTACTGGAGTTCCGGTCAGCAGGAACTGGTGATCTACGACGACAAGGCCCAGGGTGGACGACGCAACACCTGGGCGACGATGAACCACGAAGCGTTCCACCAGTACATCTACTACTTCTTCGGGAACCTCGCGCCGCACTCCTGGTACAACGAAGGCACGGGCGATTTCTATGCTGGATATCAGCTGAAAAACAGCCGCTTCGAATTGAAGCCATTCGACTGGCGCATCCAGACCATCAAAGAGGCCCTGCGCCAACGCAGCAGCGGGAAGCAGACGTTCATTCCGCTCAAGGAACTGGTGCGCTACACCCAGGGCGAGTACTACGGCGGCAACAAGCACGGCCTCAGCGGCGGACAGAATTACGCCCAGGGTTGGTCGTTCATCTGGTTCTTGCGCACCGGCTCGAAGAACGCGCGCGGTTGGAACAAGGCCTGGACGCCGATCCTCGATGAGTACCTGAAGACGCTGGTCCTCACCGATGATCTCGACAAGGCCGTGGATCAGGCCTTTTCCGGCGTTGATTTCGACGAGTTGGAAGCGGCATGGATCGAATACACACTCGCCATTTAGGAGCACAAATGCACTGGACCCTTCGCCGCGCGCTGGCGTGCCTCCCCCTGCTCCTAGCGGTTGCCAGCGTCGCATCCGCCGACCGCTTGGTGACCACGGACGGTCGAATCATCAATGTCAAGAAGGCGCGCGTGCTTGGTGAGGGCTACCGGCTGACCTTCGAGCACGGCGAGATCATCCTGACCGACAAGAAGGCGTTGAAAGCGGTCGAAGTCGAGGGCGACATGTCGGACTACGTCCCCCAGGACGAGACCGAGCGCGCCAACCTGGAGAAGGGCTTCATCAAGTACGGCGGCGCGTGGATGTCCAAGTCAGCCTACGAGAACAAGCTGGCCGACGAACACGCGAAAACCATGAAGCGCACGGAAGAGATGGCCGCCCACGCGGAATTTGAAAATGGCTGGACGAAGGAAACTGCGCACTTCGCCATCCGCACGAACTCGTCGCCGGAGTTGCTCGAGTACTACGCGACCTTGCTGGAGGGCTACTACTCGCTGATGGACGACCGTTTTGGGATCAGTCCCAGCCCGTCGTTGCGGCGCATGAAGATGGCGGTAAACATCTACAAGAATCGCAGAGAGTTTCAGCGTTACGGCGAGGTCCCCGCCGGTGTCGCAGGCTTCTTCAGCCCGAACGACAAGAGCCTGAACTTCTATCACGACTACGCCGAGGCCGACATTTCCAACTGGGTCAGCTTGCACGAATGCACGCACCTGTTGACCTTCCTGATCGACCCCCAGTACGTCCCGCAGATTTGGGTCAACGAAGGTGTCGCTGACTACTTTGGCTCGGCAGAGATCGTCAAGGATCCCAAGCGCGAAAAGCTCACGATCACGCCCGGCCGACTGCAAACCGATCGCGTGCTGACCGTGCAGCAGGCGATCGCGGAAAAGAACGACATCAAGCTCGAGGATCTGTTCAAGATCACTCGCGATGAGTTCCACGCGTTCCAATACGCCCACGCTTGGTCCTTCGTCTACTTCCTCAATCAAACGCCGAAGTACAAGAAGGGCTTCGATCGCTTTTTCAAAGACCTGTACACGCTGGCCAAGGGCATTGAATTCGAGACGATCAACTACGCAAGTTTCGCGGGCGGCACCGGCAAGCAGGTGGCCCCCGCGGAGATCCGCCGCGTGCTCCTGAAGTCTCTGGGCGTCAAGGACACAGAGACCCTCGAGAAAGAATGGAAGGCGTACATCGCCGCCGTGCCGATCGAGGGCCCCACCGCGCGCTTCAAGCGCGCCTACTTCATGGTGGTCCAGGGCGGAGCGTTCAGCGACGCCAAGGACCCTAAGGTGGCCCGCGAACAGACCGAGAAGAACATCGAGTTGGCTCTCTCCGACCTCAATGCAGCGATAGAGGGCGGCATTCAGGACCCGCGGGCCTACTACGCTCGCTTCAAGGCGCGCAACATGTCGGGCTTCGGGAGCGCACGAGTCCAGGGGGGCGGGGCGGACGCCAATATGGCCGACCTATCCATGGCCATCGAGCTGGACCCGCTGAACGCCAACTACCGCTTCGAGATGGGCAACCTGCTCGCCAAGGACCACTTCTTCAGTTTCGGCGAGGACTCGGGCAGCATCACTGTGACCGGTGGCCCGAAGGTTGCGCTCGTCCCGGAAGCTGCCGCTTTGTTGGGCTTGGCCGTTGAACTTGCGCCCGAGAATGAGTCCTATCGGGAACGCTATGCAAAGTACGTTGAAACGAATTAGTCCGTTCCTGTCGGCCAGCCTGCTGCTCCTCCTGTGCTCCTCGTGCCTCGGCACGCGCTTCCTGGCCGACCCCATGCTCGTGGTGAGCTCGGAGTCCGGCCGCGAACTTGGCGTCGCCACCAACGATGGAGTCGTGTTCCTCGGCCGCACCGCGCGTTCGGGCGAGGTCGAGATCACAGCATGGTTCGGCGATGGTGCGAGCACAGAAGTCGCCGTTGTGGAGCCCCTGGGCGGTGGTGTCTTCACAGCCGAGACTGAAATCCGCCTGCCGAGCGTTCCGATCTCTTTCGACACTCCCGCGGTGGGTAGCGAAGTGAGCGTGCTCGGACGCAACGGCAGTGAGAGCTGGGAGGAATCGGTTCGCGTTATCTCCGATCCGCGCGTGGAGGGTTTCCTACTGCCGTGGATCGCGCGCTTCGACGGCCACCCTGAGCTGGTGGGCGCCGGAGTGTTCGTCGTCGATGCAAACAACCCGCGCCTCAAGCGCCTGGTGGGCCTGATTTCGGGGCGATTGGAGCTGACCTCCGCGACGGGCAAGTCCGAGAGCTACCTGGCGGTCGTGGGCCCCACGGAACTGTGGCGGTTGGTGACGACCAAGCGCGACAACACGAAAAAGCGCAAATGGGTCTACCGCGAGGACATCCTCTGAGGCGCGTGCGCTCGTCGCGAATCCGCGACCTTCTAGCAGCGCGTTGAAAAAGGCCCGTAGCGCGGCGCCGAAACACGCCCTGTCTCGCTACGGGCCTTTTTCAACGGACTGCTAGCTCCCTGATCCGTCGCTCACCCTGCCTCGATCAGCCGACGTTGGCATTTGACGCGGCCGTTCCTCGCCACCTGCGCGCCCCAGAGCCTCAGTCCAGCGTGGCCAAGCGCCATCGGATCGACGCCGGATCTCACCGTCGCGCGTGCGCAGCAAGCTGCGTGTGACGAAGACATAGATCGGCTTGATCACTCGACGCCAGAAGCGCGCGCCGGGCGAGCGCACCATAGGGGGCAGTGCCCGGCGATCGAACGCGACGCCTTCAGGTCCTCGGCCATCGCGCAGGTAGCGGCGGCGGTGCTTTTCGACATGGCGCAAATCCTCGCGGCGCCGCACGCGGCGGGCACGGGAGTCTCTGTCGTGCACACTGGCCAGCTGGAAGTCCACTAGGCACGGACGTCCATCGACGCCGACAATCACGTTCTGCTCCTTGTGCAGATCGTTGTGGCAAACGCCGAGCGCGTGCACCTCCCCTACCAACTCTGCCAGGCGCTCGAAGAAATCGAGCGCAAGCTCGTCGGTCTCCGACAGGGGCACGCCTGCTTGGTAGCTGCGGATGAGCTCGGATCTGGTCCCCTGAAGCGTGCGGGGCACACCCGCGAGCCCGTGAAGTCTCACCAGGGCACGCGCCTCTCGCCCGAGCAGGATGCGGGCCAACAAACTCGATCCAGGGAGCCGGCTGCCGCAGGCCACGCGCCGAATCGCCAGCGGCGCAGGCGCCAAGGTGTCCGGACCCTCGCGGTCCAGCCGCACCAATTCAACGCGACCGAATACGTCGCGCTTGAGTTCCCGAAGGACTGTGAAGTTCACGGGGCGAGGGCCGCGCGCGAAGCTCAGCGCGCCGAGGTCTGTTTTTCCAGCAGGGAGACCAAATCGTCGGCGTGTTCCTCCTCCATGGCGAGGATGCCCTCCAGCATTCGGCGCGTGGTGGGATCGTCCGAGCCAAGGTAGCGGATCATCTCGCCATAGCTGTCGATCGCGATGCGCTCGGCCACGAGATCCTCGCGGATCATCTCGATCAAGTTCTCGCCCTCGACGTACTCGGCGTGGCTCCGCGCGCTGAGGCCCTCCGGCGAGAAGTTCGGCGCGCCGCCCAATTGCACGATGCGACCCGCCAGCAGATCGGCGTGGGCTTGTTCCTCGTTCGCGTGCAGCAGAAACTCTTCGGCCACCGTCTGGGCGCTGAGCCCCGCGGCCATGAAATGGTGACGACGGTAGCGCAGAACGCACACCAGTTCCGTCGCAAGGGCCTCGTTGAGCAGCTTGACGACGGTCTTGACGTCGGCGCGGTAACCTGCGGTCACGGCGCCATCTTCGATGTGCTTGCGAGCGCGGGCCCGGATTTTCTTGATGTCGCTGATGAATTCCTTGGCCATGGTCAAGTCTCTGGAAGTTCGAAGGTGTCTTTGGGGCGTTCGCAGCGCAGCTTAGCAATTGTCGCCGGGTCGCGGTCCACGGCACGTTCTCGCGCGCGTCGCGCTTGATTGTTCCCCTCGGACCCTGGATGCTCCCAGGCTCAAATGAGCCAAGGGGTCTCGAATTCAGCCGCGGGCACGATCCGCGTGCGCGACCTGAGTCGCCGCTTCGGCAGCACGGTGGCGCTGCACCCCACCAGCTTCGAGATCGGGCCCGGAGGCGTGACGGCGCTCCTGGGGCCCAACGGAAGCGGCAAGAGCACGCTGATGCGGAGCTTGGTGGGACTCGTGCGACCGGACACTGGAGTCGCCACGCTCGACGGCGTCGAACTTATCGGCGACGGGACGCAAGTGCGCAAGCGCTGTACCTTCGCCCCCGGCGAGCTCAACCTCTACAAGGAGATGCGCGGCGAGGAACACTTGGCGTGGCTGTTGCGCGGGCGCGAGCCCGATTCCATCGCTCGCGCAGTGAAAATGGCCCAGGACATGGCGCTGCCGCTCAGGGCCCGCGTGCGCGCCTACAGCCATGGGATGAAGCGCCAACTGCTGTTCTGCGCGGCCATGGCCCCGCGCGTGCCCATTCGAATCCTCGACGAGCCCAGCGAAGGTCTCGACCCCTCCAAACGCGGCATGATCCTCGATCTGGTGGAGCGCGATGCCGCCCAGGGCTCGACGATCCTGTTGTCGTCGCACCATTTGGGTGAGATCGATCGCTGCTCATCGCGGATGTTGTTCATGCACAACGGACGCCTCGTGAAGAGCGAGGACTCATCCAGTGTGCGCGCGCGCGCCGCGCGCATCCTGCGTCTTGATTTCGGCTCGGCGCTCGGGGAGCCCGCTCGCGCCGCTGCGATCTGTGCAGAATTGCTCGCCCTTGGAGCCAAAGGCGCGGTAGTTCGCGGACGTCGCGTGGTGATCGAGCTGGCGACGGACGATCCGCGCCCGCTGCTCGGCGCCGCCAGCGCATGCCCGCGCCTCCCAAGGCCGGAGGGAATCGAGTACGGCCAACTCTCCTTGGGCGAGCTGTACCGCGACGTGTATGGCGTGGAGGCGGTCTGATGAACTACGGCGTGCGCTCAATGCTGCTGCGCACGCTCGCATTCGCGATTGTGCTCGAGGCGCTGCTCGTACCCGCCGTGCTGTTCTGGCCCAACTTCCGCGACAACATCGAATCCCTGCGCGGCCTGATGCCGTTCAAGGCCGCGCGCGAGATGCTCGATCAATTCGGGCAGGCGGGCGCAGCCGGATATGTCTGCGGCCAGCAGTTTTTCAAGGCGTGCAACACGTTGGGCACGGCCGCTGCGGTTCTATTCGCCGCCGGAGCCGTGGCCGGGGAGGCCCACCGCGGCACCATGGAACTGTGGCTTGCGCGCCCGGTTTCGCGCAAGCGCTTACTTTTGGAGCGCTGGGCTAGCGGCGCCCTGTGCGTGGTGTTGCCCGTGTTCTTGACCTCGGCCACGGTCCCGTGGTTGGTCACCTTCGTTGACGAGGAAATCGCGCTCAAGCCGATGCTGCTGTGCGCGGCGCACCAGTCGAGTCTGCTGCTCGCGTTCTACAGCGCGACTTTTTTCTTCTCGACGATCGGATCGAATCCCCTGGGCATCGGCTTTGGGATGCTGATGTTCACGATTTTCGAGTTCGCAACCTACTTGATCGAGAAATTGACGCACCTCTCGATCTTCCGCTTGGCCGACATCCCGCGATTCATCGCGATCTGCACGAGCGAACGGCTCGACCTCGCGGTTGTCCTGCCCCTGCTCTTGGTCAGCGTGGTTTTTGTGGGTGCCTCGCTGTTCGCTTTCGAACGTCGCGTGCCGTAGGACGGCAACCTGCTTCGGGCTCAGCGCGCAGTTGCACGGCGCGAGAGCGCTTCGAGGAAACGCACCAAATTGCGCGCGTCGTCGTCGCTCATGTCCAGGGGCGCCAATTCGGGCGCTAGGCCTGCGTTCTTGCTCCCGCCTTCGCGATAGAACTTCACGACGTCATCGAGAGTCGCGAGCCCGCCGTCGTGCATGTAGGGCGCCGTGAACGACAGCCCCCTCAGCGTCGGCGTTTTGAAACGACCCCGGTCGCCGTCCGCGCCGGTGATCGCGCGCCGGCCTTCTTCCGGCACACCCTGGGCCGCGCCGACGCCGGTGTTGTGGAACAACTCGTCGGAAAAATTTGGGCCAGAGTGGCAACGCCAACACTGTCCGCGACTCTCGAAGAACCACAGGCCCGAGCGCTCCTCGGGCGTCAGGGCCCCGAACTCGTTGTCGATCCTGAAGCGATCCACGGGACTGTCCGCCAGGTACAAACGTCCGACGAAGGCCGCGATCGAACGGCCCAAACGCGGAGCGTCGGGCGGGCCGTCGAAGGTGGATTGGAACGCCGCGCGGTACTCGGGGTTGGCATTGAGGCGTTCGAGCGCGGCCTCGACACTGGAGGCCATCTCGCGGGGATCGCTGATCGGAATCAACGCCTGCTCATCGAGTGAACTCGCGCGTCCGTCCCACATGTGGCGCACGCCCACACCGCGGTTGAGCAACGTGGGCGAATTGCGCAGCGTGCGCTGGCCGCCGACGCCGAGAGAAAAGCGCTCGCGACCCGCGAAACCGCGCTCGGGCTCGTGGCAAGACGCGCAAGAGACACTTCCGTCCTTCGACAGCACCGGATCGAAGAACAGTTTTCGACCGAGGGCGACCTCCGCCTCGCTCGCATTTGGGGCGCTGCCCTCGAGGCCCCTCGGCAACTCTGCAGAGAGCGTTGGCGGCAGCGAATCCCGCGGAAGCGGCGCGCGCTCCTGGATCTGCGCCAGACCCAGCGCCCCCAGGGCCATCCACAGGAGTGATCTGCTACTCATGGGCGCCGAGCCTAGCATCTGAGACGGAATCCGACCCGCCGAGGTCGCGCCTCGGGGCTCTCCGGAGTGAGATGGTGGCCATGGAGGACGCGCGCTACAACGATGCCAAGGACGCCGCCCGTGCCAATCGTGAGTTCTACCGCGCCTTCGAGCGTCTGGACTACGAGGCCATGCGCGCGGTCTGGCTCGACGACGATTCGATCCAATGCGTGCATCCCGCCAGTGAACGCCTGGTGGGCCGCGAGCGCGTGCACGGATCCTGGGCCGCGATCTTCAAGGCCACTCAGGCGATTCGCTTCGAACTCGAGGACCTGACGATTGAGATTGTCGGCGACTTCGCCTGGGCGAGTGCGATCGAACGCATTCGTCCCAACGCGGAGGCCGAGCCCATCTCGGAGGCCGTGGCAACGAATCTATTCGTGCGCCGCAGCGACGGCTGGAAACTGCTGCTGCACCACGCGTCGCCGATCGCGCGGCGGTTCTTTCCGACCTGAGAAGCAGAAGCCTCAGCGCAGGCCCGCGAGCATCGAGAGAGCGCGCCACTTCAAGGTGCCGCGCCGGGAGAACCGCGGACTGAGGCGCGCGATTTCGGAGACTTCCTTGAAGGCTGCGCGCGCCTCATCGCGCTTGCCAATACGGCGCAAGAACGTGCCCCGCAAATAAGCGCCGCGAACACTCTCGCCGTGCTCTCGCTCGCGAAGGCGCAACGCCTCGAGAGCACCCGCGTCATCGCCGATGGCCTGGCGCGCCAAGGCGAGTTCGATCCCCACGTCGCCCCAGGCGTGGGCCGGCGCGATCTGCAGCGCCGCCTCGAGTTCCTGGACGGCGCGCGCGGGTTCGCCGGTCCTGCGCAGGGCGCTGCCCAGCCTGTAATGCCATTCCGCGCTGGCGCTGTCCCCTGCAACCGCGAGCTCTAGGGCGCGCACGGCCTCGCGCGGGCGTCCCTGCTGCAGGAGCACCGTGCCGAGCTTGCCCTGGTTGTGGGGATTGTCCACGCGCGCGAATTCCAGCCGGCTCCGCCGCACGCGCAGGTGCTCGACCCACTTCTTCGAGAGCCAGGTAGTCGCTGCCGAAAGCAGCAGCACAGAGATCCAAAAGCCCCACAGGCCGCGAAACAGCCCGCCGAGACCGGGAACGTGGCGCAGGACGCTGGAGAGCACGATCGCGCCGACGATGAAGACCAACCACTGCAAGGACATCAGTGTGCGCTCGAACTGGCCCGCGCGCCAAGCGATCCAGCGGCCAAGTGCAAGTCGTACTAGAACCCTGGACTGGGGCTGCTAGTCTCCTGCGCATGCCCGAGGCCAATGCCCGCGCCCCGAAGGGGCCGCCCGCGGTGCTGTCCGTGGGCCTGGAGTTCCTGCGTGCCCTGGGAAGCGTGGCGCTGTTCCCCATTCGGCTCGCGGGATATCTGTACCGCCGCGAGGCGTTGAGGAAGGAGTTGCTCGGCGACTTGATCAGCGCCCCCGGCGATCCCACAGCGGCGCCCGCACCGGGTCCCATGCAGCGCCTTGGACGAGCGCCGCGCGTGTTCATCTCCTGCGCCGAACCCTCCGGGGAAACGCACGCATTGAACGCCCTGGCAGCGCTGCGGTCGCGCTGCGTGGAACTCGGGCTGGGGGAACCGGTGGTCACTGGCCTTGGTGGCGAACGACTGCGCCGAGCCGGCGTTCAGACGGTCGACGACCCGGTGCGAAGGGCTGCCATGGGCTTCTCGGCCGTGCTCGGATCGCTGCCGTTCTACCTGCGCCTCCTGGTGCGCGTCGCCGGACATTTGCGCCGCGAGCGGCCTGACGTTTGCCTGATGATCGACTCCCCCGCACTTCACGTGCCCCTGGGCCGCATCGCGCGCCGCGCCGGCGTAGGGGTGGTGCATTTCGTCGCCCCGCAGCACTGGGGCTGGGCGCCCTGGCGCGTGGGAAGCTACCGGAGCGCTGTGGATCGCGTGTTGACGATCCTGCCCTTCGAGCAAGCTTGGTTCGCACGCCGCGGCGTGCCCACGGTGCACGTGGGCCATCCACTGCAGGATGCACTGGCACAGACACTCCCCGGCCCCACGGATGAAAATTCGCGCCGCCTCGCATTGCTGCCTGGCAGTCGGCGCAAGGTGATCGACATCAACTTGCCGTGGATGCTCGCGCGCGCGGCGGAACTGCGGGTGGAGTACCCCGATTTGGAGGTCGTGTTGCCCCATGGCCGCGAGGAACTGCGCGCGCACCTCGAAGCGCACATCGCAGCCGCGGGCGCGAGCCAGTGGGCCGTAGTTGAGACCGGCGACTTTCACGGAAGCCTGCACGGCTCGCGCGCTGCACTTTCCGTCTCCGGCACCGTGCTACTGGACCTGCTGCACCAAATGCTGCCGACCGTGGTCGTCTACCGAGTCTCGGGTGCGGGTGGACCGTGGATGTACGCGAACCTCCTGACACCGCCCTGGTTCGCATCGATCAACCTCTTGGCGGGCCGCGAGGTGGTGCCCGAGTATTGCTTCGCGGGCGAGGGCCCGCTGATCGAAGTCCGCTCTGCCCTGGGGCGCGCGTACGGGGATTCGGCCTGGCGCGAGCAATGCAGAGCTGGCCTCGCGGAAGCCGCCCTGCGCCTGGGGCCCCCGGGAGCCTGCGCACGGGTCGCCGACGAGGTCCTAGGCCTCGCGGCCCAGCGGATTGGCTACAAGGGACCGCACCCCTAGGCGCCATCCCCATGGATCCCCGGCCAGAAATCCCTTTGAACAAGAGGGCTGAAACGGAGTACGCCGCCGACCCGATGCAAACCGAGGCGACCCGCTTGATGATCCTGGTGAAGAACGGAGACCGAGAAGCATTCGACCGCCTGGTCGAGGCACTGCGTTCACGCGCCTTCCATGTGGCCCACGGCCTGGTGGGGTCCCGGGACGACGCCATGGAGTTGTCCCAGGAGGCATTCCTCAAGACCTATCGCGCGCGGGCAACGTTCCGCGACGGGGAGCCCTTCCTGCCGTGGTTCCACCGCATCCTGCGCAACACCTGTTACTCCTGGCTTCGACGCCACGGGAAGATTGCCAAGCGCTCCCTAACGCCGGGATTCAACGACGAGTCGCGCGAGGGCTCGGGCGAGTGGGAGTTGGCGGACGAGGACGCCGCGGCGCCGGCCGCGCGCATGGAATCCGATGAACGCGCCCAGGCCTTCTGGCGCGCGTTCCGGAAACTCTCCGCCCGCGACCGCGAAATTCTTTCGCTGCGGCATTTCAATGATCATTCCTACCAGGCCATCGCCACCGCCCTGGACATCCCGATCGGCACGGTGATGTCGCGCCTGTTCCACGCCCGCCGCCGGCTGCGCGATGAACTGGCGAATTACCTTGGCGACGACTTTCCGGAGTTCGCCGCCGACGCGACCGGCGGTCCGGTTGGAGGCAAGCTGTGAGCGCGTCTGTCCAAGAACCCACGCGCGACGAATTGTTGGCCATGGCCTACGTCGACGGCGAGCTCGACCCGACCGCGCGCGCGGAATTCGAAGCACAACTGGCCGCGCGCGAGGACCTGCGCCGGGAAGTGGTCTCCCTGCGGCGACTGGGACTCCTGGCGCGCTCCATGGCAGCGCCCGAGCCCATCGATCACGAGTGGAAGAAGTTGGCCCGCGATCCTCTGCAGCAAACCGCCACGGTCGCAGCCTTCATGGCCATGGCGATCGGTGCCACGGGGCTTGCCGGATGGGGCGCCTACGAGATCTGGGCCAGCCAGCAGCCCGTTCCCGTGAAGGCCCTGCTCGGGGCCCTGTGCGGCGGCGCGCTGCTCTTGTTGCTCGTGACGCTGCGCGGGCGCCTTCGAACCTTGCCCTTCGATCCGTACACGGAGATCGAGAGATGATCCTGTGCACTACCGACGAAGTTCCCGGTCGCAGAATTCGCGAAACGATCGGATTGGTGCGCGGCAACACCGTGCGCTCGCGCCACCTTGGCCGCGACATCTCCGCCAGCTTCAAACGCCTGGTGGGCGGCGAGATCGAGGAGTACACGAAGTTGCTAGCGGAGAGCCGCGAGCAATCGATCGACCGCATGGTGGCCGAGGCCCGTGCCCGCGGTGCGGACGCGATCGTCGGGATGCGCTTCGCTACCAGCGAGATCTCCGCCGGATCCGCGGAGTTTGTCGCCTACGGAACCGCGGTCATTCTCGATCGCTGACCCGAACGCGCACGACCAGGGCGCAGTGATCGGAGAGCAAATCTCCGTCGAGAATTCGGCCCCCGAGCGCCTCGACCTTCAAGTCGGGCCCCGAGCGAATCAGCACGTGGTCGATGTCCTTGCTCGGCGCGCGCGCGTTCCATGTGGGCCCCGCGGGCTCCACGTGGACGAACCCTGACGCGTAGAACGCCTCCAGTGTTCGACTCCCCGGGCGATCGTTGAAATCACCTGCAATGATGCACGGGAGTTCTTGCGATTCGAGCGCCAGAAGCAGCGCCTGCGCCTGGGCGAAGCGGGCGCGGTCGTCCTCGATCCAGTTGAAATGGACGTTGACGAACAACATGGAGTGTTCGAGCACGCGCACCTCGCGAATCAACGCCACGCGCGGTTCGTCTCCCGGCGGTAGCTCCAGGGCGCGCGAACCCAGGCTCGGCAGCGCGCTCAGGCTTCCCATGCCGTAATGCCCGCCGTCGTAAGCCATAAACGAGCCGAACTGCGGCTCCATCCCCGTCAAGTCCGCGAGCACGGACAGCTGGTCCACCGCGCCGCTGCGTGCGCACTTGCGATCGATCTCCTGCAACGAAACCAGGTCCGAGCATTGGCGCGCAAGGTATGCGCCCTTGGCCTCGAGATTCAGGTTTCCGAATTCGTCCGCCCCGTGCAGCAGGTTCCAGGACATCACCGTCAACTCGCGCGAGTCCGGACCAGCGCCCGGAGCCGTGCAGGCGCACAGCAGCGCGCCAATCACCAAGGCGAAGCTCAACCTCAACGCAACTCCCCCGTCACACCCGGCGCCTGATGTCACCGATGGACTTGCGCGAAATGTCTGGCACGCGACAACTTGGTGCGGGCAGTCCGACCGGGATCAGGACGAACGGTTTCTCGTTCACCGGCCGGCCGAGGATCTGGTTCAAGAACCCCATGGGGCTTGGTGTGTGTGTCAACGTGGCGAGTCCCGCGTGGTGCAACGCCGCCAGCAGAAAGCCCACTGCGATGCCGACCGACTCCTGCGTGTAGTAGTGATCGCGCTTCTCGCCGCCCTCGAGCCCGTAGGCTTGGCGGAAGACGGCGATCAAGGCCGGCGCCGTTTCAAGGAACGGCTTGTTCCAGTCCGTGCCCAGCGGCGCGAGAACCGCCAGCCACTCTGCGCTGGCGCGCGAGGCGTAGAACGCGCGCTCTTCCTCCTCTGCTGCCGCGCGGATCTTGCGCTTCACCTCGCGGTCCTCGATGACCACGAAAGTCCAAGGCTGCTGATTGGCCCCAGATGGCGCGCTACCTGCCGCCAGCAGGCATTCGTCGAGCAGGCCCTCTGGTAGCGGATCGGGACTGAATTCGCGCACGCTGCGCCGCTGAGCGATTTCGACGCGAAAGGCCTTGGCCCGCTCGAGCATCTGTGCGCCAGGGAAGCGCTGGAACCTAAGCGGGATGCTCGGCGCCGGGGACAAAGGCTGTGTCATGGCCCCAGCATCGAATCGCTGCGCGCGGCGCGCAACCCCACGCTGCCTGCACCCGCCCCCAATGAACCCCGGTCCAGGGCCAACGTTAGGCACCGCATTCGCGTACGTCCTTTGGCTCCCCCTCTCGCTTCAATGGAGTGCAGAGCCCGTGCTGCGTAGGATATTTGACTTCATGATCCGACATTTGCTTGCCCGCGGCATCGTTCTGTCATTCCTGATCCTGCTGTGCCTCGTCCAAACGGTCGCGGCAGCGCCCCAGGCACCCGCAGCGCCCCAATTGGGCGAAGACATCCGCGCCGGGGTGCGCTGGCTGCGCTCGCGCCAGGATCTCACCACCGGCTCCTACGGCGGCGTCAGCGCCACCGCCTGGGCCCTGCGCGCCCTGGCCCAGTGTCCCGATCAATACCGCGCGGCCGACGGACCGTTCGTGCGCAAGGCCCTCGACTTCCTCGTGTCACGCCAAGCGGCGGACGGTTCCATTGCTGACGAAGGAGCCGCGGGCGATGCGCGCCTGGCCCAGACGCGGCTCGCGGCGGCTTCGCTGACCCTCTTCGCGGATGCGAGCACCTCCGGCGCACTCAAGTCAGCCTTGAAGAATCTGGCTGGCGCGGGACTGGAGGGACCAGGTTGGGATCCGCCCGCGGCACTCGACGGAGCCGAAGCGGCAGCGAAGCGCGCGCTGGAACTGCTGGCCCTACGTGACCGGGACGGAATGTGGAACGGGAAGGAGGGCAGCGCTGTGGAGACGGCACGCGCGCTGGTCGAACTCTCGCGCTGCGAGCGAACAATTCGAATGGCGGCGAAGCAGGCGACTCCGGCGCAGATCGCGCAGTTGCCGGAGTTCACGGCAGCGGACTCCGGACGCGTGGACAAGGCGTTGGTTGAAGGTGGCCGCTTCCTGGCGAGTGTCGCACCGGACGGACGCTTCGGACAACCGGAGAAGCCGGACGCTGGCATCAGCGCAATCGCTCTCGGCGCCCTGCAATGTGTGCCCAAGCCTCGCCCGCCCGAAGTGCAACACGCGATCGATTCCGGGCTCACTTGGCTGGTGAGCCTGCAACGTCCCGACGGCTCGATTCACGACGGGAAGCTCGCCAACTACGGCACTTCGGCCTCGATCATGGCTCTGGTGCGCGCGAACAAGGCCGAGTACGCCCCGGTGATCGAGAAGGCGCGCGCTTATCTGCAATTGCTGCAGGCCGACGAGGGCGAGGGCTATAGCGAAGGCGACATCTACTACGGTGGCATCGGCTACGGCAGCACCGAGCGACCGGACCTGTCCAACCTGCAAATGGCCCTCGAGGCACTTTCCGCCTCGGGCCTGAAGCAAAGCGACGCGAGCTACGCCAAGGCCCTGAATTTCCTGCAGCGCTGTCAGAATCGCTCGGAATCCAATGACGTGAAACTCGTCGAGGGTCGCGACGGCAAGGTGGTGATCCTCAGCGGCAACGACGGCGGCGCGGGCTACGCGCCCGGGGATTCCAAGGCGGGTTTCGAACTGGCCGACGGAACGAAAATTCCACGCTCTTACGGGTCGATGACCTACGCGCTGCTGAAGAGCTTCGTGTTCGCCGGACTCGACAAGCAGGACCCTCGCGTGCAGTCCGCGTGGAAGTGGTGCCGCGAGAACTACACGCTCGACATCAATCCCGGGTTCATGGCGAGCGAAGATCCATCCGCCGCCTATCAGGGCCTTTTCTACTACTTCCACACCATGGCACGCGCCCTCGAAGTATTCGGCGAGGATGTGATCCTCGACGGCGCGGGCAAATCCCACGCCTGGCGCAATGAGCTTTGCGGCAGACTCCTGGCCATGCAGGACAAAACCGACGGATCGTGGACCAATCGAAACAGCCCGCGCTGGTACGAAGGTAACCCGATCGTCGCCACCGCCTATGCACTCCTGACGCTCGACGCGGCGCGACCGCGCTGATCGAGGCGAGCGTTCCCAAGGCACTCTGCTCTCACGTATGCTTCCAGATGACTCCAACCGCGCAGGCCGCGCGGTGCGCGTATTTCGAATCCCAAGTTCCGCGGGCACCTGCCTGATCCTGGAGCAGGAAGGCCGACACTACGACCTCTCGCACGGCCTCGATCGAGCCCACCGCGGGGATCTGCTCGAACTGATCACTGGCGGCGGCCTGGGGCGGGTGCTGGATCCCAGTACCTTCAGTCGCAGGCGGCAGGTCCCGGAGCCTGAGCGGGTCCTCACGCCCCTGGAGCCGCGGCAGGTCGGCAAAATCCTCGCCATTTCGCGTTCGCCGCGCGATTTGTTCGTCGCAAACGCCCCCACCGACTCCCGACCGTGGTTCACCAACAGATCGCCGGCATCGTTGGTGGCCAGCGGGTCAACGCTGCGCGGACCAAATGCGGAAGATGGCGAACATCCCGATGGATCCGTGATGCTCCATGAGATTTTTCTCGCGGCAGTGATTGCGCGGCGGGCAAGGGGACTGGAACTCGCGGAAGCACTCGATTGCGTAGCAGGATTCATGGCCGCCAGCGACATTACGCGCCGCTCCTTGGACGGGCGGCCGCGCTCGCCATGGTTCGGCGACTCACCCGAGGGCACGCTGACGATCGGACCAGCATTCACGCCGCGCGCGGCCCTTGATCTTGGGGACCTCGTGGTGCGCGCCCAGCGCCGCCGCGAGGATCACTCCGAACCCACGCTGACACGGTGCTGTGCGCGATTTGGGGAGGAGGTCGCCCTGGCCGTGACTGCGCTGTCGCGCGCGGCAATCTTGCATCCCGGCGACCTAGTCCTGGTGCCGACTGCCGTTGCACTCGGCGTGCTCGCCGCGGGCGATGAAGTTCACTGCTCCATCGACGGAATCGGCGAACTGTCGACTTTGATACCTGGCCGGTCGAGACTGCGGCGACAAGCCTGACGCTCGGCGCGCGCTAAAGGCCGAAGCCGCCGGCGACTTCGAGATCGATGCCGGTGATGTGCTTCGCGTCGTCGGAGCACAGCCAGGCGACGGCCGCGGCAACGTCCTCTGGCACGATCGCGGCGCCACCCAGAGGCACCATTCCCTGGGCGAGCTTTTCGTGAGTGTCCGCGTGGGCGTGCGGGTGGCCGACGATCCCAGGCGAGACCACGTTGACGCGCACGCAGGACGGCGCTTCCTCCAGCGCGAGACTGCGGGCGAGCACGACCAAGCCAGATTTCGCCGCCATGTACACCGCAGCCTCCCGTCGCGCGCGCAGCCCCGCCAGTCCAGCGGCGCCGAAGAAGACCAGTTGACCGCGTTGCTCGCGCAAGGCGGGCAACACCGCGCGGGCAAACAGGAACGCGGACTCAAGATTGGAGCTGAGCATGCGCCGAAAATCAGCGGGGAGAAATTCTGCAAGGGGACCGGGACTGAACTCCCCCACGGCGTGGACGGCGTGATCCACGCGACCGTCTCGGCTCAGCACGTCGGCGACGATGCGCGCGAGATCGACCTCGGATGTGGCATCTCCCTGATGGACGCGCTGTCCGAATTCACGCTCGAGTGCCGGGGTTTCAGCGTTCCTTGTGCGGTAGACCACGTGTACGAGGTCGCCGCGCAATGCGAATCTTCGCGCACAGGCAAGTCCAAGTCCGCGAGCGCTGCCGGTGATCAATGCCACATGGGGAGCCATGGACGAACTGTAGCAAGCGCCGGGTTGCCAGCGCCCGACCGCTCAGTGGATCGCGCCGATGCGCGATAGCGGCCAGAGTCGAGCTTCCACGCGTCCGCGCACGTAGTCCATGGGCACCTGCCCAAATTCGCGGCTGTCCGACGAGCGCGGCCGATTGTCGCCGAGCACAAAGTAGTGCGCCGGCTGGACTCGCACGCGGGTGCGCGGCAGTGGGTCCGGGCTTTCGACGTAGGGCTCCGCCAGCTCCTTTCCGTTGACCAAAACGCGACCGCGGTCGATTTCGATTTCGTCGCCCGGCAGGCCGATGATGCGCTTGACGTAGTTGAGCGAAGGATCGAGCGGGTACTTCAACACGACCACATCGCCGCGCTGGACGTCGCCGAGCATGTACGCGAAGTGATCGACCACGATGCGATCGCCATCGTGGATCCCTGGCGACATGGAACTGCCGCGGACCACGGAGATGTTGAACACGGCCACGTAGGCGATGAGGCACAGTCCGCTCACCTGGGCCCAGGCGAGACGCTTGCGCCAACGCGTCGGATGGCGTCGCGCTGCCCGCCCGGATGCCTGCGCAGTGGGGACACTCGGCTCGGGCCAAGGCTCAGATCGCAGCAGGTTGCCTGCGGACATTCCGGATTGGCCGTCGAATGCCCAGTGGCGAGCGGGCAGGGCAGGGGCGACCTCATGGGGATCCCCTTGAACAGCGACCTTGGCCGGCGCCTCGAAATCAGACCGGGCGGTGCCGACCGAGGGGTCGCTTGCTGGCCGCGGGTCGGTGAAATCGGCGCTCACACTGCGGATCTTCGTCCCGCCGTGACGTCGGTCTTGAGTCCGCGCCAGGACTCTGCGCGGAGCCGGTTCATTGCGGCCGCAGGAGGGGCTTGGCCCAGTTTGGCGAGGCTGTGCAGTGCCCGCCGCCCGGCCCCGTTGCTAGGCTCCGGGGATGAAGCGAGCGACCCTATTCCAGCGGCCATTGCCCTTCGCCTCGGCGCTGATCCTCTGGACCCTGGCCTGCACCTCAACGGCGACTCGGGAGCGCCTAGCGACCACGGAAGACCGGTCATCGCCCACGCTTGAGGAGATCTTCCTCTTGCCGGGCATCCAGGGCCGCGCACCCCAGATCCAGGCCCTCAGCGCCGACGGTCGCTGGATCGCATTCCAATTCAACGCGCTCGAAACTGCCGCCGACGGTTCCAGGTCCCTCGGGAAAACGCGCGGACTGCGAATTCAATCCACGGCCAACCCCGCCGTGCCGGGACAGTGCGGACAGATCGTGGAGGACCTATTGCAGGAGCGCGCGCCGCAAGTCGAGGGCGAAACCCCGAAGCGGACCGAGGAAGTTCGGCTCGCCTGGTCCAATCGCGGCGCGCGAGCACTGGCACTGCGCGATAGGGAGTTGTTCCTTCTCGATCCACCGATCGCGGCGGACGCTAGTTGGGCGGTGAAGCTGCTCCTGCGCGCTGAACCTGAGGGCGAGCTCAAGAGTCTGTCCTCCGCGCGCTTCTCGGAGGACGACCGCGCGCTGCTCGTCAACGTCGGCAAGGACCTCTGGCGCTTCGCACTGGTCGGCGATCCGACTCCTGTGTGGCCGCTCTCGGCGGCTGATGGCGTCAACCTGACCGCGGCGATCGATGTGGACGTTGGCAAGCTCAGTCTTTCGCGCAATCTTGCGGTCGCCTTCTCGCGCGAACCCGCCGTGGCATCGATCGCGGTGCCCGCCGCAGAAGACAAGCCGGCCTCGAAAACGCCCGCCCAGGTCCTTTGGCTGGACTCGGGCCTCGCCGTGGAACTCGAGGGCATGGCGGAAATGAAGGCCCTCGAAAACGCGCAAATTTCTCCGGACGGGCGCTTCCTGTTTGGCGTCTGGACCGATCGCTCCCTTGAATCTGCGCCGACCCTGATTCCGGACTACCTCTCGACCCGCGTCAGCGTGCGCGACGGCCGTCGTGATCTCGCGGAGAACCCGCCGGCCCCGCGCCAGTTGTATCTGTGGGACACGCGCTCGGGGGCGCGCACGCTGCTCTCAACAGGCGAGGAACCGGCGTTTTGGCTGAGAACGATCGGTTGGGCTCCACAACCTGCAGCAGACTCCCCGCCGCGCTTGGCCCTCGCGCGCGAGTCGGCGGATTTCCGCACCCTGGAGACGTTTCTGTGGAGCGAATCCACGGGCCTCGTGCGCGCCATGGTGGACCGCGACGAGCGCTGGATCGGCGGTCCGGCGGATCGCGCGCGCTGGAGCAGCGACGGCGCGCGCCTGATTTTCGGCTCTGAGTCCTTGGAGAGCTCGACGCTTCCGGGAAGGGCGCAGTTGTTTGCCTACGACGTCGCTACGGGCGATCTACGTCAGTTGACGCAGGTCAGCGGCGAAGTCAGTTCGTTCGATATCGCACGCGATGGTGGCATCGTCTTCAGCCACAGCGACGACGGCGCGTGGGAGCAACGAAAGCTGGGCTACATCTCACCCACAGGCGCCGTGCTCGAGATCCCCGCACCCGTTGGCTTCAACACAGATCCTCAGTTGGCGCTCGAGGGCACGCGCGTGGTGTTCATGCACGGCCGCATGTTCCAGCCCGCGGAGATTTGGAGCTCGGAGACAATTCCCAGCGCGAAGCCCCGGGCCCTGACGCACACGGCGCCGGTCGAATTCACTGCCCGACCCTGGATCTGGCCGCACCTTTTCGAAGTTCGCGGCGAACGCGATGCGCGCGTCCGCAGCCACGTGTTCCTGCCGCAGTGCAGCTCGCTCGAGCGCCCGGATCGCGAGCGGCCCTGTGTGGTTTTCATCCACGGCGCGGGCTATCTGCAGAACGTGACCGACTCGATGACCGAGTACGAACCCAACCTGATGTTCCATTCGCGGCTGGCGGAAATGGGCTACGTCGTCGTCGACGTGGACTATCGCGGCAGCTCAGGTTACGGCCAGGATTTCCGCACGGCGGCTCAGTACCGGCTCGGCGAACTCGAATTGAAGGACATCAACGACACGCTGGACCAGCTCGCCGCCCGCGGCGTGATCGACCGCGCGAAAGTCGCCTGCTACGGCGGGTCCTACGGCGGATTCTTAACGCTGATGGCGCTGTTCAAGGAAGGCGAACGCTGGAGTGCCGGCGCTGCACTGCGCTCGGTCACAGACTGGCGCACGTATCACCCTGGCTACACCCAACCGCGACTTGGGCGGCCGTCGACCCACGCTGAGGCCTACGTGTTCTCGTCGCCGATCGATCACGCTGAGGGACTGTCCAAGCCGCTCCTGTTGCTGCACGGCATGCTGGACTCGAACGTGTTCGCGCAGGACACGATTCGTTTGATTGAGAAGTTGATCGACTTGGGCAAGGACTTCGACGCCATGCTCTACCCCAGTCAAAACCACGCGTTCAGCGACGGGGCCCACTGGCTTGACGAGTACAAACGCATCGAGCGCTTCCTTCGCCAGCATCTGGGTGAACCGTGATCGCCCGTGGCGGAAGTGCGGCGCTCTAGGATTTCGGCAGCAAGAACAGCGTGATCTGCGGCCCCGGTCGATCTACGCGCCACAGTCCGGTGAGCGGGAAATCCATCTCGGTGGGCAGCAGCGCCTCGGGCGACTCCCCGGCGCCGCTGCGCGAGGGGTCGATAATCCAGGTCGGGATCCATAGCTGCGCCAGTTCGGCGAGGAACGGCGCGGAGTGATCGCCTGGACGGCGATTGACCATGACGAAGTGCGAGACGCCCAGCACCTCGAACATCTCTGCCGGAGTCTCCGCCAGCCCTCGGCGTTCCGCGGCGACGCCATAGCGCTGGGCCTCGTCGTCAAAGCCGAACAACTCTTCGACGTACATGGCGTGGATGCCGAGCTTGCCTCCGGGCGCGCGACCGGCGGCGAGTTCCTGCTGGCGGCGCAGCTCTCGGCGACGCAGCTCGCGCAGGCCGCTGAGCTCGTCCAGGGACGCGAGAGAGAGATCGACCTGGGGCCCATAGTGATCGATGGCGATGTAGGAGCGCGGGCTCGATGGCGAGGCGAACTCGGACTCAAGTCGGCGCTCAGCCTCGGCGCGAGTGTCTTCCTGGCGCAAGATCCACACCATGCGCGAAGCCTGCACCAGCGGCAGACAGCACAATGCCGCCAATGCCGCGACGCCGAGCTTGCGCTGCAGGACGAACTCGCACAGGTAACCTGCGGGCAGCGCCAAGAGCACCGTCAGCGGCAGCAAGTAGCGCACGTGGTCCGAAGGATTGAAGAGGAAGAACAGCGAGTAGAAGAGCGTGAACAACATCGGTCCGCGCAGGGCCACCAGTCGCCATGACAGCAGCAGTCCGCCGACGCCAAGGCCCAAGAGCACCGGGTCGTAGCCGAAGAGTGTCCGCCCCAAGTGCGTGAAGGACTGCCAGGAGAGTCCGACGCGCAAAGCCTGCCCACCGATCGTGAAATGCTCCGCTGCGCGCGCGGCGCCAATGACCTGCCCCTCTTCCACGGCGCCGTGGGTCAGGTAGTAGGCATGTCCGCACAGCACGCCGACGACGATGAAAGCAACTCCCGCCAAGGCGGCATGAGAACAGCGCCGTAGAAGCGCGCCGCCGCGCCATTGCTCGCCCGTGCACGCGGCACAAAACCAGCTGGCGGCCGTGAGGAAGGCGAAGAAGCCGCCGGCCTGGTGCGAAGCAAAGGCCAGCCCCGCGCAACTGCCGGAGAGGATCAGCGCGCGCAGGCGGCGCGTCTTCGTGTAGCTGATGCTGCCCCACAAGCACAGTGCGCCGAAGAACACCACCTGCACCCATGGGCGTTCGTGGACCGACATCTGTAGGTGCAAGAGTCCCGTGGCGGTCAGGAACATGGCCACCAACGCTCCGGCCCCAAGTCCTGCGGCGCGCGCCGCGAAGTAGACCGCGAGGGCCGTCAGGGCACCCAAAGAAGCCACTAGCGCACGGGCGGGCAGGGCGGCGCGCTCAGGTTCCTCGCTCAGCAGGTTTCCAAAGTCTTCGGCGTTCTCCCATTCGCCACGCCATTTGCCCCATACGAATTGCGCGCCATACACCGGCAAGAGCAGGTACGGCATCAAGTTCGGATAGGACGAGTACTTGCCGACCTCCGGCGCGAGGTCCTTGTCCTTGGCCATGCCGAGTGCCGCGCGCACGCTGTGGGTGTCGGGCAAATAGTTGCGCGGGAGCCCATGCTCGAGGGGCAGAAAACGCAATACGCAGGCCAGGACGAGCAGCGCCGCCACCGAAAGGAATCCCCGCCAGCGCGCCGCTTGCGTGCTCACTTCTCGGGATCGACTTCGAAGCGCTTGAGGAACACATCGACGTCATCGATGTCCTCGAGCTTGTTGATCAAGAGCTCCATGGCTTCAACAAAATTCATCTTCAGCAGCACGCGGCGCAAGATCTGAATCTGCTTCAACCGCCGCGACTTGATCAGCTTCTCTTCCTTGCGCGTGCCGGATTTCTCGACGTCGATCGACGGGAAAATGCGCCGGTCGGAAAGCTTGCGCGAAAGCACAAGTTCCATGTTCCCCGTGCCCTTGAACTCCTCGAAGATCACCTGATCCATGCGGCTGCCGGTTTCCACCAAGGTCGTGCCCAGGATCGTCAGACTGCCTGCGGTCTCGGTGTTGCGCGCGGCACCGAAAAACTGCTTGGGACGTTCCATGGCGCGCGTGTCCAGTCCGCCCGACATGGTCTTGCCGCTGTTGCCAAGGACGTTGTTGTACGCGCGACCCAGACGGGTGATCGAGTCGAGAACGAGCACGACGTCCTGCCCCAGTTCGACGAGCCGCGCGGCACGCGCCCAGACCACCTCGGCCAGTGCTACGTGATTGTCGGCGCGCTCGTCATTGGTCGAGACGAACACCATCCCAGGCGCCTTGATGATGCGCGTCCACTCCGTTGCCTCCTCCGGCCGCTCATCCACGAGCAGCACGAACAACTGCACATCGGGGTAGTGCTCCTGGATTCCGCAGGCAAATTTCTGCATCAGGATCGTCTTGCCTGAGCGCGGCGGCGCGACCAATAGACCGCGCGTTCCGCGTCCGATCGGACACAGAAGATCCAGGATCTTCATCGAGACGTCGCCAGTCTGGTTGCCGAGCTCGTAGTGGAAGTCCGGATCGATGCTGACGAGCTTCTTGTACGGCACGAGGTTCATCACCTCGCGCGGCGATTTGCCGTCGACCTCGATCACATCCGCCAATTGCAGGCCGTGCGGCCCACCGCCGCGCTGGGTCGGGCCGCGGATGATTGCACCGTCGCGCAGCTTGAAGCGCGCTACGAGATTCGGCGAGACGAACACATCGTCGCGCGTCGGAAGGTACTGGCGCTCAGGATCGCGCAAGGTGCCCCCGTGGCCCTTGTCGGCGATGAACATCCCGCTGACTTCCGTGCGCTGCTCTGGCACAGCGACGTGGACCGGCTCGTGCGACGCGAATTGGCCCGGGTGCGGGCGGCCCTCATGCTGGCGGTGTCCACCGTGCTGCTGCGGGTGGGCCGGCGCCTGGGTTCCCTGTGCGTTGGGCCCGCCAGGATGATTCGGATTTCCTCCGCGGCGGCGCCTGCGGCGTCGGCCAAAGCGACCTTGGCGATCGCCGAACTCCGCACTCGGATCGACCGCCTGGTGGTTGCGATCCCCGTCATTGTTTTCGAACTCCGGGCGCTCGCGCCCGCGCCCGTCTCCGCCAGAGTCAGGCCGGTGGGGATATTCGGCGTGTGGAGGAACGCGCGCGCCATCCCGCGGGGCGCCGCGAAATAGCTCTCCCTGATCAGGATGGTCTCGGCGCGGATCTTCTCCATCGGGAGCGGATCCCTCGCCGGGAGGGCGATTCTCGGGCTCACCTCCGTCTCGGTTTCTGTTGCGCCTGCGACCGCCTCGGCGGGCGTGGCCGCGGCGATTCTCGGGCCGGCGCCAATCCTGCTGCCCGCCACCATCCGCTGAGTCCTCAGGGCGCGGAGCACGCGCGGCCGGGGCTGCAGGCGGAGCCGCTGGAGCGGGCTCTGGGGCTGGCCGCGGCGACGGCGCGGCTGTCCTGGGCCGCGCACGCAGGGCCTCGGGAGGGATGTCCATGGCCCCAAAGGGCACGGAATCGGGGTCGAACGATGGTTTCTGGTTGTCGCGGGACAAACCTGGTCCTCTTGAATGAGGGGGAGTTGGAACTGGCGCGGCCTTGCCTCTGCCAGCGGGCACAGGGGGCAAGGTCGGCGCCCGGTGCGCCACGGGGAGTGCATCCGCCACGGGCTTCAAGAACGCCCGCGAGCGGGCCGGACAGGGCTGTTCCACCTGGCTACCTCGGCGCCACCTGCGGGGGGCGAGGCGCGCACAGCGAAGCCCCCACGGGGCGATCGGGCGCGGGCGGGAGGGCCGACTGTCTCGCAGTCGAAGGGCACGCGCCAGTGGGATCGCGAACGATCCAAGGCCCTGGCGCAGTGCGGGAGCGTCCCCCGCTTCCAGGCAGCCAACCAGCTGCCGACATGTTCAAGCTTGCCCGATGCCCGGCGCCCGGGGAACAGGAAAAACAGTTTCTCGAGGCACCACCCGCGAGCTGGCCCTCCCCGCCGCGTGAAATCAGCGGCCGGGGCGGAATATCGGCCGAGCTTCCCCAAGGCGCAGCCGCAGGCGCGCGGCCAGTTCGAACCACTCGCCTTCGGGGGCGCCAGAGGCAACTCCCGCCAGGGAAATGAGCTGCGCGGCCTCCGAGAGCAGAGGCCGGGCGAGATCGAGGCGGGCGCGCGCCAACATGCGCTCTGCATGCACGGACAGGGCCTGGGCCAGGGCGCGGCGATCCTCATCTGCAGCCACCTCACCCTGGGCCAAGCGCGCCACGGCGATCGAGCGCTCCAGTTGCCGATCGCCAAGTTCGGGATTTGCGCGACCGTCGGAGCGCAGGCCCTCGCGCAGTTCGCTGTCCGAAATGCGACGGGCCCACTGGGTGTTTCCAGGATCCACGCGAAGGAACTCGCGGGTCAATTCCAGGGCATCCACGGGACTCGGCCCGCCGCGGCGCCACTCGAGCGCTCCATCGAGCAGATCGACGGCCTCGCGATCGAGGGGATCGCGCACGTCGGCGATCGACGGACGGATCGCGATGCCGGCGACCAGTCGCTCCGCCGCCTCGGCGCGCTCGTTGACCAGTAAGTGCGCGAAGCCCGAGCCCAGGGCCGCGAGGGCGCGATAGTAGTCGGCGCTGTCCTTGAAGTCGGGCGCAAGCTCGACGCTCTCCTGAAACGACCGCTCGGCGAGCTCATAGGCATCGATGGCCGCACGCGGATCCTCGGCCCGCCGCAGCGTGTTCCCCTCGTGCATGGCTGCGTAGCCGATGTACCAGCGTGCGGCGCCGGACTCTGGATGCAGATCGGCGAGCGCCTCGCTCTGGCGGCGAGCTTCGGCGGAATAGCCGCGCTCCCAAACGGCGAGGTAATACGCGTTGCGCAATTCCTGCGCGTCGGGGAAGACATCAAGGCCCGCTCGCGCAACAGCGATCTCCTCGGCGCGCCGACCGAGGGCTGCATGGAATGCGGAGAGCGTCAACCAATCCGTTGCGGTGGCCAGGGGCGATTGCACCGCGAGCGTCGCCGCGCCGTAGCCGCGCAACATCCCCGTGAGTTCGACGACCACATTTCCCCCAGACCGAACGCCAAGCAGCCGCGCGCAGCCGTCCGCCAGCCAGCGCATGGCCTCGAGGCGTTCGAGCGGCTGCGCAACAGCGCGAGCAGCGGCGGCGATCTCTCCAGGCGTCCTGGCGACGCGACCCAGGAGACAACTGACGCTCCCGGAATCCAGTTTGGGCATGGCCGCGAGGGCACCGAGGCCAGCGCGCTCCTGTGCTTCGAAATCCGAGCGCAGATACGCAGCGCGAGCGAGCAAGAGCCAAGACTCGATATCCGACGGGTTCGCAAGGATCGCCTGCTCCAGCGCCCGTGCTGAGTCCTCTAGCAACAGGCCAACGCTGGGCCCCTGGATTTCGATGCGCAACCGAGCCGCCAAGAGCGCCGCTTTGCCGAAGCGTCGCTGCGCTTGGACGTCGTCCCTGTGGGCGGCGAGATGTTCATCCGCCGCCTGCAGTTCAGCCTCCGTGACCTCCTCGGAACCCCTTTCGTCCGGCGCTCGCCACGGAGCTTCGCGGACCACCGAGCGCGCCACTGCGAGGGCGGCCGCAGGACGCATCCGACCATTGCTTTCGCGAATTACGTCCCCCACGGCAGACCAGGAATCCGATGGGCACAGCCGCACCAATTGCTCCGGGGCAAGTTCACTGGCCGCGAGGTAGGAGAGCAGCAAGGAACGGTTCGCGCCCTGCGCTCCTCCGAGCCTGGCGAAGGCCTCGATCAATTCCCCGCGGGCTGTGGGACTCGCGGCGGCACAGTGCTCGGGCACGTCCGACAACAGTTCGCGCAAGAGCGCAGCGGCGGGAATCTCCAACTTTCGAGTGAGAGCCACTTTCGTCGCCAGGGGCACGATGCGCTCCGGTGCCTCGGCGGCGCGACCGAAGGCGATGCGCAGGGCTTCGATCGAACCGACGTTCGCCACCTGCGCAAGCGCATCCAGGCCCGCCTCCAAATGTTCGAGGGGCGCGGGCGCGGCCAGCAGCGCTTCGAAACGCGCTCGTTCGCGATTGTCCACGGCGCTGGCGAGCTTCAACCAGCCGTCGCGGGTCAGGCGCGAGGCGTCGACCGGGCCATGGTCTGGTTCGGTCGCGGGCGGAGCGAGTTTCTGTGCGTCCTCCAAGAGACGATCGAGCTCGCGCAGGTCGAACAGCTGGAATACATCGAAGATTTTCGTGCCATCCGGCAAGATCAGCGCGTGCCGCGGGGCGATGCGCTCGCCGCCCAAGTACGCGTCGTAGAGGATTGGCTCCAGGGCCATCGCCTCGCCGCTGGTGATCGCACCAAGGCGCGGCGACAACAGCCGACGACCATCATAGGTGTGATCGCGCTCGCCGTGACGAAAGGCGCTGGCCCCCAGGCAAACGAAGCGGCGCGTCAGGGCCACGAATTTCGGATCGCGGTAGCGCTCGCGCACGATGTTCTCCGAAGCCGATTCCCCGTCCATGTTGATGGCGATCAATATCGGCCGGCCCTGGGCGCGCGAGAGGGCCTGTGCATCTTCCAAGGAGCGCTGCCAGTGAATCTGCTGCTGCTCTGGCACCGGCGCACACAACGGCGCGCTCGACGGCTCTGGGGCCGGCGCGACTTGCAAGGCGAGCAACAGCAGGATCCACATGGCAATTCTCAGTCGGTTGAAGAGTGAGCTCGACGGTCTCGGGCGACGAAACCTAGCGCCCCGCGCACTGGAGAGCTACAGGCGCAGGTTGCCGGCGAGAATTCCGAAGCTCGCTACGGATCGCGACCGAGCAGCCTAGCAGGCCCGTCGGTGAAGTCCCGGCGCGAGGCCGTGGCGCTGGAAGGCGAAACAAGCAGCGCGAAAGAGAGTGGCGCGCGGGCGGCCTCTCCGGCCGCTGGCCACCAATTTTCGAGCGCGACAAAGGTGCACCGAAGCGCGCCCGGTCGCAGCAGGGCGTCTCTCACGAGACTGCTAGACTCGCGTCCATGAACGCCATCGCGCTCACCCTTGCTGTGTCCAGCGCCCTGTGCTCGCCCCAGGATCCACATCGCGCAGCACTGCCTGGCGCAGCGGAAATCGCCAAGCTGCCGGCCGATGGCGGGCCTGAGTTCAATCGGTTGATCTTTGAGAAAAGCCCCTACCTGCTCCAGCACGCCCGCAACAGCGTGGAGTGGTTCCCCTGGGGCAACGCAGCCTTCGAGCTGGCCCGCGAACAGGACAAGCCCATCTTCCTCTCGATCGGTTATTCGACCTGCCACTGGTGCCACGTCATGGAACGCGAGTCGTTCGAGGACGCTGAAGTCGCGGCGCTGCTCAACGCGAGTTTCATCTGCATCAAGCTGGACCGCGAGGAGCGCCCAGACGTCGATCAGGTCTACATGACGGTGACGCAGACATTGACTGGATCCGGCGGCTGGCCCATGACCGTGGTGATGACGCCGGAGAAATTGCCATTCTTCGCCGGCACCTACTTTCCGAAGACGGGCGCCTCGGGCCGACCGGGGATGTTGGAACTGCTGCCAGCGATCGCCAGCGCCTGGAAGGACGAGCGCCAGGCCATCGAAGATCATTCCACGCAGCTCTCGACCAGTCTGCGCGCGTCCGCGGCGCGAGCCATGGGCGACCTGCCCGGCGAAGCTGCAATGACGCGCGCGTTCGACGACTTGGCCCAGCGCTTCGACGCCCAGGAAGGCGGCTTTGCTACGTCCTTGAAATTCCCGATCCCCCACGAGTTGCGCTTCCTGATGCGCCAACACGCGCGCGGCAAGACCACGGCATTGCCCATGGTCGAGCTGACCCTGGGAAAAATGGCGCGCGGAGGGATTCGAGATCATCTCGGCGGCGGGTTCCATCGCTACGCCACGGATCGCCAGTGGCTGATACCGCACTTCGAGAAAATGCTCTACGACCAGGCGCTGGTCGCGCTCGCCTACATCGAAGCGTTCACGCTCACGGGCAAGGCAGAGTATCGCGAGATTGCGGAGTCGACGCTCGACTACGTGCGGCGGGATTTGTCCTCTCCCCTAGGCGGTTTCCTGTGCGCCGAGGACGCGGACAGCGAAGGCGAGGAAGGGCTGTTCTATCTGTGGACGCACGAGCAGTTGTATGAAGTGCTTGGCCGGGAGGACGGCGAGCGCTTTGCCTCCGTCTACGGCGTCACCACCGCGGGCAATATGCGCGACCACACAGGTCGCTCAAACGGACAGAACGTCCTGCACCTGTCCGCGCCCTGGCCCGAGATCGCGCGCGTGCGCGGCGAAGACCTGAAGCAACTGCAGAGTCGCATGGCCGCGGCGCGCGCAAAACTCTTTGCGGCGCGGGAGAAGCGCGTGCGCCCGCTGCGCGACGACAAACTGCTCACGGATTGGAACGGGCTGGCGATCGCGGCCTTCGCCAGCGCTGGGCGCGCATTCGATCGCATTGAATACGTTGAACGCGCAAGCCACGCGGCGGATTTCGTGCTGAAGACTCTGCGCGACGACAAGGGCCGCTTGCTCAAGCGCTATCGCGACGGTGAAGCCGCCATGCCGGCGGTGCTCGACGACTACGCCTTCTTGGTCTTCGGCCTGATCGAGCTGTACCAAAGCGACTTCAACGTCCGCTGGCTGCGCGAGGCCCTGCGCCTCAACGAAGAAATGCTCGCGCGCTTCGGCGACGATTCGGCCGGCGGCTTTTTCCTCTCGGCCTCAGACGGCGAACGCCTGTTCCTGCGGGCCAAGGAGTTCTACGACGGTGCAACTCCCGCGGGGAATTCAGTGGCCGCCCTGAACCTGCTGCGACTGGCGCACTTGACCGGCGATATGTCCCATGCCGCGCGGGCCGAAAAAACCCTCAGGGCCTTCGCCGGGGATCTGGCTCGCACGCCGTCGGGTCACACCCAGGCCCTGATCGCAGCGGATTTCGCCCTAGGCAAGGCGAGCGAAATCGTGATCGTCGGCGAACGCGGCGCAGCGGACACGAGTGCCCTGGTGCGCGCCCTGGGCGGGCGTTTCCTACCGAACACTGTGGTGCTGCTGCGGGCTCCGACAGCGACTGATCCGATCGTGAAGCTAGCGCCCTACACGGCGGGGCAAACGCAACTGGATGGCGCGGCCACCGCCTACCTCTGCCGCGATTTCGCTTGCCTGGCGCCGGTCAACACCGTTGCGGCATTCGAGAAGCTCTTGGACGGCCCCTGAGGCGAAGGCCAGCGCTCTGGCAGTCTTCAAAAGCCCGGGCGAGGCAGGGATTCGGGTCCAAGGGGCTCCCGCGAATTGTGCTGGTCGGGGCGAGAGGATTTGAACCTCCGACCTCTGCGTCCCGAACGCAGCGCTCTACCAAGCTGAGCCACGCCCCGATTCCCAACAATTTGGCCCGGAGAAGCTACTTGCGGCCCCCGGCCCTGTCAATCAGCTCGCGCGACCAAAAACCGTCCGCGGCGGACCGGCCCCAGGCTCGGCGGCGCCCGGAACCGGCGCGGCGTGCGGCCCTGTGCTCAGCGGCCGAGATCGACGAACACCCCGCCGTTTTCCTCGGCCAAGCGCTGCATGAAATCCTTCTGGAATTCACCGATCGCAATCGTGTGGATCACGACTTTCCGCAGCTGATTGGCGGTGCGAACCTCGCGCAGGATGTCCTCGGGATCGACGTAGTCACCGTGGGACGGACGCCCGTCGGAGAGGAAGAACACGGTGTCGATTGCGACGGCGTAGTTCTTGTCCTTCGCCCCGCGACCCGCGATGCCGAGGGCCCAGGTGAGCGCACCCCATGTGTTGGTCTTGCCGGCTTCGAGGTTCGCGGAACTGGTCAGGCCGACGCTGGCAAGGTCGGCTTTCGAATTCCCGCCCAGGGGCTCGAGTTTCATCGACCAGTCCTTGCCCGCGGTGCGATTCAGGGCGTTGGCCGGCACGAGTTCCTTCTTCCACGGCTTCACGTCCGTACCGAAGGACAAGATGTTGAACTTCACGTAGGACTCGAGGCGTTCGACCGTGCGCGCCAACTCGGTCTTGACGATGTCGATGCGCATCATCGAGGGGTAGCCGCCATCCTGGAAGCGTTCCTTCTCGACCACCAGGTTCTCCATGGAACCGGAGACGTCGATCACGAACAGGATCGAGCGCGAGGGCGTGTCGATGCCGTGGTACGTGGTCTGTGGGCCCGCGGGTTTGTATTTCTCGCGGTTTTCCTTCTGCTTTGCGCGCAGCTTCGCCAACTCGACGTCTGTGGGGATCTGGAACTTGCCTTTGTAGTTGGTCCAGAACGACTGCCATTGCTCAAGGCGATCTCCCAGGGTCTTGCCAGTGATTTCATCGAGCGCGGCCCCGATGTCGGCGCGCAGGCGGCCTTCTTCCACCACGAGTCGATTGATCAATGGCTCGATGGACTCCAGGCGCCGGACCTTGGCCAGTCCATTGATCGCGCTGGCGCGCACTTGCCAAATCGGATCGCTCAGGGCCAGAGTGGCCGGCGCGAGCACCAGCTCGGATTTCATCAGGCCCAAGGCATCGAGGGCCGCGCAGCGCACCGCAACCTCGCTGTCGCCGCACAGGGCCGAGATGGGTTCCGCGTGGGCCGGGTCCTTCATGACACCCAGTCCTTCGATCGCCCGTCGTCGCACATCCCAGGACTTGTCGGACAGGAACACCAGCAGGGCCGGCGCCGCGCTGGTGTAGCGCCCCTGGAAAATGGCCTGCAGAATCCCCAGTCGAACGGATTCGGTCTTGTCGCTCTCGGCGGTGGCAATCAGGGCCGCGATCGGCTCGACCGTCTTGAAGCCCGCGAGCACGCGCACCGCGGCGCGCACAACATCAGGCTCCTCGGACTTGAGCACGGGCACGAGCGCGTCAACCACCGCGGGCGATTCAATCTTCTCCAGGCTGAGTACGAATTCGACGCGTTCAGCAGCTGACTTGGCCTCGCGGAAGTACTTGCGGAAATCGCGCACCGTCTCGTCGCCCTGGGCATGGGCGCACGGCGCGAAGCTCGCCAGCGCGAGGACGACGAACAACAGAAATGCGCAGGCGCGAAGGATCGGATTCGTCATGGCGTGGTCTCTCATGGCTCAGGCCCAGGAATTCACTACAGCCTAACGCAGTCCAGGTGACAGGTCCCGCCCCGATCCTGTGACGAATTCAAAGCCTTGCTACCAAGCGCCGCACGCCCTCGAAGTTCGGATTGGCGCCAGCTGCGACCTCGAGGACCAAACGCCTGATCTCCTCCTGCGCGGTGCCCGTGCCGCGCAGGTTCACTGCGTAGAGGTCGAGCAACTGCACTGCGATGGCCTCGTCCATGGACTTGATCATCGAGCCCAGGAGCACCACGTTCCCGCCCGAGGATTCGAGCGTCCGCGCGGCGATCTCCCGCGGACTCTGCCACGGACCGTCCTGGAAGGTAACGAACACCGGGTTGGTGGCGGCCAGGGTGTAGGGATTCGGGTTGGGCCAATAGGGAGCGGACGCCGGATCGCCCGTGACGACACAGACCAGCCAAAGATCGTGTGGGCATTCACGGGGAATCTCGAGGGCGATGCGCTGATCGGTGGGCGCGCCGGGCACAGTTGTGATCGACCTGGCTGCCATCGCGTGTCCGTTGACGTAGCAGGTGAGTTTGCGCGGAACAATCCACGACGGCGCCTGCACGCGGACCTCCACGTGCAGACTCACTCCATCGTCGAAGCGGCTCTGGGACACGTTCAACGTATCGCCCATGCGGGCTGTTCCGTTGACGAGCACCGTGGCGAAGATACCCATTCCGATCGAAGAGTTTCCGTTCTTGATCGCCTCGCACACGGCGTTGACTTCTATTTTCGCCGGGTCGTCGGTTTTGCTCACGGCGTAGGTGCGACCTTGACCCGCGGGCTCCCCCACCGTGTGCGTGTCGGAAGTGCCCACGGCGAAAATCCTCCGACCGTCGTTGAGCAGCGCGAACCAATCAGTGAACAGGAACAGGGGATCAGCTTCGTCCGTGGTGGAGTTGATCAACTCCGTGGCGTCCACGGTCAGCAGGAGTCCGCTGCCGAAGCGTCCCGTGTCGCGGTCCAGCTGGTTGTTCGCGAAGGGACTGTCTTCGTGTTTGGGCCAGCGTGGATGGTTGAGGATCACGACCTTGGCGCCCTTCCCGCGGATGCCGTCGACGATCGCGACGAAGTCGGTCAACTTGTGCGCGGGAATCGCGTCCTTGGGATCCAGGGGAAATCCGTTGAAGTGGCCGACCTCCGTTGTGACTTCGTTGCCGACGACTGCCGTGAAGTAGCTCGACAGTCCCGCGCGCGTCTGAAACGGCCGGTAGTCAATGTTGTGGTTGTGGTCGGTCGCCACGGCGAATTCGACCCCCTCGCCAGCCAGGGTGACTTGGCGCTCGGCTGCGCTCGCGTCGCCGTGGCCAGAGAATTCGAGCGTGTGCAAGTGCGTGTCCGCGGCGATGTAACCGCCGGTGTCGACCTCGCGGCGCAGGCGATGCGCAACGACATTGGCGGCGGTCGATCCGACGTCGATCTCGACTTGGGACAGGCTCCATTCACTGCCGCGCGTCGCATAGCTCGTGTACTTGCCGCGCGGCAGCTCCAGCCTGACGGCTTGGTTCGAGATGTAGATCACGCCGTCGCGCACGGCAGTGTGCAGGGTCTCCGCGTAGAAGATCGGCGCCAGTTTCCCCGCGGCGTCAACGAAGGTGACGCGTGCAGGCAGCGGAGCGCCGTCACCATGCTGTTCCACCGACAGGCTCACGACCTGCGTGTCGTACATCTCGCGCAGCGATTGCTCCACCAGCCGCAGCTTGCCGATCACGACGTCGTCGTTGGGAACGTCGGGGACAAACGAGAGCACGTTCGTCCCTGACTTCACCATCCCGGCTGGAATGGTGTAGTTGCGCTTGGTCAGACCTGGGAACGGCTTCAGTTGCGCGAACTCGACTTCGTTGAGCTTCACGCGCCAGAGGTTGTCGATGCTGCGCTGCTCGAGGAACAGGGTCCACTCACCCGGGTTCGCAGCTGACTCGAACGTCACGTCCAGGCGCTTGCCCTCGGGCTTGGGGCTGGCTTCTTTCCAGTCCGCCTGCGTGTCGTTGCCAAGATGATGGTAGCCGTCGTCAAGCACGCGGCCCTCGCGCTGCCGAAGTCCGAGATTTCCCAGGGCGAGCAACGCCCCGAATCCAAGTACGAGCGCAAGTTTCGGATGCATCATCGCCAAGCCCCGCCTGCCTTCCGCAGGCGTCCGGCAGTCGCGTGAGGTGGCGGAATGCCGGCCCCCGTTCGGCGCTCACGAGAGCGCAGGACCGGGCGCCGCTCCTCCGCACTCGAATCGGACTGCATCCCGGGACTGTACCCAGGACGCGGCGCTCAATCGCGCTTCGGCGGGCTCTTCTTGAACACGACGCGCAGCGCCTGCTGAACCGGCTCCACATCCTCGGAATTGACCGTGAGACGCAGTCCGGAATCCGTGACGACCAGGGACTTGGTTCCGTTGTTCGCCACCAAGCGGCCGACAACGACGCCAGCTCCGGTGCGCACCTGTACGTGCTCGCTCCCCACGCCCGCCGCTGCCGGGTCAGGCTCGGGCTCGCTGGGTTTGGGTTCCGGGTCCGCCGCGATGGCTTCCACGGTGTCGAGGCGATCGCTGGGAATGCCCATGCGACCGAAGGGGCCTTCGAGCCAGATCGAGTTTTCGCCGACCGCGTACAGCCGGCCTTCGAAGACAGCCTTGCTCTTCAGTGTCGCGCGCACATTGCCCACGTTCGGTGTCAGCACTTTCTGGGTAGCGGCGATCCGATCGAACGGCAGATCCTGACCTGACCAGAGCGACTGCATGTCGCGATCCTGAATTGCGCGCACGCCTTGCATCGGCAGCGGCGGGAGCAGAACGCTGTCAGCGTCGATGGATCCCGCGCGGTTCGCGGTGGCGGCCGTGGACGCGGGCTCGGAATCACCGGTGACCGCGTCAACGGCCGCTGTTTCAGGCAGCGCAGCGCTTGCCGTGGCCACATTCGCAGGCACCTCCCTGGGAACGTGCGTGCGGTGCTCATCGACATCCGGACGTCGGTTGGCGGCGTCCACGAGGGACTGAGTGCGCACGGAAAGCACGCGCACGCGCGGAAACGGGTGGTTCCCAGTGGCGGCCGAAGCAGCGATGGAATCCGTCGTTGCGGCGAGGCCACCCGGCATCGCGGCCTGGTCGCAGTTCTGATCGGCGGCCTGGGACGCCACAGAACCGGCGTCGATTTGCGTTGCGGCGGTCGACACGGAGACAGCAGCACGATTGAAGCCCGTGATCGCCTCGGTTGACTTCGTCGGTTGCATTTGAGTCTCGATCACTTCAGTGGCCGCAGCCTGAGCCACTTGATCGACGTGCTGGGCGGGCGCCGCAGGCTCGAGGGGCTGCACAGGGCCCGCGGACGACTGCTCGTCGTGCGTTGTGGAGACCAGGCCTGCCACAGTGCTGAATTCCGTGGAGTCAAAGGCCGGAGTTACGGCCAGTTGCGGATCGACATAGAGGTACTGGGTCTCTTCCGAGGACTGCGGCACTTCCGCCACAGCGGGCTCTGTCACGGCGACCGGCACCGCGCGACCCTGGCGATCAAGGGCCGAGCGGCCGAACTCCTGGTCATTGGTTCCGATCGGCGCGGGCTCGCTCAATTCGATTGGGTTGCTCTCGGTGTCGCTGTTCGCAAGCGCGGCAATTGCGGGAGCATCGATCGCTCGCGGCCCCTGCGCGACTTGGGTGTTCGAGTCCGCCCGCGATCGATCCGGTACGAGTAGCGGCCAGTAGTGAAATACGGCCGCGGCCAACGCGGCGCTGACGCCAAATCCCACGAGCATCGGAGCCTTGCGACTGCGGCGCATTGGAGTGGGCTCCGTCCAAGACGCATCAAGGACCGCCGGAGTTTGAAGCGGCAAATTCGATTCTTCGGCATCCTCCTGCTGATCCTCTGCCGATTCCATGCGCGCGGGCACCGCAACCTCGTCGCGATCCCATCCCTGGCGCGCAGCGGACGGCGCTGTCGGCTCATCCACATCCATCAGCCAACTTGCATCGGTGGCGGCACGGGGCCCAGGCACATTTGCGGGCGCAGTGACGACGGGCGCCGGGGTCGGCTCCGAGTTCAATCCGAGAAAATCACCGGCCCTCTCGCTGCCCTTCCAGGCCGGTTGTGCCGCGAGGATCGAGGGAGTCATCTGCCGCGCGTTGTCAGCAGGGCGATTGCCTTGGGGCCGTTCGAAGTCGTTGGGTTTGTTCGCCATGTTGCTGCACGCATGACCCACGTCGGTCGCGCGCGCCGCAGCGAGACGGATTCAGCGCCTAGCGCCGTCCAGGCTGGGTCGCGCGCAGTGTCCACGGAGCCCCACGTGCACTGGGCCTATCGGTCGCGGCCTGCCCCCATCCGAAGCCTCAACCGAAGTTCGCCGCGGAGCCAAGACAGTGATCCTGGGAGGGGCCCGCGCCGCACAGGGAATGGGCACGGGCCCGGGTGGCCACGGCGGCGGCAAACGCTGAACTGCGGTACGGAGAGGGCTTAGTCGAGGGCATACTGCACGGGCCCGAGGGGGCCCCCATGCAGAAATTTGCCATGTTTGGATTGTGTTTCCTGCTCCAGGCCCCAACTCCGACGCCCGCCCCAAGCGATCCTAGCCCTGTCGAGCTGGAGACCCGGCTTGCCGCGCTGGTGGACGAGGCAGCGATGCAACGCGAGGTGCGCGAACTGTGCCGCCTGGGGCCGCGCATGGGAGGCACCGAATCGGGCGCGCGCGCGGCGGCGTACTTGCGCGAGCGCTTCGAGAAGCTGGGCCTTGAGGTTCGCGTGGTCGAGGATCCTCCGCGCTGGTGTCACGCTGAGACTGCGTGGAGCGTGGTCGCCGTGCGCGGTGAGGAGCGCCGTCCGTTGACCTCCGCTTGGCCCTACGGATTTTCGCCCAGCTCGAAGGGCCGCGCGCGCCTGACCAAGGAATCAGCGACCGGCGTGGTGCTGCTTAGCGAGAGCGCGCCGCGCAAACTTGAGAAGAGCAGCGCGCCTGCACTGGTGCTGGTGAGCGCCAACACGACCTTGGACGGCGCCTATCCGCGCATTTCGCACCTGCGCGAGGGACCCGACAACCCCTGCGCCGTGTTCGGGTTGTCGCGCCCCGACGCCCAGTGGCTCGAGGCCGCGCTGGCGAAGGGCGAAGCGCTGGAAATCGAATACTCACTGGAGGCAGAGATCGCGGAGAAATCGCCGCTGACGGTGATCGCGCGACTGCCTGGGCGCGGCGCGAGCGCTGCGCCGTGGACCGCAGATCACCTGCTGTTCTGTGCCCACGGCGACAGCGACGCCGGCGGCCCGGGCGCGGACGACAACGCCAGCGGCGAGGCGACGCTGCTCGGCATCGCCGGTGCGTGGAAGAAGGCGATCGACGCAAAGCTCATCGAAGCGCCCGCGCGCGAGGTGCGCTTTGCCATTTGGGGCTCGGAAATCCACTCGACGCGCCACCTGCTGGCGAACGGCGACAAGGAAGGCGCCGTGCTCGCCGTGATCAACTACGACCAGGCGGGCTTCGGATCGGGCGCCGATCAGTTCAACATCGAGCCGGACGATTTGGCGGCCAACGTGCCCATGGTGCGCACGGTGCTTGCTGTGCTCGCTGATCACGGCGGGCGCGAGGGATTTCCAAAGCAATGGGCGACCAACAAGAGCTTGGGCGGCACCGACAGCTACGTATTCAGCGGCAGCAAGCTCTTCAAGGAGAACTCGCGTCCGTCCCTGACCTTGTTCACGAGCGCCTGGGACAAACCCGACGAACACAAGCGCACCGAGGGCATGCCCGGGGAGTCCTGGCGCGAGCGCGACCTCGTGCGCGTCGATTACGACAACTACTACCACTCCGCCGGCGACACGCCCGAGAACACGACCGACAAGGAGCCGTGGAACATGGGCTGGTGCGCGCGCATCGGCTGGCTCAGCGCGCGGCGCAGCTTGGAGGAATTGGCGTTGTCGCGCTAGCAGCCCGTTGAAAAGGTCCCTACTACGGCAAGACTTGCTTCGGCGCCGCGTCGTTGCGCTCGGAAAGTCGTGCTCAGCGGCCAGGAAGGCCGCACCCCACTGAGAAGGCTCCGCAGGAGCCTTCACTACGAGCGCTTCGCGCTCTAACGCGGGGACCCCTGCCCAACTTTCTGTCGCGCTCCTTGCTCCGCCTTCGCACGCCTT